>NZ_QTUC01000001.1:2400000-3057504 GCF_003386795.1 Thermasporomyces composti
GGGCGCTCGGCGAGGAACCGCTCCTCCAGCGCGGTCATCACCGCGGCCGTCTGGGTGGCGTGGGACCCCGATCCCACACCGAGGTTGACGTCGGGACGCGGCAGCTCCAGCTCCCGGAAGAAGATGTCGGACAGTTTGTCGTCGTAGTGCTGTCCGGTATGGACCAACTGCTGTCGGACGCCCAGGGACGTCAGCGCGGAGAGGACGGGCGCCGCTTTG
Source organism: Thermasporomyces composti (assembly GCF_003386795.1). NCBI lineage: Bacteria > Bacillati > Actinomycetota > Actinomycetes > Propionibacteriales > Nocardioidaceae > Thermasporomyces > Thermasporomyces composti. The sequence continues at coordinate 2,400,220 of NZ_QTUC01000001.1, forward strand.
GGGAAGTTGGGACGCGCCCCTGTGATGTGGACGACGGTCACGGGTGTGAACCTCCACTGTCGAGCCATGCGCGGACGGCGGCCGCGAAGGCGCGCGACACCCGCGACGGGGAGATGCGTGCGGCCGCTCCGAGGGCGGCGGCACGAGCGCGTGGGGTCACCAGGCTCCTCGCTTGCGCCAACGCGGTGAGCAGGCCGTCTGGGTCGTCGCCGTCGTATCGCAGGGCGTAGGACGGGCTGACTCGCGCCGCCTCACCCGAGTCCTCGCGGAGGACGACCGGAAGCCCGAACGTTAACGCCAACGCCAGGGCGCCGGAGTTAAGCGACCGACGGTACGGGAAGACCGCGACGTCGGCGGCACGAAGGTAGACCTGCATCTCGTCGTCGGGAATCTTACGCAGCGCGGCGTACACGGCCGGATGGGTGAGCACCCGCTCGCGGAAGGCGCGAGTCTCCTCCTCCTGGTTGGTGGGTCCGGCCACGATCAGCGCGTAGCGACCGGGCTCGCGCTCGCACAGACGGTCGAACGCGTCGAGGAGCTCGGTCAGCCCCTTGTAGGGCTGGACGCGTCCGACGAGCGCGAACGCGGTGACGTCGGGCGGCATGCCCAGTTCGAGCCGGGCCTGCTGTTTGGTCATCCACGAGGGATAGACGTCGTGGTAGGCCGGGTGGGGAACGGCGAGCAGTTTCTCCTCGGGAATGTCGAACCACGGGGAGACGAGCTCGCGGGTCCGCGGGCTCATGACGTGGACACGCTCGGCGAGGTTCACCACACCCTGTCGGAGCTCCGCCTCCAACCGCTCGAAGCGGGTCTCGTGGGGGAGGACGTTGTGGACCGTCCACAGGATGCGGGCGCCCTGCTCCTTGAGCTGGCTCAGCTGGTCGAGGTACCGCTTGAGTCGGTCGCGGGCATCGGCCTCGTCGGCGGCCTTGGCCATGACGACATTGAGCCAGTGGACGTGGACCACGAGGTGGAGGCCGCTCCCAGCGACCGCGCGGGCGAGACGGAGGGTGGTGTCGGGGTCGTACGTCGGCACCGGTGTCAGCCCGGCGTCGCCGAGCTGGGAGTACAGCATCGCCTGGAAGGGGTTGCCCCGCACCACGGGGTAGTACGCGAGCAGGCCGGCACCGGCCCGCGACCAGTCCATGGCCGAGAGGGCGCGGAGCGCGTCGTCGAGCGCCAGCGAGGGCTCGTAGCCCAACCGTCGGGTGATCAGCATGGTGCCCCTTCCGTCGCCTGGCCGTCGTCCGCGGAGGGTGGTGCCGGGGTGCCCTCGGCGTCGACGGCGGGCGGCGTCGACGATGCGATGGATGGCAAGGACTCGAGTCCGTCCACGCCCCCGGCGAGCCGCTCGGCCGCCGCCTTGCCACCTCGGGCCAGCAGGTCGTCGTAGGCGGCGCCGAACGCCCGCGCCACCGCGGACCAGGACCGCTCCGCGGCGACCCAGCGGGCCGCCTCGTCGACCAACCGGTGCCGCTCGGCCTCGGCGTCCATCAGCCGCTCGGCCGCCGCGGCGAGCGCCTCGGGGTCGCCGGCCCGGAAGGAGTGCCCGCGCTGGTCGGTGCCGATGATCTCGACCAGCGCCGGGAGATCGGCCACGAGGAGCGGCACCCGCATCGCCATCGCCTCGAACGGCTTCATCGGTGAGACCATCCGGGCGGCACGGTCATCGACCCGGGGCACGACGAACAGGTCGATCTGCGCGTAGTACTCCGCGACGGTCTCGAACGGCACATTGCCGGTGAAGCGCACGAAGCGGGCCACACCGAGCTTCTGGGCCAGGCGCTCCAGCTCAGCTCGGCGGTGGCCGTCCCCCACGAGCAGCCCGGTGACAGCCCGTCCCCGCGCGCGGAGCTTCGCCACGGCCTCGATGAGGACCTCCTGCCCTTCGCGCGGATGGGACAGGTTGCTCACGTACCCGAGGGTGAAGGTGTCCGCGAGGCCGAGCTCGCGGCGCCGCGTGACGTCTCGCTCACGCGGGACGAACCGTGTGAGGTCCACGGCGTTGGGCACCACCCGCACCTTGTCAGCGGGGATTCCGTGACGCCCGACGATCTCGTCCCGCATGGGTCCGGACAGCGTGATCACGAGATCCGCCGCCTCCATCATGCGGGTCTCGGTCGCGAACCGACGCTCGTAGTACTCGCCCCGCTCGGCGTAGCGGGGGTCGTCGGTCCAGGTGGCCTCGAAGAAGCTGCGCACCTCGTACAGCCAGGGAATGCCTGCCCACCGGGCGACCGCCTGGCCGGCGAGTGCCGACTCGAAGCCACGGTGTCCCGAGGCGACGTGGAGGAGTGCCGGGCGTTCCCGTGCCACGACGGCGGCGAGCATGCGGGTGGTCAGCTCGACGTACTCGTCGTGCGCGAGCGTGAGCAGCTGCTTGCCGGCGTTCGGCAGCAGGTGGTGGTAGGTGACCTCCTCGACGACGCTGCGCTCGGGCGCCTGCTCGACGCCCAGGACGCCGGGGAACCCGGGCATGGTCACGCCGAAGACGTCCCAGCCGGCTCGGGTGAGCGCCTGCAGCGACTCGTGCGACCTCGTGCAGAAGCCGTTGTGGAGGAAGGGGCGGGACTCCTTGGCCAGGTAGAGGACGCGCCTGCCGAGAGGGGCGGGCGGGGGAGGCGCCGTCGCGAGGACGGGCCGCCACCGGGCATCGGTCTCCCGGATCCGGCCGGTGAGTTTGCGAGCCGAGCTCCAGTGCACCGGGTCTTGGGTGCGTTCGACCCGATGGAGGGCATGCACGGTGGCCTCGGTGTAGCAGCCCCGCTTGATCGCGACCCGCGACGCCACATCGAGGGCGCGGGGGTCGTCGGGGTTACGTCGCAAGACGGCGGCGACGTGCTCCGCCGCGCGCTCGTAGTCACCCGAGCCCAGGCAGGCCCGTGCCGCGGCCAGCCCAGCGCGCGTGATCCGAGCGGTGTGCTGGCCGAGGACCAGCTGTTGGACTCGCCGGATCCGTCGCTTCGCCTGGGGCGAGAGGCGCTGGCGGGCGACGGCGACCACGGTGTCGGTCAGCTTCTTGGTCCACTGGTCCGCAAGGCTCATGGCGTGAGGATCGCCTCCGGGAGTCCGTCGTAGCGCACGTCGCCGTCGTCGAGGAGCTGTGCGTGGTCAGCCTGCCAGGTGTGCTCGCCGCCGTGTCGGACGTAGACGTATCCGAGGCCGTGCGTGCGATAGATGGTCCCGCCGATCGAGCGGACGCGGGCGAGCAGGTCGGCGTCGACGTGCCGGGGTGAGGTGCTCCATCCGCCGGCCGCCTGGAGGACGCCGCGCGACAGAAGCATCGTTCCGCCCGCCGGGGTGACGTCGTAGGCCTCCACGGCGGCCCACGTCCGGTCGACGGTGGTGCCCTCGCCGACGAGGTGGACGAAGCGGGCTGCCTTCGCGACGAGGTCCGCGCCCGAGGTGCGGGTGGCGACGACCAGGTCCGTGAGGTGGTCGGGGCCGTACCGGTCGTCGTCGTCGACTTTGGCGAGCAGCTCCCCGTCAGCGCGCCGGGACAGGGTGCCGAGGACCTCCCCGAGCGTGCGGTCGGCGGGGACGTCGACCACCCGCAGGGGGACCGGAAGGTGCGCCCGGAGGTCGGCGACGGTGGCCTCGTCGAGCGTGTAGCCGTGGGTCCCGAGGAGGACCTCGAAGGTCGGGTAGGTCTGAGCGGCGAGGTCCCGGACGCAGGTCATCACGTCGGTGGGTCGCTTGCTGGCGATGAGGACGGAGACGGTCGGCAGGCTCAGCGGCGTCGCCTCTCCGTTCGACCCGGTTCCGTTCGAGCCGGTGCCGCCGACGGCGGCGAGTCGGGCCAATGGTGTGTGGCGGAGCGCGGGGTCGTGGCGGATCGCAGCGTTCCGGGCCGCCGCCACGCTCACCTGGTAGCCGGACGGACCATCGACCGTGGACGGGTCGTCGACCACGACGTGGCCACGGTGGGCCAGCCGGTCGCGGACGGCCGCGCTCGGGGAGGTCATGACGACCCCGCAGGCGGCGAGGCCGGCCAGCACGTGGTCGACGAACGGCGTGTCCGGAAGGTCGTCCGCGAGGGAGACCACCGCGTACTTGTCCCACCGCGGCGAGACCAGCGTCTGCTCGACCGAGCCGCGCGGGTGGAAGGACAGCACCCGGTCACCGGCCTCGGTCCACAGCACCACCCCGTCGCCGTCAGGGCGCAGCGAGTAGCGCCGCGCCGTCCCGACCAGCCGCCGTCCGTGCGGGTTGGCCAGCGCGGTCACGAGCGGCCAGCGAAACTCCACGGTCCGAGTCGTGAGCGGTGGGAAGGGGCCGCTGGTGTCCAGCGGTGGATCGCCGAGGACGCCGTGAGGCCAGGTCGAGGATCCCCGCACCCAGGCGGTGCGGTCGACGGTGGGGACGACCCCACCGGTCTGCTCCCACCGTCGAGGCCGCAGGACGGTCGTACAGAGCTCGTCGAGCGCGTCGCCGACACTGCGCCGGCTCTTCCACCGCAGGCGAACCTCGAGGCGGGAGCCCACCGCTCGCCAGCTGACCGCGGTCGTGTCGCGCGCCAAACCACGCGGTCGGAGTCCGCCGCGCAGCCAGGTCGGCATGGTCGCGATGCGCAGCGAGACCTCCCGGACGTGCCCGTGCAGCAGGCACGACCCGGCGAGACGTTCCAGACAGGCGGCGTCGGGAAGATCGAGCCGGAGGACCTCCGCGTGGACCGGCCGGCGTGCCTGGGGGTCGTCCAGCCGGTAGCGGCGCGGGCGGAGACCGTGGGTCGGCGAGACCTCGACGGTGTCCCAGCGCGTCATCCGGACGGTGACGCCCCCGGTCAGGCGACGGGCGAGCTCGTGTGCCTCGTGTCGGAGTCTCGCCGTCCGGAGCCTCCTCACCCGACGACCTCCCGTCTCACTCTCCGCGCGCTCGCACCCAGCTCACCGGTCACACCTCTGTCCCGCGATGCCGGACCGTGGCCGCGACGCCTGGACGGTAGGACCATCCTGACCCGGGTCAGACGCGTTCGAGACGGGAACGTAACGGAGCGACGCGATGACGGACGGCTCGGGTGCGGTCCGTGGTGGGTGTTCAGCATCGGACGCATTCGTCCCTATGCTGCCTTTTTCGTGGTCGACGACACGCCTCACGGCGTCCATCAGGTTGGCATGACCGAAGACCAGGAGACCGGCACGCCGGTCGGGACGAACACCGTCGTTCTCCTCCGTGAGGAGAGGTGGCCGGCGTGGCCAGGCGTGTGCTGCTGGCGGGCGAGTGTCCACGCGGCATTCGCCGAGGCCGGCCTGGACGTGCGGGAGATCCCGTGGTCGCCGCTTGAGCGGGAACAACCGGAACGTCCCGCCCCGCCGCCGTCCCACACGCGGCGTCCGGCGCGTGAGCAGTCGACAGCCGTGCTCGCGCTCCAGTTCATGGGCCGTGTCGCTCGAGCCGGTGTCGTGACGGCGGGCCGTCGGGTGCGGGCGGCCGCGGGTCGGGTAGGGCGGGAGCTCGAGGCCCGGGTCGCCGACCGAATGCCCCGATCGGTGCCGCCTCCGTCGGGTGTCCAGGACACGGTGAGAGTCAGTCCGCCGTCGGAGTCGGACCCCCGCCTGCGTGGTCTGACGAGGGCGCGGCTGGTGCTCGCCGAATCGCCCGAGGGCGCCCTCGCCGCTGTCCGGTCGGGTGTGCCGGCGGGGGTCGTCTGGCTGCTCGCCATCCCGCCGGAGCGGTCCGCGCCCGGTGAGCCGGTCACGTGGGCTGGTCCGCTGCGTGAGGCGGTGTCGGAGATCGGCGGGCTCGTCACCGACAGTCTGGACGCCGCTGGCATCCTCGAGCGGGTCGCCGGACCCGTGCGCACGGTGGTTCTGCCGCCCCTCGCGTCAGACCGTGCCTGCCCGACCTGCGGTGGGGGAACGCCTGCAGGAGTCGACCCGGAGAAGCGTCCCCCGACGCTCGACGTCCACCCGACCGACATCCCCTCGCACCTGCTGCTGTGGCGGCGGCTGCTCGACGAGCCGACGCCCACCGAGTACTCGTGGGCGGTGGCGCGGCTCCGCGGTGAGGGCGGGCCCTGGTTGCCACCGGAACGCGACACGTGGGGCGCCACACCCGACCGCGCGACCGGCGGGTCCGCGCCCGACTGGAGCGCCTCGGCGCAGGCCGCGGGCGTCCGACGGCTGCTCGCGGCACTGCCTCCCCCCGCTGACCAGGTGCCGGCGGGCGCCTCGCCCCTGCGGGTCCGGGTCTTCGGGTACGACATGAAGTTCATGCGGGACCTCGCCCGCGTCTTGGGTGAGCGACCCGACTTCGACCTCGTGGTGGACGAGTGGCGCAGCGCCAGCGCCAAGAACGACGGGATCACCGAGAACCTCGCGCGCTCCGCGCAGACTCTCGTCGCCGAGTGGGCGCGGCCGAACGCGGTCTGGCTGTCCAAGGTCAAACGGCCCGACCAGTACCTCGTGGTACGTCTGCACCGGTTCGAGATCGAGAGCGCCTACCCTCGCCAGATCGACATCGACGCGGTGGACGCGGTCGTCTACATCGCGCCCCACATGGGTCGCCGGATTCGCGACGAGCTCGGCTGGCCGGCCGACAAGCTGGTCTACATCCCCAACTACACCGACCTGGCGAACCTGGACCGGCCGAAGTATCCCGACGCCCGCTTCACTCTCGGGATGGTCGGGATCGTGCCGAGCCTCAAGCGGTTCGACCTCGCCCTGGACCTGCTGGCGGCGATCCGCCGGGAGGATCCGCGGTTCAGCCTGCTGGTGCGTTCTCAGATGGGCTGGGCGCACCCACCGTCGTGGGAGTCGGCGGAGGAGCGTCGCCAGGTCCAGCGGGCGTTGGAGCGGGTGGAGAAGGATCCGCTGCTGCGGGGTGCCGTGGTCTTCGACGCCTTCGGGCGCGACATGGCCGCCTGGTTCCGCAAGGTGGGCCACATCCTCTCCCTCTCCGACGTCGAGGGCTCGCACGTGGCGTTGTGCGAGGGCATGGGCTCGGGCGCGGTGCCGGTGATCCGCGGCTGGGAGGGCGCCGCCGAGGCCTACGGCGCCGAGAACGTCAGCGCGTCCCTCGACGACGCGGTGGCCAAGGTGCTCGAGAGCGCCGACCCAGCGGTGTGGGAGGAGCGGTCGCAGCAGGCCAAGGAGGAGGTGGCCCGCCGCTTCGACCCCACCCAAGTCGTCGAGGCGTGGGTCGACCTCTCGTACGGCCACGCCGAGAAGGCGAGGCAGCGGTTCGCCGCCTACGTCGACGAGTCGCTGCGGCTCGCTCCGTAACCAGCGGCGCGCGTGCGAGACGCAGTCGCGTGCCCGGGACCGCCACGTGAGGGGTGCTGGGTGGGAGGTCGGGTATGGCCTGGAAGACTCGGTCGCGTGGAGATCTGCTGTCTCGGCCCGAACGCGACGTCCGCCCCGGGGTCGTCGCCTCCACGCCTGGTCCGGCGGGAACCGAACCGGCGTCGAGGAGGCGGCCAAGATGGTAACTTTTTCTTAAATCTCCACTGTGACCTGTCCAAACGGCCGCGTCGGCGGCGCGTACGCACTTAGAGTCCCGAACGTGTGTGACCTCGTTGTCGTCGGGCTTGGCTATGTCGGCCTGCCACTGGTCCGGGAAGCCTGCCGATCCGGCCTCCGTGTCGTCGGCTTCGACATCTCGTCGGCCGTCGTCGAAGGGCTGATGGCCGGTCGCTCCCACGTCGACGACATCTCCGACGACGACGTGGCGCAGATGCTGCGTGCCGGCTTCGTCGCGACCACGGACGAGGAGGCTGTGGCCGGCGCTGACACCGTGGTCCTCTGCGTTCCCACGCCGCTCGATGAGGACGGCGGGCCCGACCTGACCGCCGTGACGTCGGCGGCCGAGATGGTGTCGCGGCACCTGCGCGCCGGCATGCTGGTGGTCTTGGAGTCCACCACCTACCCCGGAACGACCGACGAGCTCGTCCGGCCCATCCTGGAGAAGTCCGGCCTGCGCGCCGGTGAGGACTTCGCGCTCGCCTACTCGCCGGAGCGCATCGACCCGGGCAACAAGCAGTACGGGCTGCGGAACACGCCGAAGGTGGTGGGTGGGCACACGCCCAAGTGCGCCGAGCGAGCGGAGGCGTTCTACGCCAAGATCTGCGACCGCGTGGTTCGGGCGAAGGGCACCCGCGAGGCCGAGATGGCCAAGCTGCTCGAGAACACCTACCGTCACGTCAACATCGCCCTCGTCAACGAGATGGCGATCTTCTGCCACGAGCTCGGCATCGACTTGCGCGACGCGATCGCGGCCGCCTCGACCAAGCCGTTCGGCTTCCAGCCGTTCTACCCCGGCCCAGGCGTCGGTGGGCACTGCATCCCGATCGACCCCAACTACCTGTCGTACAAGGTCAAGCGGTTGGGGTACCCGTTCCGGTTCGTGGAGCTGGCGCAGGAGATCAACCAGCGGATGCCGGCGTACGTCGCGCAGCGGGTCCAGGATCTGGTCAACGAGGCGGGCCGGTCGGTCAAGGGCTCGTCGGTGCTGCTGCTCGGCGTGACGTACAAGCCCAACATCGCCGACCAGCGCGAGTCGCCCGCTCCGCAGGTGGCGCGTCGCCTGCGACGGATGGGAGCCAAGCTCCAGTTCCACGACCCGTACGTTCCCGAGTGGGAGGTCGACGGCGAGCCGGTGCCACGCGCTGAGCCGCTGCTGGACGCGCTCAGGTCCGCGGACGTCACCGTGCTGCTGCAAGACCACGAGGCGTACGACGTGGAGACGCTCCGCGCGGCTCGGCTGCTGTTCGACACCCGAGGACGGGTCACCGACGGGACTGCTGAGGTCCTCTGATGCCGCCGCTGCGCGTGCTGGTGTGCACGGTGGTGCACCACCCGCAAGACGCGCGCATCCTCCATCGCCAGATCAAGGCGATGGTGGAGGCGGGGTACAGCGTGACCTACGCCGCCCCCTTCTCCGCGTACGACGCTGAGGTGTGGCCTGAGATCGAGGCCATCGACCTGCCCCGCGCCTCCGGGAGGTCGAGGGTGGCGGCGCTTCGAGCCGCGCGGCGAGTGTTGCGGGAACGAGGCCGGGACGCCGACATCGTCCTGCTCCACGACCCTGAGCTGCTCCTCGTGCTGCCGGGGCTGACGTTCGCGGGCGCGGTCGTGTGGGACGTGCACGAGGACACCGGGGCGGCCCTGGTCGCCAAGAGCTGGATCCCCGGCGCGCTGCGCCCGCTGGCCCGCGCGGGGATTCGGCTGATGGAGGGACGTGCCGAGCGGACGGTGCGGCTGATCCTCGCCGAGGAGGGCTACCGCGCCCGCTTCCGCGGCATCCATCCGGTCATCCCCAACACGACCTACGTCCCGGACGCTGTCGTCCCGCCGGGCGAGCGCCGCGTCGTCTACGTCGGACACCTGGCGCGAGCCCGTGGCGTGGACGTGATGGTCGAGGCGGCACGGCTGCTGCGCGGTCACGGCGTCACCTTCGACGTCATCGGCCACGCCGACAACCACGCCCGCCGGCTCCTGCTGGCGGCGCAGGAGGCGGGCGATGTCCACTGGCACGGTTTCGTCGCCAACGACAAGGCGATGGCTCTCGTGCGGGGCGCCTTGTGCGGCCTGTCGCTGCTCCGGGACCTGCCGAACTACCGGCACTCCATGCCGACGAAGGTGTTGGAGTACATGGCTCAGGGGGTCCCGGTGGTGACGACGCCGCTGCCAGCGGCGGTGTCGCTCATCCAGATCCACGGCTGCGGGCTGGTCGTCCCGTTCGACGACCCCGAGGCGACCGCGCGGGCGGTGCTTCGGCTGCGTGACGACGCGGAGCTGCGGGTCCAGATGGGTCAGCGTGGACACCAGGCCGCCCGGGTGGGCTACCACTGGCCGGACACCGCCCGCGACTTCCTGGGCCGGATGGAGGCGTGGGCCAAGGCGGCCCGGCCGAACCCGTGCTTGACGCTCGGCACCAGCTGAGGCGGCTGCCGCGGACCCACGACTCGACGCCCGTCCGCGGCCGGTGCGGCGCTACGCTAGCGGTTCGTCCTGCTCCGTCCCGGTTCGGAAAGGCGCGCACGTGAGGATCACAGTCGTCGGCCTGGGCAAGATCGGCTTGCCTCTCGCCGTTCAGTACGCCGGCAAGGGGCACACGGTGACCGGCGTCGACATCAACCCGCGTGTCGTCGAGCTGGTCAACGAGGGGACGGAGCCGTTTCCCGGCGAGGCCGAGCTGGCCACCCGGCTCAAGCAGGTGGTCTCCGAGGGCGCGTTGACCGCCACCGATGACTACGCCCGAGCGGTCCCCGACGCCGAGTACATCGTCGTGGTCGTTCCGTTGTTCGTCGACCCCGACGGCGTTCCCGACTTCGGCTGGATGGACGAGGCGACCGCGGGGATCGGTGCCCACCTCACCGCCGGCACGACCGTTCTGTACGAGACGACGCTCCCCGTGGGGACGACTCGAGGTCGGTGGAAGCCCGCGCTGGAGCGGGCGTCAGGGCTCACCGAGGGCGTCGACTTCTGGGTGGCGTTCTCGCCCGAGCGTGTGCTGACCGGCCGAGTCTTCGCTGACCTGCGGAAGTACCCCAAGATCATCGGCGCGCTGGGCCCGGAGGGGGCCGCACGAGCGAGGGCGTTCTACGAGGCGGTGCTCGACTTCGACGAGCGGCCGGACCTGCCGCGACCGAACGGCGTCTGGGATCTCGGATCGGCTGAGGCAGCCGAGCTGGTCAAGCTCGCCGAGACGACGTATCGAGACGTCAACATCGCGTTGGCGAACCAGTTCGCGCGCTTCGCCGACCGGCAGGGGATCGACTTCCTCCAGGTGATGGAGGCCGCCAACTCTCAGCCCTACAGCCACCTCCACCGGCCTGGCATCGCGGTGGGTGGGCACTGCATCCCGGTCTATCCCCGCCTCTACCTGTGGAACGACCCGGACGCCACGGTGGTGCGGGCCGCTCGGGAGGCGAATGTCGCGATGCCGGCGTACGCGGTCGACCTGCTGGCGCAGGCGTACGGTGACCTCGCCGGCGCCCGCGTGGTCGTGCTCGGTGCCGCCTACCGGGGTGGTGTGAAGGAGACGGCGTTCTCGGGAGTGTTCCCGACCGTCGAGGCGCTGCGTGAGCGGGGCGCTGAGGTGGTCGTCCACGACCCGCTCTACGACGACGCGGAGCTGTCCGGTCTGGGCTTCAAGCCCTACCACCTGGGCGAGCCGGTCGACGCGGCGGTCATCCAAGCCGACCACCCCGAGTATCGCGACCTCGGCCCCGCGGACCTGCCCGGTGTGCGCGCGCTCGTCGACGGTCGAGCGATCACCGATCCGGCGCGGTGGGTCGGGGTGGCGCGTCGGGTGATCGGGGTCGCCTCCGCGTCCTGATCACCTCAAGCCACCGACGTCCAGGCCGAGGACGCCTGCGAACGTCGTGACGACGGGGCGCCGACTCCCGCGGGATGCCGGCGCCCCGTCACGACTCACTTGCTGGCGAGCTGCTTCAGCTCGGCGTACGAGCCGCTGAAGTAGTTCTGGTCCAGCGGTGTGTCGGTGTACTGCCAGAAGGTGTGCCTCTTCCAACCCGGCGGCAGCGGACCCACCTGGCCGTCGTAGTTGGCGATCCACAGGGGGTTGTCCTCGAAGGACCGGTGCGATCCAACGCACTGCTGCCACCAGCTGGTGTTGGTGTAGATGATCGCCTTCCGGCCGGTGAGCTTCTCGTACGTGGTGACGAAGTCGTCGATCCAGGCGGCGAGCTCCTGGGGCGAGCGGTTGTAGCAGGTCGCCACGCCGACCGCCTCGCCGAACTCGATGTCGAGGACGCCGGGAAGGGTCCATCCGTCCCCCTTGCCCCCTCCGCCGTTGGCGACGAAGTACCGGGCCTGCGCGGCGCCACTGCTGGTGTCGGGTCGGCCGAAGTGGTAGGCGCCGCGGAGCATGCCAACCTTCCGGGAGCCGTCCCAGGCGTGCTTGTAGAACGGGTTGACGTAGGAGGTGCCCTCGGTGGCCTTGATGAAGACGAACCGCTTCCCTTGCTTCCACCAGTAGTCCCAGTCGACGTAGCCCTGGTGGCTCGCGACGTCCATGCCCCTCACGCGGACCCACTTGTTGCCGGGGCCGAAGCGGGCCTCGTGGGCGGCGTAGGGGTTCTTGGTGGGCGTGGGCTTCGACGTGGGCGTCGCCGTGGCCGTCGGCTGGTCGGGCTGGGGCTCGGCCGTGGGCTCGGGTTGCGTCGGTTTCGGCGCCGCTTCCGCGACGGCCTTTCCGCCAGCGGCCGCACCCTTCGACGACGGGGCGACCCGGCGGTCCGCCCGGGAGGCCGCCTCCGAGCTCCGGGCGGAGTCGTCGGTGGCCGCCTCGTCTCGCGGTGCCCGGGGCGGGGTTCCGAGCGCCGCCTTGTGCGGTTCCGTGGCGGACGCCGGCCGGTCGGGCGGTGCGACCTGGGCGAAACCGACGACGCCGAGGGTTGGGTCGGCCTCGTCGTCCGACGTTGAGCCGAGCTCGTTGTGGGAGGAGAGGGCGGTGTAGGTCGGGGCGGCCAGCGCGACGGCGACCGCGAGCACCCCGAGGACCGCCTTCATGCCGTGGCCGCTCCTGGTGGGAGCGGTGATGAGCCGACGGATGAGGGGCGCCAGGCGCGCGGCGCTTGCCCGCGCCGTCTCGGCCGACCGCACCTGAGCCGACCGCACCTGGGCCGCCTTCTTGCGGGCCCCGCGGAACCATGGGGCCCTGGTGATCCGGTCGAGCAAGGGCGAGACGCCGAACCAGCGACGCTTGGGATTCTGGGAGGCGGATGGCCGCACGAAAGATCTCCTCGGGTCGGGGGCAAGGGCACACGGTCCCGACGTCGTCCACCTCGCACGAGGTGGCCTCGGCGTGAGGGCACAGGTGACCGATCGACGCGCCCGCGCGCGCCGGTCTGGGTCGGGTCGCTGATGCGACGGTCGGGAGCCGTGGGGAGGCTGCCGGGTGCGACCCCCGTCGCCGGCCTCGGCATTCTGCGAGACCGCCATGGAGAGCCTCAAATCGAGGTGTCCACAATGCGGGAAATCCCGGGAAGTTCGTGTCGACTTGGTGTAGAGCGCGGCGGAAGTCTGGAGAGGCCTTCATGTGACGTATGAGGGCACCTGCGTGAGTCGTCGGAGCCGGCGCTGGCGGTTCCTCACGAACGCACGATGCGTCGTAATCAAAACGTTAGGTACCGATTCGCAACCAGCCGGCCGGGTAGGGCGTTTGGCACGTGGAGTGGTGGGGCCGGTCGCTTCCCACCTGCCCACGGGCGAGTCGTAACCGCTCGCTCGGCTGATCGTTGGTAGCGCGGGTGGTCGGCTGCGACCGGTCGCGGCGAACGGGCGGCATGCTCGTCCCCGCCTCTCGCACGGCCGTGCGGCGGTCGTCCCACGGCAAGCCTGCCTTCGACACGTGGGGGTGTTGTGAGACATCGGGTCGCACGCGGTGTCAAGCGTGGCTTCGACATCGTGTTCGCACTGGTCGGGCTGGTCGTTCTCGCTCCTGTCGCGCTCGCGGTCTGGGTCCTGGTCCGCTGGCGGCTCGGCTCACCCGCCATCTTTCGTCAGCGCCGCACCGGCATGCATGGTCGGCCGTTCACGGTCCTGAAGTTCCGGACCATGACCAACCGGTGTGACGCCAACGGTCAGCTGCTGCCGGACCACCGACGCCTCACCCGCTTGGGTCGACTCCTGCGCAAGCTGAGCCTCGACGAGATCCCACAGCTCATCAACGTGCTCCGCGGCGACATGAGCATCGTGGGCCCGCGGCCGCTGCTCCCGAAGTACGACCAGTGGTACACCCCCTACGAGCGGCGGCGGTTCGACGTGCGCCCCGGCATCACCGGATTGGCTCAGATCGCCGGCCGCAACACGGTGAGCTGGAGCACGCGCCTCAGCCTCGACGTCGAGTACGTCGACCGCTGGTCGCTGTGGCTGGACTTCAAGATCATCCTGCAGACGATCAAGATGGTCTTCGCCCGCGAAGGCGTGGTTGTGGACACCCGGGCGCTGATGAGCGACCTGGACGAGGAGCGTGGCGACGCTCCGACTCACCAGCTCATCCTCACGTCGCGCGACCGCGAGCTCCTGCGCGCCGGCTGACCGGCACGGCAGGGCTCACACGCCGAGTCCTGCCGTGCGGTAGGCCGGGAAGAACGCTCGGTCCGGGTCGAGTCCGACGGCCCGCGCGGCGGCCCGGTAGGCCTCCTCATCGAGGACGGCGGTGATCGTGCGGTAGGTGAAGCGGTCGGGGCCGAACCCGCCTTTGAAGCGCAACAGGCTGTCGTTGTCGCCCCCGACGCCTCCACCGAGGTGCAGCCAGCGGTCACCGCGTCGGTGCGACTCCTCCGCGACCGCCTCGAACAGTGGCCGGGCCGCTCCGAGCGCGTAGTCGGCTGTCCGGGTGCCGCCGAGGTGGTACTGCACGATCCCGTTCGTGCGCAGGAAGATCGCCGCGCTCGCCACCTCGCCGTCTGGCTTGCGGGCCACCCACAGCTCCGCGTGCTCACCGAGCTCGGTCAGCATGCGCCGCACCCGGGCCTCGTCGAGCAGGTAGGAGTCGGCCGCGTTGTGCTTGGCCATCGTCTCCAGGTAGCAGGTGGTGAAGCCGGTGACGGCTGACGCGCTGTGGTCGCGGACGAACGTCAACCCGTGCTGCGCCGACTTGCGCAGCGCCCGCCGATGGTGCGCCGACGCGCGCGCCAGCCGCTCCTCTCGGCCGAGGGTGAGGTCGACCGCGACGGTCGGCGTGGCCGAACGCGGCACGAACGGCCCGGTCGTGAACAGGCCACTGGCGTCCAGCAGTGGGTTGGTGCGGACGAACACCGAGAGGACCGAGAGCTCGGCGCAGACCTTCGTGAACCAGTCCGCGAACGCCCGTCGCCACTCCTCGCCGAGATTGTCCGCCGGGACGTCGCACACCGGACCCGGGTAGCCGTAGACCGACGTCGCGTCGTACTCGTAGCCGGTCGCTCGTCGGACCTCGGCCGGTAGCGGTCGAAGCGTCAGGGGCAGCGCGACGTGCACGCCCTCGGACTCGTACGTCAGCAGAACCGACGTACACCCGTCGGGTGTGGCGAGCCGCTGGTAGGCGGGCAGGTGGTAAGTGTCGTACCCGCCAGCCGACTCCAGACCGGCGAGCCAGGCCGACTCGTCGTCGAGCGTGATCACAGTGCTCAAACCGATGTGTCCAGGGTTCAAACCGATGTGTCGAGAGTCCATGCCGATGTGGGAGTGGAGGGCCGAAGGATGGTAGGCGACAGCGGCCTGGGCAAGCCTAGAGGTCGTCGTCCCATGCGCGTGGCCGGGTGAGGCGGATGGGGCCTGCCGACCTCGTGGTCCGCGACGTCGAGGACGGGTTCGAGGAGGCGGCGGCGCTGCTCCGACTCGTCGTCCCGACTCCGTGCGCTGGGCTCACGCCGTATGACAGCGACCGGTTCGGACGCTTCCTCGCCGCGGCCCACGCGGTGCCGAGACCACACCGCACTCTGCTGCTGCGCGGGACGTTCGCGAACGACGACCTCGCGGGCGTAGCCGACTGGCGCGTGCTCGGATCCAGCCTCTTCCTCAACGGGGTGGCGGTGGCTCCTGCCTGGCGGAGGAACGGCGTAGGACGACGGTTGCTCCTCGACGGCGTCGCCCTGGCACGCCGTCTGGGCTGTGGCGCGATCGAGCTGGACGTCGCCAGTGACAACGCCGCGGCGGCCGCCTTGTACGAGCGGCTGGGCTTCACGGAGGTGGGCGGTTCGAGCTGGGTCTCGCTCGGTGAGCCGAACGCGGGAGAGGCGCCGGCGGGATCGTCGACCTGGCGGCTCGCAGACTGGCCGGCGTTCGCGGCCCACCACGCCGCCTACGGCTTCGGCGACCTGGGAGTACGACGAGCTGACGCGACCCTGACGGTGCGGGTGCTGCCCGGCGGCTGGCGGCTTGGCGCGGTACCTGGCCCGGGTGAGCTGGCCGCCCTGGTCAGGGACCTGTCGGACGTCCTGCCGGCACCCGAGCGGATGTTCGTCGTCGACGAGTCGGCCGACGTGGACGGCACCCGGCTGGCAATCTTTCGGCGGCTCCGCCTCGAGGTGAAACCTTCCCCCAGGTGAACGCCTCCCGAGCTCCGGCTCGAGGTGCACGCCAGGTCGGGCGCGCTGCCGGGTGCGGTCCAGTCCACGGCAAGGTCGCGGGCTTGTGGCGAAGCCCAGGTAGCATCGCTGGCGACTGTTCGTCCGATTGCCCTACCAGGTGGTGTGATGCCCGTCGATTACCGGTTGTCGAACCTACGGGCGCTCGAGGCTGAGTCGATCCACATCATCCGGGAGGTCGCGGCCGAGTTCGAGCGGCCGGCGCTGCTGTTCTCGGGTGGTAAGGATTCCTGCGTCATGCTCCGGCTCGCGGAGAAGGCCTTCTGGCCGGCGCGGATTCCATTCGCGGTGCTCCACATCGACACCGGCCACAACTTTCCGGAGGTCCTGGAGTTCCGCGACCGTCGGGTGAAGGAGCTCGGCCTGCGCCTGGTGGTGGGCTCGGTCCAGGAGGCCATCGACGCCGGACGGATCCGCGAGCGGCCAGGCCAGAGCCGCAACCGGCTGCAGACCCAGGTGCTCCTGGAGACGGTGGAAAAGCACGGTTTCGACGCGCTGCTCGGCGGGGCACGCCGCGACGAGGAGAAGGCGCGCGCCAAGGAGCGGGTCTTCTCCTTCCGGGACGAGTTCGGGCAGTGGGATCCGAAGAACCAGCGGCCGGAGCTGTGGAACATCTACAACGGCCGTATCCATCCCGGCGAGTCGATCCGAGCGTTCCCGCTGTCGAACTGGACCGAGCTGGACGTCTGGCAGTACATCGCCGAGGACGGCCTCGAGATCCCGTCGATCTACTTCGCCCACCAGCGCAACGTCTTCTACCGCGACGGCATGCTGCTGGCCGAGTCCGACGTCCTGCCTCGCCGCGAGGGTGAGGAGGTGTTCTCCGCGACGGTCCGCTACCGCACGGTCGGTGACATCTCCTGTACGGGCGCGGTGCTGTCCACCGCGTCGACGGTGGAGGAGATCATCGCCGAGGTCGCGACCAGTCGGGTGACCGAACGCGGCGCGACGAGGGCGGATGACCGGTTCAGCGAAGCGGCCATGGAAGATCGCAAGCGCGAAGGGTACTTCTAGTGGATCTGTTGCGATTCGCTACGGCGGGCAGCGTCGACGACGGCAAGAGCACGCTGATCGGGCGGCTTCTCTACGACTCCAAGGCGATCTTCGAAGACCAGCTGGAGGCGGTTGAGCAGACCAGCCGCGCCAAGGGGTACGACTACACCAACCTCGCGCTGCTCACGGACGGTCTGCGCGCCGAACGCGAGCAAGGCATCACCATCGACGTGGCCTACCGATACTTCGCCACGCCGAAGCGGAAGTTCATCATCGCCGACACGCCCGGCCACATCCAGTACACCCGGAACATGGTGACCGGGGCGTCGAACGTCGACCTGGCGCTCATCCTGGTCGACGCGCGCAACGGGATCGTCGAGCAGACCCGTCGCCACGCGTTCCTGGTCTCGTTGCTGCGGGTCCCGCACCTGGTCCTGTGCGTCAACAAGATGGACCTGGTGGGCTACGACCAGGTCGTCTTCGACAAGATCAAGCAGGAGTTCCTGGGCTTCGCCACCAAGCTCACCATCCCCGACCTGGAGGTCATCCCGATCTCCGCGCTCGAGGGCGACAACGTCGTGCAGCGCTCGACGAACATGCCGTGGTACGACGGGCCGTCGCTCCTGCACCACCTGGAGAACGTCCACATCGCCAGCGACCGGAACCTGGTCGACGTGCGCCTGCCGGTCCAGTACGTCATCCGGCCTCAGTCGAACGAGTTCCACGACTACCGCGGGTACGCCGGCCAGATGGTGGGCGGTGTGCTCAAGCCGGGCGACGAGATCATGGTGCTGCCGTCCGGGATGACGTCGCACGTCTCCCACATCGAGACCGCGGACGGGCCGGTCGAGGAGGCGTTCCCGCCCATGTCGGTGACCGTCCGACTCACTGACGACATCGATGTCTCCCGGGGCGACATGATCTGCCGGCCGCACAACGCCCCCCGCTCCGCCCAGAACATCGACGCGATGGTGTGCTGGATGGTCGACGAGCCGCTCCGGCCAGGTCAGCGGATCCTGGTCAAGCACACCACCCGGTGGGCGAAGGCGATCGTCAAGCGGCTGCACTACCAGCTCGACGTCAACACGCTGCACCGCAACATGTCGGCGGAGGAGCTCAAGCTCAACGAGATCGGCCGGGTCAGCCTGCGGATCGCGCAGCCGCTGTTCGTCGACGAGTACGCACGCAACCGGCTGACGGGCGGGTTCATCATCGTCGACGAGGCGACGAACGTCACCGTCGGCGCCGCGATGGTGGTGGACGCGAGCTGACCCCGTTCCAGGCAGCACCGCCCAGGCAGCACCGCCCAGGCGGCGCTGCCAAGGAAGTAAGGAAGTAAGGAAGTACTGCCAAGGAAGCCCTGCCAAGCAAGCACCGTCTCGAGCCAGCACGGTCCCAGCCAGCGCGGACTCAGCCCAACGTCGAGCGCTCAGCCCAGCACGATCGCCCGAGCCTCCGCGAAGGCCTGGGCTGCCCGCTCGAGGTCGTCCCGGGTATGGGCGGCCGACATCTGCGTGCGGATCCGTGCTGTCCCGCGCGGGACGACCGGGTAGGAGAAGGCGGTGACGTAGACGCCGAGGTCGAGCAGGGTCGCCGCCATGCGGCTGGCGACCACGGCGTCGCCGAACATCACCGGGACGATCGGGTGCTGTCCGGGCAGCACGTCGAAGCCCAGCTCCACCATGCGGCTCCGGAAGAAGGCGGTGTTGTCCCACAGGCGCTGGCGAAGGTCGTCGGAGGTCTCGAGCAGGTCGAACGCGCGCAACGCCGCCGCGGCGATCGCCGGCGCCAGGGCGTTCGAGAACAGGTAGGGCCGGGAGCGCTGCCGCAGCAGCTCGATGATCTCCGCACGTCCGCTCGTGTAGCCGCCGCTGGCCCCACCGAGCGCCTTGCCGAGGGTGCCCGTGATCACGTCCACGCGGTCGCTGACTCCGTGCAGCTCCGGCGTCCCCTTC
The DNA here is from genome assembly GCF_003386795.1 of Thermasporomyces composti. Taxonomy (NCBI): domain Bacteria; kingdom Bacillati; phylum Actinomycetota; class Actinomycetes; order Propionibacteriales; family Nocardioidaceae; genus Thermasporomyces; species Thermasporomyces composti. The sequence goes on from NZ_QTUC01000001.1 coordinate 2,419,207, forward strand.
CCGTGCTCGCCGACGAACCCGACCGCGTGGGAGTCGTCCACCATCACTAGGGCGTCGTACTCGTCGGCGAGGTCGCAGATGTCGGCGAGCGGCGCCAGGTAACCGTCCATGGAGAAGACGCCGTCGGTGGCGATCAGTCGGAACCGCGCGTCGGCGGCGTTCTGGAGCTGCTTCTCCAGGTCGGCCATGTCGGCGTTGCGGTAGCGCAGGCGGCGCGCCTTGCACAGGCGGATCCCGTCGATGATGCTGGCGTGGTTCAGCTCGTCGGATATGACGGCGTCCTCCGGCCCGAGCAGCGTCTCGAACAGACCGGTGTTGGCGTCGAAGCACGAGCTGTACAGCAGCGTGTCCTCGGTTCCGAGGAACGCCGAGATCCGCTGTTCGAGCCGCTTGTGCAGCTCCTGGGTGCCACAGATGAAGCGAACCGACGCCATGCCGAAGCCCCACTCGTCCAGGCCCTTTGTGGCCGCGGCGATGAGGTCGGGGTGGTCCGCGAGACCGAGGTAGTTGTTGGCGCAGAGGTTGAGCACCGGTTGACCACCGGCGACCGCGACCCGGGCGCCCTGCGGTGTGCTCAACGGACGCTCGTTCTTCGTCAGCCCTTCGGCGCGGATCTCGTCCAAGGTGGCGCGCAGGTGGTCGCGCATCCGTCCGTACACCGTCGCTCCTCTCACGGTGTCGCGTCGGCCGGGTGGTCGGGCGTCGGCCTCCAGTCCAGGAGGACCTTGCCGCACTGACCGCTCCTGACCGTCGCGAGCGCCTCTTCGTACTCGGCGGAGGGATACCGGTGGGTGATGACCGGGGTGATGTCGAGACCGTCCGCGACGAGGACGGACATCGCGTACCAGGTGTCCATCATCTGCCGTCCGTAGATCCCCTTGATCGTGAGCATGGACAGCACGACTTGACTCCAGTCGACGCTGACCGGGCCGGACGGCAGGCCGAGCACGGCGATGCGGCCCCCGTGTGCCATCGACTCGACCATGGTGGGCAGGGCGCTGGGGTGTCCCGACATCTCCAGGCCGACGTCGAAGCCTTCCTTCATGCCGAGCTCGCGTTGGACGTCCGCCAACGAGGTCGTCGTGGCGTCCACCGCCTTGGTGACCCCCATGCGCTCGGCGAGCCGAAGCCGGTAGTCGTTGACGTCGGTGATGACGACGAACCGCGCGCCCGCGTGGCGCACGACGGCCGCCGCCATGATGCCGATCGGCCCGGCTCCGGTGATGAGGACGTCCTCGCCGAGCACCGGAAAGGTCAACGCGGTGTGGACGGCGTTGCCGAACGGATCGAAGATCGCCGCCACGTCGAGGTTGATGTCGGGCGGGTGCGTCCAGACGTTGCTCGCCGGCAGGGTGAGGTAGTCCGCGAAGGCGCCCGCCCGGGTCACACCGATGCCCTCGGTCCGCGCGCACAGGTGCCGCCGGCCGGCCATGCAGTTGCGGCAGCGTCCACACACCAGGTGTCCCTCGCCACTGACGATGTCGCCGACGGCGACGTCCTCGACACCGGGACCCAGCTCGACCACCTGTCCGACGAACTCGTGTCCGAGGATGAGCGGGGTCGGCACATGTCGGCGAGCCCAGTCGTCCCAGGCCACGATGTGCAGGTCGGTTCCGCAGATGCCGGTCTGCCACACCCGGATGAGGACCTCACCCGCGCCAGGCGTCGGGTCGGGCACGTCCTCCAGCCACAGACCCGGTTCGGCCTTGGCCTTCACCAGCGCACGCATGGCCATATCTCCCGCCGGGGGATCTCCCGCCGGGGGCCGGCGTGGCCCCCAGGTCCTTCTGCCCAAGGCCCGCCCTCCGACACCACCACCCGTGGGTGGTCCTGGCGAACGTCAGGTCGTGTCGTGGCGCGCTGGTGTGAGCCGGCTCCAGACTGCTAGCATTCGAACATGTATTCGAAACCGCTCGATGAGCCTCGAGCGTCGCTCCCCGAGCTTCTCTCCGAGATCGACCCGATAGCCCTGGGGCAGGCGGGTCTGCAGGCCTTGGCGTTGGCGGGCACCGCCATCCTGGCTCGTCACGTTGCGAGTGGCGACTCGGTCGGCACCATCACCGACCTGCGCTCGGTCCTGCCGCGTCAGCAGTGGAGCATCCTTCTGCGGGCGCTCGGCGCTTTCGCGGATCCGCGGGACTGGCCTCCCGATGCCGACCGTCGTCGGGCGGAGGCGGCGACGGTCATGTGCCTGCATGCCCGCGCGACGTTGACGCGTCCGAACCGTACGACCTCCCGCCGGGGCGTCGTCTGAGAGGTGGTGCGAACACCCGAGTGGAACGCGCGTGTGCCACGTATGGCACGCGGATAGCGCCATACGTGGCATGCTGTCCACGAGACCCAGCGAGTCACGAAACTCCGTCCGTCCGCGCTGTCGAGCTCCCCGGCATGCTCCAGCCACGACGTCGGCGGCCCACGGGAGTGGTTCGTCCTTTCTCCGCTTGTGCTCCACGTGCAAGACCGCGCCGCCCCTGAGCGACAGCATGACTTCTCGGGCGTGGTCGAGGTCGACCTCGAACATGGCCGCGCACACCACGGAGACGCCTCCCTCGTCCGCTTCGTCGAAGGACTCGTCCGCCCACGCTCGGCGCGTATCGGTGTGCGCGGCCGCAGGGTAGAGGCCATGATCGACATCCGAGGTGGCTCTGTCGGCCGAGCCGCGTGAGGTCGCCGCCGACACCGACCGCCGGTCGGCGGCAACACCGCGGCCGCCACCGGGCAGCTCGTGGTCGACGGGCGACCTGAGCTCGCGCTATGCCGGCTCGGTCCCTGGCGTGGCCGTGCCGTTCGGTGATTGAGCCGCCCCGCCGCCGGTCCAGCCCTCCTTCGCGACGCCACCGGGAATGGGCGCCGATGGGTCGTACGGCGCCCGGGTGAAGATGAACGACGCGAGATCGAGATGGCTGACTCGACCGTCGGGTCCGCGCACGATCCGGAGCGTCTCGCCGGCGTAGTAGCCGTCCAGGCCGACCCACGTGCCGTCCGGACGTCGGCGGAACCTCGACGCTCGCGTGCCGTGAGCGATCGGCGTCAGCTCCAGCTCGTCGCGGCCGCGAGCCCGCAGGATGAACCCCGTCGGGCCCCAGTACCACGTGCCCACGAGGTCGAGGAGCCCGTCGGGCGGCGATGGCAGGGGCGTCCACTCGTCGGGAAGCCGGGGCTCGTGCTGGAGCAGGATCTCGATCAGATCCGACGCGACGGGGCCCAGCCCTGAGGTGGTGTTCGCCAAGGCGACCGCCCCCACGGCCTCGTCCACGTCGACCCACAGCTGGGCCAGGAATCCCGGCATGGAGCCGCCGTGGCCGACCAGCGTGCGGCCGTTCCGCTGCTGGATCTGGAAGCCGAGGCCGTAGCCCGAGACCCATCGCGGGCCCTGCTCGACGATGTTCGGCTCCCGCAGCTCGGCGAGCGTGTCGGCGGAGAGGACGTCACCGGTGTCGCCGGCGACGAACGCCGCCCATCGGCCCAGGTCGGCGACCGTCGACCAGAGCTGCCCCGCCGCCGCCATCGCGCCCGCGTCGTGGGCGGGCTCGGGGAGCAGGACGTCGGCCCAGGGATGCACGGCGAACCCGGACGCGTGCGGTGGCTCGGGCAGGTACGTCGTCCGGCGCATGCCCAGCGGGTCGAGGATTTCCGCGCGGAGGGACTCCCACCAGGAGCGACCCCGGTGCCGCGCCACGACCTCCCCGAGGATCGCGAAGCCGACGTTCGAGTAGTGGTGACGGCGGCCGGCCCGGTGCCGGAGCGCCTCCGGCCTGAGCTGCGCGGCCAGGTCGGACCAGGGTCCCCCGGGCGTGCGCTCCCACCACGGCCCCTCGGTCTCCGCCTGGAGACCAGATGTATGCGACAACAGCTGGGCGATGGTGCGGTCGCCGAGCGCGGTGCCAGGCACGTGCCGATCGAGCGGGTCGGCGAAGTCGAGCCGGCCCTCGTCACGGAGCCGGGCGACGAGGACGGCGACAAAGGTCTTGGTGATCGACCCGATCCGGTACTGCGTCGAGGGGGTCGGTGGCGCGTCGCCGACCCGGCCGCGTCCGGCCGTCCAGACCAGCGCTCCGTCTCGAACCACGCCCACGGCCAGGGCGGGGATCCGAGAGTCGGCTTGCTCGCGCGCCACCCGGTACAGCAGGGCTCGCCCAGTTTCTGGCAGCACGCTCTCTGGCAGCACGGTCTCTGGCAGCACGGTCTCTGCCGGCACGGTCTGTGGCGGCACGCCTGCGGGCGTCATGGTGCCGTCGTCCCGGCCGTCGCTCGTCCTGACGCTCCTCCTCGAGGCGTCGACCTCCCGCTCCGCCGGGTGCTCGGCCGAGGAGGAGGTCGAACGAGCGCTGGCCGGATCGGTCACCTGGTCGATGTGTCCGGAAGAACCGGTCCCTGGAGGCATGCGGGCAGCGTAGACAGTCACGCGCGGTGCCGCAGCCGGACACTCGCCGGTTCGCGGCGGTGCCCCCGCGGCGTGGGCATGGTGACGACCGCCACGTACACTGCGATGCGTGCCGGCACGCGGCGACGGACGTCTTTCCCACGACCTCGACCCCGCCGACCACACGCCGAAGGACGCCTGCGGTGTCTTCGGTGTCTGGGCACCAGGGGAGGAGGTCGCCAAGCTCACCTACTTCGGCCTGTACGCGCTGCAACACCGCGGGCAGGAGTCCGCGGGCATCGCGGTCAGCAACGGACAGCAGGTCCTCGTCTACAAGGAGATGGGCCTGGTGTCGCAGGTCTTCGACGAGGCGGTCCTGGAGTCCTTGCAGGGTCACCTCGCGATCGGGCACTGCCGCTATTCCACGACTGGGTCCAGCGTCTGGGAGAACGCGCAGCCGACATTCCGGCCCACGCCACGCGGAGGGCTCGCGCTCGCCCACAACGGCAACCTGACCAACTCGGCCGAGCTGCTCGACCTGGTCGACAAGCGAGCGGCCGAGGTGGGCCTCATGCCCCTCCCCGCGCGTGGTGAGCGGGGCACGACCGACACCGACCTGCTCACGAGCCTCCTCGCCTGTCACCAGGACGGTTCGCTGGACGACGCGGCCGCCGACGTCCTCCCTGAGGTGCGTGGCGCGTACTCGCTGGTGTTCATGGACGAGACCACGCTGTACGCCGCGCGTGACCCGCAGGGCATCCGGCCGCTCATGATCGGTCGGCTCGCGTCGGGTTGGGTGGTGGCCAGCGAGAACGCCGCCTTGGACATCGTGGGCGCGACGTTCGTGCGGGAGGTCGAGCCAGGCGAGCTGGTGGCGATCGACGATCAGGGTCTGCGGTCGCGACGCTTCGCGCCGGCGGATCCCAAGGGCTGTCTCTTCGAGTACGTCTACCTCGCTCGACCTGACACGAAGATCGCCGGACGCTCCGTCCACGAGAGCCGGGTCGAGGTGGGGCGGATGCTCGCTCGGGAACATCCCGCCGACGCGGATCTCGTCATTCCCGTGCCCGAGTCCGCCACCCCGGCCGCGATCGGATACGCGGAGGAGAGCGGCATCCCCTACGGCCACGGCCTGGTGAAGAACAGCTACGTCGGTCGGACGTTCATCCAGCCGACCCAGACGATCCGGCGGCTCGGCATCCGGCTGAAGTACAACCCGCTGCGCGAGATGATCGAGGGCAAGCGGCTGGTCATGGTCGACGACTCGATCGTGCGCGGCAACACCCAGCGGGCGCTCGTTCGGATGCTGCGAGACGCCGGAGCTCGTGAGGTGCACGTCCGGATCTCCAGCCCACCGGTCAAGTGGCCGTGCTTCTATGGCATTGACTTCGCCTCGCGATCGGAGTTGATCGCCGCCGAGCGTGAGGTCGACGAGATTTGTGGGGCGATCGGCGCCGACTCTCTCGGTTTCATCTCGCTTGATTCGCTGATCGCCGCCAGCGGCCAGCCGCGAGAGCGGCTGTGCCGCGCATGCTTCGATGGCGCCTACCCCATCGAGATCCCGCAGAGCACCCGCAGGGGCAAGTTCCATCTCGAGGTGGCGATCTCCGGCCGGTGAGGGGTCGGGGTGCCCAGCACCCCGACCCTCCGGCCGGACGAGCGCCACCGGACTGATCCCCCGTCCCCAAGGAAGGACGCCGAGACGTGACGGAGCCGACCAAGCCGATCTCCTACGCCAGCGCGGGGGTCGACATCGAGGCCGCCGACCGCGCCGTCGCCCTCATGCGGAGCTGGGTGGAGAAGACCCGGCGGCCCGAGGTGGTCGGCGGAATCGGGGGCTTCGCCGGGTTGTTCGACGCTTCCGCGCTCCGGGACTACCGGCGGCCGCTTCTGGCCACCACGACGGATGGGGTCGGCACGAAGGTCGCGATCGCCCAGGCACTGGACAAGCACGACACGATCGGCTTCGACCTCGTCGGCATGCTGGTCGACGATCTCGTGGTCTGCGGTGCACAGCCGCTGTTCCTGACCGACTACATCGCCTGTGGGAAGCTCCAGCCGGAGCGGATCTCGCTGATCGTCAAGGGCATCGCCGAGGCCTGTGTGGTCGCTGGCTGCTCGCTGGTCGGTGGGGAGACGGCTGAGCACCCCGGCCTGCTCGAGCCCCACGAGTACGACGTGGCCGGTGCGACCACCGGCGTGGTGGAGGCGGACGAGGTGCTCGGGCCGGATCGGGTGCGTCCTGGCGACGTCGCGATCGCGATGGCGTCGTCCGGCTTGCACAGCAACGGCTACTCGCTGGTCCGGGCGGTCCTGCGTCAGACGGGCCGTCGGCTTGACGAGCACGTCGACGACCTGGGCCGGACCCTCGGGGAGGAGCTGCTCGAACCCACCCGCATCTACGCCAAGGACTGCCTCGCGCTGGCTGAGCGGGTGGAGGTCCACGCGATGGCGCACATCACCGGGGGCGGGCTCGCCGCGAACGCGGCGCGCGTGCTCCCCTCGAACGTCGACCTCGTGCTCGACCGCTCCACGTGGGCTCCGCCCCGGATCTTCACCCTGCTGGGCGAGTGGGGTGCGGTCGAGGACGCCGAGCTGGAGCGCACCTTCAACATGGGCGTCGGCATGCTGGCGCTCGTCGCTGACGAGCACGCAGATGCCGCGGTCGGCCTGCTCGCCGACCGCGGCATCCATGCCTGGGTCGCCGGAAAGGTGCAGCCAGGTGAGGGCTCCGCTGTTCTCGCGGGAAGTTACGAGCGGAGTTGACCGCGAAAGGTCGTCCGCGGTCAGCGGCGACGCGCTACGCGATCGTCCTCGTCGACCCCGTCGTCGTACTCGTCGTAAGGGTCGTCCTCGGCGTGAACGTCACCGTTCTTGCCGCCACGACCGGACAGCTCGCGCTGCAGCGCTTCGAAGTCGGGGTCGTGGGTGCGGTATTTCAGCGCCCGGGCGACCTTCGTCTGCTTGGCCTTAGCTCGGCCGCGCCCCATGGGTCGACCCCCTCGCACAACATAAAGCGGGGCAACACGTCCGAGACGTGCGCCCTCGGGCTCTCGGTTTCATCTGCTCGTGAGTCAACCGTACCGGCTTCTACCTCGATCACGCACGTCGGGTGGGTGTTGAACGCCACACTGTCCGGAAGTTTTCCACAGCTTGTCCACATGTTGTTGACCATGATCGCCCGGAGGTCGTCGCTCCGCGCCCGATCATTCGCGAAACGTAGCGCATAGGACACGCTTAGTGATCAATTGCGGCGGAAAACCCGTCGCGCGGCCAGGTCCGGCAGTCTCGTTCAGCGGACGGAATGCGGCTGCTGATCGCGGTCCAGGTGCGGTAGGAAGGGGGACGCCCGCGCGGCGTCGGGGATCAGGTCGGACCCCGTACACCCTCGGGCCAAGGCCACCGGAAGCGTGGTGGCGCGGACCTCAAGGGAAGCGGTGACATGACGCAGCGCTCGGTGCTCGTCACAGGGGCAGCCGGTCACGTCGCTCGGCTCCTCATGCCGGGGCTGGGTGACTACTCCCTCCGCCTCGTCGACCAGCGGCGTCCCGATCCCGACGTCGCCGACGTCGCCGACGTTCGGCTCGGCTCTGTCGTCGACCGTGCGTTCGTCGCCGAAGTCCTCGACGGGGTGGACACCGTGGTCCACCTGGCCGCCAATCCCTCCCCCACCGCCACGTGGGACGCCCTGTCCGCGCCGAACGTCGACGCCGTGGCGGTCGTGCTGCAGGCCGCGGTGGAGGCCGGCGTCCGCCGGGTCGTGCTCGCCAGCTCGGTCCACGCGATGGGTGCCTACGTGCAACGGGAGCAGCACCCCGTCGATCCGAGCTGGCCGCCGTCACCGTGCTGTCCGTACGGCGCGAGCAAGGCCTTCGGGGAGGCGCTCGGCCGGACCTACAGCTACCGCACCGGGCTGTCGGTCATCTGCCTGCGCTTCGGCGGTGTCCAGCCGCGGCCGTTCTCAGTCGGTGGGCTCGCGAGCTGGCTCGGGCCGGCCGACCTCCGGCAGCTCGTCGTGCGGGCGATCGAGGCTGAGGGTGTCTCCTTCGGGGTCTACCACGGGGTGTCGGCCAACACCCGCTCCGAGTGGGACATCACCAACGCGCGGAAGGAGCTCGGCTACCAGCCAACGTGTGATTCCGAGACCTTCGCGAACGAAGTCCATCCGACGACGACACGAGGTCTGTGCGCGCCAGGTCCCGTGGCCTGGCCGCTCGCGGACCAGTGAGATTCACGACCGACGCACGAGCTGACGAGCGTCGCCAGGGGTGACAGACGACCCCGCTCGCTCCAGAGATCGTTCATGCGGCAGGAGGAGACAGTGGCCGACAAGATCCGCGTGCTGGTGTGGTCCGAGCACACCGCGCCCAAGGAGATGTACCCCCACGACATCAACGGCGCCGTCGCGGACGGGCTGCGCCAGGATCCCGCGAGCTTCGAGGTGAGCACCGCCGAGCTCGTCGACCCTGGCCAGGGTGTGCCGGAGGAGACGCTCGCGCGCACCGACGTTCTCGTCTGGTGGGGCCACCTCCTTCACGGCGCCGTGCGCGACGAGACCGTCGACCGGATCGAACGGCACGTGAAGGAACGCGGCATGGGGTTCCTCGCGCTGCACTCCGCCCACATGGCCAAGCCGTTCACCCGGTTGATCGGGGACGACGGGCGCATCGGTGGCGTCCGGCACAACGCGGGCCCGGAGTCGATCAAGGTGCTCGCTCCCGATCACCCGGTGGCCGCCGGGGTCAGCGACTTCGTCATCGAGGACGAGGAGATGTACGACGAGGAGTTCGGCTGCGGCAAGCCGGACACGGTCGTCTTCCACTCGACTTTCCCGGGCGGACACGAGTTCCGGTCCGGCTGTGCCTACACGATCGGTGCGGGGCGGGTGTTCTACTTCCGGCCCGGCCACGAGGAGAACCCCACCTACTACCGCGAGGACGTGCGCCGCATCATCCGCAACGCCGTCCGGTGGTGCGCCGGTCGCGTCTGACGCGGGTCGTGCCCCGGCGAGGGCGTGTGGGCCGAGGGGCAGACGGGAAGGACAGGGGGTCGGGTGGGGACGACGCCGACCCGACCCCCTGTCTATGTCCAGCACTACCCGCGTCCGCGGCGACGTGACCTCTTCAGGGCCTTGCCAAGAACGGACAGCGGGCCGTCGCACACGCCGCAGGCGCCGTACGACCAGGGTGTCGAGAACGACCAGGGTGTGACGGAAGACCGACTCGCGGGGTTCGGTGTCGAGGAGCTCGGTCGAGGTTGTGATCGCCCCACGACTCGAGCCCCCACCCACGTCGAGGGCCGGGCCTGGGTCGTCAGGTGGAGGAGCTGATGTCGTCGCCTGACACCACGGCTACGGCTTCCACCTCGACGAGGATCTCCGGAGCCGCGAGCCCGGCGACCACGGCCAGCGACTGCGCCGGCCAGTCGCCCTCGGGGAACCACCGGCTGAACGCCTCGCCCAAGGATGCTCGGTAACCGGGCAGGTGCTCGGAACCAGCCACCATGGCGAAGAGCTTGACCAGGTGCTGTGGCTCGGCGCCTTCCGCGCGCAACAGCGTCTCGAGGTTGGCGAGCGCCTGGCGCGTCTGCGCTTCCGCGTCGGCGCCGGCCATCGAGCCGTCGGGCAGCACGCCGATCTGTCCGGAGACATAGAGCGTGCGAGCTCCCGCTGGAACGACTGCCAGGTGGCTGTACCGTCCGACCGGTGCTGCGAGACCCGGCGGGCTCCAGCGGCGGATCGTCCCCGGCACCTCTGTTGTCCTCCCGTCTCGGCGACTCGGTTCGTGCGGATCACCCTAACCGCACCTCGCCAGGACGCACGTCGGTGGACTCGAGCCGGGTACGGAGGCGAGCGATGGCTCCAGGTCACCTCAGTCGGGCGCGGGTGACCCGGACGTCGCGGTCACCGAGCCAGAGCGGACGCAGCCGGCGCGCCTGCGCGATGCGCCGCTCGGCGAGCCGATCGGCGGCCGCGGCCGGCGGGATTCCTTCCGCGGTGGCGATGTCGAGCACTCGCCGGGTGGTGTCGAAGATCCGTGCGGCCCGAGCCTCGGCTCGCTCGAACGAGAACCCATGGAGCTCGTCCGCGACCTGGATGAGGCCGCCGGCGTTGACCATGTAGTCGGGCGCGTAGAGGATGCCGCGCTCGTCCAGCACCTTGTCCAAGCCCGGGTGCGCGAGCTGGTTGTTGGCTGCGCCGCAGACGATGGAGGCACGCAACGCGGACACCGTGGCCGCGTCGAGCGCGCCGCTGAGCGCGCACGGCGCGTAGATGTCGAGGTCGGCCCGAGCCAACGTGGGCGCGTCGGCGACCACATCGACCTGCGGGTAGTGGGCGCGCACCTCCTCGATCGCGGCGGCGCTGATGTCGGTGATCACCACTTCGGCGCCGTCCTCGACGAGGTGACCGACGAGGCGGCGGCCGACCTTGCCGACACCGACCACGCCGACGCGGCGTCCACGCAAACTCGGTGTCCCCCAGCGGTGTTCGGCGCACGCGCGCATGGCCTGGAACACCCCGAACGCCGTCAGGATGGCGGAGTCACCCGACCCGCCTCTATCGGTGGTGCGTCCGGTGACGTAGTCGCACTCCTCGGCGATCAGGTTCATGTCCGACGCTTCGGTGCCAACGTCGCAGGCGGTGATGTAGCGGCCGCCGAGCGACTGGATGAACCGCCCGTACGCCCGAAGCAGCGCCTCGGACTTGTCACGGGCGGGATCGCCGATGATCACCGCCTTGCCGCCGCCCAGGTCCAGTCCGGCCAGGGAGGCCTTGTAGGCCATCGCGACGGACAGGTTGAGGACGTCGCGGAGGGCGGCGTCCTCGTCGGGATACGGGTGGAATCTCGTGCCCCCGAGAGCAGGGCCGAGAGCGGTGGAGTAGATCGCGATGATCGCGCGTAGTCCGCTGGCTTCGTCGGCGCAGAAGACCACCTGCTCGTGGCCGCTGTAGCGGCCAAAGACCTCGGTCACGGTGGTGACTCCTCGTCCGGTCGGCTCGCTGTTGGCGCCCCGGCCACCTCCTCCACGATAGACCGCTTGGCGCCGGGATGGATCTCTCTGGACAGGTGCCGCGAACTTGGGGAGAGGTGCACGATGGGTGTATGCGGACTTCCGTCGTGCCGCCGTACAGCTGCTACCTGCGGGTCTACGAGCCGGTGGCGGCGTTCGGGCGGGACGAGCGGGAGCTTCTCGCGCCGTGGCTGGAGGGCGTCGAGCGGCCGTCCACGGCCGCGTTGACAGTGGCCGAGCAACGGGTCTGGCTCGCGGCCTTGCTGCCGGCCTTTCCCTCCGACGCGATGATGACGGAGCGCCGCGCGTACGTGGTGGAGGTCGACGGCGTTCGCTTCGTCTGTCCCGATGAGCCCGCCTTACGGATCCGTCAGGCGCTTCGCGACCTGGTGTCCGTGCTGTCGGATGACGTGCTGCGGGTGTTGATCCCCGCAGGAGGGCTCGACGGCGTCGACTTCAGCGTCCTGTGCGAGGACGATGCGGGCAAGGATGATTTCCCGCACATTTTGACCGCTCGATGGCACGTTCCGCTGGCCTGGTTCGTCATCTTTAGTGAGGACCAACGCACGGTTCGGACCGAACCAGAGCGTTCACTCCGGTACCTGACGCCGATGGTGGACGCTCGGCGCAGGATCGCGCGTGCGTACCGGTTGCTCCGCCGAACATGGCCGGACTGGGACCTAGGGGCCCTGGTGGACTTGGGACGCTGGTTGGAGGCGTTTCATCCCCATGCGTGGGTGGAGCTCGACTATGGCGGGCTCGTCCACCTCGTGAGCCCTGAGGCTTTGGCCGAGGACCAGTCGGCCAAAGACGTGACTGCCGCGCTTCAGGCGGTCGCAGAGGGTAACGACGAGGAGGCGCTCATCGTCTACCGTCGACTACGGAAGCGATGGTGGTCCGTGCGCGCGAAGGAGCGTGCGTCGTGAGACATCGGATCCGGGCCGGTAGATTCTGGAAAAACTGGGCGCAACGCCTGGGTTGCGAGTTACGGTGAGTCACGTGAGAAGGGGTGGGCCGAACCGGATACGTCACGTGGGGGATGTATGACGCGACGTAGTCGCGGTGTGACGTATCCCGGAGCAGCCCATCCTCCGACCAGATGAGAGCACCAAATGGAGGGTGCGGGACGGACGAGAACCGTCCGATTCTCGTGGAGGAGGCCGCTCATGACGACACGTTCGCCGGAGACGGAGTCTCTGCTGACGCCGGCAGAGGTCGCGGCCATGTTCCGGGTCGACCCGAAGACGGTGACCCGGTGGGCCAAGGCCGGCAAGCTCAGCTCGATCCGGACGCTGGGGGGACACCGGCGCTACCGCGAGTCCGAGGTGCGTGCGCTGCTGGCAGGCGTGCTCCCTGAGCAGCGCGGGGGAACGGGGGAAGCGGAAGGCCGCTGACCAGCGGACCTTCGGTGACATGCTCAGAGACTCGTCACAACGCAGAGACGACGAACACGATGGCGGTCCACCCGATGGTGGACCGCCATCCTCATGTCCGCCACGATCCCTGGCACGTCGTCCCGCCCCACGGCTCCCAGGCGTGGACGACGGAGGTTCCGCTCAGTGAGCCCGAGAGTCTGTCGTTCTCCCCAGGTCTCGGCGCCTCTCGTCTCCGCTCCTGGTGGCGGGTGGCAGGCCGCATGAGCGGACACCTGCGAGGCCGGTGACAGACAGTAGTAGAGAGATCGCAAAGTAGTCACAGAGCGTCGCGATCAGGCGGTCGTGGCCGAATCGGTACCAATCGAGGGCTCCCCAGCACGATCACCACGCCCTACAGTGACCGCCAGGGCGGATCCACGAGGAGGTGCGACCGTGCGTGAGGACCCGCGACCTCGCTGGTTCGCCCGCACGGGGGCCCTCGTGGGTGTCCTCGGGCTGCTCGCTCTCGGAGCGCTCGGGCTGAGCTGGCAGGAGCGGGTCACCGTCGAGGCCGATCGCATCCCCGCGAACGTGCTGGTCGCGCTACTCGGCGTGGTGTTGGGCGTCGGGCTGGTGGTGGTCGTCGTGTCCCTGATCTTGGCGCGAGGCCAGGGTCTCCCGGGTCCCGCGCCGAGGCGCACGAGCCGTTCCGTCCTCATCGCGCAGGGGATCCTGCTGCTGGGTGCGATCTTCCTCCTCTACCACTACCGGGACCGCATGGGCCGTCGAGCCGACGGCTCCGGTGTCCCACCCCCGCCCGTCGCCACGCCCATCCCCGCGCCCCAGGAGGGAGGTCCCGGGACGCGCGCTCCGGGTCTCGAGCCGACCTGGTCCTGGCCGGTGGCGATCGCGGCTGGTGTCGTGCTCGGTCTCGTCCTCCTCGCCGCGGCCTGGGTCCTCCGCAAGACCGCCACCACGACCGAGCCAACCCGCGAGCTGACGGCGGCCGACGTGCGGCGTGTCGTCGCCGCCGGGCGGGCGGCCCTCGCCGAGATCGACGCGCCTCGCGCCGCGGTGATTCGGGCGTACGCCGCGATGGAGCAGGCGCTCCGGGACGTCGGCGTGGAGCGGCGACTCGCCGACACCCCCACGGACCTTCTGCGCAGGGCTGAGGCGGCCGGTCTCCTCAGCGACACCGGGAGCGCGGCGGCCCGTGACCTGTCCCGGCTGTTCCAGCGCGCCCGCTTCTCTCGACGCCCACTACCTCCGGACGCGCGCTGGCAGGCGTCCGCCGCCCTCGAACGGCTGGAAGCCGAGCTCCGCAGGACGTCGGCGGCTGAGGTCGGCGCAGCCGAAGCCTCCGTGGCCGGGTCACGTGTGGCGACGAGTCCGGTGCCGCACGGGGGCGTCCACGGTGAGCGGGAGGGGAGGAGCGGCGGATGACCGAGCTGCGCGGCCTCCTCGGGCTCCTCCTCGTCTTCGCCGTCCTCGCCCAGGGGCTGCGCGGACTGCTGCTCGGCCTCACGATCGTCGCCCTCAACGAGCTGCTACACCAGCTGCTTCGCCTCGAACGACCATGGCGGAGGCCGCGCTCGCCGGGACCGCAGCGAACGTCTCGAGGGCGGTGGCTCCGGCCGCCATCCTGGCTGCGGCGAGCCTGGTCGCGACGACCCCGCTGGCTCCGCCTGCCCTCGTGGCTTCGGCAGGAGCGCTCCCCGTCCCGGACCGGCTTCCCGAGCTACGACCGCATCCTCGGCGAGATCGCTTGGGCGAGCTACTCCCGACGAGACTTCGACACAGGCCTGCGCGTCCGTCTCCTGGACGCCCTCGCCGTCCGGCTCGCCGACGAGCACGGTGTCGACCTCCGCGCACAGCCTGACCTGGCCCGCCAGCGTCTCGGCGACGACGCGTGGGCGCTCCTGGCGCCGGACCGACCGCCCAGCCGAGACCGCGACGCGCCGGGTGTCGACCTGCCGGAGCTGGACCGTGTCGTGACGGCGATCGAGCGTCTGCGACGCACGCACGAAAGGAACGCATGACCACGACCACTCCGACGCTGAACCTCGACCAGACCCGCGAGCGCGCCCTCGCCATTCTCGACGAGGTGGAGCGGGTCATCGTGGGCAAGCGCGACGCCGTGGAGCTCGTGCTGCTGGGCATTCTTGCCGGTGGGCACGTCCTGCTCGAGGACCTCCCGGGTCTCGGCAAGACGATGCTCGCCCGATCGTTCGCGCAGGTGCTCGGGCTCAGCTTCGACCGAGTGCAGTTCACCCCCGACCTGCTGCCGCAGGACCTCACCGGCGCCTCGGTCTACAACCAGAAGACGGCCGAGTTCGTCTTCCGTGAAGGTCCCGTCTTCACCCAGCTGCTCCTCGCGGACGAGATCAACCGGACACCCCCGAAGACCCAGGCCGCGCTGCTGGAGGCGATGGAGGAGCGGCAGGTGTCCGCCGACGGGGTGACCCGCCCGCTGCCCCGCCCGTTCGTCGTCCTGGCCACCGAGAACCCGATCGAGTACGAGGGGACCTACCCCCTGCCCGAGGCGCAGCTGGACCGGTTCATCCTGCGAACCCGCCTCGGTTACCTGCCGGCCGACCAGGAGGCCGAAGTGGTACGCCGGCGCCTGCGGCGCGGGTCGGCTCCACCGGCGTTGACGAAGATCGTCGACGACACCGAGCTCCTCGCCATGATGGAGTCCCTGGAGCTCGTCGAGGTCCACGACGACGTGCTGGAGTACGTGGTGCGCGTGGTCCGGGCGACACGTGAGCATCCCAAGGCCCAGGTGGGCGCGAGCCCGCGCGGCACGCTCGCGGTGACCCAGCTGGCGCGGGGCGCGGCGATCCTCGCCGGTCGGGACTACGTAACCCCGGAGGACGTCAAGCGGGTCGCGGTCGCCGCCCTCGGACACCGGCTGGTGCTGCGGCCGGAGCTGTGGGTTCGTCGGCTGTCCGGGGACGACGTCGTGGCCGAGGTGCTGGAGGAAGTCCCGACGCCGTCGACGCAGATCCTGGAATCGACTCGGTGATGAGCGCTCCACCGGTCCCCGTTCCCACCTGGACCGACGGTGGGCGGGTCGGGGCGCTCTCGCTGCCTCCGGTCGACGTTGTCCTGGAGTGGCACGTGAGCCGCCTGGCCTGGCGGTTGGCGTTGGTCGGCGTTCTGGCGGTGGCGCTGGGGGTCATCACCGCGCGACCGGAGCCCGTCGTCTTGGCGGCGCCGTGTCTGGTGGCGGTCGTCGTCGCGCTCCGGCAGCCGCGTCCGGCGTCGGTGACCGTCAGCGCGGAGGTGTCGGAGTCCCGCACCTTCGAGGACGAGCCCGTCCAGGTGACGGTCCGCCTCCGCGCGCCCCAGCGGCTCGGCACGATCACTCTCCACCTCGACCTGCCGGGACCGCAGACACCCGTTCGCTCCGAGGACCCACGTCAGGCGTCCGCGACGACCCGCGGTGGGCCCTCGCCCGCCCAGGACGGCTCCTCCACCGCGGACGACTCGTCCGACGCCACGCCGACGACGGCGACCGACGGGGACGTCGCCCCGCCGGGGAGGCCGGGATCGTTCGACGTGCCGGATGGGCGCGTCCGCCAGGCGTTCGCGGTCGCTGAGCTCGTGGCGCGGTGGACCGTCCGAGCCCAACGCTGGGGGCGATGGCGGCTGGGACCGCTGCGGATCCGGGTGCGCACGCCTGGCTGGGGTTACGTCGGGGTCGCCAACCTTCGGCTCTCGGAGCTCACGGTGTTCCCGCCACCGGCGCGGGCGCGCGACATCACCATCCCACCCATGCTGCTGGCCCGGCTCGGGACGCACGTGGGGCGGCGAGCCGGGTCGGGGAGCGAGTTCATCGGGATTCGGACGTTCGCCGTCGGCGACGCCGTCCGACGGATCAACTGGCCGGTGAGCACCAGACGGATCACGTCCGGGGAGCTGTACGTCAACGAGTACGCCGCCGAGCGCGCCGCCGACGTCGTCGCGGTCGTGGACACGACGACGGACGTGGGTCCCGCTGGCTGGTCCAGCCTCGACATCGGTGTGCGAGGCGCTGCCTCGGTCGTGCAGGCGTACCTGCGGTACGCGGACCGGGTGGGCATCGTGGCGCTCGGCGGCCGTGTCCGGTGGCTGAAGCCCGACGTCGGGACCCGGCAGTACTACCGCGTGGTCGAGACCCTGCTCGCGTCCCGGCTCGACGGCAGTTTCGTCGAACCGGATCTCTTCCGACTGCCTCGGCAGGCGCTGCCACCGGGTGCGTTGGTCTTCGTCTTCAGCCCGCTGCTCGACCCCCGCGTCATCGATGTGATCCGTGACCTGCGCGAGCGTGGCCATCCGGTGGTGGTGGTCGACGTGCTCACCACCGAGCCTCCCGTCCGTGGTCGGCGCGTCGGGCCGTGGACGGAGGAGCAGCGACACATGGCGTTGCGCATCTGGCGCTTGGACCGGGAGGTGCTCGTCCGGGAGCTGGAAGTCATCGGCGCCACCGTCGTGGTGTGGGACGAGACGGCCGGTGTCCCGCTGGAACGGGTCCGGCTGCAACCATTGCTGCGAGGTGGTCGGTGACTGTCGCTCGTGTCGTCCGACTTGCCTCAGGCGGATCTGGGCTCGGGCTCGTCGCGGTGGCGCTCACCGTTCTGCCGTCGGACGCGCGATGGCAGGTCGGCGGCTTCGCGGCGATCGGCGTGGTGCTCGCGACGCTGCGCACTCGGATGGCGTCGCTCGTCTCCTGGGCCCTGGTCGTCTTGCTCCTGGGCGTCGCGTTGGCCGCCGACTCTGGCCGGGTGCCGGTGCCGACGGCCGCCGTCCTCGGTCTGCTCGCCTGCGTGTACGTGGCGCTCACGGAGCTGGCGGAGGAGCTGGACGACCGTGAGCCGCAGCGACGCGGGACGGGGGAGCCTGCTGGCGAGCTCGTCGAGCGGTCGGACGTCAGGGAGGTGGCCGGGTGGCTGCGGTCGGCGGGACCGCTGCCTGGCGCCGCGCTGCTGGGAGCCGTGGCGTTGGCCGCCGCGGTCGTTCTGCCGGCGCCGGCCGGTGTGGTCTGGCTGGTCGTCGTCGCGCCGCTGGCGCTGGTGCTCGGGGTCGGGGTGGCTCTTCGCCAGCAGGGAGCGTCGCGGCGTCAGGCGTCTGACGATCGATGATCCGGCGAGCGACACGGAGCGCCGCCCTTGGCGCTCCGCACTCAGCCCACAGGCCTCCCCCAAGCGCCCAGGACCTGAGGCCCGTTGGCCCCGGTCCCTCCTGTCGTCTGACCGCATCCTGAAGAGGGTGACGACCCGACCTGACGGCGGCGCTGAGCCGCCCGAGCGTCCGGCCGAGCGGGATCGTCCCGGCGAGCCGCGTCGAATCGGCGAAGCGCCACGCGAAGCGGATCGACCCGGCGGATCCGGACCGGGCGAGCGTTCGCGCGTGCCTCACCCACGTCGCCAGCCTTCGCCCGTGGCGCCAGCCGAGCGTGCGCACGACGAGCCACCCGGTGATCAGGTGGGACGCCGCCGAGAGGGGCTGGCCCGGCCGCGAGATCGGCACTCGGCATGGCTGGCGCTCGCCTTCGCCGCCGTCGCGCTCGTGGCGGCCTGCCTGGGCGGCGTCGTCGGCGGGATGATCGGCGCCGGCACGGTGCGCGAGGAGCCGCAGACCCGAGCCACCCAGCCCGCACGAGTCGACCAGGCCGTTCTGCCTCGTGTGGTGTCGGCTGTCGCGCCGAGCGTGGTGGAGCTGCGGGTCACATCGTTGGCCGGAGCGGAGACCGGATCGGGGATCGTCCTGTCCGACGACGGTGTCATCCTCACCAACCACCACGTCGTGTCCGGCGTCGACGGCGGTGAGATCACCGTGCGCTTCAACGGCGAGCGCTCCACCGCGTCCGCGCGGGTGCTGGGCACGGACGCGCGGCGCGACCTCGCCCTCATCCGCGCCGAGGGCGTGTCGGGACTACGACCGGCGAAGCTCGGCGACTCCTCGCGCGTCCGTGTGGGGAGCCCCGTGTTGGCGATCGGCTCGCCCGAGGGACTGGAGGGAACGGTCACCGCGGGCATCGTCAGCGCGGTCAATCGGGACCTCCGCGTCGGAGGCGACGACGGGGATCCACCGGTGACCTACCGAGCCATCCAGACCGACGCCTCGTTGAACCCCGGCAACTCCGGTGGGCCGCTCGTCAACATGGCCGGCGAGGTCATCGGGGTCAACTCCGCCATCTACGCAGGGAGGACGGCGGAGGAGCGCACCGGGCTCGGCTTCGCCATCCCCATCAACGAGGCGAAGAAGGTCATCGACCGGTTCGACCCGATCGATCGTCCAGGGCGCTGACGAGGGTCCCAGCCCACGGCAGGAAGGGGTGGGTGGCGGACCCGGCGGGGGAACGTCCTAGGGTGCCGGCCGTGTCCGCGACGTACAAGCTCATCATCTTCGACTGCGACGGTGTCCTGGTCGACAGCGAGCCCATCGCCCTCCGGGTCGACGCCCAGCTGTTCGCAGAGCTCGGGTGGCCGCTGTCGGAGGAGGAGATCGCGCGCCGCTTCACCGGCCGAACGACCCAGTACATGATGGATGAGCTGGCCCGGCACATCGGCCGACCCGTGCCGCCTGACGTCGTGGCCCGATACAACGCACTCTTCCGCGAGCTCATCACCACCGAGCTCAAGCCGGTGGACGGCATCCTGGAGGCCCTGGACAAGATCACCACCCCGACGTGTGTGGCCTCGAGCGGCAGCCACGAGAAGATGCGTCTCACGCTGGGTGTGACGGGCCTGTACGAGCGGTTCGAGGGGCGCATCTTCAGCGCGACCGAGGTGAAGGCGGGCAAGCCGGCGCCCGACCTGTTCCTGCACGCGGCGGCGTCCATGGGCGTCGACCCCGCAGACTGCGCTGTGGTCGAGGACAGCGAGTACGGCGTCGCGGCGGCTAGGGCCGCCGGGATGGCGGTGTTCGCCTACGCCGGTGGGGTGGTCCCGGTCGAGCGACTGGAAGGCCCCGGAACGGTCATCTTCACGGATATGCGTGAACTGCCCCGCTTGCTCGGGGAGGTGCGATGAGCGACGAGGGCGGAGCGGGCTCGTTTTGATTTCCGATTCCGCTTGAGTTTTCATTTTTGTGCGCTGGTTCGATAGCGCACGGGGCGTCGAATCGGCGCTTGGAGTGAGACCAATGAGCGCGCGCGTATTATCGGACCGGTGGTCGAAAAGCCGCCGAGACGGAAGCTGTCCGGGGCCGCGCGCACTCTCGTGTGGATAGCGCTGCTCGCGGGCGGCTACTACGCCCTCGGGCTGCTCGCGCTCCAGGAGGAGATCGGCGGCGTTGAGACGCGTCTGCTCTGGGCACCGACCGGGCTCTCGCTCGCGGCGCTGCTCTACCTCGGGCCTCGCGTGTGGCCTGGTATCTGGTTCGGGTCGATGCTGATCAACGTCTCCCTGGAGCGCCCGATCGTGCCCTCGTTCCTGATCGCCACGGGCACCACCGTCGGGCTGTTGTGCGCGTACTGGCTCATGCGGCGCGCTGGGTTCCGGAACGAGATAGATCGCGTCCGGGACGTGCTCGCGCTCATCGGCCTGGGCGCGGGGCTGGGGATGGCGATCGGGGTCACGCTCAATACCACGGTGCTCACGACCTATGGCATCGGAGTGCCGCTGGAATACCTCCCGCGGTGGTTCGACGTCTGGACGTACTTCGCTTTGGGTGTCCTCGTCGGCACCCCCATCTTTCTCGTCCTTTGGCAGGTTTTCCCGATTCGTCGAATTCGGCTGCTCCGGGCGATCGAGGCGGTCGCGTTGCTGGGCTGCACGGTCCTGGCGGCTCTCCTGGCGACCAACAGCGCGCAGCATCCGTTCTACCTCGTGTTTCCCGTCATGATCTGGGCGGGGCTGCGGTTCGGGTTGCCGATGGTGGCGCCCTGCGCGGTGGTGGCGTCGACGATGGTGATCGTCGCCGCCGAGCAGGGGCACGAGGCTTTCGCCGGGGAGTCGGACATCCCGCGGGAGGCGCTGATCCAGGCCTTCATCGCCTCACTCACGTTGACGGGGATGGTGCTGTCGGCGGCGATCAGGCAGCGGGACGCCGCGCACGCCGAGGTGGAACGCACGGCGACGGAGCTGGTCGGCGTCATCCACCAGCTCGACCGTCGGCTCCGCCCGAGGATCACTCCCCCTCGACGTGCGGCCGAATCCTTGAGGTCTCCACCCGAGCTCACGCCGGGGCCTCGTGGACGTGACCCCACCACACAGTGACGCGCCGCGGCATCGCCGCGTCGTCCTCGACGTCGCGCCTCGCCGCTGACGGAGGAACGCTCAGCCGCGTCGTGGAGGTCGGCGTTGGCGGGTCCTTGGCTACGGGCGCCCGTCCGCGCACAGCTCCCCCGCATGGGGGAGGGGCGGCCGTCCCTACGTCCTGGTCCCTGGTGGCCCTCGGTCATCGGCTCGGCGTTCCCGACCGACGCGATGTCCCGGGGCACCACCATGGGGGACGTGGTTCCCGCGAGGCGAACCGCCCACGGGCGGGACCCCTACCTCGACCTGCTCCGCGCCCTCGCGCTGGTGCGGGTGCTGGTCTACCACGCCTTCGGGTGGGCGTGGCTGACGTTCGCCTTTCCCGCCATGGGCGTGATGTTCGCGCTCGCGGGCTCGCTGATGGCGCGGTCTCTGGACGCGCGCCCGCCGATCTCGGTCGTGGGTGGGCGCCTGCGTCGCCTCTTGCCGCCTTTCTGGGCGTTCGGTCTGTTCGTCGTGCCCGCGATGCTCCTGCAGGGGTGGTCCCCAGCGGCCGACGACAGCCACGGGGATTGGTGGGCCAAGTTGGTGTACTGGCTGTTCCCCCTCAACGACCCGCCGGGAAGCGCCGAGGCGAGCCAGGTCGTCACGCCCCTGTGGTACGTGCGCGCGTACCTGTGGTTCGTCCTGCTCTCGCCGGTTCTCTTGCTGCTGTTCCGTCGCTGGCCCTGGCCCACGGTCACGGGTTCCCTGGTCCTGGTCGGGTTGTTGCAGGCGGGACTGTTCCCGCTGTCCGCGCAGGGCCTGTCGAACGTGGTCTGGACGCTCGCCATCTTCGGCGCGTGCTGGCTGGTGGGCTTCGCCCACCGCGACGGACTGGTCGATCGCCTGCCGCACACGCGTGTCCTCGCGCTGGTGGCGGGCGCTCTGCTGGTGGGTGGAGTGTACGCGCTCACCCATCCGGGCGACCAGGGATACGACCTCGGCGGGATCCCCGTCGCGCAGGCGTTCTGGTCGTTCGGCTTCGTCCTTCTCCTGCTGCGCTTCCGCCCACGCGATCTGCGCTGGCTCGCTCGACTCCCCGGTGTCGAAGCGCTCGTGTCGCTGCTGAACCAGCGCGCGGTGACGTTCTACCTCTGGCACCAGGTCGCCCTCATCGGGGCGGTCCTGCTCATCGACCAGATGTGGGCGGTGCCCGCGTTCCAGCAGGCGCTGCCGTTGGGCACGGACTGGTGGAAGCTCGTCGTCACCTGCCCGCTCATCGTCGTCGCCCTGCTGGCATTCGGCTGGGTGGAGGACCTCGCCGCACGGCGTCCGCCG
The DNA here is from genome assembly GCF_003386795.1 of Thermasporomyces composti. Classification (NCBI taxonomy): domain Bacteria; kingdom Bacillati; phylum Actinomycetota; class Actinomycetes; order Propionibacteriales; family Nocardioidaceae; genus Thermasporomyces; species Thermasporomyces composti. Next base: position 2,441,439 of record NZ_QTUC01000001.1, read on the forward strand.
CGCCTGTGGCCGGTCACCGGCCGACGCACGACGACGCCAGGGATGAGCCGGCGCACCGAGACGGCGTGACGCGGCGGTCGGGCCAGTCCCCAGCGCGCTACGCTCGCGGCCATGTCGAGTCACCGTGGAGTCGCTGTCGTCACAGGCGGAAGTCGAGGTATCGGTGCCGCCACCGCCTTGCTGCTCGCGCAGCGCGGGTGGGACGTCTGCATCGGGTACCACAGCGCCCAGGACGCGGCCGAGGCCGTCGCCCGAGCCTGTGAGGAGCGGGGTGCCAAGACGGCCGTGGTCCGCTGCGACGTGGCGGTCCCCGACGACATCGCCGCGCTGTTCGCCGCGGCCGACGCCCTGGGCACGGTCACCGCGCTGGTCAACAACGCCGGCATCGTCTACAAGAGCGGCACCCGGCTCGACGAGATCACCCCGGAACGGCTGGAACGCATGCTCGCGGTCAACGTGGTCGGCGCCTTTCTGTGCGCTCGCGAGGCGGTCCGGCGGATGTCGAGCCGGTACGGCGGCTCCGGTGGCGCCATCGTGAACGTGTCCTCGACGGCGGCTCGTCTCGGCGGACCCGGCGAGTACGTCGACTACGCCGCGAGCAAGGGGGCCGTGGACTCGATGACGGTGGGTCTGGCTCGGGAGGTCGCGGAGGAGGGGATCCGGGTCAACGCGGTCCGCCCGGGCCTCATCGAGACCGAGATCCACGCCAGCGGTGGCGACCCGGACCGGGTGCGGCGGAACGCTGGCCGGGTGCCCATGAAGCGGGGCGGTCGGCCGGAGGAGGTCGCCAACGCGATCGTCTGGCTGTGCTCCCCGGAGGCGTCCTACGTCACCGGCGCGCTGCTCGACGTCAGCGGCGGCCGCTGACCCGCTCCCACCCTCCGTCAGAGGGCCTCCGCCCAGGGGGATGGCCGCCGGGTCCCATCCGCCATGTCGCAGCCCCGCGGGCGGGTGCCTGGGGCAGGCGCCCGCGCGTGAGGAACGTACGCCGGGTTCACCCCGATACGTGACGCTGATCCTCGCCGGCGACACCCGCCCTCACCGGCCCGACCGGCTCCTGGCCGCGAAGGCGTCCGCGGCGTTGTGTCATGCTCGGCGACCGTGAAGGGCAGCGGGGCATCGCTCGTCGGCCAGGCTCACCTCGGATCGGTGCGGTCGGGCTCCCCGCGGTGGCGGCGGCTCCTCAGCACGGCCAGCCCGCCGCCGCTGCTGGTCGGTGTCGCCGCGGTGGCCCTCGCGGCCTTCACCTGGCGCATCGGCCGTCCAGCGTTCTGGCTGGACGAGGTCGCCACGGTGCAGGACGCGAGCAAGCCACTGCCGGAGCTGCTCGCCTTCCTTCGGCAGCGCGACGCCGGCCTCGGACCGTACTACCTGGCGATGCACGTCTGGCTGCGCTTCGGTGAGGCGGAGTGGTGGGCCCGGCTGCCGTCCGCGCTGGCCATGGTGGTCGCCGTCGTGGCGGCCACCGACGTGGCTCGCCGCCATGCCGGGCAGTGGGCCGGCCTGCTCGCTGGCTTCTTGCTCGTCCTCTCGCCGGCGGCGACCCGCTACGCCCACGAGGCGCGCCCGTACGCGTTCGCGATCGCGTTCGCCGTCCTCGCCGTCTGGGTGCTCGACCATCTCGACGGCCGACGCCGCTGGTGGGCGGTCTACAGCGGGACGGTCGCGCTGCTCGGGCTGAGCCACGTGGTCGGCCTGGTGACGCTCGTGGCCCACCCGCTGTTCGTCTGGGCATCCGGTGATCGGCGGTTCGGGCGGTGGTTGGTCGCCGCGGGCGTGGGGGTCCTGCCTCCCGCCGTGGTGGGCTGGTTCGCGTTCCAGGCTCGCTCGACGGTGGCGTGGATCCCGAAGCCGGACCTGGAGCGGGTACGGCTGGCCTTCGCGGAGATCGTCGGCGGGTGGGAATACCTCACGCTCCTCGGAGCGCTCGCCGTCGTCGCCGTGGTCCGCACACGGGACCGGTGGACCGCAGGGCTCGTCGTCTGGTTCGCTGTGCCGCCGCTGCTGCTGGCGCTCGTGGGCTTGGTCACCCCGTTGTTCCTGGCGCGCTACCTCGTCGTCTGCACCCCCGCGCTCGTGCTGCTGGCGGCCACGGCCGTCCGGGCGCCGTGGCAGGTCGCCGCCGGCGTCGTGGCTGCCGCTGTGGTGGCTGCCACCGTCATCGCCTGGCCGGAGCACCAGCGGCTTCGGCTGCCGTACGGGCACGGGCCCGACTACCGTGCCGCCGCCCGCGCCATCGCGGCGGACTGCACCGGTGGCGTCGCCGGTCGACACAGTCTGGCGGCCGTGCGGACCATGCCGTACTACGTCGAGCGTGAGGGGTGCGAGCTTCCCTGGTTGAGCGGAGCCGTTCCTGCGCACGTCGACCGGATCTGGGTGGTCCAGTGGGACTGGGACCGGAGTGAGCCCACACCGGGCCCGGGGGCGACCGTCTTCCGGATGGTTGACGATGTCACGGTCCCAGGTCTGCGGCTGACCTTGTGGCGACGGTAGCGAGGACTGATCGCGCGAACGGTCGCTGCCAGGCGCGGCGGCGGGGGCGCCGCCCGCGCGGGGCGACTACGCGGCCCCGCGGTGGACGCCCGGGCGCCAGCCGCTGACGACCGCCGCCACGACCGAGACGAGGTAGAGCTGGCCGACCACGGCTTCGAGCACGGTGACCATGCGGGCGAGGTTGCTGACCGGGCCGATGTCGCCGATCCCGACGGTGGTGATCGTGATCACGCTGTAGTAGAGGCAGTCGCCCGGGCTGGGCGGTGCGCTCGTGCCGCCCAGGTACGGCGCCACGAGCGCACCGCCGATCTCGTGGAGCGACGAGAACAGCATGGCGATGAGCAGGTAGATGCACAGGACGCCGAGCACCGTGGCGAGGTCGACGCGGGCGCGGCGGACCATGAGGTATCGGATGACCAGGCTGCTCGTCACGGTCACCAAGGCCAGCGTGGTGCTCGCGGTGAGCACGGTCAGGACGGTCCCGCGGGCGAAGGCGGTGGCGAGGGCGGCCACGACCACCGCTGCCGCGCTGACCACGGCGATGGCGCCCGTCCGTCCGCGGCTCAGGCGGCGGATCCGGAGCGCGGCGAGGAGGACGAGGGCGAGCGCGACGGTGCGGGCGAACGAGCCGAGCAAGCGCTCGCCCGTGGTGATGACCAAGGCATAGGTGACCAGCAGTCCGCCCAGCAGCCAGGAGAAGGCGACCACGCGCTGTCGTTGAGCGTTTCGACCATGGGCCCCGGTGGATCCACCACGCGGCGAGACCGGTGCGTTCTCGCCTCCAGTGCTCATGACCTCCCTCGCTCGGGCAGCGGATCCGGCTGACCCTGCCGGCGACCCGCATGCGCTATCCAGGAGTACCCAGGTGGCTGCCTGACCAACCTTGCGAGCGGAGCGCCGGAGAGCGCCTTTCGTCGAGACCGAACGCGGGCATGACCCTGGTCTCTCCTCCTAGCAGGATCTTCCTAGCTCAGGATCTTCGCCTTGGCCTCCTGGTACTCGGCCGCGGAGATGTCTCCCCTCTCGCGAAGCTGCGCGAGCTTGCTGAGCTCGTCCGCCTGACTGGGGACTCGCGCCGTGCTGCGCACGTAGCTCTGGAACGCTTCTTCCTGCCGCTGGAGCTGTGCCAGGTCTCGTTCACTCATCGAGCGGCCGTGCGCCACCAGGTAGGTGAGGACGCCGAGGAACGGGAGAACGAGCACGAACAGGAGCCACCCTGCTTTTCCCCATCCCCCCAGATAGTGATTCCGGAAGATGTCGGTGATCGTGCGGATCAGCAGGAAGATCCACAAGACCCAGACGAAGAAGAGGGTCATGGTCAGAAATGCGCTGAGCAATGGGTAATCCATGTCATCCCCTCACGGTCGGGCGAGCCGGTTTTCGACCGCATTGCGGTCTGTCGAGGACCGAGTCGTCGAGGTCGTTGTGGGCCGCGTAGGCGGGGGCCGGTGTGCGATTCGCGCTTTGATCGTCCTTTCTCAGCGGCGTCGCCGGACCGTGAACATGCTGGACAAGAGCCCCAGGATCCAGGCGATCGACAGGGCCGCCCACAACGGGATCGTCACCTCAGGAATGAGCAACCGTACGGTGGTGGGCGCGGAGTTCTCGAAAATGAAGATCAAGCTGATCACCGCGAGCAGGACGAAACCCACAACACGGCGAGAGCCCAGACGGGCCAGGAATGAGCGGTGTTCTGGCTCCTGCTGAACGCGGGTCATGAGCCCTCCACCCGGGTGAGCGCATCAGGCCTTCGCTTCCACCGTGCGCTCGTCGTCGTCGGCGCGGCAAGGGTCGAGAGCACAGAGTTTCCAGGCACGAGCGACGCGCGTGGCCAGCGCATCGGACAATCCTGGCTTCAGGGTTTCTCAGTGCCGCGAGATCTGACGTGGCCGAGCGCACAGGAGCCGCCGGGCGTCACCAGCCGAGCTCGTGGCAGCCCGTGTGGTCGGCGGGTTCGACCTGCAGGGTGGCGTGGGCGATGCCGTGGCGGTCCCGCAACAGCTGCCGAGCGCGGTCCAGCACCGCGTGCCCACGAGCGAGGTCGTCCGTCACGAGGTGCACCGTCGCGACGTGCATTCCCGAGGTCAGCGTCCACAGGTGCACGTCGTGCACCTCCTGGACGCCCTCGATGCTGGCGAGATCCGCGCTCACCGCGCGGGGGTCGATCCCGGCGGGGGCGTGTTGCGCCAGCACATCCCAGACCTGCCGGCCGAGCCCGACCGCTCTGACCACGACGAAACAGCCGATCGCGACGGCGACCAGCGTGTCCCACAGCGCCATCCCGGTGGCGGCGACGAGGGCCGCCGCGACCACGACCCCGACGGAACCCGCGGTGTCCGCGACGACTTCCAGGTAGGCGCCCTTGACGTTCAAGCTCTCCGACGCGCCCGACCGCAAGAGCAGCATCGCCGCGATGTTCACGCAGAGCCCGATACCGCCGACGACCATCATCGGCCCTGTGGCGATCTCGACGGCGGTGCGGTCGAGTCGTTCGACGGCCTCGCTCACGATGGAGACCGCGACGCCCAGCATCACGAGCACCGCGAAGCCGGAGGCGAACACCTCCGCCCGATACGAGCCGTAGGTGCGGCGCCCGGTCGGCTCCGACCGGCCCGCGACGCGTGTGGCGACCAGCGCCGTCACCAGGGTCACCGCGTCGGCCGCCATGTGGCCGGCGTCGGACAGGAGCGCGAGCGACCCGGACAGGAGCCCGACCGCCAGCTCCACGCCCAAGAACGCCCCGACCAACGCCAGGGCGGCCGCGAGCCGCCACCGATGCCGTGTCCTGGCGTGGCCGATCGCGGCTCCGTGGTGGTGCTCGTGTCCCATCACGCCTCCCGCTGAGTGTGCGTGCCGGCGCAGCAGTCGCATCCCGGCTCACACCGGCAGGCTGCCTCGTCCGTGAGGGCGTCGACGGCCATCGGCGCCGCGCAGCAGGAATCACCTCGCCAGGCCTCGAGGCCTTCCTTGACCGCGACCCCGGCGAGGACGAGTGCCGCGGCCGAGTCCGCCCACGACCAGCCGAACAGGCTGTTGAGCCCCAAGCCGGCGAGCAGCACCGCCGAGAGGTAGGCGCACAGCAACGTCTGCTTGGAATCGGCGACGGCGCTCGCCGAGCCGAGCTGCCGCCCCGCGCGACGCTGCGCGTAGGACAGCCCGGGCATGACGAGGAGCGACAGCGCCGCGAGCACGAGGCCGACCGTGGAGTGCTCCGGCTCCCCGCCTCCCAGCAGGCTGCGGGTCGACTCGACCGTCACGTAGGTGGCGAGCGCGAAGAACGAGACCGCGATGACGCGCAACGCCGTGCGCTCCCGTGCCTCCCGAACGGCGTGGTCGCGGGCGGAGAACTGCCAGGCCACCGCCGCGGCCGAGGAGACCTCGATCAGGGAGTCCAAGCCGAAGCCCACGAGGGCGGTCGACGAGGCGCGAGCGCCCGCGGCGATCGCCACGATCGCCTCGACCACGTTGTAGGAGATGGTCGCGGCGACCAGCCACCGCACCCGTCGCGCCAGCCGCTCTCGTCGCTCGGGTGACGTCGCCACCGGAAGGTTCGCGGTCGACAGCTTGGCGGCGAGGGCCTCCAGCGGTGCCATCAGCAGCACCCCCTGGTCGCGGCGTCCGGGCAGGCCGCGGGGTCGGTGACCAGCACGAGCCTCACGAGGTCGTCCAAGGCGTGCGCCAGTCTCGGGTCGGCGAGCTCGTAGCGCGTCCGCCGTCCCTCTGGCATGGCGACGACCAGTCCGCAGCCGCGAAGGCAGGCCAAGTGGTTCGACAGGTTCGTCCTGGACACTCCGAGCGTCGCCGCCAGGTCTGCCGGGTAGGCCGGTGCCTCGCGCAGCGCGAGCATGATCCGGGACCGGGTCGGGTCGGACAGGGCGTGGCCGAAGCGGGCGAGCGCCTCGGCATGGGTCGCGGTCGTCAGCACGGGCGCACTATACAGCGGAAAATGAATTCAGTAAAGAATGAACTTTGCTTCCTCGCGCGGTGTGATCGGCGTGAAGACGTCGCGAACGCTGATCACCATCACGTCGTCCGGCGCGTGGACGGCCTCGTCGCCGGCGCAGACAGCGAGCTCGATGTCATCAGGACCACCCGGCGGCGCCGCGACCTTGCGGCGGAGCCCAGCGACGATCCGCCGCCCGTCGACACGCCTGCTCCACTCGACTTCCGTCGACGACACACCTGCTCCACTCGACCTCCGCGGCGAAGACAAGGGCTCGGTCGCGACTACCAGTCGGACAGGGGGGATGCGAGCTCGCGCTGCCGCTTCACAAACGGCACGGACCCGGCCTACGACGTGACTTGCACCTGCTGCACGTTCCGTCAGGTGTCAGGAGTGTGCGAGGTAAGCGTGCGAGGTAAGCGTGCGAGGTAAGGAGGTGCGGCGCCATCGCCGTGATCGTTCTGCGGCAGACCGGATCAGGTCGCAGTGTGATCGGGTGCGGTGCCCTTGTGGGTTGCCATCAGGTCGCCGGACACGCCACGTGCTGCCGCACAGTCTCGGCAGGATCGTCAGCGATGAGGACCACGAACGGGGCGAGGACTGCCTACCGCTGGCAGTGGGACCGGTGGGCAGGGGCGGGATCGAACCGCCGACCTTCCGCTTTTCAGGCGGACGCTCATACCAACTGAGCTACCTGCCCCCAATTGGCGATGATGGCCGGCGTTCGCCGGCCACTCGCAGCGACCCCGACGGGACTCGAACCCGCGACCTCCGCCGTGACAGGGCGGCGCGCTAACCAACTGCGCTACGGGGCCACGTTCGCGACCGCATGCTATCGCAGTGCCGATCGGTGCCCCCAACGGGATTCGAACCCGTGCTACCGCCTTGAAAGGGCGGCGTCCTAGGCCTCTAGACGATGAGGGCAAAGCTGCAGCGGGCTCGCCCGCCGTCAGGGACCGCCCAAGTCTACGGGTAGGCGGTCGCCTGCGCCAAATGGGCCCGCCTGAGTCCGTTCACCGGGACGCCCGGAACGCGCCGCGCGTTCGGTGGCTGACCCAATCATGACGTGCCCACCCTGAGGGCGCGGCAGGCGGGTGAACTGGCGGAGCTCAGTTCGATGGCCGTCGCTCGGGTCCTAGCGACCCACGGGCGCCGGCAGCGCGCCCGGCTGGCCCGGCCCGACCGTCTCCGCCGATTCCGGCGTTCCCTCAGGCGCTGGGCTGCCCTCGCCTGGCGTGGTCGGCGCGCCCGGCGAGGGCGAGGTGGGTTCCGGTGTCGGGGTGGGCGTTCGGGTGATCGTCGGCGTCGGCAAGGGAGTGTCTGGCAGCGGCCCGGTGGGCGTCGGGATCGGGCTCGGCGTCATCGGCTCCTCGGTCGGCTCGACCAGGTGACGGTCGATCCGCGCGGAGGTGAGGCCGAGGCCGCCAAGTGCGATGTCGTCCCACGCCTCCAGCTCCAAGGTCTTGCGGTTGATGTAGAGGACGGACAGCTCGATCGGGGCGGGCTCGTCCTTCTCCAGAGCGCGCAAGCCGGCGCCGCCAGTCGTTCCCTGCTGCATGAGCCGGCTGCCCTTGGGCAGCACGGCGGTGTACCGCTTGTGGCCGTCACCGGTGAGGATGAGCGACGCCTTGCCGTCGAGGAACGAGGCGCCGTCACTGGAGTGGTAGACGATGATGTCGACCGGCGGGTCAGCCTTCTCGGCCACTCTCGCGATCGCGATGGCCTGAGCCGCGACGGCCTCGGTCTCCCGCTTGACGTCCCGGTTGCTGCGATCGGGCGTGAACCTGGGGTCGCCCGCGCCCAGGAACCGGATCCCCTTCACGGTCCGGACCGTCCCGTCGAGGACCACCACGTTCGGCAGCTGGCGCATGGCCTGCTCGGTCGCCATCGAGTCGTGGTTGCCGCGAACCCACACGTACGGCACCTTCAGCGACGGGATGCGCTGGAGGAAGTAGTTCTCCGCCTCGGACCCGTGGTCGGTGATGTCGCCGGAGTCCACGATCAGGTCGACGGAGTACTGCCGGGTCACCGAGCTGATCACGTCCCACGCGTGCTCGCCCAGGTGCAGGTCGGAGACATGCAGGAGCCGGATCACGTCGTCGCTCGGCTCGTACGACGGCAGGTTCGACGTGACGTCGTACAGCTTCGTCACGTTGGTGACCAGGCGCACCAGCTCCTGGCTGTAGGCGCCGAAGTTCTCCGCGAGGTCCTGAGCGTTGCCGATGAGGGACGGCGCGCCGGTGAGCAGACCGGAGTACTTCGGCTCCGCGATCGCGCGAGGGTTCAGGGTCTGGGCGGCGACGCCGAAGACGGCCGCGATGGCGACCGCCGCGACGCCGCCGGCGACGAGGGTGGCCCGGCGGCGTCGCACCACGATGAGGGTGGTGAGCGTCGCGCCGAGGGTGCCCACGACGAAGCTCTTGACCGCGGTGGCCTGGACGCCCTCGCGGATGTCCGTGACGATCTGCTCCTCGAGGGTCTCGAGCACTCGCGGATCCCGGACGATCTCGGCCGCGCTCTCCTGGTTGATCCGGTCGACGGTGACCTCGAGCTGGATCGGGCTGTCGTGGGTGTCGAGGGTGAGGGTGCCCAGCGGCGGGATGGACAGGACCGACTCCCCGGACCAGGACGGCAGGAGCCGCATGGTCGTCTCGACGGGTCCGACGGGTCGGGATGTCGCGCCGACGTAGGCCATGGCGGCCATCGCGCCCCCATAGGCCAGCACCGCGACTCCCAGGATGATCACGGGTCGGCGGATGCGACCCCAGACGGCCCGGAGAACCTCCGACAAGAACCGGAGAAACCCCGACATAAGCCGCAGGCACTGTCGTGCGAGTCTCACAGCGCGTCGGGGCCAGCCGTGCGGGCCGGGCGCGGGGAGAGGCTCGGACATCCACTCCGTTGTACCCCACGCAGTGCGATCACGGAGTCACGGGGACATGCGGAGGCCGCGAGCGGCGTGCCGCGGCACGCCGCTCGGACGTGCCCGACGCCCGGGACGCGACGCCCGGGAATGGCGCCGCGAGCGGTGGCGCACCGGCATGGGGGTGTCGCCGCCCGTGAGACGACAATGAGCACGTGCTCGACATCAGCAGGGAGCGGTTCGAGGAGCTGGTGAGCGAGGCGCTCGACCAGATCCCGCCTGAGCTGGCGGAGCTCATGGACAACGTCGTCGTGCTGGTCGAGGACGACCCGCCACCGGACGACCCGGATCTCCTCGGCGTCTACGACGGAACGCCCCTCACCGAGCGCGGCTACTCCTACGCCGGTGTGCTGCCTGATCGCATCACGATCTTCATGAACCCCACGCTGCGGATCTGCGAGACGTACGAGGACGTCGTCGAGGAGGTGCGGGTGACCGTCGTCCACGAGGTCGCCCACCACTTCGGAATCGATGACGAGCGTCTGCACGAGCTCGGCTACGGCTGAGCGAGCCAACACGCCGGGCGGCCTGGCGCCGAACCTCTGGCACCAGGCCGCCGGAGAGGGCTCCCACGTGGGCGTCGGAGTGTTCCCCGCGCCCTTCGAGTCGTGTTGCTCCCGCGCCTTTGACCAGGGAGCCCGCAGACGCGACGGAGACGTCCTCGGTCAGGCCGCGCGGACCTCCACGATCTCGACCGTCATCTTCCCCGCCGGAGCGTCGTAGGTGACCTTGTCGCCGACCTGGTGGCCCAGCAGGGTTCGGCCCAACGGGCTCGTAGGCGTCAGGGCGACGACATCGCCGTCCTGCTCCTCGATGAGCCCGACTTGGTAGGTCTCGGTGCTGCCGTCGTTGAAGCGGAGGGTCACGACGGAGCCGACAGCCACGGTGTCCTCTGGCGCATCAGAGACGACGGTGGTCGCTGACAGTAACTCCTCAATCCTCGCCAGACGGCGGTCGATGTTCTCGATCTCCATCTGCTGGGTCGCGAACCACGCCTGGTCGACCAGATCGCCGCCCTTCTCGCTGCCCTGCTCGGCGAGGAGCTCGGCACGTCGACGCGTGAGCTCGGCCGCCTCGTTCTGCAGGCGCTTGCGCGCGGATTCGGAGAGCTGGTGGATCTGATGGTCGAGGAGACTCATGGCGACCACACTCCCTCGTTCTCCAGACGGTCCCGGGTCGCGCAGGACACGCGTAGCCAACCCCGGTCCACCGTCGTTGATGAAGGTCACCATCCTCTCACGGAGCGTCGCTTTTCGCCGAGGAGTATCACTGCTTGGACGCCCTACGTGAAGATTTGGTCACACTACGCATGCTTTGAGGCGTAACGCCGCCTGAGGACGGGTCGTCAGGCCCTGGTCCCCGCCACGACCGTGACCACGCCAGGCATCCTGGGGTCGATGTCTCACGACCGTCCCGACGCGACCGGCGGCGCCATTCACGGCGACCACCCGTTCCTACCGCCGCCCGAACAGCGCAACCCCATCCGCCGACTTCGAGGACGGCTGACCGCACCGGTGACGCTGTGGACGGCCGGCACAGCGTCCGATCCCACCCCGGGCGCGCGGGCCGGACTTCCGGTTTCCTCGCTTCTGGTCGCAGATGGGGAGCCGGGCCTCGTGCTCGGGCTCGTCGACGACAACTCCGAGCTCTGGGAGGTCCTGGAGGCCACCGGACGGTTCGCGATCTCCGTCCTGCGGTGGGAGCACCGGGCGCTCGCGGACGCTTTCGCGGGAGTGGAGCCGGCGCCGGGTGGGCCTTTCCGACTGACCGAGTGGACCGCCACCGAGTGGGGGCCCGTGCCGACGACGGTCCAGACGTGGGCGGGCTGTCGGCTCCTCCAGGCGCGTCCTTTCGGGTGGGCGCTCGCGGTCGAGGCCGAGATCGAGCACGTCGTCCTCGGGGACGAGACCGACCCTCTGGTGCACCGTCGCGGGCGGTACGTGCCATTGCCGTCGGCCGAGCAGCGCTGACCCCTGGCCAGATCGGCCGCGCCGGCGAGGATCGGAGCGTGGGTGCGCTGTCGGCGTCACAGGCCGTACGCCTCGAGAAGGCGCAGCCAGACCTCGCTCACCGTCGGGAACGCCGGCACGGCGTGCCAGAGGCGGTCCAGTGGCACCTCTCCGACGATGGCGACGGTGGCCGCGTGGAGCAGCTCTCCGACCTCGGGTCCGACCGCCGTAAACCCCACGACCACCAGCCGCTCCTGGTCGACGACCAGCTTGGCGCGCCCGGTGTACCCGTCGGCCCGTAACGCTGCGCCCGCGACCTGGCCGAGGTCGTGCTCGACCGCCCGCACGCTGATCCCCTCGTCGCGTGCTTGCGCCTCGGTGTAGCCGACGGTCGCGACCTGGGGGTCGGTGAAGACGACGGCCGGCACCGCGTGGTGGTCGGCGGTGGCGGCGAACGGTGACCACGCGACCGGCGAGGCGTGCTCGCCCCGCGCCCGGGCCGCGATCGCGTCCCCACACATCCGCGCCTGGTACTTGCCCTGGTGGGTGAACAAGGCCCGGCCATTGACATCGCCCGCCGCGTACAACCAGCCGCCCTCCACCGCGGTGACTCGGCAGCTGTCGTCGACGTCCAACCTGGCGTCGGGTTCCAGGCCGACGGTCTCCAGACCGAGACCAGCCGTCCGCGGCGCCCGGCCGGTCGCGACCAGCACCGTGTCGGCGGTGATCTCGCCGTCGTCCGTGGCGAGGGTGACCGGACCCTCGCCCTCGCGGGACGCCGACCGCAGCGCGACTCCCGTCCGTACGTCGACACCGTCGGCGCGCAACGCGTCGGCGAGAAGGTCGCCGACGAACGGCTCCAGCGCCTCCAGGACCCGCTCACCGCGCTCGAGCAAGACCACCTGCGAACCCAGCCGCGCCCACGCCTGGGCCATCTCGCACCCGACGACGCCACCGCCGACGATGGCCAGCCGCTTGGGTACCTCCTTGGCGCTCGTCGCCTCCCGGCTGGTCCACGGCCGGAGCTCCCGCAGTCCGGGAATCGGGGGGATCGAGGGCTGCGAGCCCGTGCACAGAACGACGGCGTGCCGGGCCTCCACCGGTCGTTCCTCGGTGTCGCCGGAGAGCTGGACCACGACCCGGCGAGGGCCGTCGAGCCGTCCGCGTCCACGGGCGACGGTGATGCCCGTCTGCTCGGCCCACCGCACTTGGGAGCTGTCGTTCCAGTTGGAGGTGAACGCGTCACGGCGTTCCAACACGGCCCGGACGTCGAGGTCTCCCGTCACCGCCTGGGCGGCCCCCGGTACGGCTCGGGCCGCTCGGAGCACCTCGCCGGGCCGAAGCAACGCCTTGCTGGGCATGCACGCCCAGTAGCTGCACTCACCGCCGAGAAGCTCCTGCTCGATGAGCAGGGCGGAAAGCCCGCGCTGAACGACCCGGGCGGCCACGTTCTCGCCAACCGCGCCGCCACCGATGACCACGACGTCGTACGTCCGGTCCAGCGGTGTCTGCTCCGCCCCTGTCTGGCGTGGTGGCTCCTCTGCTCTCGTGTGCGGTCGCTCCTCGGACGCCGAGTCGCTCATGGCCAGCCACCCCTTCCGTCAGACCGGTCGCTATCTCCCGCCTCGGACCTGACACGTCGTCGCGACGTTCCTCGTAGGCAGGCCATGGCGTGGCCACCGTGGTGGTCAGCGAGGCGGGCCTGCTCTCCTCATGCCCTTCCCGGGCCGCCTTGGCGCACTACCGGCGGCTCGCGCGTCGGTCCGACGTGAGCGGAGGGTCGATCCGCCCGTGGCCGCCGAGCTTCGGACCGCTGGTCAGACGTCGGGGTAGGACAGTTCCACGTCGTGCTGGTGGTTGCGACCGCTCACGACGTAGACGCCGCTGGCCGTCGGTGGGTACATCGACGCGACCAGCGTGTACGAGCCTTCGGCGATGTCGTCGAAGCGGTAGTGGCCCGACGGTCCGGACGCCGTGACTCGGACCACCCGTCCCCGGGAGTCGAGCAAGGTGATCTTCGCGTCGGCCAGCGGTTGTCCCTTCATGTTGCGGACCGTGCCATGCAGCTGGCCACCGCCCACGAGCTCCACGTCGTGGCGCACTCGCGTCGCGTCCGGGACGTGGACGATGTGGGCCGTCGGACGGTATCCGGGCGCGTTGATGGTCAAGGTGTAGCTGCCGGGCATGAGGTCGTTGAGGGTGTAGGAGCCGTGAACGCCCGTCGTGGCCGACGTCACCACGTCGCCGTGGGCGTTGGTGAGCGTGACCACCGCGCCCGCGACCGGGTCTCCGACGGCATTCCGGACGTCGCCGTGGATACCGCACGCGGCACGCAAGGTGATGTTGACGTAGGCGAGACGGTCGTACACGTCGACCACCTGGGCGTGCGGCTGGTAGTCCTCGGTGCTGGCGATGAGCAGGTACGAGCCGGGCTCAGGAGCCGCGAGCTCGTACCGCCCATCACCGGCGGCGGTGCTGCGCGCAACCTCGTTGCCGGCGAGGTCGCACAGGGTGAGGACGACCCCCGCGATCGGTCGACCGTCGGTCTGCCGGACGTGGACGTCGATCCGCACGTCGGCACTGTCGAAGTCGTCGGCGCCTTCGAAACCGGTCGACTCGAGGTCCTCGCCGTCCGGCGCGGGGTAGGGCGGGTAGGCGCCGAGGTGCGCCTCGAACTGGGGGTCGATCTCGGGCTCGACGAGATCGTCGGCGGGAGGCTCGGCGTCCGCGAGCGCGCTGTCGTCGAGCTCCGTCTCGTCGAAGTCGGGGACTTGCGCCGGCGGAGCCTCGGCACCGTCGGTCTCAGTGGCCTCATACGTCTTGGCGGCCTCATACGTCTCGGCCCCGTGGGTCGTGCCACGGTACGCCGGCTCGCCATGCGCGCCGCCGACCTTCTCTCCAGGGTCGTGGGCCACCTCTCCGGGGATGGCGACGCGATGGCTTGGCGGACGGTCGGGAACGTCCGCGTCGCCCGGGAACTCAGGGTCAGCCGACCAGAAGACGACCGTCGGTGCAGACGCGGACTCCTCGTCGGTCGACGACAAGGGCTCGAGCTTCAGGGGATCACCACTCCAGCTCGGATCCACCGGCTTCGGCGACATGTCCCGCAGCAGAGCCGAGAAGACGACGGCGCAGCCGAGCGCCGGCGCTCCGTAGAGGAGAGCCGGTGACACGGCCTCGACCAGGTCGGTGGCGAGCTCGGGCCGTAGGTGCGGGGGGAGGAAGGCGAGGGTCTGCGGCGCGAGACCGGTCGGACGCGCCAGACCGTCCGGTGGGGTGAGCCCACCTTCCACTGCCACGGGATGGTCGCCCAGTCGGTAGGTGATCAGCGCGCCGAGGGCGGCGGTGCCGATGCAGGCGCCGAGCTGCCAGGCGTAGCTGATCGCGGCCGTAGCGGCGCCCACGTGTCGCGTCGGTGCGGCGCTCTGCGCGGTGAGCAGGAGAACCGGCACGACGACTCCGGCGCCGACACCGAAGATCGCCATCGCGGTGCTGTCCCGCCAGGACGGCGAGGTCGCGCCCAGGAAGGACAGCAGCCCCAGGCCCGCCGCGGCGACGACGACGCCGAGCGAGCCCCAGAGCGCGTACCGGCCGGTGCGCGCGATCACCGGCCCCACGATGAGCGCGGCGACCACGACTCCGGCGGCGAACGGCGCCATGAGCACGCCTGACTCCCACAGCGTCACAGCGCGCACGACTTGCAGGACGACAGGGAGGAAGGCCAGCGTCCCGGCCACCGTGAGTCCCCCGATGAGGGCGAGCAGGCCCGCCATCGTGACGCCCCGGCCGCGGAAGAGGGTGAGGGGGACCAGCGGCTCGACGGCGTACTTCTCGATGATCAGGAACATGGCCACCAGCGCGACCGTGCCGCCGGCCAGCCCCAGGATGACGGTGGAGTCCCAGGGGTGGGTGGTGCCGCCCCAGACGGTGATCAGGACGACGCAGGCGGTCGCGCTCGCGAACAGCAACGTGCCCAGCATGTCGAGGCCTCGCCGACGTGGGCGCTTCGGCAGCGTCAGCGCGACGAGGCCGAGCAGGAGAGCGACCGTGGCCATGCCGCAGGTGACGTAGAAGCACCAACGCCAGTCCTGGCGCTCGAGGAGGTAACCGGCCAGCAGCGGACCCAATGGGAAGCCGACCACCCAGGCTGCCCCCAGGAGAGACAGGAAGCGGCTGCGCCGCCGGACCGGAACGAGGTCGGCCATGATCGCCGGCGCGAGGGCGATCAGACCGCCTGCTCCGACCGCCTGGATCGCGCGGAAGACGAGGAAGTCAGGTCCGCTCTCCGCCCAGATGGCCGCGAGAGCGCCGCCGATCGCGAAGACGGCGGCGGCGGCGACGAACGGCCACTTGCGTCCCACCAGATCGCCGAGCTTGCCGAAGATCGGCATGGCGAGGATCGTGCCGAGCAGCGGAGCGGTCACGATCCAGGACAGCTCGGCCTCGGCGTTCAGGTCACCGACGATCGTCGGCAGCGCGGCCATGACCGTCGGGAGGTCGATGGTCGCGGCGAGCGTCGCCACCAGGAGCGCGAGGAAACTGATGCGCACCCGGGCATTGCTCACCGAGGGCAGAGGGCTCGCGTGGTGACGAAGGACTCGCGCCGGCGCTGCGACGGGGTCGGGTGAGGGTGTGCCGGCGTGGCTCGACACGTCGGTCGAGGACGTCGCGGTCACGTCGGCGTCACCCGGGCGGGTGCGTTCGACGGGGTCGCTCGGCTCGCCGTCTCCGCCGGGGTCGCGCGAGGGATCCACGCCCTGTGGCGCCGCTGGGCCGGGTGGTGGAGCGGCGAGGGACCCCTCGTCCGTCCCGGCGACGTCTGGCTCGTCCGTCCCCCCGCCGGGGACCGGCGAGCGGGCGGCGAGGTTAGGCGAGCGGGCGGCGAGGTTAGAGGAGCCGACGTCAGTGTCGGGGGAGCCGGTCTCCGAGGCGAGGTCGGCTTCGGCGTCGTCTGCGCCGCCCGTGCCCGCGACGACACCAGCACTGTGCACGGTGGCGTCGCCGGTTCCGTTCCCGACCGACGGAGCTGGGACGTCCCTGACCGTCCGATCATCGGTCGCGTCCGCGTCGTCGCTTCCCGGTCCCTCGATCCGATCGCCGTGCGGGACACCGTTCCCGGGCCGCCAGGTCGTCCTGGCGGTGGTGCCGTCCAGCGCGTCAGGCGGCTCCCCGGGGAGCCCGGACGGAGTGGTGGTAGGGGACGGCATCCTGCTGGTGTCGCCGTCGCTCGTGGTCACGGTCGCACCCCCGGAAGACTCCGTTGACCGGATCACTCTACGGCGCTCCCCTGGCGCCGCAGCCGACCTCGACGCGGCGTGCCGGATACGCGGGTGCGATCACTCCGGTCTCTGCCGCCCGCGACGGTGGCCCACGGCCCGGCGCACGCGCCTCAACCCTCTGGCGGGCCAGGGCCGCACGCGGCTCCGACCTGCCGGGGCGCGCGGCAGACTGGGGTAGGCATCCATCCCCCGGGCGGCTCGACGGGCGGCAGCAGGGATGGCATAGGCTCCCGGGGGACCGGGTTCACCCGGAGGCCGGGCCGTTAGCTCAACTGGCAGAGCAGCGGACTTTTAATCCGCGGGTTCTGGGTTCGATCCCCAGGCGGCCCACCACCAACACTGCAGGTCAGAACCACCGCGGGAGGGCGCATCGGCCTTCGCGGGGATTCGGTCACAGCGTGGTGACGGGCTGGGCACCTCTCAGGATGCTTCGGGGCGCACGCGGCTGGGCGTCGACGACTGGTTGAGAGAGTCGACACCAGTGACTGCGACGTTCCACCGTTCCGCGGTCACAGCATGGATGTGGTGCCGCTCCGTTGGACGTTCTCGACGCCACAGCATGATCACGATCTGATGAATCCAGGTCGTCCCGGCTGGGTGGCGGTGGTCAAGGTCGAGAACCCCTCCGCGGCGTACGTCTCCTTGCGTGCGGAAGTCCTCGACACCAAGCGCAACAAGGTCGAGCAAACCATCCCTCGTGCCTATGCGCTGAAGTAGCGCTCTGGCCTGATCGACGCGAGCCCAGCGGCTCGGCAGGACCGCTGGGCTCGTTCGTCGTGTCCTCACGGCGTGACCAATCACAGCACCGCCACCGTCGCGATTCCCACGATGGTCGGCTCGATGCCCGTCGCCACGTTTACGCACAGGCGGTTCCGTCGCGAACACCGTCGGACACGGCTGGTCGATTACCGTGAAAGTGATCATGGGCCGGCTCGTGGACGACGTCGACGGGATGGGGCATGGCGCGCCGTGTGCGGGTGGGTTGGGTGCGTGGGTGGCTCATGGCCGCGCTCGTCGTGTTCGTTGTCGTGGCGGAGGTGGGCCCAGCGTTCCTGGAGGCTGCACGGCTGTCGTGGTCGCCGCTCGTGGTCGCGGGGGTGGTGGCGGCGCTGACCGGAGCCGTGAGTGTGGTGAAGCCCATCGCCGACGCGTATGCGCAGGCATGGGCACGGTGGCCAGTCCGATGGGTGGAGCGCGCCCAGCGCCGGAAGGAACTGGTGGAGGCGGTCACCGGCGGTCGCGGCTTCCCGCGCATTCGCGATATTCGGGACCATGATCGTTCCTTGCTGGGGATCCACCCAGCGATTCCACTCCCAGCTGACGCCGACCCGAGCCTGTCGGTGGAGCTGCCTACGTACGTCCTCCGGGACATCGACACTGGCTTGCGTGCGTGGTTGGCCGAGCGCCAGCACACGGGTGGATTCCTGTTGCTGGTCGGCCCGGCCGCCGCCGGTAAGACGCGCACCCTGTACGAGGCGCTGCGTGTCGTGGTGCCGAAGTGGCGGCTGATCCTGCCGATGTCCGGGGCACAGGTCAACGAGCTGGCGGCCGCAGATGTCGACCTCAGCCGGACCGTGGTGTGGCTGAACGACATCCCCACCTTTCTCGGAGCGGAGGGGTTGACCGCAGCGACGGTGCGGCGGCTCCTGGCCGACCGCGAGCGCCCGGTCCTGTTGGTCGGGACGATCTGGCCGGACTTGTTCGACGCTCTCACTCGCCCGGCCGCCACCGACGGCACACAGCAAGATCTCGGTCGGGACGCGCGCGAGATCCTCAGCGTCCTCGCGACCCGCTTCGACCTCACCTCCGACTTCAGCCGTCACGAGCAGGAGCGTGCTCGAGCCTTGGCACACCATGACCCACGCCTAGCCGAAGCCACCCACCTGAACGATCCACACATCGCCCAGACCCTCGCCGCCGCCCCCGAACTGATCCGCCGCTGGCGCAACCCCGCGAACCCCTACGGTGCGGCCGTCATCACCGCAGCCGTCACCGCGCGCCGCTGCGGTCATCCAGAACCCATCCCCGAGAGCGTCCTGCGGCCACTCGCCGAACACGTTCTCGCCCCCACAGAGCGGGCCACCGCGCCAACCGACTGGTTCACCGAAGCCCTCGACTGGGCACGCCAACCCGTGCGCGGTAAAGCCGCCCCCCTCACCCCCCCACGCCTCGTCCGTGGGAACAATCGACGGTCACCGTGTCTCCGACGTCCTCGTCGAGCACGCTGCCACCAATCCGGACGCACCTGGTCACACGATCAGCGCCGAGTCCTGGCGTCTGCTCCTCGCTCACGCCGCGCCTGGAGCGTGCGCGGATATCGGACGGAGTGCCTACCTGGAACTCGAGAAACCAGACATCGCGCAGCGTGCGCTTTTCAGAGCCGCTGAGGCGGGCGACGCCCGCGGCATGTTCAATCTGGGGTATCTCTTGGAGAAGCGGGGGGACGAGGCCGAGGCGGAATCGTGGTATCGGCGAGCAGCGGATGCCGGAAACGCCGCCGCGATGACCAACCTGGGAATCCTGTTGAAGGAGCGGGGGGATGAGGCGGCGGCGGAGGTGTGGTGGCGGCGGGCAGCTGCCGCTGGCAGCGCTGCCGCCATGTTCAACCTGGGATACCTCCTCGAAGAGAGAGGGGACGAGGCTCAGGCGGAGTCGTGGTGGCGGCGGGCAGCCAAGGCGGGCAGCACCTTCGCCAAGTCGAGGCTCGGGCTGCGGCTGAGGGAGCGACAAGGTCGGGCAGGGGAGAAGGACGGGTAGCTGTGCCTCGGCAGCAGCCAGGTGCCGGGGAGGCTGGGTCGACTCTGTCGCATGCCGAGGCCGAGCACCGTGGCGAGTCAGGACATGACGTGGGCGTTGTGCGCGCGAACCAGGCTCAGGGGTGCCGGTAGCCGAGTGACGTCGTCACTGCCGGCGAGCATCATCACCGTGCCGCAGGTCCGGACGAGCGCCCGGCACACCGCCTCAGCGCCGCCGTCGACGTGACCGAACGACCGTGGCGAGGCGTGCACCCGAGGACGACGCGCTCAGCCCTAGTCTGCGCAGGCCCTCGGCGATCTCGGCGTCTGTGACGACCGGCCCCTCGCCCATGGCCACCGATTCGAGCATCGACGCGTGCTGTCGTCCAGCGAGTTTCGACCGGCAGCCCTGAGCATCGTTGCGTGACGTGGTGCGTCGATCACACAACGGATCTGTGTGGCAGGCGCCGGGTATCGCCGATGAGTTTGGTGGACCCGGGTCGTCTACATGGGTGACTGATCCACGCAGACGAAAGGTAAGCCTGACCATGACCCGCAGGACCACCGCCCACCTCTTCGCGTCCGTCAACGGCGTCGTCGAGTCGCCGGATCGCTTCCAGTTCGACGCCTTTGGTCCGGATGAGGGCGAGCTGATGGGTCGGGCGTTGGCGAACGTCACCGACGTCATCATCGGTCGCAAGCTCTGGGAGGAGTGGTCGCAGTACTGGCCCGACGCCGACGACCCGTTCGGCGCCTTCATCAACCCCGTCCGCAAGCACGTCGTGACCAGCACCCTCTCCGGCGACATCGGCTGGAACAGCACGGTGATCGATGGCGACCCGGTCGCCTATGTGCGCGAGCTGCAGAAGCAGGGTGACGGCGAGATCGCGGTCGTCGGCGGCATCGAGACCATCCGCTCGCTCTTTCTCGCCGGCGTCATCGATGCCCTGACCTTGACGGTGCATCCGGCGGTGACGAACGAGGGTCGGCGGCTGTTCGACGAGACGGTCCCGCTCACCCGACTCACGTTGCTGGAGGGTGTGACGACGAGCGTCGGCAACGCCGTCCTCACCTACGGCCTACGTCAATGACCCGAGGTCAGCGTTCCACATCCTCGGAGGCGACGCGTGACGTGCGCCCGCGAGGCGAGGACGACGTCGTGCGCCGTCCCGTCGTTGCGCGACAGCGGAGCCAGCAGGGTGCCCGCGATGGAGTGAGTCGCGGGCACCCTGGTTCGCAGCCCCGACCACGGCACGTCGGTCACCGCCCGTCTGCTCTCGCTCGGGAGCGCCCGTACGCCAGTCGCCGTAGGACGAGCTCGGCGGGTCCCCGGTACCCGCGGCGTCGCATGAGGTCGGCTCCGACGAGGGTGACCAGCCAGACGGCGATCGCCGAGCCGACCGCGACGAACGTGGTGCTGCCCGTCCTCGTGCCGAGTGCCAGGGTGTAGGGCGATGCCAGCACCAACCAGGCGACCGACTGACACAGGTAGCCGGTGAGGGAGCGCTGACCCAGCGCGGTGAGAGCGGTCAGGAATCGGGAGCGTCGGCGAGACGTCGATGTCAGCCGGGCGACGACAAGACCGAAGAGGCAGACGTAGCCGAGGCCGCCGAAGATCCCCGAGACCTCGTGGAGGAGCTTGGCCCACGGGGCTGTGCTGGTGTCGACGGCGAGGAGGCCGCCGGCGAGCAGTGCCATCGGGAGTCCACCGAGGATGCCGGCACTCCACCCGACCACGGCGCCGTGGTGAAGCAGCCGGTGGTGACGCGCCGGTTCCTCGAGCACGCGACGGCGGGCCGCCCACACCCCGACCCACACGATGGGGAAGTACGCCAGGAGGAGCATCACGTTCGTCGGCCATTCCGTCCACCGGAGGTGAACGGACGCGACGTAGCTGTCCGCGGCGACCGACGGGAAGGGGGTCGTCGGCACCGCCGCTCGTGGTCCGGCGCCCTCGATGAGGCCGACGGCCACGACGACTGAGAGCGCGACGACGTAGACCCCGAGGAGGCCTAGCAGCCACAGTGCGGCTCGGTGAACCCGGTCGCCGCGATGCAGGAGGACGAGGCCGAAGATCAATCCGATGAGGCCGTACGTGCCGAGGATGTCACCGGCGTAGAGCAGGATGCCGTGGACGGCGCCGAAGGCCAGGAGTGCGCAGCTCCTGCGCAGGAGCACCGCCCGGACGGCGGCCGGTGAGCTGCCGGCCGCCTCCTGGCGTCGGGTGAACTGCACCAGGCTGTACCCGAACAGGAAGGCGAACAGCGGGATGGCCCGGGCGTTCACGAGCTCCAGCTGGGCGATGGTGACCAGCCGTTCGAGACCTCGCGGTGTCGGCTCCACTCCGGGCGTGCTCGCGAAGAAGACGCCCGTACCGTTCGCGAGCGCGATGAGAAGCAGCATCGCGCCACGGGCCAGATCGGGTGCGAGGGCGCGCTCCTTCTGGTTTGTCGGGCCGCGGGCTGTGCTCGCGACGAAGGGACGGCTCTCGGTGACCATGGGGACTCCTCGGTGGCAGGGGATCGATCAGGCGAGTGCCAATGGTGAACATAGTTTATGATAGAAACTTTATCAGATAAACTAAATCCGCGAGGAGACCCCCGCCGAAGCGTTCTCCCCCGGCAAGGAGAGACTGCCGGCCATGGTCGAGGAGGAACTGCCAGGTCGGCTGGTGCGCCTGTGGCGCCTGCGCAGCGAGCCGCGACTGGGACGGCCGGCCGAGCTTGACGTGGAGCGGATCGTCCGCACCGCGGTCGATCTCGCCGACCGTGACGGGCTGGCCGGTGCCACGCTGCCGAAGATCGCGCGGGAGCTCGGGGTCACGACGATGGCGCTGTATCGCCACGTCGGGTCCAAGGACGAGCTCGTCGTCCTCATGAGTGACTACGCCTACGGTCAGCCGCCCACGCTCCACGTCGACGACGGGCGGTGGCGTGAGGGCTTGCGGCAGTGGGCTTCCGCCATGGCCGTGGTACTTCGCCGCCACCCGTGGTTGGCGTACGTGCCGATCTCCAATCCCCCCTCGGGTCCGCACGCGATCGCGTGGATGGACGCCGGACTCACCGCTCTCCGAGAGACCGGGCTGGACTGGCTGGAGAAGGTCGGCATCCTCAGCCTGCTCGGTGGCTACGTCCGCAGCGCCATCCAGTTGAGTCTGGACCTTGCGAGCGGGCGTCGCGAGACCGGCGTTGACCAGGCGCAGGTCGAACGCGACTACGCCAGGGCGATGGAGAGGCTGGTCGACCCCGAGCGCTTCCCTGAGGCGGCACGGCTCTTCGCCTCGTCCGTCTTCGAGAGGCAACCCGTCGGCGAGCCAGTGGAGGTCGCGGACCGGGAGTTCGAGTTCGGCCTCAACCTCATCCTCGACGGAGTGGCCGCCGCGATCGAGGCTGCGAGGCGCCGCGACACGACCGACGGCTGATCGCGTTCGCCGCGCCCACCGGAAGGTCGGTGTGGCCGTGTGGCCGTCGCCAGCGAACCCGAAGACCAACCCTGGGGCGTGCGCGAGGCCACCGTCCTCCATCCCGACGGCAACAGTCTCACCTTGTCCGCACCGCTTCCGAGCTCCTGACACGAGGGGTGTCCCGTTCGCCGACGTCCCGGGCAGCGTTGGCGCTACCACACCCCAGGCCGCCGTCAGGGCACTCACGTCCCTGACCTGGCGCCTGCCGTCGTTCGACGACCTCGAAGCCGAGGCGGACGACAGCGACCTCGACGACGTACCCGAGCCAGAGCTTCCCCCTGAGTGGGCGGACCGCCCTGTTCCACCGGAGTTCGCCACGTCCCTCAAGCTCGTGGAGGAGCTGAGGGTGGAGGCGCGCCGACAGCGGGAGGCCTACGAGAGGTTCCGCGCCGACCTCACCACGCTCACCAGCACCGCCACGTCAGCTGATGGCGAGGTCGAGGTCACCCTCCGGGGTGGTGGCGAGGTGGTCCGCATTGACATCGACGACAGTGCCCTGCGACACGGTGCCTCCAGGGTCGCCTCCCTGGTGCTGGGCACGTTGCATCAAGCCCAAGCCACTCTGGCGGCACGTCTCGCCGAGGCCGCTCAGGAGGTCGCGGCGCCTCGGCTCAACCTCCGTGACCTGGTGAGGAGCTACCTTCCCGACGACTTCGAGAAGGAAGGCCATGGGTAGTCCAGAGGGAGCGAAGTACAGCACCGACGAGATCATCACGTGTATGAGCACGCTCGCTCAACTCCAACGGCGGACGAAAGACATCCTCGAGCTCGCCATCGACGCTGATCCCGACTGGTACACCTGGGGAGTCATCGGCATCCCGTTCGCGGTCTGGTACGGGAATACGGCTGACGATGTCTACAGACATCTCAGCATGATCGGTGAGTGCCTCAAGAACAAGGTCGACGCACTGGACTGCGTCTCACAGAGCTATCGCGCCCTGGAAGAGGGAATCAGCCGCGCTATGGAAAAGATCGAAGAAATGCTCGACAGTGGCCCTTTCATCGGCTGAGGAGGGCGACGTGGCCGACGATCCGAAAAGGGACAGCGACGTCACCAGCGACGAAACCGGCAGTGATATCTCTTTCAGCCCCGACGGTTTCGACATCATTCGGTTCGACCCGTCGAAAGATATCCCGGTCATCTCGTCCGGTCCGATCTCTGCCTACGAGGCATACAAGAAGTACCAGGAGGAAGGCGACTGGGCGGAGCTGACCAACATCGCAGCTGCTGCGGCTGACCTCGGAATCAACGTCGTCACGTATATGGCTGACCCGCTCAACTTCCTCATCGGCGCGGGTCTGGGCTTCCTCATCGATGTCATCCAGCCTCTGGAGGATGCATTGGGGCTGGTGACAGGGAATCCCGAGCGCATGGAGACGGAAGTCTCCAAGTGGGAGCGTATCGAGAAAGCGCTCAAGCCGTTGGCCGATGAGATCCGCGCGTCGGCAAACGAAGGCCTCATCAGCTGGGAGGGCAAGGCAGCCGAAGCGGCGAAGACGCGGATCAACCTCTTCGCTGATGGTGTGGAGGCGGCCGGCAACGAGGTGAAGCAGATCGTCTCCATCCTCAATATCGCGAAGACCGTCATGGACATCGCCCAGGCCTTCGTCATCAGCCTGATGGCGACCTTCGTGGAGTGGCTCGTCTGGACCTGGACGCCGGCGCTCGCAGCGGCCGGTCCCACGTTCGGCGCCTCCACCGCGGCGGCGGGAGCTGCCACGACTGCCCAGGCAGGTATTGTCATGAGCCGCCTCTCGGCGTTCCTTACGAAGGTGGTCATGATTCTGCGACGCCTGCGCAGAGTGCTCTATCGGATGCACGGAAAGCGCATGCGTCGAGTCCAGGTGACGTTCCAGATGCGTGAAGGCGGCCGATTTGGGTCGTGGATCAGCGCGCAGCAGGCGCTCATAAACTCGCTCAAGGATTATCGGACCTATCTTGGTACCATCCAAAAGGCTGCGAATACCACGATCAACGAGACCAAGAGCTACTACGAGAATATGTCGGACCGACAGGATGACGTCGACAGCAAGCTAGATCCCAATAGGTGATGAGCCGGATGCCAGCACACGACGAACCACCGTCGCGGCGCTCTCCGAAGTGGGACGCTCGGCAGGCCTGGCGTCAGATGCCCGTGTCAGCCGCGGTCGTCCTCGGGGTCGGCGTTGGCCTGCTCGTTCAACTGCTCTACATCATCGGTGTCGAGCTGGCCGGTCGGCCGCTCGGCTCCCTGACCGCCCCGGTGGGGTGGGGTCTCTTTCTGGTCGCCGGAGGGGCGTTCTTCACGTGGTGGTGGCGCTGGTCTCGGGAGACGCGGGAACGACGGTCGCGACGGAGACGACGCTAGCCGTGAATCCGCGGCGGTGGAATGTCGCCAGCGTGAACCCGTGGGATGGTCGCCGCTCTCCTCGTGCGTCTTGTTGTTCCACGCACCGAGCGGTCGTGCATGCGACCGTGGGCTGGTTCCTCACGGCCGGAGGGGGCCGCGGTCTTGTCCGGGCGTCACCGCGAACCGATAGTGAGAGACGTCTGCTCACCTCGACGATCGCGACGGCGCCCTTCGCGACAGCGGTCGTCCGGGCAGTTCGACCGTCGAGCAGCCACGGCCAAGGCCGCCCTGGGCCCCGGCGTTGGAGCCAGCGATGCCTGACGACCACATGGACATGGCCACCGCCCTTCGTGACCTCGGCGTCCACGAGGACACGCTGACGACGGAGGAGAAGGAGCGGCTCGATCGGGACGGTTACCTACCGCTGTTCGGCATCCTCAGCGCCGACGAGGTGGGGGCCATCAACCGCCGGCTGGCGGAGCTCATCGCCGAGGAAGGAGACCGGGCGGGACTCGAGGTGCACCAGGAGGTCGGCACGGACCGGCTGGCAGACCTGGTCAACAAGGATCCCTTGTTCGAGGTCTGCTTCAGCCACCCGAGGGTGCTGGCCGCCATCTGGCACGTCCTGGGCGAGTTCCGGCTCTCGTCGCTCAACAGCCGGGCGGCGCTCCCCGGGCAGGGGCACCAGGCGCTCCACGCCGACTTCGGAGAGCCGGTGCCGCCAGGCGAGTACCGGGTCTGCAACTCGATCTGGCTCCTCGACGACTTCACCCCGGAGAACGGGGCGACGCGCGTCGTTCCCGGCACCCACCGCAGCGGAAAGATGCCGGCGGAGGTGATGGCTGATCCCGCTGACCCGCATCCGGACGAGGTGGTGCTGACGGCGCCGGCGGGCACGGTGGTCGTGTTCAACAGCCACCTGTGGCACGGCGGCACCCTGAACCGCTCGCCGAGGCCGCGTCGGGCGATGCACTCGTACTTCTGCCGCCGTGACGTGCCGCAGCAGCTCGACCAGGCCGCCTACATCCGCCCGGAGACGTTTGCCCGGCTCAGCCCAGCGCAACGGTTCATCCTGGACGTCACCGAGGAGGACGCCCGGCGCAACGCCACCCGCGGCGTCGCGCCGGCGCCCGGTGCTACGGGCGCCGGATGAACTCGTACGCCGCGTCGTACGTCGCCCGCACCTCGGGCTCGCTGCTCCGGGCCACGCCGAGAATCACGTCCCGAGCTCCCCAGTAGTAGGCCTTGAGCGCGCGGTCCGCACCGGTGCGTCGGAACGTCTCGAGGTAGTTGAGGAACTTCTGCCGCGCGCCCGGGTCGGTGAGCATGCTCCGGTCACCTTCGATCTCCACACCCTGCCCGGACCAGCGGGCCAGGTCGCTCGCCTGCTCCAGCCGTCGCGTGTCCTGCGGTGGCAGGGTGGCGTCGAAGAAGAAGTTTGGCTGCAGCATGGACGCGTCGAACCCGTACGACCTCCAGAACTGGAAGCCGGGCGCCTGGTAGTACGGGATCCAGTAGAACCGCAGGGTTCGTGGCGTACCTCGACGGATGCCGTGGAGGAGAGTGGACACCTGCCGGGTCAGCTCGGCGTCCGCGGAGCGAGGGATCACCGTCTCGCGCATCCAGTAGAAGCCGACGAGCTCGAGCCGGTCGCGCTGGGACCGCTGGTAACGCCTGAGCGCCTCGTCGACGTACCAGCGCACCACGCGGAGACGGTTGCGAAGCGAGGCTTCCTCGCCGACCCGGGTCGGGTTGAGGTCGAGCTGCTCGCCGTCGAGCGTTCCCCACGGCGTGGCCGCGTCGGGGACGGGGTTCGGGATCGGCAGGATCACCTTGACACGGTGGCGTCCGGGAGCGCCGAGGGCACGGGTGGCGCGCCTGGTCGCCTCGTTGAGCGCTGTCACGTTCACCTCAGGGGCGAAGAGTCGATCCAGCAGGTCGTCCCACTCCGCCTTGGTGGGGTAGGCGTCCCGCTCGGATCCGCCGGCCATGAACAGAACGGTGTCGAACATCCAGTCCGTCGGCGTGCCCTGGTCGTCGACGTGGGTGATGACGGGGAGGAAGTCCTCGGCTCGCCAAGTCCCGAGCTCTCCGTTGGGGGACCGAGTGTCGTAGGTGTAGGCGAGGTAGACGTTGCGGACGCCACCGACCTGCTCGACACCCTGGGGGAGGAAGTCGCCCGGCTGATCCTCAGGCTCGAGCGGTCCGCTCGGCGGTCGTGCCCCGTGCTCGATGCCATCGGTCCCGTAGGCGTTGATCTCGTCGACGAAGGCCCAGACGTTGACGTCGAACGTCACCTTGAGGTAGCGGGCGTAGGTAGGGGTGATGGTGACGTCGACGGTGCGGCGTTCGACGTTCGTGCCCGTGTTGTCGCCTGGCGCCTCACCGGCGACGCGCCACGTGCTGCCGTCGAGGGAGAGGGAGTAGCGCACCGTGCCGGGCAGGTGGATGCCGAACTCGGGCGCGTACAGGAAGTCGGTGGAGAGCGAGCGGAGGGTTTTCACCTCGCCGAGGTCGAGCACCACCTCGCGGGATACCTGGCGTAGGTAGCCCACCCAGGCCGGGTCGGTGAAGTCGAGGCTGGCGTGGACGCCGTCGGTGAGCTCGAAGCCGTCGTCGGGATAGCTGGCGCGCTCGGTCTGCTGGTAGTTCGGGTCCGGGAAGCGGGCGCTCACCGTGTAGGTCGCGCCCTCCGCGACATCGCGCGGTCCCGCGGCCGCCGCGGACGGTCCGGCGAGGGTCATCGAGGACACGACCACGAGGGCCACCCCACTGGCCACAGTGGCTCGACGAGGCACGAACGGCACCATCCCGGCACTCCTCACGATCGGCGAGCTGCCGGAATGGTACAGACCATAGGTATCCCGATGGAGTGGTACGACACAAGCCGGCCGCTCGTGGCCGTCGCTTGTCCGCCACGGCATTCCGACCGTTCGGGCCCGCCGGCTGTCTGCCCGTCAAGCCGGGCACCGTCCGAGCTCCTGGGTGGCTTCTGGGTGAGGGCAGTCCCCCGGTGGCTGACTAGCGTCGGGACGCGACGGGAGAAATGCACGCCGTCGAAGCTCGAGCTTGTCCGGGCTCGCGCTCGTCGTCACGGAGGGTCCGATGCCCCTGATCAACGTGAAGCTCATCGAGGGAGTCTTCGACGAGGCACAGAAGGCTGAGATCGTGCGGGCCTTGACCGACGCGATGGTCGGTATCGAGGGCGAGCACATGCGGCCCGTGACGACGGTCATCGTCGAAGAGGTCAAGAGCGGCGACTGGGGCATCGGCGGCAAACCGATGACGACCGAGGACGTGAAGGCCCTGGCCGCCGGCACCACGGACGACGGGTGAGGGGACGTTCGCGATGAACGACAGCGACGACAACCGGCAGCGCAGCTTGGAGGAAGCGTCCGCACAAGACTGGCTCGGCGCCAATCCGGACCCTGATGTGTTGCTCAGCGTTCCCGATCTCGGCGTCGACAAGATCACGCTGAACGTCGAGGACCTCGAGGCCGACGTCGACTTGCACGCGAGGGTCCTGCAGGCGGTGGAGATTCACGTGGGAGCCCAGGTCACCCTGGGGCGGGTGGAGCTGGAGATCGAGAACGTCCATGCCAAAGCGATGTTGAAGGTCAAGCTCGACAAGGTGGCACAGATCGTCGACCGGCTGATGCGCACCATCGAGGCGAACCCGGAGATCATCACGAGCTTGACCGCGCCCATCGGCCGTGGCGTTGAGGAGCTCGGCCGCGGCGCCGGCGAGGGGGTCCGTGAGATCGGCAAGGGGACGTCCGGGTCGCAGGACAACAGCTCCGACTCTCAGGGCTCGCGCAACGAGTCGGTCAACTCCCGCGAGCGTGATCCGTCGCAGGTCGAGACCAAGCACGACGTCTCGTACGACGAGAAGGACAAGGACACCGGCGAGGTCCGACACCAGGAACGACGTGGTTGACAGAGCAGTCGCGTTTCCAGGACCGAGTTCGCCGCGGCTGTCGTCCGCCTGATGAGCGACGACGCCGCCGTGTCGGACGCGGGGCGGGAGCGAACGTCATCCGACCGGGGTCGGCGCGAACGTCACCTCCGCTGTCGAGACCGTCTCGCCTCGCCGACCGGGTGCGCAATGCCCGTGCCAGTAGAGGTTGGTGTGGTTGATCACCTGCTCCGCTGTCGGGGCCCCGTCGACGGTGAAGGGCTCTGTCGTGTGCGCGTCGCCTACCAGCGTCACGTCGTAGCCGCGGACGAAGGCGCCGTGGATCGTGCTGCGGATGCAGGCGTCCGTCTGGGCGCCCGTGACGACGAGGTGTCCGACTCGGCGTTCAGCGAGAACCGCCTCGAGCTCGGTGTCCTCGAACGAGTCGCAGTAGTGCTTGTGCAAGAGTGGCTCTGACTCGTTCCGGACCAGCTCAGGCACGTACTGCCAGCGCTCGCTACCGTACTCGAGCTCGTCGTCGGAGTGCTGGATCCAGATCACCGGGACCTTCGCCGCGCGTGCCTTGTCGACGAGCGACCTGATGTTGGCGATGACACCGTCACGGTTGTGGGCCCGGGCGACCACCCCGTTCTGGACGTCGATGACGAGCAGGGCGGTGTTCGGCCGGTCAGGGAGGGTCGTCATGGCAGCTCCTGTCTGGGGGAACGCGTGTCGCCACGATAGACCCGACGTCCGACAGCTGACCGGCATCGGCCGACCGGGAGGTGGTCATTGGTGCTGACCACTTCGCTGTCGCGACTAGTGTTCTGCGGCGGCGTCAGCAAAGCCCTGTCCGGTAGGGGGCACCCGATGTCCAAACCGCGTGGTGGTTGGCACCTCGTAGCCGGGATCCTGGCCGTCCTCGGCACGTCGCTCGCTCTGCTGGCGGGGCCTGCCGCGGCGGAGGAGCGAGCGGACTTTGTGCTGAGGTCCGTCGGCACGGCGGACGACGACACCACTGCCGTCGACGACGACCGCGCACTCGTACGAACCGAGGACGGTGCCACGCACCGGATCGACGGGGCGAACGCCTTTCGGGGCGAGGGTGTCCTGCTGGAGTACACCCCGGAGTGGGGCTTCTCGACCGGCACGAACATCTGGGGTGCCGAGGCGGCGCTGGTGAGGACGAGCGACCCGACGCGGTTCCGGATCGTCGCCGTCAACTCCATCCGCATCGACCCGTCCCGCGGCGGCGACACTGAGATTCCGCCCAACGGACTCGTGCTCAGCGCGGGGCCGGGCGGCGACAGCGACCCGGTCGGCTTCATCACCGACCACTTCCATGTGGGGGAGTACGTGACCATCACCCGGCCAACGTCGGTCACCAGCACCGAGCAGGCGCACGCGATCGACCCGACCGCGGAGTCCAACCCGGACGGCGCGCCGTATCCCGGGTATCGGGGCCCGGACCAGCTCGTCGTCTACACACCGGCCTACGGCAGCTCGACCGGGACGAACCAGTGGGGCTACGAGGTCATCGTCCGGGACGGGGTGGTCACCGCCCTGTCAGGTGCCGACTCCCCGATCCCCGAGGACGGATACGTCCTGAGCGGTCACGGCGTCATGGCGGACTGGCTGCGGCGGAACGCAGTCGTCGGCGCGAGCGTCACCCTGTCCGGACACCAGGTGACGATCCATCGAGATGTGCTCACGTCCATCCGGAACGCCGAAGCCGCGGTCGCCGAGTCCGAGGAGGTGATGCAACGCGCTCACGACGCCTACCTCAATGTCCCGTTGGCGCAGGCGCGCGACCGCCTGGACGCGGCGCGAACGTGGGTTCGGCGCGCCGAGGACGCGCGGGGCACGGACGACCAAGCGGCGCTGTCGTACGTCGACGAGGCCATCTCGGCGGCACGCGAGGCCTACTACCTGGCGATGCCGGCCCGGCCCGCCGACGCGCGCGGCATGTGGTATCGGCCGGTCGAGACGAGCGTCGAGGAGATCCGCCGCACCCTCGACCGGATGCGCGCGGCCGGGATGAACGAGCTCTACCTCGAGACCTACTTCCGCGGCTACACCATCTACCCCAGCGCGGTGAGCGAGGCGCATGGGCTTCCCGCCCAGAACCCGGCGTTCGAGGGGTTCGACCCGCTCCCGGTGTGGAAGGAGGAGGCCGCCAAACGAGGCATCGCTCTCCACGCGTGGATCGACGGCCTCGCGGTGGGCAACGAGCTGGGCGACGGGATCGGGCCGATCCTGAGCACCCATCCGGAATGGGCGGCGGTCGACCGTGACCACGCCGACGACCCGAGGCCGCATCCGTCGGCGAACGGCTTCTACTGGCTCGACGTCAGCGATCCGGTCGCGCGGGAGTACTTCCTCGACCTCATGGTCGAGACGGTGACGACGTATGACCTCGACGGCATCAACATCGACTACATGCGGTACCCGGTCGTCGAGGACTGGCGGAAGACCTTCAACTTCAGCCCTGACGCGCGACGTGCCTTCGAGCGGACGCACGGGGTCGACCCGATCACACTCGACCCGACGGACGAGCGGTGGGAGCTGTGGCAGCGCTTCGTCGAGAACGAGGAGAACCGCCTCGTCGCCGAGCTGTCGGCGCGCGTCAAGCGGGCCAAGCCGTCCGCCGTGGTGTCCGCGGCGCCGGAAGGCGGGACGGAGGCGGCGAAGGTGCACCAGTGGTCGGACGTCGTCGACGTGGTGATTCCGCAGGCGTACACGCCGAACCTCGAGGCCATCCGTGACACCGTGGCCGAGATGGCGGGTCGGATGCGTGGTGGCCAGCTCGTCTACACCGGTGTGGCGCCGCTCTACCAGCGTCTGCCGGTGTTCGACAGCGTGCGGCAGGCGGTCGGGGCCAAGGAGCTCGACGCGGGAACGGTGATCTTCTCGTTCGGTCAGGCGAGCGTGCCGGTGAGCGAGGCTCTGTCGTCGGGGCCGTGGCGAGGGAGAGCGGTGCCACCGGGGCTCCGTCCCGTCACTGCCGTCAAGGCGTTATTGACGCAAGCACGGACGGACGTGGACGAGGTCTACCTGCCGCGTGACGGGATCGACTCCGGCGTGGCGAACGCGCTGCACGGCCGGGTACGGGACATCGTCGACGACCTGTCCACGACGGCGTCGGCGGGACACCTGCGCGCCCTCACCACCAGGCTGCTCCGGCTCACGGAGTGGACCGAGAGACAACGGGACCGCGGCGCGATTGCTCCGCCGGTCGCCGCCAACCTGACGCGACAGTTCACCGAGGCTCGGACGATCCTCGACTACGCCATCGCGCGGACCATGCGCTAGGGCTGGGGGAGAGGCCGTTGTGGTGTCGGTCAGGCCCGTGCCTTTCCCGGTGCACTCGTTCCGGTGCGCAGGTTTCCTCTCGACGAACTCCTGACAGGTGATCAGCGCCGGCGTAGCATGGCGCGGCGTGATCGCGGTCCACCTGAGTCCCTTCGTCTGAGGAGCCCACCCGTGGAGATCACCCGTCGTCGGCTGCTGTCGCTCGTCCCCGCGGCGAGCCTGTCGGGACTCGCCCTTCCTCAGCGAGCGAGCGCTACGACCGGCGAGGCGCGCGAGGACAGTCAAGCCGAGCCTCCGACGGCGCGCCTCATCGCCAACACCGTCGCCATGCTCGCCGGCACGCCGGAGTCGAACGCTCGACCCGAGGTCGCCGCCAAGCTCGTCACCATCGAGCAGAACGCCCGCAGCCGGCTCACCGCGATGGACGCCGCGGGCGACGGCGAGCTGTTCACCGGCCTTCCTCTCGGCGAGGACGACGCCAACCTGGCGCGGACGTACCAGTACCTCTACGAGATCGCGCTCGCCACCCGCGCGCCGGGTAGCGCCCTGTTCGACGACATCGCCGTGCAACGTCGGGTCCTCGACGGCCTCGTCTGGCTGCACGAGCACTACTACGGCGACCAGTCCCAGGGGTACTACGGCAACTGGTTCAACTGGGAGATCGGCATCTCCAACCACGTCAGCCGGACGTTGGTCCTGCTCGCCGACCAGGCGCGGGAGTACGTCCCGGAGCTAGCGGCGACCTACGTCGCCTCCATGGACGCCTACCTACGCAACGGCAAGGACGGTGACGTCGACCTCGACTCACGCTTCCACACCGGCGCCAACCTCGCGGACATCACCACCAACCGGATCCTGCAGGGGGCGGTGCTCGGCGACGAGGCCCGCATCGAGAAGGCGATCGCGGACCAGCTCACCGTCTACGCCACGATCGACCCCTACCACCTCCGCCATGGGGTCACCGACGGCTACTACGCGGACGGGTCGTTCATCCAGCACCACTCGGTCGCCTACACCGGCTCCTACGGTAAGGGGCTGCTCAGCCGCGTGGTCCAGACGATCAAGATCCTCGACGGCACCAGCTACGCGCCGGCGGAGGATCTCGTCGGGATCGTCCAGGGCTGGGTTCGGGACGGGTTCGCGCCGCTCATCTTCGAAGGCTGGATGATGGAGGTGGTCAAGGGACGCGCCGTGTCCCGGACCACGACCGGCTACGCCGACGTCGCGGTCGTCGTCGAGGCCATCGTCGACCTCGCCGACTACGTCGGTGGTGAGGACGCCGCGGCTCTCAAGGGGTACGTCAAGCACATCCGCTCGACCTCGCGGGCCGGGCTCAATCCGACCAGCTTCGTCTCGCCGGTCAGCATCGCGCGCTACAGCGACATCATCGCCGACGACGCGATCGCGCCGGCCGACCTTAACCCACCGTCGCGCAGTGTGGCGTTCAACGCGATGGATCGGCACGTGCACCGGCGTCCCGGTTACGCGTTCGCCCTCGCCCGGAGCTCGGACCGCATCAGCAAGTACGAGTACATGAACGGCGAGAACCTGCAACCGTGGTTCCAGGGCGACGGCGCCTACTACCTCTACCTGTCGGGTCAGGACCAGACCCAGGCGTACGGCGTCGACTACTTCGTGACCGTGTCGCCCTACCGGCTCGCGGGTGTGACGGTTCCAGTCGAGGAGCGGAAGACGATCCCCGAGCTGTACGGCACGCCGTACTACGACAACCCCGACCACCCGCTGAACTTCACGCCGTCGTCGGAGTCGCAGAACACCTACGTGTACTTCCCCCGCGGGACGAACCGCTGGTCGGGCGGCGCGACGTTGGGTGCCTACGGCGTGAGCGGCATGGTGCTTTCCGACGACGTGCCGTACGTCCACAAACAGCAGGGCATCCTGCCGGACGACTTCGTCGTCTACCAGAACGCCCGCGCCACCAAGTCGTGGTTCATGCTGGACGACGAGATCGTCGTGCTCGCCGCCGGCGTGACCGACCCTGCGGGGCGAGCGGTGACCACGAGCGTGGACGCGCGCATCGCCGCCCCGACGGACGACGTCACCGTGCGCGGTGCGCTGCGTGACGGCGGCGTGCGGACGGGTCCGGGTACCGGCGACCTCGTCTGGCTGCGCTACGCCAACGGCACGCACGGCACCGCCGTCGGGTACGTGTTCCTCGAGCCACGACCGGTGAACGTGTCGGTGGAGACGGTGACGCGCAACCTCCGCGTGGTCCGCACCGCGAACCCGGACCAGCAGGTGACCAAGTCGGTCTTCGGCGTCTGGTTCGAGCAGCCGGCCGGCGCCCCACCGGCGTCGCTGGCGTACGCCTTGGTGCCGAACGCGACCGAGCCGCAGCTGCGGTCCTACGTCAACGGGCCGTTGACCGTGCTCGCGAACACGTCCGAGGTCCAGGCGATCCGGCACTCCCGGCTCGGCGTGACGGCTGTCAACGTGTTCGCCGACGGCTGGCACGAGGTGGCGGGGGTGAGGATCGACGGGTGCGCGTCGGTGCTCGTCCAGCAGGCGCGGGGGCGCGACGGCCTCACGAGAATTAGCGTCTCCGACCCCACGATGGACCGGGAGTCGGTCACCGTCGTCCTGCGGGGCCGCTCGCTGGCGCCGGTCTCGACCGACGAGGGCGTGCGGGTGACCCCGGTTCCTGGCGGCACCGAGCTGCGGTTCGACACCCACCAGGTGTACGGCCGCACGCTGACGGCCACCCTCCGCTAGGGGCAGGGTGGCCGCGCTCCCGCGGGGCGTGGCGCCCTCGCGCAGGTCGGCGAGCCCGGGTGCATCGGGCGGCGTCGCGTCCGCCGATCCTGGGGCGACGCCGCCCTCGACGCGAACGGCGAGTCGTCCGTCGAGCCTCAGTCCTTGGGAACCGCCTCAGCCCCCACCGGCTCGACCGGCAGGGTGGCGCGGCGCTCCCCGATGAGCCGCATCACGTGGTAGACCGCCACGGCGGCGAGAGCGCCGAGCGCGATGCCGTTGAAGGACAGCTCACCGATCGTCCAGGTGAAGTCGGCGATGCCGATGATGAGGGCGACTGCGGCGGTCATGAGGTTCGCCGGGTTGCGGAAGTCCACCTTGTTGTCGACCCAGATGCGGGCGCCGATGATGCCGATCAACCCGTAGAGCGCGGTCGTGGCGCCACCGAGCACGCCGGGGGGAATCGTGTTGATGAGCGCGCCGAACTTGGGGGAGAGCCCCAGCACGAAGGCGGCCACGCCGGCCACCCAGTACGCCGCGGTCGAGTAGACCCGCGTCGCGGCCATGACGCCGATGTTCTCGCCGTACGTGGTCGTGGCCGAACCGCC
The DNA here is from genome assembly GCF_003386795.1 of Thermasporomyces composti. Classification (NCBI taxonomy): domain Bacteria; kingdom Bacillati; phylum Actinomycetota; class Actinomycetes; order Propionibacteriales; family Nocardioidaceae; genus Thermasporomyces; species Thermasporomyces composti. The sequence continues at coordinate 2,477,081 of NZ_QTUC01000001.1, forward strand.
TCCGGCGCCGGCGAGCATGGTGGCCACACCGTCGCCGATGAAGGCCCGGCCGATGAGCGGATCCATCGAACGGTCGGTCATCGAGGCGACGGCTTTGACGTGACCCAGGTTCTCGGCGATGAGCACGAGAACCACCGGCACGAACATCGGGATGACGGACCAGTCCAGCGTCATTCCGGTGAACGTCGGAAGGCCGACCCAGGCCGCCTTCTCCACGGCGCTGAAGTCCAGCTGGCCCTGCAGACCTGCGGCGGCGTAGCCGACGAGGACGCCGACGAAGATCGACATCCGGCCCAGGATGCCGCTGAAGAGCACGGTCGCCAGCAGCACCGCGACCAGGGTGACGAGAGCGGTCACCGGCTGGGTCTCGAAGTTGTCCTTGGCGACGGGCGCGAGGTTGAAGCCGATCAACGCGACCACGGTCCCGTTGACGACGGGCGGCATGAGGATGTCGATCCAGCGCACGCCCACCCGGTGCACCAGCAGACCCACCAGGGCGAAGAGCAGGCCGGTCACGAAGACTCCGCCGAGAGCGGCGGCGGGACCCGCCTGGGCCTTGGCGGCCAGGATCGGGGCGATGAACGCGAAGCTCGACCCGAGGTAGCTCGGCAGACGGTTGCCGGTGATCAGGAGGAACAGCAGGGTTCCCAGGCCGGAGAAGAAGAGCGTGGTCGCCGGCGGGAAACCGGTGAGGATGGGGACGAGGAACGTCGCCCCGAACATCGCGAGCACGTGCTGGATGCCGATGCCGATCGTCCGACCCCAGCTCAACCGCTCCTCGGGCGCGACGACCTCCCCAGGCGGCACGGTCCGCCCATCGCCGTACACCCGCCAGCCCAGCCCGAACCTGGCCATACGTCCTCCTCGTGCGTTCGACCGCGCGGGAGCGTACCGCCAGTTGGCACGTCGTGGAATCGAACGAGAGCGCGGATCAGCTCGGTCGTCCGCGCGTGCTGCGTCCCGGTGACGGTCCGGGTTGGTATCACCACGTTCGGCGTACGCTCAGCCAGCGAAGCACGGCATCGCCCTGGTCACGCTGGAACTGGCGGAGCGTGGGGAGTCCAGGCGAGGGTGGCCTCCTGCAGGCGTTGTAGAAGAAGCCGCCCAAACCCACCAGGACGCCGTCGATTGCTTCCGCCGGGACATCCGCGAGGAGGGGCGTCTCCGCGAGCAGCCTCTCGACGTCGTGACCGCCGTACAGCTCGACGTTGAGGAGGACGCACAACGTGTCGAACCACGCGCAGCCGCGGCATGCCCACGGCCAGTCCACCACGACGACCGACCGGTCCGGGCGGATGAGCAGGTTGTCCGCTCGGATGTCGGTGTGCACGAGCGTGTCGCCGTCGAGCGCCCGCACGCCGAGCGCGCTCAGCTCGATCAGCTCGTCGAGGTGGGTGGCGGCGACCTCGGGGAGGTCGTCCCAGGGGTCGTCGCGCAGCTCGCGCCAGCCGGCGAACTCGCCGCGCAGCTCGTCAGCCAGCGGGGGGAGGTCGTCACTGGGACACGGAGTCAGCCGCTCGCTCAGCTGTTGGAGCGCGGCCAGCACGTCGACGACGTCGGCGTACCGCCACGGTGTGGAGGGGTGCGCCCGTCGACGTCGGCGAAGACCAAGGCCACCCAGTGGCCGTCGTCGTAGCAGCCGAGGAGCTGGCTCGCCGGCACGTCGTCCGGGAGCTGGGCGGTGTTCCTCGCCTCTCGTCGGTGGAGTCCGGGCGAGTCGGGGTTCAGGTCCGCGCTGACGGCCTTGACGAAAGCGCGGCGACCGTCGTGGAGGCGCACTCGGTCGGCGGAGCCGGGTGAGAACCCACCACGCTGCGAGACGGCTTCGACGACGTTGCCGTCGAGGATCTCCTCGATCCCCTTGCGGACGTGTGCGGGCAGGTCCGTCCAGGAAATCCGCACACCGCTCGCATCGACCATGGCTCGATGGTTCCAGCCGGTGCGCTCGTCCGCTAGTCATATTCCGAGCGCGCAGGTGCCGCGACGACGGGCGCACCGACCCCAACGACGGGACGAGGTCGTGGCAGGTGCAGGCGCACGAGTCCGTCCAGGCGTCGGCAAGGGCCGACCTGCGGACGTCGTCGTCGCCTGCTCGGCACCTGGTCAGGTCGACGGTTCCGCGGTGCCGCGCAGGTGGTCTCGCAGGCGGTCGAGGAAGGGGCGCTGGTAGCCCACGACCTTCTGGTACGCCGTGGCCAGATCGAACCACGCGGCCCGGTCGATCTCGGGGAACTCCTGGAGGCGTCCCGACCGTGGCGGCCACTCCATCGTGAAGGTGCCCGGATTGACCTCAACCGGATCGAGGTCGCCTTCGAGCGCCCAGACGGTCACGATCTTGCCGGCGGACTGTTTGACGGTGCCCAGGTCGATGAGCTCGCCTGGTGGAACCGGGAGGCCGAGCTCCTCGGTGAACTCCCGACGAGCCGCTGTCACCAGGTCCTCCCCGGGCTCGGTCAGTCCCTTCGGGATCGACCAGGCGCCGGCGTCGCGGCGCGCCCAGAAGGGGCCACCCATGTGGCCGAGGAGAACCTCGGCGTCGGCAGCCGTCCGCCGGAAGAGGAGGATGCCGGCACTGCGCCTGGCGGGCGCGCGCGACGTGCCTGGACTCCGCTTCGCCGTCACGGGGACAGTCTGCACCCGTCTGGCTCCCGTCGGACCCGGACGCGGGCGACTCCTCCGTGCGAGGTGTCACTTCTCGTGCCAGTCGTGACACGTCGTGTATTCGTGCGTCCTGCGGCGGGTGGGCGTAAGATGCGCCGCTCTCCTTGACATATCCAGCTAGGCGAGCTAATAGAAAAGGTGAGTCGATCAGACTCAATCTTCATCCTCCACCGTCTAGCAAGTACGGGAGGGAAGAGGAGAACGGTGGTGGCGATGGTGACCCGAGTTGATCCGTTCCGTGAGTTCGACCGACTGACCGAGCGGCTGCTGTCCTCGTTCGGTGCCCCGGCGATGCCGATGGACGCCTACCGCAAGGACGACGCGTTCTACGTCCAGATGGACCTGCCGGGCGTCAAGCCGGACGACATCGAGCTCACCGTCGAGCGGAACGTCCTGACGGTGCGGGTGGAGCGCCCGGACCTCGAGGGCGACGACGTGGAGGTCCTGGCCAGTGAGCGCCCGCACGGCACCTTCACTCGGCAGTTCCACCTGGGGGAGAACCTCGACACCGACAAGCTGGAAGCCGAGTACGACGCCGGCGTCCTGAGCATCCGGATCCCGGTCGCCGAGGAGTCCAAGCCGCGTCGTATCCCGATCGGCGGCGCCGCCCAGGCTCGCGAGCTCGCGGCCTGACGCGGCAACGCCACGACACGAAGGCGGGAGGCCGGGGCCTTCGGGCTCCGGCCTCCCGCCTGTCTCCGCGCGCTCGGGACCCTGCTCTCTCTGTTGTTCGGAGCTCTCTGTCATTCGAGCCCCCAGCCCGCGCGTCACTCAGCGCGAAGGGCGGGACGCTGGACGCTACGGTGACCTGCTGACGTCTCGACCCCGAGCGCGAGAGGGAGCTGATGAGGATCCGGCAGGTGAAGGTCGCTGGGTTCCGCGGTGCGACCCCGGCCGGTGGGTGGAGCGCGGAGCTCAACCCCGACGACGTCGTTCACACCCTGGTCGCCGTCCACACCGACGAAGGGCTCGTGGGCATCGGCACTTCACCCACGAGGCGCTCGTGCGCGGTGCGCTGGAGGTCCTCGAGCCCCTGTACCGGAACGAGAACGCCCTCGAGCCTGAACGAGTGACGGAGAAGCTCCACCAGAACACCTTCTGGATGGGGCGGGGCGGCGCCATCACCCACACGATCAGCGGCATCGACATCGCGCTGTGGGACATCCTCGGCCAGGCGACCGGACAGCCGGTGGGTCGACTTCTCGGTGGCCGCTACCGGGACCGCGTGCAGCCCTACGCGTCCGTGCTCATGGACGAGCCGGCCCGGCTCGCCGAGGAGCTCACCCGCTTGCGTGAGCATGGCTTCCGGGCGTTCAAGATCGGCTGGGGGCCCTTCGGGCGCCGATCCACCGAGGTGGACGAGCGCATCGTGGCGGCGGCGCGCGAGGCGGTCGGTCCTGCAGCGCTGCTCGCGGTTGACGCCGGCGGCAGCGACGCCCATTGGCAGGGCGACTACCCGTGGGCCATGCGGACGGCGCGGATGTTGGCGGAGTACGACGTCGCGTGGTTCGAGGAGCCGTTGGTGCCGGACGCGGTGGAGGACTGGGCGGCCCTGCGTCGACACGCGCCGGTTCCCATCGCGGGCGGTGAGGTACTGACGCGGCGCCAAGCGTTCACGCCGTACCTGCGGGCGGGCGCGTTCGACATCGTCCAACCGGACACCACCAAGGTGGGTGGCCTGTCGGAGTCGCGCCGCATCGGATGGATGGCGCAGGAGCATGGTGCCCGGCTGATTCCCCACGGGTGGAACACGGCGGTCGGCTTGGCCGCCGACCTCCAGCTGGCCTCCGCCCTCCCGGACACAACCCTCGTGGAGTACAAGACCGGCTCGCCGTACATCGACGAACTCGTGGCCGAGCCGTGGCGGCTCGACGACGACGGGATGCTCGCGATCCCCTCCGCGCCCGGTCTCGGTCTTCGGCTCGACCACGACGCGGTCGCCCGCTACACCGGCGGCGCTGACCTCATGAGCTGAGGCCGACTCAGAGACCTGGGACTGAAGTCGGGAAAGAACACAGCGGGGTCGACCGGCTTCCGGTCGACCCCGCCGCTTGGTCGTCGTCAGACGTGCAGACTCGCTGTTGCTTCCTCATGCCGGTGTGGGGCCACCCTGGTAACCCATGGCCTCCGCGGCCTTCGGGTCCGGACCGTGCTTGTTCGGTCCCTGCGTGCCGGGCAGGGCGAGGAGCACGATGAGCCAGATCCAGCCCACGAGAGGAATCAGCGCGAGGAGCACCCACCACCCGGAACGGTTGGTGTCGTGCAGCCGGCGGATGGCCACACCGAGGGCGGGCAGGAAGACCGCAAGCGAGTACAGCGCGACGAGCGGACCACTGCCAGTGGAGCTGGGCCAAGTTGGCCGCCCGCTCAATGATGTTCAGGATCAGCGTGATGATCCAGTTGATGAGCACGAACATCCAGTACTCTTTGCGGCGCGCCCGGCCGTGGAAAACGGCGTACTTCTTGAGTACGTCGATGTACCAGTGCATCGGGTTCTCCACTCCTAGAGGAAGTGTGCGGGGCCGCACCGTACCGGATCACTGGGGACATGTGACGACGGCGCGGACACCGTGATTGACGACGCCTCAAGACCTTGCGCGGCGGCTCCGCGAGAGCCCACGTGGCCGGTCCCTGTCGGTGGCGTCGTCCGGCCGCGAGGAGTCGTTGACGCTTCCTACGCCCGTCTCTACTGTCGCGAGCGACGATCGCCTCGGCATCCGTATCCCCTGTGGTTGTCGTCGGGCTCCGCGCCACGTCGGCCGTATCCCTGTCGTTGTGGGCGTCGTGGGGAGGCTCAGCCGTTCGTCTGGGGAGGAAGGGCGCTCCGATGACGAGAAGGCTCCATCGGCGAACCCGTACCGGCGGACTCGTACCTGCCTTGGCCGCGGCGCTCGCGGCGGCGCTCGCGGTCACGGTGGGCGCGTTCAGCCCGGCCGCGCACGCCGCCCAGACCGTCGACGAGGTGGTCGGCACGTTCGAGTCCGACCAGGAGGGGTGGATTCTCGGCCTCGGCGAGGAGTTCCCCGGCGCCAAGGGCTCGTTCGAGCGGGACGCCTCCGACGCCAAGGTGGGCGCGTGGTCCGGTCTGCTGCGAGGCGACTTCAGCGGCGGCGGCAACTACGTGTCGGTGTCCCGCAACCTTCCCAGCCTCGACGCCCGCGCGTTACGCCTATGGGTTCGCACCTTTGACGCGACACACATTCGTCTCCGGATGGCCGACTCCACCGGCCAGTGGCACCAGCAACGCCTCGTCCTGCGATCCACCACGGAGTGGCAGCAGGTGGCGGTGACGCGCTTCGACGGCGGGGACGGCTATACCCACTGGGGCGGCGCCAACGACGGTGTCTGGCACGGCCCGGCGACCGGGATCGCTCTCCTCCTCGACAGGAGCGAGTTGTCCGGAGGGCAGGTGTCCGGAGCCGTGCGGTTCGACGAGGTCACGATGGCGGTCACCGTCCCGGACCTGGTGCTGCGGCAGGTGGTCGACGGCAACATCGTCGTCCAGCCGGAGCCGGTCCAGGTCAGGGTGGTTACCCGTGCCGAGGAGGTCACCTGGCGCGTCACGGACTTCTGGGGCGAGCGGGTGGCCGAGGGACGTCTCGCCATGACAGCCCCCGAGGAGACGCTCACGCTCCCTCTGGACGAGGTTGGCTACTACCGCTTGACCGTGACGGCCGAGGCGGATGACGCGACGATCGCGACGGCGGAGACGAGCATCGCGGTCCTGTCGCCGTTCCAACGGCCAGCCGGCGTGGACTCCCCGTTCGGGATGTCCGTCCACTTCCTGCGCCCCAACTGGGGCTACCCGAGCTTCGGTGCGGTCGCGCTGGCCGCCAAGGCGGGCGTCGCCACCACCCGTGAGGACGCCAGCTGGAACGCGATCGAGCGGACGAAGGGCGAGTACACCTTCGACGAGTTCGAGCAGCTCAACACCGCTCTCGACGCGCACGACATCACGTGGCTGCCGATCGCCGTCTACACCAACCCGCACTACGACAACAACGCCACGCCCTACAGCGACGAGGGTCGGGAAGCCTTCGCGACCTACACCGCGGCGACCATCGAGCACTTCGGGGACGAGACACCGTGGGTGGAGGTCTACAACGAGTTCAACATCCCGAACTTCGGAGACATCGGCGATGGTCCGGCCGACAACCGCGCCGACTACTACTTCCCGCTGCTGAAGCGGACCTACGAGAAGGTCAAGGCTCAAGACCCCGACGTCACGGTCGTCGGCGGCGCCACCGCCGGGGTTCCGCTGGACTGGCTCGAGGAACTCTTCCAGCTCGGCGGACTGGACTACATGGACGCTCTGTCGGTCCATCCGTACGTCTACCCAGCCGAGCCTGAGCAGATCGGGGAGAGCCTGGCGCAGCTCGACGCGCTGGTGCGCCGGTACAACGACGGGGAGCCCAAGCCGATCTGGATCACCGAGCTGGGCTGGCCGACGCACGTGACCAGCCGAGGCGTCAGCGAGGCGACCCAAGCGGCCTACATCGTGCGGAGCCACGTCGTCGCGTTCTCCAAGGGAGTTGAGCGGTTCTACTGGTACGACTTCATGAACGACGGGCTCGACACGAGCTACAACGAGCACAACTTCGGCATCATCCGCAACGGCGCCGACCCAGCCGGAGCGTGGACGCCGAAGCCCGCCTACGTCAGCTACGCCGCCATGACGCGTCTGTTGACCGGCGCGACCTACCAGCGAGAGGAGAACGTCGTCGACGGGGTCCACAGCCACGTCTTCGCGAAGGACGGCTCGGACATCCGAGTGGTGTGGTCGGACGAGCCCACGACGGTGAGCGTCACGACTGATCACCCGCTCGAGGTCGCCGACCTCATGGGTGTGACGCGGACGTACCACCCGCACGCTGGGCGGATCTACCTGTCGCTCGATGGCAACCCGCTCTACGTGCGGGGCGACGCCAGCCTCGCCGTCGACGACAAGATGACCTTGACGCTCGAGGACGACGGTCGCGTCGTGGTCGGCGACCCGGTCGACGTGGTGCTAGGCATCGACAACACCAAGGAGCCGCGGAATCCCCTCCAGGGCCGGTTCGAGATCGCCGACACGTCGGTTCCAGTGTCGGCTCGTCCGGGACAGCGGGTCGCGGTCCCCGTCCCCGTGTCGGCCGGTGACGTCACGGGCGCCCGCCAGCTCGTGGGGCGGCTCGTGGTCCGCGGGAGGGCGGTGGCGCGGCTCGCGGTGTCCGTCGACGTCGTGCACCCGGTCTCGGTTCGGGCCACGCATGTCCTGCGGGACGGCGCCGAGACGCTCGCCGTGACCGTGACCAGCAACGCGAACCGTGACCTCGCCCTCGACCGCCTCACCTGGACGGTGGGCGGCACCTCGGGCGCGCAACCGCTGCCGTCCTCACTGCCGCCGGGCGCGTCCCACGTCGTCGACGTCCCGCTGCACCTGCCGACGGGGAGGCACTCCGTGGAGGTGCGGGTGAGCCTGCCTGAGTTCCCCGACGCCGTCCACCGCGGTACCGTCGTCCTCGTTGACCACGAAGGGCTGTACGGCATCGCGAGCCGGTCGATCAGCGTCGACGGCGTCCTCGACGATCTCGACGGCGTGCGCGGCGTCGACCTGGCCGCCGAGGGGACGGTCGTGATGGGCGACTATGGCGGCACGGAGGACCTCAGCGGCCAGCTGTGGTTGACGTGGGACGACGAGGCCCTCTACCTGTCAGCGCTGATCACCGACGACGCGCACGCCCAGCCCTACACAGGTTCCGACATCTGGTCGGGTGACTCGATCCAGATCGGTGTGGCCGTCGGGATGCCCGGTGAGACGACGGACTTCTACGAGTACGGAGTGGCGCTCACCCCCGAGGGTCCGCGGGCGCACCGCTGGATCACGGTCGAGGGCGAGCCCGGCCCGGTGACCGACGTCGACGTGGCCGTCACCCGTGCGGAGCACCAGACCGTCTACGAGCTGGCGCTGCCGTGGGACAAGCTCACACCGTTCGACCCCGACGACGCCCTGCTCAGCGTGTCGTTGCTGGTCAACGACAACGACGGGAACGGCCGCAAGGGGTGGATCGAGTGGGGGTCGGGCATCGGCACGGGCAAGGACCCGGCCCTCTTCAAGCCCGCCCGACTCGACCCGACGTCCCGGTGAGCACAGCTCACGTTCCACGACGAGCTCGGCACCAACGGGGCACACCTCGACCGGTGTCGGAGCGTGGGATCACTCCGACAGCTGGCACAGCGAGGATCCGTGTTCAGCGGGAGCGCGGTCGGCGGCGATCCATGAACCCACGCAGCCGCCGCTGCGTCCCAGGCTTCCGGCCTTCGCGGCGGATCCGGCGGGTGAGCTGCTCTCCCTGTCGGCTGTGCAGGAACCCACGGATGCGGTCGGTGAGCCGTGCCATGGTGCCTCACTTCCCGGAGTTCGTCCGCGACATACCGGTGGCCTAGCGACCAAGCGGACGACTCCGCGTCGTCGTGTGTTCACAGGGACAGACGAGCGCCGGCCGGGGAATGTTCCCTCGCACCCGCGGGACAGCCGTGTCTTCCTGACTCGTCCGTCCTCGACGGGTTCGCGAAACCTCGTCCCAGGTCCGACGTGTGCCCGGGTCACTCGTCCCAGTCGAGGTGGATGTCGAGGAACCGTGGCCGGTTGTTGTTGGCGTTGGGTCTGATCCCGTCGAACCCCTTCGACGAGTTGACGTTGTAGCTGATCGTCAGCGAGCCGGGCCGGCTGATCGAGGGGTGAGCGGCGATGTTGTACGGGGCGTACAAGTCACCGGTCGAGGCCTCCGGTGCGACGTAGACCGGTATCCGCTCGTCGAACGGCCCCACCGGCGAGTCGGCGATGGAGACGTAGACGGTGTCCCCGAGCAGGGCGTCGCTCGTCGTCAGGACGTACCGTCCAGCGACGGGAGTGACGCTGTAGGAGGCGCCCACGTTCCGGGCCAGCCGCGCCGACGAGGCCGGATCGGACGACCACCCGTCGCCGTCGTAGAACTCCCAGCTCGCCACATCGGTGAGCCGTCCGACGCGAGCGCGTGCGAGGTGCATGTGCTTGTCGAGCCAGACCGACTCGACGCCGTAGATGTAAATGTAGCCGCCGCAGCGCAGCAGCTCGACGCCCCACTGGACGCCGCCGTCGGTCGGGACGGGCGTCACCTTCTCCACGGTGAAGTCCTTGGAGAACGTCACGAGGTCCGTCGCCACCCAGCCGAAGTTCCACGGCGGCGGGTCGTCAGTCGTGGCCTGCTCGAACTCGAAGACCTGCAGCTTGCCTCGGTCGACGATGCCGTCGCCGTTCCAGTACCACTTCTCGCCGGCGAGGGACTTGGGATCGTCCTGGGTTCCGCCGGTCACCGTGGTGTCGGGGAGCCCGTCGCGGCCGCCCAGGACGGCGGAGTTGTTGACCATGCGAGGGCTCTCGGGGAAGCTCTCGTCCTCGTTGACCGGCCCCAGGAAGGTGTCGTTGAACAGCCACACCACCTGGTGGCCGGGAAGCTCGGTCGAGTACGTCCCGTCGGCGGCGGCCCAGCCGTGCTGGTTGTCCCAGCCACCGCCGCTGTTGCCGAACTGGCGGAACGCCTCGGTGAACGTCACGTTCGGTGTCGCGCCGGTGACCTTGATGGGCCTGGTCTTGCCGGTGGTCTGGCAGGCGCCGGGACCGCCGGCGACCGGTACGTCGTCACCGGCGGCCATCGCGGGTGGTGACGCGGCGACGAGGAGGGCAAGGGGCAGGACCGGCGCGGCGAGAAGGGCACGGGCGGACGTCGTCATGATCCACTCCAGGTCGGACGAAACGACTGGGAACGATCTCACCGAGCAACCGCGACGGCGTCAACAGGTCACCGTCGTCGGTGGAGGCCAGGAGCGGCCGCCCGTCGATGACGACTGTCGATGACGATGGTCGATGCCGATGGTCGATGCCGATGCTCGATGGCATGGTCGATGGCGACGCTCGGTGGCGACGCCGCCTCGACCGAGCCGTCGGCATCGCCTACCGCCGAGGGTGGCCGCAGGGCACGCCGATCGGAGCGTGAGGCCTTGTGCGGTGGCGCCAGCGCGGTCGCCAGCGAGCGGTGTCCCGCGCCGCCAGTGGGTGAGCCCTGACCGCTGCCTGGGTACCGGTCCAGACGGTCCGCGGTCCACGAGCGTCGGTCGCGCCGACCGCCGTCGAGGCCGAAGGGGTGAGTGTGATGGGTCGTCCGGACGAGCAGGCGGAACCCCCCCGACCCCGTGCGCGAGCTCGCGACCTTCCCGCTCGTCGAGGCGCTGCTGGGACGACGCTCGCGTCGGTTCGCGATGGGTGACACCCTCCCCAGCGGACCCCTGGCGTACCAGTCCCGACACGACCCGCTTCCCTTGACCGAGCTTGAGCGCATGCTGGTGCTGAGCGCCATGGGCGGGACCACGGGCTGGCACTACGCGATCTCCCACAACCCCAAGCTCGCGCCGCACGTACCCAGCTACTCCGCCGCCGCGGCGGGTCGGACCTTCCCGTCCGCGGCCGGTATCCACACCGCTGAGCTGTTCTTCACCGACGACACCGGCGTGTGCTTCCTTTCCACCCGCGATGCCGGTGCCCTGGTGGACCCGGCCACCGAGCGGGTCACACCGGAGCTCATGGTCGAGCGTCACCGGAGCCGGCTGCGCCGGCTCTCCGACGAGCGGCTGTACCTGCCGCGGGAGGAGCCGTATCTGGACGCGCACAACCACTGGTGTGTGAACGTTCCCGGATCCCTCCTGGTGATCCCGGTGGCCGACATTGCCCAGCACCTGATCGCCGTGCTCTGCTTCCTGCTCCAGAACGGCTACGTGATCTACGACGACGTGCACCGCCGGGCGATCCCCGGCCTCGACGAGTTCGGCGACCTGGTCGATCTCGACAACCCGTTCCCGCTGACCTTCGCCGAGCAGTACGCACTGACCGAGGCCACCGCCGAGCTCGCGACCGCCTGCTACGCGGGCCCGCTCATGCTGCAGGCGATGGGGCTCGGTGGCTGGATGTTCGATGGGATCGACCGGTTCACGGTGCTGGGCGCGTCGGGAAACCCTGAGGTGCCGGGCCTCGGGTTCCGGTACGACGTGGACGAGCGCTGGTCGACTCCGAACCCCACCGGTCGCGACGGGGTCTTCGAGGCGTACTGCCCTCCGCACTATCCCGACATGGCCGCGGCCGTCGAGGCGTTCAGCCAGCGCAAGTTCGGTCCGGGCGGACCGTTCCACCCGGGCACCCCAGGAGCCTGGACCGACAGCCCGGGCTTCCGCGGTAGCGCCCAGGTGTACGACGACCGGTTCAAGGCGTGCGTCACGCGCCAGGCCGACTACGTCCTGGCACGTTCGGCAAGTTCCCGGGCACGGTGCCCACGGTGTTCATCCTCACCTACCTCCAGGCGCACCACCTCGACCTCGAGTTCTACGACCGCTTCTTCGAACCGGGGGCGTACCTGCGCACCCACGCCACTCATCTGCGGACCTGGCACAGCCACCAGTGAGGGCTCCATCACGAGGAAAATCCGTTGTGGGGCGTCAGTGGGCCTGCGTAGCGTCGGGCTACGCCCATGTCTCGTCCCACCTCGTCCCACGCCCGTCGCACCGTTCTGCGCTGTCTGTGGCCAGGACGGCGTTCAGCCGTAGCCCTAGGTGTCGCGATCCTGGTCGCCACCGTCCTGCCGCTGCTCGCGCCGCAGCTCACACGCGACTTCGTCGATGGAGCGATCGCGGGGGAGCCCGTCCGTCACCTGATCACGCTCGCGGTGGGCTACCTCGCGCTGTCGATCGCTGGCCAGGCCGCGCGCATGGTGACCGCCTGGCTCGCGAGCCGGTTGGCGTGGGACGGCACCAACCGGCTGCGGGAGACACTCGCCGAGCACGCGCTCAGCCTCGACATGGGGTACCACGGCAAACGGACCCCGGGGGAGATGATCGAGCGGGTGGACGGCGACGTGGTGGCGCTCGCCGAGTTCGTCGTGGCGTTCCTCATGGACGTCGTCGCCAGCCTGCTGCTCCTGGTGGGCGTGCTGGTCGTCGTCCTCGCCGTCGACCTGCGCATCGGCGTGATCCTCGTCGTGTACTGCGCCGCGGTCGGCCTCGCCATGGCGCGCGCCCAGCGCATGGCGGTGCCGTCGGCGACCAAGGTACGGGAGGCCTTCGCAGCGCTCTTCGGCAACCTCGAGGAACGCCTCGCTGGCGCTGAGGACATCCGGGCGAACGGCGCCGGCGCGCACGTGGTCAACCGCTTTCACCAGACCAGCGCCGACGTCTTTCGGGCCGACCTGCGGGCCGAGCGGATCGGGAGCGCGCTCTTCGCCGGCACCAACACGGCGTTCGCGCTCGGGACCGCGATCGTCCTCGGTCTCGCGGCATGGACACAGCAGGCCGGCACGCTCAGCGTCGGGACCGCGGTCCTGCTCTTCCAGTACATGCAGATGGTGCGGACGCCGTTCGAGCGGATCATCGACCAGCTGCAGCAGTATCAGAAGGCCCTGGCGTCGGTCGCGCGGATCGGCGAGCTGCTCGCCGAACGTCGGACGCTCATCGAGCCCGCGAGCCCGCGTCCACTGCCCGAGACAGGCCCGCTCAGCGTGGAGCTGGACCGGGTCAGCTTCGCCTACGCCGACGACGGTGAGCTGGTGCTGTCCGACGTCAACCTGTGGTTGGCGCCCGGCGAGACGCTGGGGTTGGTCGGCCGTACCGGTAGCGGGAAGACCACGATCGGTCGGCTGGTGCTGCGCTTGTACGACCCGACCGAGGGTGCCGTACGGGTCGGCGGCGTCGACCTGCGCGACACCGACCTGGCGTCGGTACGCCGGCGGATCGGCGTGGTCACCCAGGACGTCCAACTGTTCGCCGCGAGCGTCCGCGACAACCTGACGCTGTTCCGTCCGGAGCTCGCCGACGATCGACGCCTCACCGAGGTGCTCACCGAGGTCGGCTTGGCGGAGTGGCTCGCCGACCTCCCGGACGGCCTCGACACCGTGCTCGGGTCCCAGGCGAGCGGGGTGTCGGCAGGAGAGGCGCAGCTCCTCGCGTTCGCTCGGGCGTTCCTCACCGACCCCGGCGTGGTGGTCTTGGACGAGGCGTCGAGCCGGCTCGACCCGGTGACCGAGCTGCGGATCGAGTCGGCGATGGACCGGTTGCTCGCGGGGCGTACCGGCATCCTCATCGCGCACCGCCTGTCCTCCCTCGCCCGCGTCGACAAGATCGCGGTGATCGAGGACGGTCGGGTGGTCGAGTACGGCCTCCGCAAGGACCTGGTGGCCGATCCCGAGAGCCGCTTCTCGCGTTTGCTGGCCATGGCGGGCCTGGGGCAGGTGGTCACGTGAACATCCGGTCGGTCCTGCTGGTGGCGGCTCGGGCCATCTCGTACAGCCCACGTGAGTACGTGGGTGGCGGCCTCCTGTGGGCGACGGTCTTCTCCATCCCGGTCCTCACCGGGCTCGTCCTCAAGGCACTGTTCGATCAGCTCAGCGGTCACCGCCCGGCGAGCTTCGAGGACGCTCTGTGGCTGTGTGCCGCGCTCGTCGCCGTGGAGGCCACGCGAGGGTTGACGCTGTGGCTCGCGATGAGCGTCTGGACCTCGTGGTGGAACAAGACGGCGACGATCATCCGCGCCAACGTGCTGCGGTCGATCCTCACCTCGCGAGGCCCAGCGGCGACCCGTCTCCCACACTCGTCAGGGGAGGCCATCGGACGGTTCCGGGACGACGTCCACGACCTGGTGATGCTGGTCGACAACCTGGTGGACGTCTTCAGCGCGGTGCTGATGGCCACCGCCGCGTTCACCATCATGGGCTCGATCGACCCCGTGATCACTCTGGTCCTGGTGCTGCCGTTCACCGCCTTGGTGGTCCTGACCCGGCTGCTGAACGAGGTGATCCGGCGCGTCCACGCGCGTGCTCGCCGACTGGGCGCCGCGGTGACGGCGTTCGTCGGCGAGATCTTCTCCGGCGTCCTCTCGATCAAGACCGCCGGCGCGGAGGCCGCCGTCCTCGAGCGTCTCCGCGAGCACAACCGGCGGCGCCGCGAGGCTGCTGTCAAGGACCGGTTGGCGATGGACATGCTCGACACCGCGACCGAGGCGACCGTCGGCCTCAGCATCGGCCTGGTTCTCCTGCTCGCGGCCTCTGCTATGCACCGCGGCGACTTCACCGTCGGCGACCTGGCGCTGTTCACGAGCTACGCCGGCTGGCTGATGATGGTGCCGCGCACCTTCGGCCGCATCCTGTACCGGCTGCCACAGGCCTCGGTGGCGATCGAGCGGCTCACCCGGTTGATGGCGGCGGACGAGGACGCCGACGACCTGTCGCGGAACACCGGATTTTGGTTCACCGAGGACCCACCGCCGGTGATGACCGCCGTGCCCGCCAGGGACGATCCGCTCGAGGTGCTCGAGGCGCGTGGTCTCACCGTGCGGTATCCCGAGAACGGCCGTGGCGTGGAGGCGGTCGACGTGCGCATCGAGCGAGGCTCGTTCACCGTCGTCACGGGAGCGGTCGGTGCTGGCAAGACGACGTTGATTCGGGCTCTGCTGGGACTGCTGCCGTTGGACGCCGGGCTGATCACCTGGAATGGCCGGCGGGTCGACGACCCTGGGACGTTCCTCGTGCCCAACCGGGTCGCCTACGTCAGCCAGGTGCCTCGCCTGTTCTCGGAGACGCTGCGCGAGAACCTCCTCCTCGGCTGGCCGGCGGACGGCGACCAGCTGGAGCGGGCGCTCACCCTGGCGGCACTCGACCGGGACCTCGCCGAGATGCCCGACGGGCTCGACACCGTGGTCGGCCCACGCGGTGTCCGACTCTCCGGCGGACAGGTGCAGCGCGCCACGGCGGCCCGCGCGCTGGTCCGCGCACCCGACCTCCTCGTCGTCGACGACCTGTCGTCCGCGCTGGATGTCGAGACCGAGCAGGTGCTCTGGGATCGGATCGCGGCGGCGGCCAAGGACGGCCGTGGTCCGGCGACGTTGCTCGTGGTGTCGCACCGTCGTGCGGCGTTGGAGCGAGCCGACCAGGTGGTGGTGCTCGATCGCGGGCGTGTGGTGGGGTCAGGGTCGCTGCCTGACCTGCTGCTCACCTGCCCGGAGATGCGCCGCCTGTGGAACGAGGAGCTCGTCGTCGAGGCGGAGGAGGACGGTCGTCGCGTGGACGCGCGGCGAGCCGGTGACGTCTCGTCGACGAGGTGAGTGCCTCGTGACGGCTCCCCGCCGTCGCGGAGCCACGTGGGCGCGGCGGAAGCGGGGGCAGCCGCGAGTTCATGAGGATGCCCGTTCCTGGCCATCTCGTGGCGTACTCGTCGCCTCGACGCTGATCTAGCGTCGTTCGAGGATCACGACCGTGGGGGGAGGACCGGGGTATGTCCGCGACGATGGATCGGCGCGCCCTGCTTCGTACAGGTGGGGTGCTCGCGGCTGGCGCCACCATCAACCTGCTTCCGGGGAACTTGCTTCCCGGGGTCGCGTTCGCCGCCCCGACCAACGGGGAGACGCGACAGACGAAGACGGTGACCGGGACGTTCCAGCCCAGCATCCCGGACTGGTACTACATCCCGGTCGACGTGCCGCATGGGGTGCGTCAGATCGAGGTCGTGTACTCCTACGACCGACCCTCCGTGCCCCCGGGTGTCCGGGGCAACGCCCTCGACATCGGCATGTTCGGACCCGAAGGCCACCAGGTCGGCACGCCTCGCGGCTTTCGTGGCTGGTCCGGCGGTTTCCGCGACCGGTTCACGATCAGTGCCTCGGAGGCGACACCTGGCTACATCGCCGGTCCGATCACGCCCGGTCGGTGGCACGTGATCCTCGGCCCGTACACCGTCGCGCCGCAAGGCATGAACTACCGCGTCGACATCACCGTGACGTTCGGACCGCCGGGGGCGCCGTTCCGGCCGAGCCCGGCGCCGACGACGGCGCCGGCCAAGGAGCGCGGCCGCGCGTGGTACCGAGGCGACGGGCACCTGCACACCATCCACTCCGACGGTCGGCGCACCCCGGAGGAGCTGGTCGCCGACGCGCGTGCGGCGGGACTGGACTTCGTGGTCTCCACCGAGCACAACACCCACAGCGCCCAGCTGGTCTGGGGTCAGTACGCCACCGACGACTTGCTGATCGTCAACGGTGAGGAGATCACCACCCGGTCCGGGCACTGGCTGGCGACCGGTCTGCCCGCCGGCAGCTGGATCGACTGGCGCTACCGCGCCGGGGATCCGAAGGACTTCCAACGCTTCGTGACGAAGGTGCACGCCCTGGGTGGCCTGGTCACCGCCGCGCACCCGTTCGCGAACTGCTTCGCGTGCGGCTACGAGTTCAGCTACCAGCTCGCCGACCTCGTCGAGGTGTGGAATGGGCCCTGGACGCCCGACGACGAGCAGGCCGTCTCGCTGTGGGACGGGCTGTTGCGCAGCGGCTGCTGGATCCCCGCGGTCGGCAACTCCGACGCGCATCGCCCGCCCAGTGACGGGTCCCCCGGCGACCTGGTGGGGTTGCCGCAGACCGTCGTCCTCGCCGACAGCTTGCGCACGCCGGACCTGCTGGCCGGACTGAAGGCGGGCCGCTGCTACCTGGCCGAGTCGGCGGAGGTCGAGGTGAGCTTCACCGCGTCGGCGGGCGGCACGTCGGCGGGGATCGGTGAGCGGCTCCCGGTCGACATCGGAGACCCGGTCACTGTCGAGGTGCGGGTGTCGGGGGTCCCAGAGACGACGGTGAGCATCCTTGACCAGAGTGGCCCGCGCGTGAGCGCTGACGTTCCGGCCGATGGCGCGCGGACGCTCACCTGGACCACCTACCCGAGACACACTCAGTGGGTTCGCGTCGAGGTTCGGCGCGCGTCCGGCGGGCTCAACAGCACGACGCCGAACGCGATGGTGGCCATGACGAATCCCATCTTCCTCGGCCGTTCCTGATCGACTCTGTCGAGAGCTCAGGCTCGCGGATGTACGTGGCTCGTCACGATCGACACGCGTTACGACGTCGTGGTGGCGGACCGTGACGCCGTGTCCAGGCAATGAGAAGTCCGTCTCATATTTTTGCCAGCCGCCTCGACGTTCTGTACTTTCGAGGCGCAGTCACGAGTGCCAGCGTCAAGCCCCGGCTTGCTGGCCGGCAACCCGCAGACGTGTGGGGTGCCCCGGGTGAGGACTCGGCCCGACCACGGCGGTCCGGGCAAACGTCGATCCTGAAGGAGCGTCATGGTGCTGAACAGGTTGTTCACGCGCCGCCGTCACATCGATCTGCTCCGCGTCGCCAGCGCGTCCTGTTGTCGCTGACCTCGTCATCCCCGCTTCTCGCGAGGCGTCGCCGACGAACGTCAGCCGCCTGTTCCGGCGTCTCGGCTGTGGTCGCGCCTGATGCCGGCCCAGAAGCGAAGCCCTCCAAGCGACAAAGCGATTTTCCCTTATCTGCCGCGACCTTCCCGCTCGTCCGTTTTTGTCCCCTTGACGAAGCTCGATTTCTCACGGAGTCCGCGCATGACGACGACCTCTGTGCCGTCGACGGCATCACAGCGCCGCCGCGTGACGTTGGTCGCTGGCCAAGTGGCGCTGCTGTTCGGGCTGCTCGCGGTCGCGGAGCTTCTCGTCCGAACCGGGCTGGTGTCGAGCCTCTACCTCCCCGCCCCGACCAGTGTCGTGACCGAGATCGGGGAGCTTCTCGCCGGCGGTTCGGACTTCTACACCAACCTCAGCGTCACGCTCCGGGAGTTCATCACCGGATACCTCCTCGCGGTCGTCGGGGGGATCGCGACCGGGCTGTTCTTGGTGCTGGTGCCCCACGCCGAGAACTTCTTCCGACCGTTCCTCGCCGCTTTCATGGCGGTGCCGAAGGTGACGATCATCCCGCTGCTGACCCTGTGGTTCGGCCTTGGCCTCTCCCACAAGGTCATCATCGTCTTCCTGTTCTGCTTCTTCCCGATCGTCTACAACACCATCGCCGGGGTGAAGCAGACGTCTCCCGACCACGTGAAGGTGGCTCGGGCCTTGCGAGCTCGACGCCGGCAGATCATCGTCAAAGTGATCCTGCCCTCGGCGATCCCCACGATCCTCGCGGCGCTGCGAGTCGAAGCGGCGTCCGCGCTCGTCGGCGCCATCTTCGGCGAGATGGTCGCCTCGCGCGCGGGCCTGGGGAACGGCCTCAACGAGGCGACGGCACTCTACGACACGCCCAAGGCGTTCGCCCTGATCATCCTCATCACGATCGTCTCGATCGTCAGCGTCTCCACCATCGACCTCCTGGAGAAGAAGGTCTTCCTCAAGTGGCGACCCTCGCCCGCGCGACTTCGGTGACCGTGGCACCGGGGTGAGATCGACCAACCGGGTGAGAGCGAGATGGACGACGCGACGCGGACCCACATTGAGAGAAGGAACCCACCAGTGACGACGAAGCGTTCTCGCGCCACCGCCTTGATCGGCGCCGTACTGTCGGCCGGGCTGCTGCTCGCCGGCTGCGGGGGAGGCAGCGGTAGCGGCGGCACGAATGACTCCGGACGCATCAAGATCACCTACGCCTCCTTCGCCGGTGTCACCGGCATGCCGGCGAAGTTCGGCCAGGAGAAGGGATTCTTCGAGGCCGAGGGTCTCGACGTCACGTTCGTGACCGCTGAGGACCCTGTGGCGATCGTGTCGAGCGGTGACGCCGAGATCGCCGACTGCGACACGACCTCAGCGCTGATCGCGGCGGGTAAGGGCGCCCCGATCAAGATCGTCTCCTCCATGTATCGCCACAAGGGCCCGTTCTACCTGATCAGCCGGCCCGACATCGATCGCGTCGAGGACCTCAAGGGCAAGACGGTCGGCATCGCCCGCAAGGGCGCCGGCCTCGAGGCGTACGTGCGCGTGATCCTCAAGAAGCACGGGCTGACCGAGAAGGACGTCACCCTGGTCCCCAACGGCACGCACCAGGAGGCGTACGCCAGCCTGACCAACGGCCAGGTCGACGCGACCATCATCCACGAGCCCTTCGTCTCCCTCGCCGAGGCCGAGGGGACGGGCAAGCTGCTCGCCCGGGGATGGGACTACCTCCCGACCTTCCACACCGGCGTCGAGATCGCCAGCGAGCGCTTCATCAAGGAGAACCCCGAGGCGCTGAAGAAGTTCCTCACCGCCTACTTCAAGGCCGCCTCCTACGCGAAGGCGCATCCGGAGGAGTACCTCGACTTCGTCGAGAAGCAGTCCGACGTCGACCGGGAGGTGCTGAAGGCGGCGCTGGAGCGGGAGGAGCCGATCTGGGAGAACGACCCACGGGTGGACCTCGACGACTTGCGTGACACCCAGCAGATCCAGAAGGACCTGGGATTCCAGGACACGGTCTACGACCCGGAGGACCTGGTCGACACCTCCCAGATCCCCAGTCCTCAGGAGATCTCCGCGAAGGCTGACGCGAGGTAGGCGACCATGGCTGGCTTCACTATCCAGGGTGTATCGAAGGTCTTCCCAGGACCTCCGCCGACCCAGGCGCTCCAGGGCATCAACCTGACCATCGGGGAGGGTGAGTTCGTCACCTTCCTCGGTCCCAGCGGCTGTGGCAAGAGCACCTTGCTCGAGATCATGGCCGGCTTGCAGCAGCCGACCGAGGGAGTCGTTCGCCTCGGTGGCGAGGAGGTCCGTGAGCCGAGCGAGAAGGTCGGCGTGGTCTTCCAGGACCCCTCCCTCTTCCCGTGGCGGACGGTCATCCGCAACGTCGAGCTGGGGTTGGAGCTGCGCGGCGTGCCGAAGGAGGAGCGCCGCGCGGTGGCCCGCGAATACCTGGCCATGGTGGGGCTGGCGGGGGTGGAGACCAAGTACCCGCACCAGCTGTCAGGCGGCATGCGGCAACGGGTCGGGATCGCCCGGGCGTTGGCGACCAGCCCCGAGGTCCTGCTCATGGACGAGCCGTTCGGCGCGGTCGACCACCTGACCCGGCTGCAGCTGCAGCACGACCTGCTCGACATCTGGATGCGGCACCGCCGCACCATCGTCTTCGTCACCCACGACGTGTCGGAGGCGGTGTACCTCGCGGACCGGGTCGTGCTCTTCTCGCCGAGCCCGGGTCGGGTCCGTCGCGTCTGGAACGTCGACGTGCCGCGTCCACGTGCCCGGGATGATCTCGCGCTGGTGAACCTGCAGAACGAGATCTACGCCGAGATCACCAGCCTGACCGCCGAGCGGGACGCCCGGCTTGTGGAGGGTGCCCATGCGTGAGATCGCCGGCACGCGGGTGGCGACCGAGGACGGCGCTGTCCGTCGTCCATACCCGGGCCTGGCCGAGCGGAGACGGCGGGAGCTCCTCGAACGTCAGAGCGCGATCCCTCCCGTGACCTCCCCGCACGCGGGCGCGCCGGCGGCGGTCCACCGCCGGCTGCGGGAGCGGATCGCCGCACTGCACGAGGCGCTGTGCGCGTTCTCCCTCGACCTGCACGCGCATCCCGAGCTCGCGTATGAGGAGCACCACGCCGCGGCCGCGCTGGCGGACCTGGTCGGCCGCTACGGCGTCGCCGCCGAGGTGGGCGCCTATGGGGTGCCGACGGCGGTGCGGGCGGTCGTGGGCACCGGGTCGCCCCGGGTCGCCGTGGTCGCCGAGTACGACGCGCTCCCGGGCATCGGCCACGCGTGCGGTCACAACGTCATCGCCGCTAGCTCCGCGGGAGCGTTCCTGGCGCTGGCTGAGCTGCTCGCCGGACAGGACGCGCCCGCGGGAGCTGTCGAGCTGGTCGGCACGCCGGCGGAGGAAGGCGGTGGTGGGAAGCAACGAGTGCTTGACGCGGGCGGCTTCGACGAGATCGACTTCGCGATCATGGTCCACCCGGGCAACCTGGATCTCGCGGGCGGCCGCTCGCTCGGGTTCCGCCAGGTGGCGGTGACCTACCACGGTCTCGCCGCCCACGCCTCGACGGCGCCCCACCTCGGGGTCAACGCGCTCGACGCCGTGGTCGCGGCCTACAACGGCATCGCGCAGCTACGTCAGCACATCCTGCCGTCGGATCGGGTGCACGGCATCATCACCGACGGCGGACAGGCGCCGAACATCGTGCCGGCGAAGGCGTCGGCGGTGTTCTACGTGCGGTCGGCCGAGCTCGACACGCTCGCCGAGCTGCACACCCGGGTCGACGCGATCCTCCGAGCGGCTGCGCTCTCGACCGGCACGCGCGCGGAGATCACCTGGGACGCCGCCGCACCCTACCTTCCGCTTCGTCCCAACGAGCCGCTCGAGGCGCGCTACGCCGTCCACCTCGCCGACCGTCGACGGGTGCTTCCGGGCTCCGCCCGTCCGGTGGAGACCGCCGCGTCGACCGACATGGGCAACGTGAGCGTCTACGTTCCCGCCATCCATCCTTCGGTGGCCATCGCGCCACCCGACGTGGCCAACCACACTCCGGAGTTCGCCGCGTACGCCGCGAGCGAGTCCGCCACGACCGGTATCCGCGACGCGGCGATCGGCATCGCCTCGACCGTCGCGGACTTCCTCTACGACGAGCGGCTCCGCGCCGACGCGCGTGCCGACTTCGAGGCGCGCGGTGGCCGGCTCACGCTCGCCGACGCGCTGAACCCAGTCAAGGAGACACCGTGATCGAACCCCTGCTCGACCACATCGTCTACGCCGCTCCTGACATCGACGAGCTCGTCGCGTCGTTCCGGGAGCGCACGGGCGTCGAGCCGCCGCTCGGTGGCCGCCACGTCGGCCGGGGCACCCGCAACTACCTGGTCGGCCTCGGCGGTCAGGTCTACCTCGAGCTCATCGGGCCCGACGACCCGACCCTGCCCGGCCGCGGGACGACGGCGTTCGGCATCGACAAGCTCACCGAGCCGCGCATCGCCGCCTGGGTGATCCGCCCGAAGGACTTCGACGAGCACATCGCCCGGGCACGCCGGAACGGCTACGACCCCGGCGTGGTCCGCCCACTGTCGCGGCGCAAGCCGGACGGCACGCTGCTGGAGTGGCGGCTCACCCAGGAGCCGCCGAACAACCGGGACGGGCTGGTGCCGACGCTCATCGACTGGCTGGACGCCGAGCATCCCACCGCCAGTGGTCTGCCTGAGCTCACGCTGCGCTCGTTCGTCGGTTTCCACCCCGATCCGGACGCGGTGCGCGCCGACCTCGCCGCGCTCGGTGTCGAGCTGGAGGTGCGCCAGGGCGAACCCGGCTTCGAGGTGGTGCTCGACACCCCGAAGGGCGAGGTCATCTTGCGGTGACGGCGCCCTCGACGCTCGCGCACGAACCACGTCACACGAGGAGAAGTCACGACCATGGCCACCCCCACTCGCAAGCTCGGATTGACACTGCCCCAGCGTGGGGCGTTCTTCGGCGTGCTGACCGTCCCTGAGCTCGTCGAGACCGGTCACTTCGCCGACGAGTCAGGCGCGTACGACTCGGTGTGGATCGGCGACAGCCTGCTCGCCAAGCCACGCCCGGAGTCCATCGCGTTGTTCGGGTCGCTCGCGGCGGTCACGCGTCGGGTGACCCTCGCCGTCGGCTGCATGGCGAGCTTCCCGGTCCGGGATCCCATCCTGCTCGCCGACCAGTGGGCCACCCTCGACCAGATCTCGCAGGGCCGCATGCTGCTCGCGGTGTGCACCGGGATCGTCAAGGCCAAGGACGCGTCCGAACGTGAGGGCGCGCTCTACGGCGTGACCGACAAGTCTCGGGCCGGCCGGTTGGAGGAGAACATCGAGATCCTGCGTCGGCTCTGGACAGAGGACAACGTGACGTTCCACGGGCGCTACCGCAGCTTCGAGAACGTCACGGTGCTGCCCAAGCCGGTGCAGAATCCGCCGCCGATCCACATCGCCTCCAACCCGAACCCCGCCTACGGGTACGAGCGGGCGCTGCGTCGCGTCGCCCGGCTGGCCGACGGCTGGATGACGACTCGCAAGCGGCCGGAGTACCTCACCAAGCTGTGGCCCGCCATCCAGGGCTACCTGCGCGAGGAGGGTCGCGACCCGGAGAACTTCCCGGTCGTGGCGTACCACAACGTCAACATCAACCCCGACCAGGACGCCGCGTACGAGGAGAGCTACCGCTTCCTCGGCGAGTACTACGGTCCGGTCTTCACCGAGGAGGACACCCGCTACTGGACGGCGGCCGGCTCGGTCGAGCAGGTGATCGCCCAGATCAACGAGCTCTACGAGGCCGGCGCCACTGAGGTGACGTTGCGCATCACCTCCTGGGACTGGCGGCGCCAGCTCAAGCTCCTCACCGAGGAGGTCGCGCCCGCGGTCCGTTCCGCCGGCTGAGCCTCCGACCACGCCTACCTCCTTCGCCACTGCACTCCTCCGCGGTCCGTTGGCCGGTCCCTGACGAGGCAGGGACCGGCCAGGACCGGATGACGGTGGGGCGTGCCCGGAGAACGCGCGCGACGCGTGGAATCATGGCGCACGGGCGCGGACGTGGTCGGCGTCCGCCCAGTGCGTTGAGGGAGGGCCGAGCGTGAAGCGGGAGACGCGTGCGGACGTTCTCGTCGTCGGCGGAGGACTGGGCGGCGTGGCCGCGGCGCTCACCGCGCTGCGGCTGGGTCGACGGGTGGTGCTCACCGAGGAGACCGACTGGTTGGGCGGCCAGCTCACCAGTCAGGCCGTCCCACCGGACGAGAACCCCTGGATCGAGAGCCGGTACGCCTCACCCAGCTACCGGAGCCTGCGCTGGCGGATCCGCGAGTACTACCGGCGCAACTACCCCTTGACGACGGCGGCGGCAGCCGACCCACTGCTCAACCCTGGCGGGGGCTTCGTGAGCCCACTGTGCCACGAGCCGAGGGTTGCCGTCGCGGCGATCCACGAGATGCTGGCGCCGTACGTGACCTCGGGCCGCTTGACGGTCCTGCTCGAGCACGTGCCGGTCGCCGTCCACAGCACCGGCGACGTCGTCGACGCCGTCACCGTACGCGGACGGGACGGCGAGGAGCTCACCATCAGCGCGCCGTACGTCGTGGACGCCACCGAGCTCGGCGACCTCCTCGAGCTCGGTGGTGTCGAGCACGTCATCGGGGCGGAGGGCCAGGACGAGACCGGTGAGCCCAAGGCGCCCCCAGCGGCCAACCCGCTCGACCAACAGGCCATCACCTGGTGTTTCCCGGTGGAGTACCGGCCGGGCGAGGACCACACGATTGATCCACCGCCCAGCTACGAGCACTGGAAGACGCACGCCGAGCCGTTCTGGCCGGGTCCTCAGCTGTCCTGGCACGACGTCGATCCGGAGACGTTGGAGCATCGGTACCGACCGCTGTTCAGCGGTGAGGACGTCGATCCCCGGGACTTCTGGCACTACCGCCGGATCGTGGCCGCCGCGAACTTCCGACCTGGCACGGTCCGCTTCGACGTGACGCTGGTCAACTGGCCGCAGAACGACTACTGGGAGACGCCCATCCTCGGCGTCGACGAAAAGACCCGGCAACGCGCTCTCCAACGCAGCCGGGAGCTCTCGCTGTCGCTGCTGTACTGGATGCAGACCGAGGCGCCCCGGCACGACGGAGGCACCGGCTACCCGGGCCTCCGGCTCCGTCCCGACCTGGTCGGCACCAGCGACGGTCTCGCCAAGCGTCCGTACATTCGCGAGGCGCGCCGCATCCGGGCCGAGTTCACCGTGCTGGAGCAGCACGTCGGTGTGGACGCCTCAGGCGGCCGAGGGCCCGAGCAGTTCGAGGACTCCGTCGGGCTCGGCAACTACCGCATTGACCTCCACCCCAGCACTGGTGGTCGCACCTACGTCGACATCGACTCCTACCCGTTCCAGATTCCGCTCGGTGCGCTCATCCCGGTCCGGGTGGAGAACCTGCTGCCGGCCAACAAGAACATCGGCACGACCCACATCACGAACGGTTGCTACCGCTTGCACCCGGTCGAGTGGGCGATCGGCGAGGCGGTGGGAGCACTCGTGGCCTATTGCCTCGACGTCGGAGAGCGGCCGCGGGGAGTGCGGGCGAACGCCGCCCGACGCGCCGACTACCAGCGGTTGTTGCGTGAGCGGCTGGGCATCGAGCTCGCCTGGCCGCCCGAGATTCGGAGCTTGCCGACCGCGCGCCGGCCGGCCTACCCCCAGCTCGTCGAGGACCCGCCGACCCACGTCTGGTGAGCCGTTGACGGCGCCCCGTCGGGGCCGCCGCGTTGCGGAGGAGCATAATCGGCGGCATGAGCGAGGCCTTCGACGTTGTGGTGCTCGGTGCTGGTCCCGGTGGGTACGTCGCGGCGATCCGCGCGGCGCAGCTTGGTCTGCGGACCGCCGTCGTGGAGGAACGCTACTGGGGTGGTGTGTGCCTGAACGTCGGGTGCATTCCCTCTAAGGCGTTGCTGCGCAATGCCGAGATCGCCCACGTGGTCACCAAGGAGGCGGCGACCTTCGGGATCAACGTCGAGGGCCGGCTCAGCCTGGACTACGGCGTCGCCTACGACCGAAGCCGCAAGGTCGCCGAGGGCCGGGCCAAGGGTGTCCACTTCTTGATGAAGAAGAACGGCATCACCGAGATCGATGGCTGGGGCAGTTTCCTCGACGACCACACGCTGCGAGTGACCCGTCTGGACGGGGGAAGTGACACGGTGAGCTTCCGGCACTGCATTATCGCCACCGGTGCCAAGGCGAGGTTGCTTCCCGGGACGACCATCTCCGAGCGCGTGGTGACCTACGAGGAGCAGATCCTCAGCCGCGAGCTGCCGAGGAGCATCATCATCGCCGGCGCGGGTGCCATCGGTGTCGAGTTCGCCTACGTCCTGAACAGCTACGGCGTCGACGTCACGCTCGTGGAGTTCCTCGATCGCATCATGCCGACGGAGGACGAGGAGGTCTCCGCCGAGCTGGCCCGCCGCTACCGCCGGATGGGTATCAGGATGCTCACCTCGACACGCGTGGACGCGGTGGAGGATCTCGGCACCTCGGTCCGGGTGACCGTCTCCAGCGGCGGGCAGTCGCAGGTGCTCGAGGCAGACCGAGTGCTCCAGGCGCTGGGCTTCCAACCGCGCGTCGAGGGCTATGGGCTGGAGAACGCCGGCGTTCGGCTGACCGACCGCGGCGCGATCGACATCGACGCGCGCTGCCGCACCAGCGTGCCGCACATCTTCGCGATCGGTGATGTGACGGCCAAGCTCATGCTGGCGCACGCGGCGGAGGCGATGGGCGTCGTGGCGGCCGAGACGATCGCCAACGCGGAGACCATGGAGCTTGACTACCGCATGATCCCGCGGGCGACGTTCTGCCAGCCACAGATCGCGAGCTTCGGCTGGACCGAGGCGCAGGCCCGCGAACAGGGGTTCGACGTCCGAGTGGCGAAGTTCCCGTTCACCGCGAACGGCAAGGCGCAGGGCATCGGGGACCCCGTCGGGTTCGTCAAGGTGGTGAGCGACGCGAGGTATGGCGAGATCCTCGGTGCCCACATGATCGGGCCCGACGTCACCGAGCTGCTCCCCGAGCTGACCCTGGCTCAGCAGTGGGACCTCACGGTCCACGAGGTGGCGCGCAACATCCACGCGCACCCGACGCTGAGCGAGGCGGTCAAGGAGGCGGTGCACGGACTGGCGGGACACTTCATCAACCTCTGACTCACCTCCACCTCAGACGCGACCTCCGTCGAGCGGGTGACGGTCGCCGCACACCGTCCGTCCGCCGGAGTCGTCGACAGTGCCCGAGCACGGCCACGTCCACAGGCGAGGGGTGATCTTGTCGCCCCTCAGACCGGGCGATAAGGTGCAATCGGGGCCGGATGATCGTGCCGGCCGCCATGTGTGTTCGCCCCGCCGCCGGGCCCGGACCGACGGCTTCGACGCGTACCGACGCACCGTCCGCTCGACGAGGTGACGGATGAGTGACGAGGGCATCACCCCGCAGCCGGGTCCATTGTCGGGCGTGAGTGTCGCCCGTATCTACGACTACCTGTTGGGTGGCACGAACAACACCGAGGCGGACCGCAAGGTCGTTGAGCAGATCAAGGAGCTATTCCCTTGGTTCGCGGACTGGGCTTGGTGTAACCGGTCGTTCCACCAGCGGGCGGTCCGGTGGTTGGCTGAGAACGCTGGCATCCGGCAGTTCCTCGACATCGGGTCCGGCCTGCCGACCCAGGAGAACACACACGAGATCGCGCAGCGGGTGGCGCTGGACGCCCGTGTCGTCTACGTCGACAACGACGCCACCGTCGCCGAGCGTGCCTCCGAGCTGCTGCGTGGATCGGATAAGAGCGTCTTCGTCGTCGGTGACCTCCGCGACCGGGACAGCATCCTGAAGCACCCCGAGGTCGTGAGAGTGCTGAACTTCGACGAGCCGGTCGCCTTGCTGATCACGGCGGTGATCCACTTCTTCCCCGACGAGGACGACCCGTGGGGGATTGTGCGGAGCTACCTTGATGAGCTCCCGTCTGGTAGCTACCTCGTCTTGTCGAGCGGCACCCACGACAATCAGTCGCCCACCGCGGTCCAGCGTGCCGTCGAGGCCTACCAGAACGCGACGTCGCAGCTCTACCCACGGTCCAAGGCCGAGATCGAGCGCTTCTTCGAGGGCCTGGAGCTCGTGCCGCCCTACGAAGGCGCCGCGCCTGAGGTGACCTTCGGCGGTCTGTGGGGTGCCGACGTGCCCGAACTGGCTGACGACGAGGGGTCGCGCGCCCTCTACGTCGGGGTGGCCCGGAAGCCCTGAGCTGACGTCGTGTCACCCACCAGGTGGGGCAGGGGCGACGTGCTCACCGAGTGAGCGGAGGGCCAGGGACTAGCCCGCGGTGTCGCCGACGAGATCAATGCCGAACCGCGCGGTGGGCACGGAGTCCTGAGGCGACGTGCGGTCAAGCGCTCCTTGTCCGAGCGCGGCGCTCACGATCCCGCCGTACACCAGGTGGTCGGCGAGCAAGGCGAGTCGCTCCACCGTGCTGGGCCGTTCCACGTGGGGGAGCTGGAGCAGCGGCGCGACTCCCTTGTCGAACACCAGCCAGAGCACCAGCCCGTACGTGGGTCCGGTCAGCGGGTGCCGCCGCAGTCGAGGCGGGACCAGGGTGTAGGCGAGGCCACCGGCGGCGCCGTAGAGCCAGTGCGCGAGCTCGATCAAGGCGCGTCGTCGCTGGCGCGAGAACTTGGCGAGGACGCTGGGCGCGCCCTGCTTCAGGACGGTCTCGGGCGGGGTCTGTCGGACGAGCCCGAGGCCAGTGGTGAGCTGACGCACGCTCGACATCACCATCGACGCGACCAGGCCGCCCGCCGCGGCCTCGGCCATCGTTCTCGTCCCCATCGCCCCTCCCTCCGATGGCCTGGCCGTCGGATTCTGCCCGGTCACGGTCGGGGCAAACGAGAGACGGAGCCGGCTGGGCGTCGGTGGCGCCGACACGTCACTCTCTGCTGGCGCGGGTCCGTCAGGGACTGGGGTCGTAGGCCTGAGGAGCGTGCCAGGCGAGCGCGGCACGGAGCTCACGCACCTCGCGGGCACGGCGCTTGCGCCGTCGTTCGTGCGCGATCGGGAACAGCCGGAACCCGCCGTGGTAGGAGTGCCGAGCGCTCGTCGCCCACGCGGGAGGGTGGTTCCCGGGGGTGAGCCAGACGGTGAGCCACGGTCGTTTCGCTTCCCCGACGAGCTTGGCACGGGCGATGGCGTGCCAGGGCAGTCGCCACTGGTCACGCCCGCGGGTCAGGGACAGCCCGGCGGTCCCGATCTCCAGCCGCAGCGGTCGACGGAGCGCTCGAACGAGCTGACGGCATCCGGCGACGGTGAAGCACACGAAGGCCACGAGCGCCGCGAGGGCCGGCCCGCCCGAGCTGGCGTTGGCGACTTCGCCGGCCATCAGCGCGGCGACGGCGCTCGCGGAGCCCCACACCAACGCCGCGACGCGTGAGGTGTGGAAGGTCACGCCGCCGAAGGTCTCCGGCGTGGTCGTCGTGGTCTGGTGCCAGGCGGGCGTCGGGGGGACCGGTCCGGGGACGGTCTCGGCGATCCTCGTGGGCGCTGGTCGGGCCGGTGCGGACAACGGCACCGTGAGCGCGGCGTCGGATGTCGCCGGAGCGATCGGGGGCGTCGGTGAGGCGGACGCCACGGCGGTGGGCCGTCCGGACACGGTGTCCGTCGCTGACCACGTGGCGCTGATCAATCCGGACGGTGTCGACGCTGCTGAGGGGGAGGCGACCGGGTCGCCGAGGCGAACGGTCGCCGCGTTGCTCGCGGCGAGCGTGTGAGCGCGCAGCTCGGTGTGGTAGCGCTCCACGAGCGTGCGCACGGGCGTGGGGAGCCACTCCGGCGCCGGATCGATCCGCCCGAGCTCCGCCAGGAGGGACGCTGGTGTCGGACGGTCGCGCGGGTCGCGGCGCAGGCAGCGGGCCACGAGGTCGCGCAGCCCAGGTGGTACGCCGTCGAGCCGGGGCTCCTCGTGCAGAGCGCGGTACATCAGCGCCGAGGTCTCGCCGTCACCGAACGGCCCCGCGCCTGTCGCCGCGTACACGAGGACCGCGCCGAGCGCGTAGACATCGCAGGGTGGGCCGACCTCGTCGCCGAGGATCTGCTCCGGCGCCAGGAATCCGGGCGTGCCGAGGAAGACCCCCGTCGAGGTCAGCCTCGCGACACGCTGGAGCGCTTGGGAGATGCCGAAGTCGATGACGCGCGGTCCGTCCGCGCCGAGCAGGACGTTGGACGGCTTGAGGTCGCGGTGCACCAAGCCGGCGCCATGGATGGCGACCAACGCCTCGCACAGGCCGGCCGCGAGCTGTCGAACAGCGGGCTCGGGGAGCGGGCCGTGCTCCTCGACAGCCTGGTCGAGGGTCGGCCCGGGGACGTACTCGGTGGCGAGCCAGGGCCGTGCCGCGGTGGGATCGGCGTCGACGACGGCGGCGGTCCAGAAGCCGCCGACGGAGCGGGCCATCTCGACCTCGCGCCGGAACCGCTCGCGGAACTCCTCGTCGTCGGCGAGCGCCGCCCGGGCTACCTTGACCGCGACGGCTCGGCCACTGGGGGAGGTGCCGAGATAGACGGTGCCCATGGCGCCGGAGCCGAGGCGACCGTGCAGGACGTACGGCCCGACCTGGTGCGGGTCATCGTCCTGCAGGGGTCGCACCACCGGCCTCCCTCTCGCTCACCGTCTCAGGAAACGAGCTTAGAGCCTGGCGTGCTCCCTGGCGGCGACCACGGGCGCGCTCGGCGACCTGGTCCGCGGCGCGCCGAGCGTCGGCGACCACGACGTCCAGCTGTTCGTGGATCCGTTCTCCACCGGGGTGGCGGTCGAGGCGCCCGCATACGTTCGGGCCCCCGGGGTACCGGAGTGACCATGGCGGCCGCGAACCGGTCAGGGTTTCCGAGGCAGGCGCAAGAGCATCCGGGCCTCGAGCGAGAGATGCGGCCGGAGCCGGACTACGGGTACGAGACCTACCGTGGTCACGGCCGGCTGAGGGACAAGGTCGCGCTCGTGACGGGTGGTGACTCCGGCATCGGCCGCGCGGTCTGCCTCGCCTTCGCCCGGGAGGGCGCCGACGTCGCGTTCACGTACCTCGAATCGGAGGAGCCCGACGCCCGTGAGACGGCCAGGGTCGTACGGGAGGCGGACCGTCGGGTGCTGAGCCTGCCGGCCGACCTCCACACCGAGGCGACGTGTCGCCAGGTGGTCGAGTCGGTCGTCCGAGAGTTCGGTCGGGTCGACGTCGTCGTCAACAACGCGGCGTACCAGATGAGTTTCGACGGCATCGAGTCGATCCCCGCCGACCAGCTCGAGCACACGTTCCGGGTCAACATCCTCGCGATGTTCTGGATCTGCCAGGCGGCGCTGCCCCACATGCCCGCCGGCGGGTCGATCGTCAACGTGACGTCGATCCAGGCGTACGAGCCCACGCCCGAGCTGCTTCCCTACGCGACGACGAAGGGCGCGATCGTCACCTTCACCAAGGGACTCGCGCAGGAGCTGGCGAGCCGGGGGATTCGCGTCAACGCCATCGCCCCGGGTCCGATCTGGACGCCGATCACCCCGGCGTCGAGGGCCCCGGAGAAGTCGGAGACGTTCGGGACGAACACTCCGCTCGGCCGGCCCGGGCAACCGGTCGAGGTCGCGCCCGCCTTCGTCCTCTTGGCGAGCGACGACGGCAGCTACATCAGCGGGGAGATCCTCGGGGTGACCGGAGGCCGTCCGCTCCCGTGACCGACGGGAACCACATGCGGGAGAAGCCGTACGCGGCGAGCGCGGAGGACGGAGATTGCCGTGACCGCGACCGAGACCGCCACGCTGTTGGTGGACCAGGCCACGAGGTCGCCCGGGGCGATGACCGGCGGTAGGCCTCGAGGGTGAAGCCCTACGCGCACTGACCATGCCACCCGACATACCTACTACGACATGTAGTATGTGGGTCAGGAGAAGCGATGCCCCGACGACCACCGACGCCGATGTGCCCCATCCGGGTGGGCGACGCGTGCACCCTGTGCGTGCCCGGCGCGACCGGTCCGCAGGACTGCGGCCTGGTCTACCTCGTGCGGAGCGACCCGGAGCTCCGCGAGCAGCTCGCCGCCCGGCGCAGTGCCCACGCCGCGGTCCGCGGCCGCGCCACCTCGGACCTCAGCGCACCGGCTGCTGCAGCTCGGTGACCCACACGGTCGCGAGCAGGACCAGCGAGATCAGCGCCAGGACTCGCCACAGGGTGCCTACTGGCCATCCCGGACGCGGTGGCGTGGTGCTGGACCCGTAGCGGCACATGGCGTGCTGCGGTGGAGCCTCTCGTCGCCGAGGCCCAGCGAGTCTGACAGGCCCCTAGATAGCGCAAACCCGGCTCGCCCACCGTCCGGAAGGCTGCCGGGTTCACTTCACGAGGCTAGTGCCCCGTGCGTTCACGAAGTGCTTCGTGTGGACCCGAGTCCACGCAGAGGAACGCAGAATTATCAACGTCTCCGTCAGGCTCACCGTCTCTGTCAGGCTCCTCACCGTCTCTGTTGGGCTCACGTCTCCGGACCTGCAGTTCTACCCGCAACCGGTTACGTGGGTTGGGCCGTGGTTAGGTGTGGGCCAGGTCCGAGATGGCCGTTCTGCCGCGTACCGACCCGCTCCCGGCCGCCTCACCGCCGACCGGGATGTGCGGGAGCTGACCTCCGGCACGACGGCAAGAGGGGTGGATCTCCACGTCAACGGGGTCGGTTTGGCCGTTTCGTCCGGCGATGTCGCGGCGAACCTGTCAGGCTGGCGTCATGCGGGTCGCTGGTTCGTACGCCGTGGTGACCGGCGCGTCGAGTGGCATCGGGCGGGCGGTCGCCGAACGGCTGGCCGCCAGGGGATGTCGGCTCCTCCTCGTGGGCCGCGACCGCGATCGGCTGGCCGCTGTCGCCGAGCGGACGCGGGGTGAGATCGCGGTCGTCGACCTCGCGGACCCCGAGGCGATAGCTCGGTTCGCAGGGCGCCTCGCCGCCGGACCGTCACCGGACCTGCTCGTCAACAACGCCGGTATGGGCGCGGTCGGCGACATCGTCGACCCTCGCGCGTTCGGCGGGGACGCGGCAGCCGGCGCTCAGCCGCTCGACCACGACCTCGACCGCCTCGTGGCGGTCCACCTGCGGGCACCCATCGCGCTCACGCATGCGGTGGTGCCCGCCATGGTGACCCGAGGTCGCGGTCACCTGGTGTTCGTCACCTCCATCGCCGGGCTGGTCGGCGTGGCCCGCGAGTCGCTCTACGCCGCTGTCAAGGCCGGACTGCACATGTTCGCCGCCAGCGTGCGCGCGGAAGTCGCGCCGGCCGGCGTCGGAGTCACGACGGTGGCGCCCGGAGCCGTGCGTACGGCGTTCTTCGACCGACGAGGTGCGCCCTACACGCGCCGGCTCCCGCGGCCAGTCGCGCCAGAGCGGGTCGCGGACGCGCTCGTCACAGCCGTCGAACGCGACCGCGCCGAGGTGATCGTGCCTCGGTGGCTGCGCCTCCCGGTGGTGATCCGAGCGGCGACACCGACAGTGTTCGGCCGGTTGTCGGCTCGCTGGGGTGGGTCCTCGACCCGATGAGTGACGCGACGGTCAGTGGCCGACGAGTGCCCGCAGCGACTGACGAAGCGAGCCCATGGTGGCCAAGACCGCGGTGGGCTCGTAGCCGCAGTGGGCCATGCAGTTGTTGCACCGTGGGTCGCGTCCTCGACCGTAGCGGTCCCAGTCGGTCTCCTCGATGAGCTCGCGATAGGTCTTGGCGTAGCCGTCGCTCATCAGGTAGCACGGGCGCTGCCAGCCCAGCACCGAGTACGACGGGATCCCCCACGCGGTGCAGGGAAAGTCGACCTTGCCCTCGAGGAAGTCCAAGAACAACGGCGAGTGGTTGAACCGCCAGCGGCGGCGGTTGCCGTTGGCGAACGCCTCCCGGAAGAGCGCTCGTGTCTGGTCGACGCCGAGGAAGTGCTCCTGGTCCGGCGCCTTCTCGTAGGCGTAGGCGGGTGAGACCATCATCTGGTCGACCTTGAGCTCGTCGTTGAGGAAGTTGAGGACCTCGATGACGCTGCGCGGGCTGTCGGTGGAGAAGAACGTCGTGTTGGTCGTCACCCGGAAGCCCTTCTCCTTGAGGAACTTCACGGCCGCCACCGCCTCGTCGAAGACGCCCTCCCGGCACACGGACTGGTCGTGACGTTCGCGCAGACCGTCGATGTGGACGGTGAACGTGAGGTAGCGCGAGGGTCGGAAGTCGAACCGGTCCCACCACTTCCGCAGCAAGACCGCGTTCGTGCACAAGAAGACGTACTTGCGCCGGGCGACGAACTCGTTCACCATCCGGTCGATCTCGGGGTGCATCAAGGGCTCGCCCCCGGCGATGGACACCATGGGGGCCCCGCACTCCTCGATCGCCGTGACGGCCTGCTCGACCGGCATGCGCTGCCGCAGGATGTTGGCCGGATGCTGGATCTTCCCGCACCCGGCACAGGCCAGGTTGCAAGCGAACAGCGGTTCCAGTTCCACGATCAAGGGGAACTTCGTGCGGCCCCGCAACCGCTGGGCGAGGAGATATCGGGCGATCCGCATGCTCAGGTGCAGTGGCATGCTCATGACCCGCGCACCTCCTTCGGCAAGGTGAAACGAATGTCCTCGCGGGTGACCTCGCGTTCGTGCACCTGAAGTGGGCCAAGGCCGCGCAGCGCGGTCACCACGTCGTCGACGAGCGCGCTGGGCGCGGACGCTCCGGCGGTCACCGCGACGGTGTTGGCGCCGCGGATCCAGTCCAGGTCCACGTCGAAGGAGTCGTCGACGAGGTAGGCGGGAGTGCCGAGCCGCCGGGCCGTCTCGACCAGCCGATTGGAGTTGGACGAGTTGGCCGAGCCCACCACGAGGACGACGTCAGCGTCGTGGGCGACCGTCCGCAGAGCCCATTGGCGGTTGGTCGTCGCGTAACAGATGTCGTCCGAGCCGGGAGCTCCCAGCAGCGGGAACCGCTTGCGCAACGTTTGAACGATCTCCTCCACCTCGTCGACCGCGAGCGTGGTCTGCACCAGGTAGGACACCCGGCTGGGATCCGGCACCTGCACTCGTTCCGCCTGCTCGAGGTTCTCGACCAGGATGGTCGAGTCCGGGCGCTCGCCCATGGTTCCTTCGGTCTCCTCGTGACCAGCGTGCCCGATGAACAGCACGGTGTCTCCGCGATCGGCGAACCGGCGGGCCTCACTGTGCACCTTCGCGACCAACGGGCACGTGGCGTCGATGACGGCAAGCCCGCGTTGCGCGGCGACATTCCGAACGTCCGGAGACACCCCGTGGGCGGAGAAGACGACGGTCGCGCCGTCGGGCACTTCGTCCAGCTCCTCGACGAACACCGCGCCGCGTTCCCGCAGGCGGCGCACGACGTGGGAGTTGTGCACGATCTGCTTGCGGACGTAGATGGGAGCGCCCCACCGTTCCAACGCTCGTTCGACGATGTCGATCGCGCGTTCCACACCAGCGCAGAAGGAGCGCGGCGAGGCGAGGAGCACCTGGCGGGGCCGCAGTGCCTCCCCCCACGCGCGCAGGACGGGGGCTACCGCGGCGAGGCCACGCAACGCCGTGCCGAGGTGGCCGATGGTGGCGGGACGCAGCAGCGGCTGGTTCGCCGGATCTGCGACGACTCGGACGCACGCGGTCGGTCGCGTGCCATGCCGCGCGAGCAACCACGCAGACTCCATGTCGACGGCGATCGCGCCGGTGGCGCGCAGCGCTTGGCGTTCGGCCCCCGTCACCACGTGGTCGGCGCTGATGACAGGCCCGGCGTGCACCCGCGCGCCGGTGCGTCGGACACTGGCCACGAGCAGCGGAGCGCTGGGACATGGAATGGTGACCCCGTCGGGCCCCCGGACTTCGGTTGCCACCACGACGTCGCCCGGCGCCAGGTCAGGGTCGAGCGCTCCGCCGATCCCGGCGACCGCGATCCCCATGGCGTCCCGGACACCGGGCCACTCGGCCGCCCGCTCCGCTCGGCGACGGCCAGCGCCGATACGCCGGACGGCGCCGGCCGGCAGGGCCCCGCGCAGGCATCGGGCCTCCGCGTGGGTCGGCGCACACACGACGTACGACTGCATGACCATCTCCTGAAAGGCTTCTGACGGTGTCCTCCGGTGCTCCGCCTCCTAGGCGGGTTCGTGAGGGCCGCGACGGCGGTCGGTGGTGGCCTGGTGTCTGACGTCCTTCCGGCTGGGGTCCTTCACGACGGTCGTGACGCGCCGATCGCCGACCTGGGCGCCACCCCAGGAGAACCTGCCCAGCACCCGGCCGAGCGCGCTGATCGGGAACACCAGCCGGTACATGTGGTACTTGATGTAGAAGTCGCCCGGGAAACCAGTGCCGGTGAACTGGGGCTCGTCCCAGCTGCCGTCCTCCCGTTGTGTCTCCACCAGCCAGGAGATGCCCCGCCAGACTTCTTCGGAATCCCCCTCACCGGCCGCGTGGAGCGCCAGCAGTGCCCAGGCGGTCTGGGAGGGCGTCGAGGCGCCAACACCGCGCCAGCGCGGGTCGTCGTAGGAGCGCAGGTCCTCGCCCCATCCGCCGTCGTCGTTCTGGTGGTCCTTGAGCCAACGGACGGCGGCCTGGATCGCCCGATGGTGACGCGGCAGCCCGGCCGCCACGAGCGCTGGCACCACCGCTCCAGTGCCGTAGATGTGGTTGGCGCCCCAGCGACCGAACCAGGAGCCGTCCGACTCTTGCTGGTCAAGCAGCCACTGCACGGCCCGCCGCACACAGTGCTCCTTGGCCAGGCCTTCGTTGGCGAACATCTCGACGATGTGGGCGGTGACGTCGGCACTCGGGGGGTCGATGACGGCGCCGAAGTCGCAGAACGGCAGCTCGTACGCCAGCTCGCGGGTGTTGTCGGCGTCGAAGGCGCCCCAACCGCCGCACCGGCTCTGCATGGCGCGAAGCCAGGCCAAGGCCCGGCCGACGGCGTCGTCGACCTCCGGTGCGGCCGCCGTGCGGCGCAGCGCCAGGACCACCTCGGCCGTGTCGTCGGTGTCGGGATAGCCGTCGTTGTCGAACTCGAACGCCCAACCACCCGCCGGCGCGTTCGGACGGCGAACGGCGTAGTCGCCGCGTACCCGGACCTCCTCACCGAGCAGCCAGTTCCGCGCGCGGACCATCTCCGGGGCGTCGCTGGGCACGCCGGCGTCGCCCAGCGCGATGACGGAGAGCGCGGTGTCCCACACGGGGGACTGGCACGCCTCGATGCGGCGGGTCCGTCCCTCGGGTGTGTCCTCGTAGAGCGTGAAGCGTTCCCAGCCGCGCAGGCCGGTGGCGAGGACCGGATGGTCGAGGGGGTAGCCCAGGGCGTGCAGCGCCATGAGCGAGTAGACCCAGGGCGGTTGGATGCCTCCCCACGAGCCATCCCGCTCCTGACGGGCGATGATCCATTCCGCGCACCGGCGCAGGGCCTGCCGGCGCAGCGGACCGAACGCGTGGCGCTCGTAGCCGTGCAGGATCCGGTCGAGGGCTTGGAACGCCGCCCGCCAGCTCACCGGTCGCACCGGGCGGCGGGGCGCTCGGCCGAGCCGCAGCTCTGCGGTGCTCACGCCGAGGTTCCGGCGTGGCCGTAGCGCGCCGAGGATGGTCAAGGGAACGATGGTCTGGCGGGCCCAGCACGCCCAGTCGTAGACGTTGAACGGGGCCCAGCTGGGCAAGAAGATCAGCTCCGGTGGCAGGGCGGGGACGTCGTCCCAGCTCCACTCCCCGAACAAGGCGAGCCATAGGCGGGTGAAGACACGTGTGGCCTCCAGGCCGCCGTTGGCCAGGACGAACTCACGCGCCAGCCGCATGTGAGGTGCGTCGGGGTCGTCGCCGGCGAGCTTCAACGCGATGTAGGCCTCGGCGGTCGTCGACAGGTCGCCCGGCCCGAGCCAGTACGTGGCCCACGAGCCGTCCGCGCGCTGCTGGCTGCGGATCCAGCGGGCGGTCTGCTCGGTCTGCTCGGGGGTGCGGATGCCGAGGAACTGCCGCATCAGCAGGTCCTCGGCGTCCATGGTCACGTTCGTGTCCAGCGCGCCCTTCCACCAGCCCTCCGGGTGTTGTTGGTCGAGCAGGTGGCGGACAGCCCGGTCGAGAGCGTCGTGGGCTCGTTCCCGGCGATCTGACCAGGCGGTGAGGTCATCGGTCGTGGTCATGTCCTGTCTCCTCAGTGGTCCCGGACCCGCAGCCGGTGGGCCAGGGCCGTGAGTTCGGCGTGGACGACGGGTGGCAGGTCCAGGCCGTCGAGCACCTCGACGGCGGCGCTGATCTGCCGGTCAACCTCGGCTTGCGTCCAGGTCCGCCCGCCCGCGCTTTCCACCAGGTGGGCGGCACGTTCGAGATCGGGGCCGGTCAACGGGATGGGCTCGGCGTACAGCTCGCGGAGTTGGCGGCCGGGCGGATCGTTCGAGGACAAGGCCACCACGACGGGCACCGTCTTCTTGCGGGCGCGCAGATCGGACAGTACCGGCTTGCCGGTGACCGCCTGGTCGCCCCAGATGCCCAGCAGGTCGTCGGTGAGCTGGAAAGCCATGCCGAGGTGGTCGCCGTAGGTTGCGAGTCCTTCGACGACGTGCTCCGGCGCTCCGGCGAGCACCGCGCCGAGGGAAGCCGAGCAGGAGAACAGCGCGGCCGTCTTGTCGGCGGCCATCGCGAGGCACTCGGGAAGCGTGACGTCGTCGCGCTTCTCGAAGGCCACGTCGGCGCTCTGTCCGGCGATGAGGCGTCGAACCGTCGCGCTGAGCCGCGAGACGGCGGCCGGGGCGGTGGCCGATCCCACGTCGCCGAGGACCTCGAGGGCGAGCGTGAGCATCGCGTCGCCGGCCAGGATGGCCTCGGCGACACCGAAGCGAGCCCAGACGGTCGGTCGATGGCGCCGTTCGGTGTCGCCGTCGATCACGTCGTCGTGCAGCAGTGAGAAGTTGTGGACCAGCTCGCAGGCGACCGCTGCGGGGACTCCTTGCTCAACGGGCACGCCGGCCGCCTGGGCGGACAGCAACGCCAGCGTGGGACGCAGGGCCTTGCCGCCATGACGGGCTGGCGGCAGGGACCTGCCGTCGGCGTCCCACAGGCCGAGGTGGTAGCCGCAACAGTGGCGCGTGTGCGGATCCAGGCGATCGAGGGCGGCCCGCAAGGCCTGGTCGACGAGCTCGCGCGGTCCAGCGGTCGGGCTCATGGCAGGGCCTCCGTGAGTGCGTCGTGAGGCGCGCGGTCGTAGCGGTCCAGCAGGTCCGCCGCGCGGAGGCCGCTCCGTACGGCGCCTTCCATCGTGTCTGGCCAACCGGTGCGCGTCCATGCTCCGGCGAGGACCAGCCCGGGCACCTGCGTCAGAGGAAGTGGACGCAAGGACGCGGTACCCGGCCGTTGACGAAACGTCGCGTGCGGCTCGCGCGTGACGAACGCGTCGAGGAGGCGAGCGGCGCGGGCCTGCGGGAACAGGTCGGCGAGGGCGGCTGTGAACGCTCGGACAAGGACTTCCGTCGGTTTGTCCACCTGGTCGGACGCCGCAGACAGCGACACCACGAGGTACTGCCCGCGGCGGGCTCCGGCCGCGAGCGTTCGGTCGAAGACCCACTGGACGGGCGAGTCGAGGGCGGCCGCGAACGGCAGGTTCGTGACTCGTCGATCGTAGTGCAAGTGGACGTTGACGATCGGCGAGGAACCCAGGTCCGCCCAACGGTGTCGGTCGGGTGCCGCCTCGGTGGGCACGAGCTGGCTCGCCGCCTGGTGCGGGACCGCGACGACGACGGCGCGAGCCAGGCACTCGTCGCGTCGCGTCCTCAGCACGAACCTCGCGCCGTCGACGGCGATCCGCTGCACCTTGGTGCTGGTGTGGAGGCGGACGCCGAGCCGGTCGAGCAGCCGGCTCGCAGGGTCAGCGTGCAACTGGCGCAGGCTGGTCGCGGGAATGCCGAGGTCGGCGGCGTCCGCCTGCTCGAGGAGCCCGGTGCGGAAGACGCGTGCCGCCAGGGCCAGTGACGCCTGGTCTGGGGGTACGTTGAGCGCCGCCACGGAGATGAGCGCCCACAGTCGTTCGATCGCGCGCTCGGATTGCCGTCTCCGCCGGAGCCATGGACCGAACGCCACCCGATCAGCACTCGAGTCATCGGGGTCGACGGTCCGTAGCGCGGCGGCCGCGGTCGCTGCGAGCGCGCGTTCTCGGACTGTCAAGGGGGAGTAGCGCGCGAGCCCGCTCGCGAGATGGAGTGGCGCCGGTGCCCACGTGCCACGGCGCAGCCACGCCGTCCGAAGCGGACCGTCCGGGCGCGGACGGTGGAGCACCGGGATGGCGAACCGCTCTTGGATGGGGGCCAGGTGGCTCGTGCCGAGGCGCTCGAGCAGCTGTCGGTAGGACTGGTAACACCGCAGGAAGACGTGCTGGCCAGTGTCGACACTGAGCTCGCCCCGCTGGAACGAGTACGTCGCTCCGCCCAGGTGGGATCGCGCCTCGAACAAGATGACGGGGACGCCGCGATCAGCGAGGTGGAGAGCGGCGCTGATCCCGGCGAGGCCACCGCCGACGACAGCGACCGGTAGGTCGGTGGCAGGTGCTCCGCTCACGCATCCCCCCAGACGAGGGCGCGGACCGCGACCGCGGCCTTCTCTCGCGGGGTGAGGGAGACCCGCGTGGTTCGACACAGGTCGGGCTCGCTGTGGATACGGGCGAGCAGACGGTGGTAGATCCCCGCCATCGTGGCGGTGCAGGCGCGGCTGCGCCGGTCCAGGTAGGGGAGGAGCGTCAACCCGCGGGTGTACCACGCCTCGGCACGCTCGGCTTCGAATCGCACGAGCTTCGTGAACCCTGGAGGGTCGACGAGCCGCCCCTGGGTGTCGATGTCGAGCCGGCAGCCGAATCGGTCGAGGTCCTCCGCCGGCAGGTAGATGCGATTGCGTCGCCGGTCCTCCCGAAGGTCGCGCAGGATGTTGGTGAGCTGGAGGGCGATCCCGAGAGTGTCGGCGAGCGGCTCAGCGGTCGCCCGGTCCTCTGGGTCGAAGACGCCGAGCGAGAGCCGACCGACCGAGCCGGCGACGCAGCGGCAGTACCACTCGAGGTCGGCGAACGTCTTGTATCGGCGGCCGCGCACGTCAGCCTCACAGCCTTCGAGGAGCTCCTCGAAGGCTGTGAGGGGAATGGGAAAGCGGCGGGCCGCGTCCGCGAGCGCGACGAGCACCGCGTCGCTCGCGTTCCTGCCGCGCGGTGGGCCGTCCTGAAGCTCGTGGATCTGCTCGCGGAGCCGGGCGAGCTGGGCGAGCTTGCGTTCGGCGGGGAACGGGCCGTCACCCACGTCGTCGATGCGCCGCGCCGTCGCGTACACCGCCGAGAGCGCGCGTCGCTTGGCTGGCGGTAGGAGGCGGATTCCGTAGGAGAAGTTGCGCGCCTCGCGACGGGTGATCGCCTCGCATTCGGCGTAGGCCGTTGAAATGTTCATCCCCACCCTCTTATCACGCTTCGTATCCAGGCGCTCGCGATCTGGCGCGATGTTGGTTTGGGTACCCGCGAGAGCGGGTCGTAGTCGCTTCGGCGGAGGGCGGCGGCGGCCGCCCGTCCACCCGCGATGTAGCCGGACACCGCCAGCCTCGCCCGCCCGGACAGACCGGCCACCAGGGCGGCTCCGGCGTCCAGCCACGCCTCGGCGCGTCGCGTCTCGAACGCGATGAGTGCGCGGAGCTGGCTGGTCGCCGTCGGGCGAGCGAGGTCCTCCTCGGCGACGCCGAAGCGGCGCAGGTCCTCCTGCGGGAGGTAGACCCGACCGCGTCGGTAGTCCTCCGCCACGTCCTGCCAGTGCTCGAGCAGCTGCAACGCCGTGCAGACGCGGTCCGACAAGGCGATGCGCTCCGGCGTGGCACGGCCGAAGATGTGCAAGACGAGCTCGCCCACCGGATTGGCGGACAGCCGGCAGTACGCGAGCAGGTCGTCGAAGGTCTCGTAGCGGGTGACCTGTTGGTCCCACCGATTCGCCTCGATGAGCCGCAGCAGTGGGTCCGCCGGCAGCCGACGGCGTGCGATCGTCGAGGCGAGGGCCGCGACCACCGGATCGGTCGGCTCGCGGCGCTCCTCGTACAGGCCGCGCACGTCGGCCTCGATCCGGTCGAGCGCCGACAGGCGGTCACCCGCCCACTCGTCGCCGAGGTCGTCGACATGCCGTGCGTAGCGGTAGAGCGCCCGCAGGTCTTCCCTGATGCGCGGGGGTAGGAGGCGCAGCGCGACAGGGAAGTTCTCCCCGCTGGCCTTTTCGATCGGGTCTCCGCCGGGGGCCGTGGGGGCCGACCACTGGGCGGGGACGGCGTCGGACGACTGGTCGGACATGCGCGAACCCTCCTCGGTCCCCCTTTCCCCGAATCCGAGGATGGCTCGTCATGCGCGGTCGAAAAATCGTCGTGCGAGTCCGAAAATTGTCAGGCCGGCCCGGCGGAGCGGCCGATCCGCAGCTCGCGCAGGCTCGCCCACACGTCGGTGAGCGCCGAGACGCGCAGCAGGGTGAGCACGCCCAGGTAGGTGGCCAGGCAGACGGAGCCGGAGACGCCGAGCGCCAACAGCGCCTCGGGCCACCCAGGGCGTGCGGGCAGCGGCTGTTGCGCCAGCCACCCCGCCACCGCGGCGACACTCGCGGCGGTGACGACCCCCATCGTGGTCCGTACCAATGGCCCCAGGGCCACCGCGCGGTGTCGGCGGGCGGTGAGCACGCTCATCGTGGTGGCGGCGAAGACGACCGAGATGGAGGTCGACAGCGCCAGGCCTACCACGCCGTACCGCATGCCGAGTGTCAGGTCGCCCACGACGTTGAGCGCCATCGCGCCGAGCGCGCTCAACACCGGTGTGCGGCTGTCACCGACGGCCAGACAGGTCCGGGCGACCACCTCACGAACCGCGAGACCGGCGAGCGCGACGGAGTACGTGGCGACGGCCAGGGAGGTCAGCTCGACCGCCCGGGCGTCGAAGTTGCCCCGCGCGAAGAGGAGGACGACGATCGGCCGAGCGGCCACCGCGAGCACGACCACGACGGGGCTGATCAGCACGACCACGACGCCGAGGACTCGCCTGGTCGCCTCCCGCAGCTGGTCACGGCGTTCCGGGGTGCCGAGGGTGCTGAACGCGGGGAACAGCGTGGTCGTGAACGCGGTGACCATCACCACCTCGGCGAGCGTCACGATGCGCCAGCCGTAGCTCAGCGAGGCGATCGTCCCCGCCCCCTGCGCCGACCCGACCGCCCGGTCGACCATGGTGTTGACGTTGACGATCGCGCTGCCGAGGAGCAGTGGCGGCACCAGCCGGAGCATCTCGCGGAAGCCGGGGTCACGCAGACGGAACGACGGCCGCAGTCGCAACCCGATGGCGCGCACGGCCGGTAGCTGGACCAGGAAGCGAGCCGCCGAGCCGGCGACGAAGCCGCAAGCCAGCGCGGCGGCGCCGAAGGTGCCGCCGAACACGCCGACCGCGGTGATCATGACCAGGTTGAAGGGGATGCCCTGGAAACCGGCCCAGAAGAACCGCTGGTGCGCGTGGGCGGCGGAGGCGAGCAAGTTGGTCCCGGAGACGAAGACGGTGGCCGCCAGGACGATCCGCGTCAGGCGGACCGCCTCCTCCATCGTCGCCCCCTCGAAGCCGGGCGCGAGGACCGTGAGCACAGGTCGGGCGGCGACCGCCATCAGCACCGAGCCGAGGACGAGGACCGTCATGGCCACCGTCAGCGCGACACGGACCGTGCGGTGGCCGGCGTCCGTGCGCCCCGCGTCGACCGCGCGGGAGACGGGAGGGACGAGGGCGCGGGCCATGGCGCCGCTGATCAGCCCGAGGACCACGTTCATCAGTCCTTGGGCAACGAGGAAGGCATCGACCTCAGCGGACGCGCCGAAGACCGCCGCCATGATGGCGTCCCGCGCGAAGCCCAGCACCTGGCTCAGCGCGGTGAGGCACATGAGCAGCACGGAGGAGCGGACCAGCGCCCGCCGGGTCGTGCTCACCGATGTCCTCAGGCGCGGACGTCACGTCGGGGGACGCCGGGCTGAGAGGAACGCGGCCGCCTCACCGACGTCTCCTCGACGACTCGGCCCGACGCTTGCCTGGGGGTGGCCGTGTGCGGCGCGGGCAGGTACGGCAGGACGAGCGTGAAGCGGGCGCCCGAGCCGGGTACGGAGTCGAGCACGACGTGCCCGCCGTGAGCGCGGGCGATCGCGTGGACGATCGCCAGACCGAGGCCGGAACCCTCCGGCGCTCGTGTCGTGCCACGTCGAGATCGCCGGAAGATCCGACTCGTGTCGTCGTCCGGCACGCCAGGACCAGTGTCGCGCACCCAGAGGCGGACCGTCTTCGCGTCGACTCGGGCGCCGAACGCGATCGTGTCCCCTGGCGAGGTCACCTTGACCGCGTTGCGGGCGAGCTCCAACAACGCCTGGGTCAACCGCTGGCCGTCCGCGAACACCACCGCCTCGGACCGAGCGTCCACGTCCCAGGCGCGGTCACCGAGCGCCCGCGCTTTGTCGAGGACGTCGTCGAGCAGGAGTTCCACGTCGACGCCGGTCGGCTCGAGGAAGCCGGGGCGTTCGGCGCTGGCGAGTGTCTTGAGGTCCTCGACGAGACGAGTCATCCGGTCCAGCTCACCGAGCAGCAACGTCCGGGTCCTGTTCACCTCGGTCTGGTCGTCGACCCGAAGCAGTTCCAGGTGTCCACGCATGATCGTGATCGGTGTCCGCAGCTCGTGACCCACGTCCTCCAAGACATGAGTCGGTCCAGTGGTGCCGAGAATCCGTCCGACGATCGGCCAGGCGAGCGCCCCGGTCAGGCCGAGCCCGAGCAGGGCCGCCACAGCGAACGGCGGCGCGAGCGGGATCGCGACCCCGATCGAGAACGGAGAATGGGCCGGCGTCACGATACCCGCCTTCGCGACGACATAGGCCGTGATCGCGGTCGTCATCGTCGCCAGAGCAGCGAACCCGACGATCAAGCCCACGAACCGGACACGCGTGCGCGAGGTGGCGTCACGTCGTGCCCTGGTCAAGACCATTCCCCGTTCGGCGGTTGATCGGATGCCGACCGAG
This sequence comes from Thermasporomyces composti, assembly GCF_003386795.1. Classification (NCBI taxonomy): domain Bacteria; kingdom Bacillati; phylum Actinomycetota; class Actinomycetes; order Propionibacteriales; family Nocardioidaceae; genus Thermasporomyces; species Thermasporomyces composti. The sequence goes on from NZ_QTUC01000001.1 coordinate 2,522,058, forward strand.
CCGATTATTCCCACTTCGGTCCGGAAATGTTCCACCAATCGCGTTGGCTTGGTAGGAGGTCGTTCGATGAGCCGAATCCTCGTCGTCGAAGACGAGCCCGCGATCTCGGACTTCGTGGTGCGAGGCTTGCGGGAGCACGGGTTCGCCGCTGCGGCCGTCACCAATGGGGCGGCGGCTCTCCACCACGCGGCCACCGGTGAGTTCGACCTGCTCCTGCTCGACATCGGACTTCCGGACCGAGACGGGTTCTCCGTCATCCGACAGCTCCGCGCCAGCCGGAACGACATTCCCGTCGTCGTCCTCAGCGCTCGTGACTCGGTGACCGACACGGTGAAAGGGCTGGAGATCGGAGCGGACGACTACGTCTGCAAGCCGTTCCGGTTCGAGGAGCTCCTCGCTCGCATCCGATTACGTCTTCGCGACGCTCGGATGTCGTCGGGCATGCTCATGCGGAATGGCGAGCTGGTCCTCGACTTGCGCACCCGCCGCGCGTACGTCGACGGCCGGACCGTCGAGCTCACCACTCGTGAGTTCCTCCTCGCCGAGCTGTTCTTCCGCCGGCCCGGTGAGGTGATCTCCCGAGAGGAGCTTCTGTCGCACGTGTGGGGTTACGACTTCGACCCCGGCTCGAACGTCGTCGACGTCTACATCCGCTACCTGCGGCGCAAGATCGGCGCGGAGCACATCGAGACCGTCCGCGGGGTCGGATACCGGCTGGTCCGACGATGAGAGATCTCTCATCGTCGCGACATCGTGCTCTCCGCGCGTGGGAATGAATGCCGAGGGGAAGGCAGACAGTGATTTCCGTCGGTCGAGCCACGGGGGTGTTCCATTTCCACTCACGGGACTTCTCAGCAAGAGACCTCTGAGACACCGCGCTGGTCGACGATCACCGTCGACGGCCAGTGCTTCCAGCGGCTGCCGATTCGCACGCACTGGCTCTCCGAGCACGACGACCTCGCTGAGGTCTTGCTCACGTACGGCACCGAGCGTCGGCCTGGCGACACGGTGGTGATCAGCGAGAAGATCGCGCTGCTGCTCACCGACAGGACGATCCCCGCTGATCCCACGCGCGTGCAGGCGGATGCCCGATGGCTGTGTCGTTTCGTGCGGCCTCGCCCCGACTCCCTTGGGTTGGCGCAGCCTGTCAAGATGCAGTGGGTGATCGACACCCTGGGTCGCCCCCGGGTCTACGCCGCGGCGGCGGCTGCCGCTCTCACCCGGCCGTTCGGCATCCGTGGTGGGTTCTACCGGGTAGCCGGGCCAGCCGCCCGGGACATCGACGGTGGGCGTCCACCCTACGAGCACCTGCTGTTCCCGCCGTTCGACGTGGCTGAGGCGACCGAGCTCTGCGAGGAGCTCGCCGCCAAGCTCGAGGTGGGTGTCGCGATCGTCGACATCAACGACTACGGCGGCACGATCCGCGCGCGCTCGGCGGGAGCGCTACCGGAGCGGACCCTGCTCGGTGCGCTCGCCGACAACCCCATGCGACAGCGGCGCACCGGCACGCCGCTGGCCTTGGTCCGCCCGGTCCTGTAAGTCGCGTCCCAGGTCCCGTTCCGTCACCAGCTCACGGCCGGTCCGGCTCGGCTTGCCCTGGAGGCTGGGGTGGCCGGCGCTGCTCCGACCGGTTCCGCCAGGGCTCCGGGGTCGTTCTCGGACCGGGTTGCCCCGCGAGCCGCGCGGGCGTGGGGCTCTCAGGCCGGCCGGGCGGGGTGGTCGTGGACCGTCCCCACACCGGCCTGGCTGCGGCCTGGGCAAGCGTCCCTTGGTCCCGTGTGGGCCGCCCATGCGCGGGACGTCCCTGAGCCGGCCGACCCTGGGCCAGCCGACCCTGGGCCAGCTGACTCTGGGCTGGCCGACTCTGGGTCGGCCGGCTCGGAGCCGCCCGACCCGCACGGTCTTGAGCGGGGCGCCCCGGTCCCGATCGAGTGGCGTGGGTCAACAGGCGGTCGTCGGCGGTGCCGTCGATGACCTGATGAGCCAGCACGGCCAGGCGCATCTGGTTGCTGCGGGCAAAGCCGCGCAGGATGGTGAACGCCTCGTCGATGGGGATCCCACGTCGCTCGGCGAGAATGCCCTTGGCCTGCTCGATGACGAGCCGACTGTCGAGCGCGCGTTGCAGCTGCTGGGCGAGCGTCTCGGCCTGCCGTCGGCGACGTTCACGCACGAGGGTGATCGCCGCGACGCGCGCCAGGGTCTCGGCGAGCCGGCCGTCGGTGTCGCCGTCGTCGCCTGTCCCCTCGTAGTAGAGCTCGACCGCTCCGAGCACCTGGGTGTCGTAGCGGAGCGGCCACGCCCGCACCGACCGGAACCCGAGGCGACGGGCGTGTGAGGCGAAGTCGGTCCAGTGAGGCGGCGCGGCGTCCAGGTCGGGGCAGGTCACCGGGCTGGTGGACCGGACGGCGTCGTGTCCCGGCCCCTGGTCGTCCGGAGGGCTGAGCAGCGCGGACACCCGCTCTCGCGCGGCGGTCGACGGGACCGCGTCGAGGTGGCCGTGGTCGTCGGCGAGCCGAACGATCGCGGCGGCGGCGCGTAGCAGCTCCACGGCGGTGTCGGCGAGCCGGCCGGAGAACGTTCCCACCTCGAAGTCTGGAACCAGCGTGTCGGAGAGCTTGACGAGCGCCTCACTCACCAGGTAGTCACGTGACACATCAACCCCCATGTTCGTTCACCGGGTCGGATCACTGGACGCACGACCAGGCCATCCGGTGTGCTGTGCGGTGGACGCGAGGCGGCCACCACAGTGGGGCCACAGCGGCTCCCACGTGGGCGGTGACGGCGGCGCGGGCCATGCTCCACGTGGTCTGGGGGCCGCTCACGTGGTCTCGCTCCCACACGTGGCCTCCGTCCCGTGCCACCAGCACCTGTCGCACATATACCCACGGGAGCGCGCTTACCCGTTCTTCCGGCTCCTCACAACCGTGCGCGTCTCATTTGTTCGCCGCGACTGACGTTCGCCGCGAGCAAGACGGCGTGAGCCGGCAGGCCGGCGTCGACAATCCGCCGCTGCGAGCGCGAGTTGGCCGGAGTTGGGCGTCTGGATCCTGTTGACGTGATCGACATCTCGGCAATTTACTTGCCCGCACCAGGTGCCGCTTGGCCCGGCATCGCGACGCACTCGTTTCAGCGGACGCGATGTGCTCATCGCACATGGAGGGCAGGCGTGATGGGGTCGAACGGTCGCATGTACGAGGACGTCAAGGACATCCTCCGGCACCAGATGAGGAGTCGACGGGACGTCCTGCGCGCCGGGCTCGGCGCGAGCGCCGCGCTGCTGTTCGGTGGAGCCGCGGCGGCGTGCTCATCGGAAGGTGGGCAGTACTCGAGCGCGGGACGACGGCCACCCGAGGGTGCCGAGCAGCCACCCCGAGGCCGAGCCAACATCCCCACGCCCCGGGAGAAGACCCTGATCATCGGTCAAGTCGACTTCCAGGTCTTCAACAGCTTCAACGGTCGCATCCCCAACGGCGTCCAGTCCGGCAACGGCTTCGACGTCGTCTGCAAGGAGTACCTCTTCTACCTCAACATGCCGACGGGTGAGCTGATCCCGTGGCTGGCCACCGGCTACGAGTACAACGACGACCACACCACGTTGACGTTCACCTTCGACCCGAAGGCGCGGTGGAGCGACGGAGAGCCGTTCACCTCCCACGACTTCAAGTTCACCGTCGAGTTGATGCGCGACAACCCGCAGTTGCTCGGCGGTGGAGGCGACTTGAAGGACTACGTCGCCAACGTCGCCACGCCTGACGACCACACCGCGGTCCTGGAGCTCAGCCAGCCCAACCCTCGGATGCACTACGGCTTCATCTGCACCATCGTCGCCGGCTTCGACGTCCTGCCCCGCCATGTCTGGGAAGGCAAGGACCCGACGAAGTTCAAGGACAACCCACCCATCCGGACCGGCCCCTACGTGCTGGACAGGGCGATCCCCAGCCAGAAGATGTTCGTCTGGAAGAAGAATCCGGACTACTGGAACAAGGACAAGCTCGATCCGGCGCCGGAGTTCGTCATCTACCAGTCCGTCGCGGAGTCGCAGGACGCCGCGAGCCAGGCGTTCCGTCGGGCCGAGTTCGACGTGGGCTCGCTGGACGAGGAGCACGCCAAGGTCTTGCGCGCTGAGGGCTACCCGAACCTGGTGACCACCCCATTCCACGACCCGTGCCCGCGGGCGCTGTGGCTCAACTTCGACTCCTCGCGCGGGATCATGAGCGACCCGCGCATGCACTGGGTCATCAACTACGTGATCGACCGAGAGAAGATCGGCAACACCGTCTGGCCCGTCAAGACCCCACCCGCGCAGTACCCGTGGGCGGACTACGACGGCAACAAGAAGTGGGAGGTCCCCCACCTCGCGGAGAAGTACAAGTTCGAGTACAACCCGCAGAAGGCCGCCCAGCTGCTGGACGAGATGGGCGCCACGCTGGGGCCGGACGGCGTGCGCCGGTGGAAGGGCAAGCCGGTCTCGGTCGAGATCATCACGCCGGCCGGCGTGGACGGCGCGGAGTTCATCATCGGCCAGCTCATCGTGGAGGAGCTCCGCAAGCTCGGGCTCAAGGGCTCCTCGGTGCGGAGCTACAGCGGCTCGGTCCACAGCGAGAAGTGGGAACGTGGCCAGTTCGACATCTCCTCGCAGTGGGTGTGCAACGTCTCCTGGGACCCCAACCAGCTGTTCAGCGCGCTCCAGAGCCGCTGGGCCACGGACGTGGGCACCAACGCCGTCGGCCGTAACCAGGTGCGCATGCGGAACGCCAAGCTGGACGAGCTGTCTCAGCGGCTGCAGACCATGGACCCGGAGAGCGCCGAGGCGAGGACGCTCATGGAGCAGGCGCTCGAGGAGTACTTCCGCACCTTGCCGGTGATCCCGGTCATCCAGACCGCCTACCCCGCGTACTTCAACACCACGTACTGGACGGGCTGGCCGACCGAGGATGACCTGTACCAGGTCCCCAACAACTGGTGGGGTCAGTTCCTGTTCGTCATCGGCCGACTCAAGCCGACGGGAGCGAAGTGAGCATCGCGAAGTCGAGCGCGCTGGCGACCGGCACGCGTTCGATCCGGTCCTTCCTCGCCGCGCACCCCCTCCTGAGCTACGCCCTGCGACGCTTCGGGCTCTACGTGGTGGAGCTGTGGGGCGCGATCACCGTCGCGTTCTTCTTCTTCCGGCTCATCCCCGGCGACCCGATCCAGACGTTCATCCAGACCCTCCAGCTCAACTACGTCTACAACCAGCAGGCGAGCGCGGAGGTGATCGCTCGATACCGGGAGGAGTTCGGGCTGGACGGCAACATCGTCACCCAGTACCTGCACTACCTCCACCAGGTCCTGATCCGCCAGGACCTGGGCCCGTCCCTGCTCAACTACCCGACTCCCGTCCAGGACGTGATCATGCGGGCGCTGCCGTGGACGGTGGGTCTGTTGGGCATCTCCGCTGTGCTCGCCTGGTTCCTCGGCCTGCTGGCGGGCGCGGTCGCGGGGTGGCGTCGCGGCAAGTTCGGTGCGGACCTCGTGACGAACCTGGCGATCGCCTTGTCGCACGTGCCGTACTACTTCCTGGCGCTGATCCTCACCTTCATCTTCGCCTACCAGCTGAACTGGCTGCCGGCGAGGTCGGCCTACGACGCGCGGCTGGAGCCCACGTTCAGCCTGGAGTTCATCGCCAGTCTGTTGCGCTATGGTCTGCTGCCGAGCCTGTCGATCGTGGTCATCGGGGTGTTCAGCTGGCTGCTGTCCACCCGGATGCTCATGGTCCCGGTGCTCGGTGAGGACTACCTGGTCTACGCGCAGGCCAAAGGGCTACGGCCCAGGCGCATCCTCACCCGCTACGCCCTGCGCAACTGCTACCTGCCGCAGGTCACGGCGTTCGGGATCTCGCTCGGCTTCATCTTCAACGGCAACGTTCTGGTCGAGCAGCTGTTCAACTACCCCGGCCTGGGCGCGACGTTGGTGAACGCCATCAACATCTTGGACTTCAACACGATCATGGGTGTCACCAACCTCGCGATCTTCGCCGTCCTCACCGCCAACTTGATCCTCGACCTGATCCTTCCGTTGCTCGACCCGCGGGTGAAGTACTGGCGCTAGCCGCGACAGGAGGTGTGCGATGAGGCTGCTGCGCGGGGTGGCGAGGGCCCTGACCAGCAACTGGAAGCTCACGACCGGGTTGGTGCTGTTGCTCACGCTGATCGCGCTGGCGTTGCTGAGCCCGCTCATCTCGGCCGCGATCGGCAAGGGCAAGGACCCGGTCGCGATCGCGGCCTACCAGAAGTGGCTGGTCCCCTCTCCGCAGCACTGGCTCGGTACCGACCAGTTCGGCCGTGACGTGTTCGCGATGACCATCGAGGCGCTGCGCGCGTCCCTGCAGGTCGGCGCGATCGCCGGCGTCATCTCGACGGTCGTCGGGGTGATCATGGCGTTCCTCGCCGGCTACAAGGGCGGCGTCGTCGACGGGGTGCTGTCGACGGTGACCGACATGGTGCTCGTGGTCCCGAGCTTCCCGCTGCTCATCGCCCTCTCGGCCTACACCAAGAACGTCGGGATCGTCGAGGTCGGGATCATGCTGGCGGTCTTCAGCTGGCCGTTCGCGGCCCGGACGATCCGGTCGCAGGTGCTGAGCCTGCGCGCGCGGCCGTACGTCGAGCTGGCGAAGGTCACGAAGTTCCGCGACATCGAGATCATCGTCTACGAGCTGCTGCCGAACATGCTCCCCTACATCGGCGTGGGCTTCGCGTCGTCGGCCCTGGGCGCCATCTTCGCGCTCGTGGGTCTGGAGGTGATCGGGCTCGGACCCGGCGAGACCATCGACCTCGGGAAGATCATTTTCAGCGCCATCAACACCGGAGCGATGACGTTGGGCGCCTGGCCCATGTTCGTCGCTCCGATCGTCCTCCTCACACTGCTGTTCGCGGCACTCAACCTCATCAACATCGGGTTGGAGGAGATCTACAACCCGCGTCTGAGAGGAGTCGCCGGTGCCTGAGGTGACCGCCGCCCGCGTGCCCGGGACGGAGCTGACCGACGAGCCCTTGGTCGAGATCAAGGACCTTCGGGTTCACTACCGAACGACCAAGGGGGACGTCCCCGCGGTGAACGGCGTCGACCTGGCGATCCGACGCGGCGAGATCCTCGGGATCGCCGGAGAGTCCGGGAGCGGCAAGACCACCTTGGCGGTGGCCCTGCTTCGGCTGCTGCGGCCGCCTGGGTACGTCGCGGGTGGTGAGATCGTCTTTCGTCCTCGGGGCTCACCTCCGGTGGACTTGCTCGAGCTCGACGAGCGTCGGCTGCGGGCGCTGCGCTGGAAGGCGCTGTCCTACCTGCCGCAGGGGTCGATGAACTCGATGAACCCCGTCATGCGGGTCGCCGACCAGTTCCGGGACGTCATCCTCGAGCACCGGAGGGACCTCCGTGGTGACGTCGACGCGATGATTCGGCGGCTGTTGCGTCAGGTCGGGCTTGACGAGAACGTCGCTCGCATGTACCCGCACGAGCTGTCCGGTGGGATGAAGCAGCGGGTGCTCATGGCGATCTCGATCGCGCTCGAGCCCGACCTGGTCGTGGCGGACGAGCCGACGACCGCGCTCGACGTCACCATCCAGCGGGTGATCCTGCAAAGCCTCGGCGACCTGCGGGATCAGTTCGGTGTCACCTTGGTCGTGATCTCGCACGACATGGGCGTGCACGCTCAGCTCGTCGACCGGGTGGCCGTGATGTACGAGGGGAAGGTGGTCGAGGTCGGGGACGTCCGACAGGTGTTCAAGCGACCTCAGCACCCCTACACGAAGAGCTTGATCGAGTCGATCCCCAAGATCGGGGAGGCTCCATGGCGGGAGGAACAGCGGAGTCGGGTGCCATGACCGGGCCAGCGATCGAACTGCGTGACGTCGAGCAGCGGTTCCACGCCCGCGGCACGGAGACGGGCTTCCTCACGGCGGTCCACAAGACGTCGTTCACGCTGAGCACCGACCCGCCGCGCATCGTCAGCCTGGTCGGCCAGAGCGGCAGCGGAAAGAGCACGCTCGCGCGGATCGTGCTGGGTCTGCAGCGGCCGACCTCCGGCACGGTGACCTACGGGGGCAAGGACATCTTCCGGCTGTCCCGAGCCGAGTACGACGACTTCCGCCGCAACGTCCAGCCGGTCTTCCAGGATCCCTACGCGATCTTCAACCCCGTCTACCGCGTGGACCGGGTGCTGAAGACGGCGATCCGCAAGTTCGGGTTGGCGTCGTCGAAGGCGCAGGCCGAGGAGCTGATGGAGGAGTCGTTGCGCGCGGTGCGGCTCGACCCGGGCCAGGTCCTCGGCCGCTACCCGCACCAGCTGTCCGGCGGGCAACGACAGCGGATCATGCTCGCCCGGGTGCACATGCTCCGCCCGTCGTACGTCATCGCGGACGAGCCGGTCTCGATGCTCGACGCACAGGTGCGGAAGGCGTTCCTCGACATCCTCCTCGACTTCCAGCGCTCGTACGGCATGACGACGCTGTTCATCACCCACGACCTGTCCACCGTCTACTACCTCGGGGGCGAGGTGATGGTCATCACGCGTGGCCGCATCGTGGAGAAGGGGCCGGTCGCGGAGGTCATGCACCAGCCCAAGCACCCGTACACGAAGCTGCTGCTGGCCTCGGTCCCGCAGCCCGACCCGGACCAGCGCTGGACGGATCGCATCGACCTGGATCAGGCCGAGCGCGAGGAGGCCGACCCGATGGTGTCGGGAGAGCCCGACGCGAGGGTTCCCTGACCCGGTCCGCCCTCGTAGGGTGGCGGGACGGAGACGAGTCCGCACGGCGAGAGGCGCACCATGGCCACGTGTCCGAAGGCGACGGACGTGGAGCGGGTCGATGCCGCCGACCTGCGGCACCGGATGGTCGACGACTTGCGCGCCCGCGCGGTGGTCACCAGTCCCGCGGTGGAGGCGGCGCTGCGCGTGGTACCGCGGCACGTCTTCGTCCCCGAGGTGCCGCCAGAACGGGCGTACGCCGACGAGGCCGTCGTCACGAAGGTCGGCGACGACGGCATGCCCACCAGCTCCGCCTCGCAACCCTCGATCGTCGGGCTCATGCTGGAGCAGCTCGACGTCGCCCGTGGTCACCGGGTCCTCGAGATCGGCGCGGGCACCGGCTACAACGCCGCGCTGCTTGCCGAGCTGGTCGGCCCCGAGGGCGCGGTGACCACGGTCGACCTCGACGCCGACGTGGTGGAACGCGCGGCGGCCGGCCTGCGGGACGCAGGCTTCGACCAGGTGCGGGTGGTCTGCGCGGACGGCGGCCTCGGCTGGCCGGACGGCGCTCCGTACGACCGAATCATCGTGACGGCCGGCGCCTGGGACCTGCCGCCGGCGTGGACCGGGCAGCTCGCGCCGAGCGGGCGGTTGGTGGTCCCGCTCGGCATCAGGGGCGTCTACCGCAGCGTGTGCTTCGAGCCGGTGGGACGGACGTGGCGCAGTGGGTCGATCGTCGACTGCGGCTTCATGCCGCTGCGTGGGGAGTTCGCCGGACCCGGCCGCTACGTCAAGGTCGGAGAGTCCGGATCCGTCTGGGACGACGGCGACCTGCGCGGCGACGTGAACGTCCTCGCCGAGCTCGGCCCGGGCCAGAGCCCGGCGGTCGAGCTGGCCACGACGGTGACGGCCACGTCGACGCAGCTGTGGCGGTCTTTGGCGCTGTGGCTGGCCCTCACCGACCCGGCGTTCGTACGGTCCTTCGGCGGCCTTCCCGACGACGTGGTGGGCGGCCTCGGGCTGCTGGAGGGCGAGAACCTCGCGGTCCCGTGCCGTCCGCACGGGCGGCACGGCGACGAGCCGTTCCAGGTCATGGTGCGTGGCTACGGCCCGGACGGGCACGGGCTCGCGAGTCGACTCGCCGAGCGGATCCGAGCCTGGGACAGGCGCACGACCGCCGGGCTGCGCATCGACGCCTACCCCGTCGAGACACCGGACGCGGCGATCCCGGCAGAGTGGATCGTCCCGAAGCGGCACACCAAGCTCGGCATTTCCTGGAACGCTCCCGGGTGACACCGGCCGGAGGTTCTCCGCCTCCCCGGGGCGTCGCCCTTTCACCGCCCCGAGCCGGGTCGCTCAACCGACCCGTTCGGCGATCCGACGCGCGACGGTGGTGAACTCCCGGCTGGCGGCCGCGTCGGGATCCGTCACGACGACGGGAGCGTGGACGTGGCCGGTGGTCGGATGGAACGGGATCGCACCCAGCCGCTCGACGTCCTCCGCCCAGATCGCGTGCTCGGCCGCCACCGGTGGAAACAGCGGCGTCTGGTGCCCGCACGAGGGGCATGCGTAGCCGCTCATGTTCTCCACACCGCCGAGCAGCGCGGTCTTGCGTCGCCGCAGCATCGACACCATCTTTCGGCAGTCGAGGTGAGCGGCGTGCTGGGGCGTCACGACGAGGACGACCTGGGCGTCGGGAACCAGCCCCAGAAGGTCCTGCTGCAGGTCACCCGTCCCAGGCGGGACATCGACCAGGAGGAGGTCGGGCTCGGCCGGCCACGCCACGTCGGTGACGAGCCGGCGCAGCAGCAGAGCCACGAGCGGTGCCGACCAGTCCAACGCCTGCTCCTCACTGAGGAGGAACTGCGCCGACACGATCGGGATCCCGAACCGCTCCACCGGCTCCAGCGGCGGCAGGTCCCGCTGCCACAGGGTCACCGACCGTGCTGGCGTGCGGCGCGTGAGGCCCACCATCGCCGGGATGTCCGGTCCGTAGACATCCGCGTCCACCAGGCCGATCCGCACGCCCTCGCGCGCGAGGGCGGCGGCGACGTTCACCGCGACGGTGCTCTTGCCGACGCCGCCCTTCCCGCTGGCGAAGACGACCGTGGCGGTCATGGGCGCGCAGCCCGGTGCACGACCGCCGGGTCGTCCTCCGGCCGCAACGGCACCAACCGATACCGCAGCTCGTACGTGGTGCCCGACGGCACGCGGTAGCGTTCGAGCGTGTCGGGGCCGCAGCTCGCGCCCCCGAGGCCACGCTGCCGGACGTCGACGAAGAGGTGGGTCACCTCGTCGCGCACCAGGTCGACGGTGTGCCACGCCGAGTCGAGCGTGGCGTCGGAGTAGTGGGACGCCTTGGCCTCGACCGGAGTCGGCGCGCTCACCAGCAGCCCGACGCCGTCCTCGCGACGCAACGCCATCCAGCGCACGTCGGTCTTGTTGCCGTGCTCCTGGGGCAGGATGTAGGGGACGTACTGGTCGTCGACGGTGCTGATCCAGCGACCTAGCGCCGCGCCGGCCTTGCGGTCGATGTAGCTCTCGTGCGGGCCGCGCCCGAACCACTCCAGGTCCTCGAAGCCGGCGGGGACGGTCGCCACCACGCCGATGCGCGGCAGATCCGGCAGCTCTCGGTCGACCTCGAACCGATGCTCGGCGTGGAGCGACCCGTCGGCCGCCACGACGAGCCGCGCCTCATGGCCGATACCGTGGTCACGGTCCGGCGGGCAGAGGCGCTCCGACCACGCGATCACCACGTGGCCGGCCTTGTCGCCAGACGACTCCGCCGGTTCCACCGACAGCTTCTCCAGCCGCGACGTGAGCCGGTCCAGCCCGGCGTCGATCCACCGGAAGTACGCCTGGGATCGACGGTGCCACTCGTCGGTCACCGTTCGAATGCCGTCGTTGTCCGTCGGTGCCCGCCACACGTTCGGAACCGGACCGCGGGTCAGGAGGTCGACGCCGTCGACCCGCCAGGCCGTGAGCACCCCGTCGCCACGGCGGACGGCGACCTCGACGCGGTCGCCGCGGATCGTCCAGCCGGACTCCGACTCCTCCACCGTGAGCGGCCCGGTCGTCCCGCTGACCACGTCGCCGCTCGCTTCCGGCGCGGGCGCGACGCCCAGCGCGAGCTGGACCCAGCCGACCTCGTGTCTCTCACCGAGCAGCGGTTCGTGATCGGCCACGAACCTGAGCAGAGCGTGGGCCTCCTGCCCGGGCGCCAGCTCGGGCACCTGCCAGGGAACGTCGATCTCCTCGGCTCCGCCGGGCGGGACGGCCAGCTGGGGCAGGATGCCGGTCGCCACCACCGAGCCGTCGACGGTGACGGTCCAGGTGATGCGCAGGTGACCGAGGTCCCGGAAGTCGTACTTGTTGCGGATGCGCAGCCGGGCCGCGCCTACCGAGTCGGTCGGCTTCCCTTCGGCGTCCACGACCTCACCGTGGGCGTCGACGAGCTCGGCGTCGACCGGCTGGTAGACCCGCTTGACCTCCCACATCGCCGGGTGTGGGCGGCGGTCCGGCCAGAACAGGCCGTCGCAGACGAAGTTCCCGTCGTGGGGCTCGTCACCGAAGTCCCCGCCGTAGGCCCAGTACGACGTCCCGTCCTCGGCGGTGACGGCGATGCCGTGGTCGAGCATCTCCCAGATGAAGCCGCCCTGCAGGCCGTGGTGGGACTCGATCGCCGCCCAGTAGTCGGCGAGGTTGCCGCAGCTGTTGCCCATGGCGTGGGCGTACTCGCACATGATGAGCGGGCGGTGGTCGGTGGTCGTCCTGGCCCACTCGACGATGCGGTCGATCGACGGGTACATGGGGCAGACGATGTCGGTGGCGGCGTGCCCGCCGGACCAGTCCGCGTTGATCGCACCCTCGTAGTGGAGCACCCGGCTCGGGTCGACCCGGCGCACCCAGCCGGCGGCGGCGTCGTGGTTGGGTCCGTAGCCGGACTCGTTCCCCAGCGACCACGCGATGACGCTCGGGTGGTTGCGGTCGCGCAGCACCATGCGGCTGACCCGGTCGAGGAACGCCGCCTGGTAGCGCGGGTCGTCGCACAGGGTCGAGTAGTTGGCGTGGGCCTCGATGTTGGCCTCGTCGATGACGTAGAGGCCGTAGGCGTCCGCGAGGTCCAGGAACGCCGGGTCGGGCGGGTAGTGGGAGGTGCGGACCGCGTTCACGTTGAACGCCTTCAGCACCTCGACGTCACGCCGCACCGTCTCCAGCGGGACGGCGCTCCCGTAGCGGTCGTGGTGCTCGTGACGGTTGACGCCTCGGATGGTGACCGCTTTGCCGTTGACGAGCAACTGACGGTCGCGGACCTCGACGGTGCGGAAGCCGGTGCGCACCGACGTGGCTTCGACCTCCTGACCGTCGGGGTCGCGCAAGCTCACCACGACCGTGTAGAGCGTCGGGACCTCCGCCGACCACGGCTGAACCGAGGGAAGGGACGTCTCCAGCCGCACCTGGCCGAACCCCGGTGGGTCGCCGGCTCGCAGCAGGGGCTCGCCGGTCAGGGGCTCGGTGAGCGTGGGCTCGCCGTCCGGGCCGTCGAGGGTGGCGACGACGTGCCACCCGGGTCCGGGAAGACCACCCACCGTGGTGAGGATGTCGAGGGTGCCCGCGCCGGTTTGGTAGTCGTAGCCGGCGGTCACGGCGACGTCGTGGAGGTAGGTCGGTCCCGTCGCGTAGAGGTAGACCGACCGGTGGATGCCCGCCTGCCACCACTGGTCCTGGTCCTCGATGTAGCTCGCGTCGGACCACTGGATGACCTGGACGGCGAGGGTGTTGGTGCCAGGGTGGGCGAGGCGGGTAACGTCGTACTCGCTCGGCAGTCGGGAGTCCTTGCCGAGACCGACCGGCTGGCCGTTGAGCCAGACCGACGACACCGAGATCGCGCCGCCGATGTGAAGGACGAGCCGGCGCCCCGCCCACTCCGGCGGCAGCTCGAAGCTGGTCCGGTACAGCCCCGTGGGATTGTGCTCCGGGACGTGGGGCGGCCGGTTCGGCCGGAACGGCATCTGGACGTTGGTGTACTGCGGGCGTCCGTAGCCCTGCATCGTCCAGTTGCCGGGGACGGCGATGGTTCCCCAGGAGGAGTCGTCGAAGTCGGGCGCGGCGAAGTCGGCGGGGGTGTCCTCGGGGCGGTCGACGAGCTGGAAGGCCCAGTCGCCGTCGAGGCGGAGGACGTCCGCGCGTTCGCGGGCTCGCGCGTCCTCAGCTGTCCGGTAGGGGAGCAGTGTCGCCCGCCCAGGAAGGCGGTTGACCCCGGTGAGCTCGGGCGTCTCCCACGGGCGTGCCGCCGCCGTGAGGCCGGCAGGGGTGTTGGCTGGCATCGGGATGGCTCCTCCAGGGACTCACGCGGCGGTGTGCCGGCGGATGAACGCCAGCATCCGACGCCAGGCGTCGGCGCACTCGCTGGTGTGGTCGTGGTGGCTGCGGTCGAAGAAGCTGTGCGGCGCACCCGGGTACGTGTGGACGGTGTGCTCGACGCCCGCCTGGCGCAGGCCCGCGGCGAACGCCTCGACCTGCTCGGGCGGGATGCTCGAGTCGGCACCACCGAACAGGCCGAGCACCGGGACCCGGGCCTTCGGCGCCTCGCTGATCGGCGTGGGGCCACCGGGCACCCTGGGTCGCATGCCGCCGTAGAAGCCGATGACGCCGACGAGGCCCGAGCGTGTCGTGGTGTCCGTCGTCCCGGTGCGCGCTGTCCCGGCGTCCGTCCCATCCTCCTCTCGGGGCTCGACGAGCCGTGGGTTGGCCGCTTGGAGGAACGAGTAGCTCCCACCGAAGCAGAAGCCGACCGTGACGATCCCGCGGACCCGGTTGCGCCGCCGGAGGTGGTCGACCGCTGCCTCGATGTCCGCGGCGACAGTCTCCGGGGTGGTCTGGGCGACGTGGGCGCGGAAGTCGAAGTCGGCGCCGCGAGGCTCGAGTCCGGCCGTTCGACCGAAGTAGTCGATCGCCACGGCGTCGATGCCCAGCCCGGCGAACCGTTCGGCGAGCCGCTCGTAGTAGGCGAACAGGCCACGAATGTCGGGGAGGATCACCACGCCGGCGCCGGACGGCTCAGGTGCCATGGCCTCGAAGGCCGCGAACGGCGTGGCGTCGGTCGACGTGAGGACGACTCGCTTGCCCTCGACGGGAACGCAGCTCTCCGGTGGCTCCGGCGGGATCGCGTCATAGTCGAAGCACATCGGCGGCTCCTCCACGGTGAAGGCGAGCTGGCATCCGAACCTACCCCGTGATCGCCATGGTGTCGTAGGGTGGCCGGCCGTGAGGATCGCGGTCTTGCGCGAGCGACGTCCCGGCGAACGCCGGGTCGCCATGCTTCCGGAGTTCGTGCCTCGGCTGCTCTCGACCGGGGTCGAGGTGGTGGTGGAGACCGACGCCGGCGCGGAGATGGGGATCCCCGACGAGGCGTACCGCGACGCCGGCGCGCGCGTCCTCGACGACGTCTTCGACGCCGACGTCGTCGTGTCCGTGCAACCGATCAACCTCGCGACCGCTCGCGCGCTGGCGGAGGGAACCGTCACCATCTCGTTCCTACCGACCAGGCAGGAGCTCCCGCTCGTCCGGCGCATGCGCGAGCGGAAGCTCACGTCGTTCTCGATGGACCTGGTGCCCCGAACCTCACGCGCCCAGCCGATGGACGCGGTCACCTCCCAGTCCATGGTGGCCGGGTACCGGGCGGCGATCGTCGCCGCCGAGCGACTGCCGCGGTTCTTCCCGCTCCTCATGACCGCGGCCGGCACGGTCGAGCCGGCGACGGTGCTCGTCCTCGGCGCCGGCGTGGCCGGGCTCCAGGCGATCGCGACCGCACGTCGGCTCGGGGCGAACGTGCAGGCGTACGACGTGCGGCGAGCGGCCGCCGAGGAGGTCGCCAGCCTGGGCGCGCGCTTCCTCGACCTGGGCCTCCCGCCGTTGGAGGGAGAGGGCGGCTACGCGCGCGAGATGACCGAGGAACGCTCCCTGCGGCAGCGGGAGCTGCTCGCGCCGTACGTCGCCGACGCGGACGTGCTCATCACGACCGCGGCCGTCCCGGGGCGACCCGCGCCTCTGCTGGTGACGTCGGAGATGGTCGAGGCCATGCGGCCGGGGTCGGTGGTCGTCGACCTGGTCGCCGACCAGGGAGGCAACGTCGCGGGCAGCGTTCCCGGCCAGGAGCTGTCGGTCAACGGCGTCCTCATCTGGGGCGGTCAGAACGTCCCCAGCCAGCTCCCGATGCAGGCCAGCCGTCTGTACTCCCAGAACATCCTCAACATGCTCATGCTCTTGCTGCGCGACGGCGAGCTGCGTCTCGACTTCGACGACGAGATCCTCGCCAGCGCGTGCGTCACCCATGCCGGTGAGGTGAGACACCGGCCGACAGCCGAGCTGATCCCGGAGGTGGGCTGAGTGGCCGAAGGGATCGCACTCGTCATCATCCTCGTCTTCAGCGCGTTCACCGGCTACGAGGTCGTCTCGAAGGTGCCGACGGTCCTGCACACGCCCCTGCTGTCCGGGGCCAACGCCATCGCCGGCGTGATCCTCCTCGGCGCCGTTCTCGTCGCGGGGCGGGCCAGCACCACGGCCGAGCTCGTGGTCGGGCTGGTCGCGGTCTTCCTCGCCAGCCTCAACCTGGCCGGTGGGTTCGTGGTGACCGACCGGATGGTGGAGAAGTTCGGTGGGCGAAAGCGGGTCGACCATGGGTGAGGTCGTGACGCCCACGTGGGCGCAGGTGGGCTACGTCATCGCCACGATCTGTCTGATCCTCGCGCTGAGAGGGCTGTCGTCACCGCGGACCGCGCGTGCCGGGAACCTCGTGGGCGCGGCGGGAGCGCTCCTGGCGCTCGTGCTCGTCTTCCTCACCGCGCGACTGGACCACCTGCTGCCGATCCTGTGCGCCCTCGGCCTGGGTGGCCTCGTCGGTGTGGCCGCCGCACGCAAGGTCACGTTGACCGCGGTGCCGGGGCTCGTCGCGGTGCTCAACGGCGTCGGGAGCGCGGCCGTGGTCCTGGTGGCGCTCGCGCGGGTGACCTCCGGTGGGCTCGCGTCCGCCCTCGCGGCGTTCGCGGTCGTGGCGGGCGCGGTGAGCGTGGCGGGTTCAGCGGTCAGCGTCGCCAAGCTGAGCGACCTGCTGCCGGCGCGGCCGATCGTCGTGCCGCGGGCCCCCTGGGTCTACGGCGGTACGGTGCTCGCCGCGCTGGCGGCCGCGGTCGTGCTTGCCTTGACCGGCGCCACGC
The DNA here is from genome assembly GCF_003386795.1 of Thermasporomyces composti. Classification (NCBI taxonomy): domain Bacteria; kingdom Bacillati; phylum Actinomycetota; class Actinomycetes; order Propionibacteriales; family Nocardioidaceae; genus Thermasporomyces; species Thermasporomyces composti. Next base: position 2,538,993 of record NZ_QTUC01000001.1, read on the forward strand.
CGGTCGGCGTCCTGCTCGCCCTCTTGGGCCTCGCGGTCGGCGTCCTGCTCGTGCTGCCGGTCAGCGGGTCGGACGTTGCCGTCGTGATCTCCCTGCTCACCGCGGTCACCGGGCTGGCGGTGGCAGCGAGCGGCTACCTGCTCGACTCCGTGCTGCTCCTGGTGGCCGGCATCCTCGTGGGCGCGGCCGGGCTCGTGCTCACGCGGCGCATGGCCCGGACGATGGGCCGCCGACTCAGCACCATCCTGGTCGGCGCGCTGGCCGGGCCGCCCACCCTCGCGCGGGACGGCACCCGACCGATGAAGACGGTCGGTCCGGAGGACGTGGCGGCGCTCCTCGGGTACGCCAGTCGTGTCGTCCTGGTGCCCGGCTATGGCCTGGCGGTCGCCCAGGCCCAGCACGCGCTCCGTGACCTGGCCGACGTCCTGACCAGCCGGGGCGTCGAGGTCCGCTACGCGGTCCACCCGGTCGCCGGTCGGATGCCCGGCCACATGAACGTCCTGCTCGCCGAGGCGGACGTCCCCTACGACCAGCTGGCCGACCTGGACCGGGCCAACTCCGAGTTCCCGTCGGCGGACGTCGCCCTCGTCGTCGGAGCGAACGACGTGGTCAACCCCGCCGCGCGACGTCCCTACGGGTCGCCACTCGCCGGCATGGCCATCCTCGACGTCGACCGGGCGGCGTCGGTGGTCGTGCTCAAGCGGTCGCGAGGGCTCGGGTACGCGGGGGTGGAGAACGAGCTCTTCTACGACCCGAAGACCTCCGTGCTCTTCGGCGACGCCAAGGAGTCGTTGACACGGTTGGTGGCGGCGCTGCGGAGCCTCTAGCCCGCACCTCCGCCCCGGCGCGCCAGCGCTGGGGGACCGTCGCCACCCTGAGTGGCGCGGGCCCGGGTCAGCGTCTGGTCAGTCGGGCGGCTCCACGCTGACCCTGAGGCTCAGCTTCCCCAACGCCGTCCAGTACGGCTCGACGAGGAAGGTGCCGTCGGCGCCGAGCACCCGCTTGGGCTGCGGGGCCTGGATCTGCACCGAGGTGGGCCGACTGAGCCGCCGTTGCACGACCCACCCGCAGGTCTCCATCCGGACGAAGAGATCCCAGATGCCGGGGTCGAGCGGTCGGCCCAGCTTGCCGGACCGCACGTCGATCCGGGCCGTGCCTTGCAGGACGAGCTGCTCGAGCCCGCCTGACCCCTCGGGCACCAGGTGGGAGGTCGTGGGGATGGCGAAGTCGCCGCCGTCCTGGCGATCGCGGACATAGATGTCCAGCCGGCTTTCCTCGATCACCTTCGTCACGTCGAAGGCGTCGTCGGATAGGGGCGTCCGCAGCTGCACGGGCGGTTCCCACAGCAAGCGACCGTCGTTCCGCTGGAACCGCACGGGGCGGCCGTCGGCGTAGGTGAGCCGGCCGGTCACCCGGACGACCAGTTGGTTGCCGTCCCAGTCCACCCGGTCCAGGAAGGGGACGACGGTCAGGCCGCGCTCGGCCCGGGCGAGCCTGCTGATGTCGGCGTAGGCGCCCGCGTGGAGCAAGCGTGCGCGGACCCGCATGGAGACCGGCAGCCATTGCTCGACGGAGGGAGCGAAACGCTCCTTGGCGAGCTTGCGGATCTCCCGGGCCTGGATGTACCGGCGTGGCCGGATGAAGCGGTTGAGGAAGGTCTGCCCGCCCAGCAGGCGGAGCATCTTGCCGTGGTACCAGTGGGCGTAGAGCTGGTCGCGGTCGTCCCCGGGGATCGTGTAGGCGTCGACGACGTCGAGCACGGCACGCAGCGCCTTGTAGTACTTCACCGGGTCGAACCGACGCGCTGAGTAGTGCGCCCGCCCCCGCTGCTTGACCCAGTGGCAGCAGACCTCGTCCGCGAGCACGCTGATCTTCTTGGCGAGGAAGAACGCCTCGACGACGAAGCGGTGGTCCTCCAGCCAGACCGGCCCCTCGGGGAACCGCAGGCGGTGTCGGAGGAGGAAAGCCGTGCGGAAGAGCTTGTGCGGCGTCAAGAGGCCGAAGAGGTTGTCCTTGATCAGGTCCGCGGAGTCCTTGGACTCCCGGAACAGGCGCGAGGGCACCCCGCGGCCGCCGTGACCGACCACTTTCCCGATGACGATGTCGGCGCTGTTGCGGACCGCCATGTCGTACATCCGTTCGAGCGCCCGAGGCGTCAGCCGGTCGTCGGGGTCGAGGAAGTAGACGTACTCACCCTTCGCCGCCTCGATTCCGATGTTGCGCGGGCGGCCCGGTCCACCGGTGCGAGCCGCATGGATGAGCCGGATATGGGGATGCTGTTCGACCACGGTCTGGAGCCGTTGGGTGCTGCCGTCCGTGGAGCCGTCGTCGATGAACAGCACCTCGTACTCGCTCGGCGGAAGGGTCTGGTGGAGGACCGACGTGAGGCAGGTCTCCAAGTAGGGCCCCGGGTTGTAGACCGGAATCACCACACTGACCTTCACGCCCATGCCTGGAGCATCGTCCGTTCACGCCCGTGACAAACCTCTCAGCAACGGTGTGGCGGTGGCGCGAACGGTGACCGCACGGCGCGGCCTGTCCGACGTTGCGTGGTCGCGGTCAGTCGACCACGCCGTACAGCCGGTCGCCGGCGTCGCCCAGTCCGGGAACGATGAAGCCCTGGTCGTTGAGGCGTTGGTCGAGGCCCGCCATGACGATCGTGACGGGAACCGTGCAGGAGGCCAACCGCCGCTCCAGGTGCTCGAGCCCCTCCGGGGCGGCGAGCAGGCAGACCGCCGTGATCTGGCTCGCGCCTCGGTCGACTAGGAAGCCGATCGCGTCAGCGAGCGTCCCACCCGTCGCCAGCATCGGGTCGAGCACGTAGCACTGCCGACCGGTGAGGTCGTCGGGGATCCGCTGGGCGTAGGTCGAGGCCTGGAGGGTCTTCTCGTCGCGGATCATGCCGAGGAACCCGACCTCGGCGGTGGGCAGCAGCCGGACCATGCCCTCCAACATGCCGAGGCCCGCCCGCAGGATGGGGACGACCAGGGGCTTGGGGTCGGCGAGGCGGACCCCCTGGGCCGGAGCCACCGGAGTCTGGACGGTCACCGGCTCGGTCCGCACGTCGCGGGTCGCCTCGTACGCGAGCAGGGTGACGAGCTCGTCGGTGAGCCGCCGGAAGATCGGCGAGCTCGTGGTGACGTCACGCAGCACCGTGAGCTTGTGGGCGACGAGCGGGTGGTCAGCCACGTGGATCCGCATGGGCGAGACCTCGCTTGTGTCGAAGGCTTCGTCGGCGTCCGCGCCAGGGATGCGGCCGAAACTGGCCCCGCCCAGACGTTGCTTGGGCACCTGGCGGACAGCCACCTTAGTGGGACGCGCGAGAATCGTCGGCGGCCGCTCCAGCGTTCCTGTCTGGTCGGTGGGAGGCCGGCACTGTCTGGCATCGGTGGGAGGCCGGCGCGATGGCACAGCGTCGAGCAGCTGCGGGCAAGGGACGTCGTTGGCGGCGCGGGGAGGCACCGGCCCTGGACGACACCGACACCGGTCAGCGGGGACCGACGACGTCGCCGAGGGACCCGTCGGACGTCGCCGAGTGGGCGAGACCAGCGGAGGAGAGCCAGGCCGATCGGCTGCGCCGTCGAGCCGCTCTGCTCCGTGACTTGGCCGAGGCGCGGGAGCTGCGGGCCCGCCTCGCTCCACGGCGGACGCGAGTGGCGCGCCTGCGCGCGATGCTCCGGCACGCCAGCTACCGCACGCTGTAGTGGCCCGGGGTACGCTCAAGAATCGACCGACAAATGCGTGTGGGCGCCCGTGGTGTCTGTCACGATTTTTCTATGGCCGAGGAGAGCAGGACGACGGTTGCCGTCGCCGCCTACCTCCTGACCGGCTGCCGGCGGGCCACCGAGCTCGCCAGGACGGCGACTGGTGACCCTGACTCCCTGGTGGGGAGCGTGCGTGAGCTTTCTGCGGGCGATGGCCGTGGTGGGCTTCCCAGCGTCGTGGACCGGCTCTCCGCGACCGACGAGTCCGGGCCGGCCCACGGCGGTGACGTCCTGGTGGATCTGGGCGTTCCCACCTTCGGCGCGCTGTGTGACGATGTCGACCTCGGCCCGGACCAGATGCTCGGCACAATCGCCTGGCGTCTAGGGTGCGAAGCCGCGTCCCCGCACGCGGTCCACGCGGCGTCCGACTGACGTGCACCAGGGCAGGGGGGAATCTCGCCGTCCGGGTGCGACAACTCGACGAACAACTGGCACGAACGAAGGAATGGTGCGCGGTGTCGTACTTCGCGGCAGCGTTCACCCGCACAGGCGGCGGGTGGCAGGGAGATGAGATCGACCTCGATGACGTCCGGCAAATCGAGGACGTCGCCGAGGTCGCCAGCCAGGTCGAGTCCGACGACGGGGTGGTCGTCGTCCTGGTGGAGGACGAGGACTGGTTCGGCGTCGTGCGTGTCGACCCCGACGACGACCCGAAGGCCTTCGTCTCCGATGCGGCGGAGGCCGTGCGGTCTCCCGTCGGTGCGGCGCTGCTGAGTGAGCTCGCCGCGAATGAGTCGCCGGACGACCTGCCGTCCGAGCCATTGGGCGACAAGGGCGTGCTGGACGATCTCGGCGTCCCCTCCGACGAGCTCCACCAACTCGCGGTCGGCATCGGCACGTCGCCGAGTGAGGCCGTCGCGGTCCTGGCGGAGCGGCTGGGCTGCGTCGACGCGCTCGAGGCCGTCCGCTGAGACCTGACGCTGTGACCACCGCCTCGTCGTGGGAGCCGGCCATGCGAGCCGCCCTGGAGGAGGCGGAGCGAGCCGCGCGCGGCGGTGACGTCCCCGTCGGCTGTGTCGTCGTCGATGCCGACGGTCGCGTGCTGGGCCGTGGCCACAACGCGCGTGAGGCGGAGGGTGACCCGACCGCCCACGCCGAGATTGTGGCGATTCGGCAGGCGGCCGTCGCGCGCGGTCGCTGGCGTCTCGACGGGTGCACCCTCGTCGTGACGCTGGAACCGTGCACGATGTGTGCTGGTGCGATCGTGCTCGCTCGGATCGCCCGGCTGGTCTTCGGTGCGTGGGATGAGAAGGCCGGAGCGGTCGGGTCGCTGTGGGATGTCGTTCGCGACCGGCGGCTCAACCACCGCCCCGAGGTGGTGTCCGGCGTGCTCGCCGACGACTGCGCGGCGTTGCTGCGCGAGTTCTTCGCGACCCGTCGGCGGGCCCGCTGACGACCACGCTCCGAGGGCCCGGTACCCTACCCGGCGGTGGTGTGTCCGAGCGGCCTAAGGAGCACGCCTCGAAAGCGTGTGAGGGGGCAACTCCTCCGTGGGTTCAAATCCCACCGCCACCGCCAGCCCGAAGCGGCGTGACGCCGGGCGGATCCAGGAGGGTCCGTCCGGCGTTTCTCGTCCTCCGGCTCCGCTTCCTCTCCTCTCGTCGTGGCCGCCGTCCCAGCCCTTGTCGAACGGGCGTGTCGTCGTGCCATGCGCGCTGCCGGTCCGCGGGCGCGGGCGGCTCAAGCCCTCATGTGATCGTCACGAGGCGCGAACCGTGACCGCGGCGGACGTCAGCGGTAGGCGGCGACGTTCGGCGTCGGCGTCGTCGTCACGCAGACGCCGATGGGCGTGGTGACGTCCATCGCCGCGGGCGCCTTGCTCATGAGCCCGTAGAACTTGGGCCCGAGGATGATGTCCACCGTGGTGTCGGTACGGTCGTCGCCCCTGCGGACCTCCCCGCTGAAGTGCTCGGAGACGAGGAGAACCTCGGGAGCGTTGCGGTCGCGCCCGCGGATCTCGGCGTACTTGGGATCGACGCCGTAGGGGTCGTTGCCGATCTTGCCGATGGTGAAGCCGCGCTCGCGGAGCGCGTTCGCGGTACGCTCGGCCAGGCCGCTGATCTTGCTGGCGTTGTAGACGTTGACGACGAACGTCTGGGCGCTGATGTACTGCTTCTGGTTGGGGGACGGGGTGGCGCAGACCACGGTCGGTTCTGGCTTGGGCTCGCCGACGATCACCGTGTCGTAGCCGTACCACGCCGCACCCACGAGGATGCCCATGAGGACGAGGAGGGTGATGGGCCCACGAATCCGCCTGCGCCGCCGATACGGGTAGGAGCGAACGCCGCTCGGTTCCATGTCCCCGTCCCCCGATGCTCAGTCGAGGCGGAGGACCCGGGCGTGGACAACCATTCGCTGGTGCAGAGCCGCCCGCAGCGCCCGGTGTAGTCCGTCCTCGAGATACAGCTCGTTCTGATATTCGACCACGTGAGCGAAGAGATCGCCGTAATAGGTGGAATCCTCGGCGAGCAGTGTCTCGAGATCAAGCGTGCGCTTGGTGGTGACGAGCTGGTCGAGCCGGATCGGGCGGGGCGGAAGCTTGGCCCAGTCACTTTGCGTGAAGCCGTGCGGTGGGTACGGGCGCCCATTGCCGACTCGTTTGAAGATCACGGTCGGGTAGTGTACTGCCGGGTACGGTACGTGCCTTCCGTGCGACGAAGCGTGCTCGAGTCGTCGTTGCGGCGCGTAATCGTCCTGACGAACTCGTCTCCGGGTGGTCTCGGGTGCCAGCTCGGTGGTCTCGAGGCGAGCCTGCGGGGCCATCCCGTCGCACGGATCGTCGGGTCGGCCACTCCGGCAGTCGTGTGTCGCGGCTAGTGTCGGCGAGGGGGGTCGCCCCCACGAGGTCGGGTAGGTACCCCACTGCCCTTGCGGGTGGGAGGAGACCGGCGATGAAGAAGATCATCAACGATCCGACGAAGGTCGTCGACGAAGCCCTGGAGGGCGTCGCCGCGGCGCACCCGGACCTGCTGCGGGTGAACCTCGACCCGCCCTACGTCGTCCGTCGCGACGCGCCGCGCCCCGGCAAGGTCGGGCTGGTCTCCGGCGGCGGTAGTGGGCACGAGCCGCTCCACGTCGGGTACGTGGGCATGGGCATGCTCGACGCGGCGTGCCCGGGAGCGGTCTTCACCTCGCCCACACCCGATCCCATCGTCGAGGCGACCAAGGCGGTCGACGCCGGCGCCGGCGTCCTCTACATCGTGAAGAACTACACCGGCGACGTGCTCAACTTCGAGACCGCCGCCGAGCTGGCCGCGGCCGAGGACATCGAGGTGCAGACCGTCGTCATCAACGACGACGTAGCGGTCGAGGACAGCCTCTACACGGCCGGCCGGCGCGGCGTCGGTGGCACGGTGCTGGCCGAGAAGATCGCCGGCGCGGCCGCCGAGCGGGGCGCGCCTCTCGCCGATGTCGTCAAGGTGTGCCGCCGGGTCAACGACAACGTCCGCAGCATGGGCATGGCCCTGACGCCCTGCACGGTTCCCCACGCCGGCAAGCCGACGTTCGAGCTCGGCGAGAACGAGATGGAGATCGGCATCGGCATCCACGGGGAGCCGGGACGGGAGCGGATGCCTCTGGAGCCGGCGGACGCCATCGTCGAGCGCCTCTTGGTGCCCGTCATCTCCGACCTGGGCCTGAGCTCTGGTGAGCGCGTCCTCCTCTTCGTCAACGGCATGGGCGGGACACCGCTCATGGAGCTCTACGTCGCCTACCGCCACGCGGCGCGGTTCCTCGCCGACCGCAACATCACCGTCGAGCGCAGCCTCGTGGGCAACTACATCACCTCGCTGGAGATGGCGGGGATGTCGATCACGGTGTTACGGCTGGACGAGGAGCTCGTCGACTTGTGGGACGCGCCCGTCCACACGGCGGCACTGCGGTGGAGAGCGTGACGGCAGCACCGCCGCAGGAAGACCCTCGTAGAAAGGCGGTGGACCATGCCAGTGACCACGCGGGACGTCCGTGACCTGGTCGAGGCGTACGCGCGGGTCGTCGCGGACAACCGCGACTACCTCGTCGAGCTCGACGCCGCCATCGGCGACGCCGACCATGGAGCGAACCTCGACCGAGGCATGCAGGCGGCTGTGGCGACCCTTCCCGACCCGGACTCCGCGACGCCCTCCGACGTGCTGCGCGGGGTCGCCACCGCGCTCATCTCCAAGGTCGGCGGAGCGGCCGGACCTCTCTACGGCACGGCTTTCCTGCGCGCCAGCACCGCGGTCAAGGACCGCCCGGAGCTGACCGCTGAGGACGTGGTGGCGGCCATTCGAGCGGGTCTGGACGGAGTCGTGGCGCGGGGGAAGGCCGAGCCCGGCGACAAGACCATGGTCGACGCCTGGGAGGCGGCCGCGCGTGCCGCCGAGCGTGCGCTCGCCTCCGGCGCGCCGCTGTCCCAGATCCTGGCCGCGGCCGCCGACGCCGCGGAGGAGGGAATGCGGGCCACGATCCCGCTCGTCGCACGGAAGGGACGCGCGAGCTACCTGGGGGAGCGCAGCGCGGGTCACCAAGACCCGGGAGCCACCTCGACCGCGCTGTTGTTCCGGGCCATGGCGGACCAGGCGGCCGGTCGGTCAGCCGCCTGACGATCACACGTCGCTGACCGCCACGATGGAGGCATCTCCTCGACGTCCACGTCCCGGGCGTCGGACACAACGCCTCGCCGGGAGCGCCCATGACCGTCGGACTCGTCCTCGTCTCACACGTCGACCAGCTCGCCGAGGGAGTGCGGGCGTTGGCCGCCCAGATGGCGCCGGACGTCCCGATCGCGGCGGCGGGCGGTGCTGACGAGGGCGGCATCGGCACGAGCTTCGCCAAGGTGATGGCGAGCGTGACCGAGGTCGACGACGGCTCCGGCGTCGTCGTGCTCTACGACCTGGGCAGCGCCCAGATGACCGCCGAGATGGTGGTCGAAGCGCTCGACCCCGAGCAGGCGGGGCGCGTTCGGCTGGTCGACGCGCCCCTCGTCGAGGGTGCCGTGGCGGCGGCGACGGTGGCGGCTGGCGGCGCGGACCTCGACGCGGTGGTGGCCGCCGCCCGCCAGGCGGGAAGCCGCGCCGTCGACGAGCACGAGCCGGCTCCCACCCCGGCGTCGACGCCGCAGCGTCCCCTCACCGCGCGGACCGTGCTGCGGAACCCGGCTGGACTGCATGCCCGGCCGGCGTCCCAGCTGGCGCGGGTCGTGAGCGGCTTCGACGCCGAGGTCCGCATCGGTCGCCCAGGACGGCGCGGGGTGGAGGCGACGAGCGTGCTCGGCGTCGTCGCCGCGGGTCTGCGCGTCAACAGTGAGGTCGAGGTGAGCGCCACCGGTCCGGATGCGCGTGAGGCGCTCGACGCGGTCCTGGCGTTGATCGAGGAGGGCTTCGGGGAGATGGAGGAGGCACCTCCCGAGGCGTGGGTGCCCGAGACCGTCGAACCCGGAGTCGAACCCGGCGTCCTCCACGGTCTCCCCGCTGTGCCCGGCCTCGCCGTGGGGCCCGTGCGGCAGCTTCGACCGGTTGAGCCGACCCTGCCACCGCGCCGCGACTCCACCGCGGAGGCGGAGTGGCATCGCCTCGAGACAGCGTTGTCGGCGACGAGCGCCGACCTCACCGCCCGCGCGGCTCGAGGGGGACCGGACGCCGACATCGCGGCGGCCCACGAGGCGATGCTGGCGGACCCGGGTCTTCGCGCGCGGGCCCGGGAGCGCATCGAGGCGGGAGACTCGGCGGAAGCCGCGTGGTGGCGGTGCGTCCAGGACGCGCGTGACCTGCTGGCGCGTGGTGAGGCGTACGTCGCCGAGCGTGCCGCCGACGTCGAGGACCTGGGACGGGCGGTCCTCGCCGAGCTCGGTGTCGACGTCCGCCCGACGATCCGCCCGGAGGAGGTGGGCGGCGCGGTCGTCGTCGCCGAGGACCTGCTCCCCTCTGATGTCACAGCGCTGGCCGACGCCGGTGCCCACGGCATCGCCCTGGCCCGAGGTGGCTTGACCGCCCACGCCACGGTCATCGCGCGCGGACTCGACCTGCCCATGGTCATCCGGCTCGGCAGACCGGTCCTCGACGTCGCTGACGCGGTGCCGGTCGTGCTCGACGGAGACAGCGGTGTCGTCCAGGTCGACCCACCGGAGTCGGTGATCTTCGCGGCCAAGCAGCACCGCCAGGAACAGGTCGCGAGGCGCGCTGAGGCGCGAGCGGCCTCCGTCGGCACGACGGTGTCCGTTCGCGGTCGCCGGATTCGGGTCGCCGCGAATGTGGGAAGTTTGGCCGAGGCGCGGGCGGCGGTGGACGCGGGTGCGGACGGCGTGGGTCTGCTGAGGACCGAGCTGCTCTACGTCGACCGTCCGGAGCTTCCCGGTGAGGAGGAGCAGGTCGCCGAGCTGGCCGAGATCTTCGCGGCCTTGGGGGATCGACCGGTCGTCGTTCGCACCCTCGACGCCGGAGGGGACAAGCTGCTCCCGGCGCTGCACCTCGATCCGTGGCGGCACGGCCCGCTCGGTGAGCGCGGACTACGCCACGGTCTGCGCCACCCGACGGTGCTGCGGACTCAGCTGCGCGCGATCGCCCGCGCCGCCACCGACTGTCGAGGCGAGGTCAGCGTGATGGCGCCGATGGTGACGGTGGCGGCGGAGGCGCGGGCGTTCCGGGACCTGGTCGGCTCCGTGGTGCGGGAGCTCGCCGAGTGCGATGTTCCCCATCGGCCTCCGGCTCGCGTCGGGGTCATGATCGAGGTTCCGGCGGCCGCGCTGACCGCGGAGGAGATCGGGTCCGAGGTCGACTTCGTGAGCGTGGGCAGCAACGACCTGGCGCAGTACGTCATGGCGGCCGACCGCACCAACGACGCGGTGGGCGAGCTGTACCAGCCGGACCATCCGGCCTTGTGGCGGCTGTACGAGACGCTCGTCACTGGCGCCCGCAGGGCCGGCTGTGAGGTGGCCGTCTGCGGGGAGCTGGCGGCGAGTCCCGACGCCGCCGTCCGACTCGTGGACCTGGGTGTCGACGAGCTCTCGATGGCGCCCACGGCAATCCCCGACGTCAAGGCCGCCTTGCGTGAGGCCTTCCGCTCCTAGGCCCTCAGGTCCGCCCTCAGGTCGGTCGCTGCTGGGCGAGCAGGTCCGGGTGCCGGCTGAGCACTCGTTGCCGTGCGGCGAAGACGTTGGCGACCAGGTCGTGGAGCCACTGCTGCGCCTCGCGGCCGACCGTGCCACGAGCCCACCGGTCGTGGAAGAACGCGAGCTCCGTGACCGCCGTCTGGTAGTCACGCAGGGCCTTGGCCGCCTCCGGGCCCCAGTGGCGTTTGACAGCGGCGCGCCAGCCCCGGCGACCGGACAGGCTCACCAGGTGGCGCACCTCGTCGGGAGCGATCCAGCCGGCCGCGACGAAGCGCGGCAGGTGGGTGGCGACGATCCGCTGCTCGCGTCGGCGCTGCCACACGACGACGATGATCATGGCGACGAAGATCGGCACCATCACCAACACGTACACCACGAAGAAGCCGGCGCCGCCGAGCAGGAGGCTCGAGCCGTTCCACAGGGCGTGCAGCAGGACCGCCGTGAGGTAGCCGATGACCGGGAGCAGGATCCGCCCCGGCCGGGCGCTACGGATCATCACCCCAATGGCGAGGCCGGTCATCGCCGTGAAGAGCGGATGCGCGAACGGCGAGAGCACGCAGCGGAGCACGAACGTCACGACGCCGCCCTGGAAGCCGCCCGTGGCGAAGGCCGCGGCGAGGTAGAGGATGTTCTCGGTGAAGGCGAACCCGACTCCCACGAGGCCGGCGTAGACGATGCCGTCGACGATCCCGTCGAACTCCCGCCGCCGGACCGCGACCAGGATGAGCAGGAAGAGCCCTTTGGCCGCCTCCTCGATGACAGGCGCGTTGAGGACGAGGCCCAGCGTCCCGGCTTTCGCGGTGCCGAAGATCGCCGCCCAGACGAGCTTGACGAGGAAGTCGCCGAGGAGGGCGGCCACGGTGGCCACGCCGGCGCCCCAGAAGAAGGCCATGAGCAGCAAGCGGCCTGGTTCGGGCTCCCAGCGGTCGATCCAGAGGAACACGCCCGCCACTGGAACGACCGGGAGGAGAGCCAGGAAGGTGCCCAAGGCCACGGGTCCTGGACCCGTGCCGAGCACGGTGAGCCCGATGAGGGGAAGGATCAACGCCGCCATGATCACGAGCGCTGCCACCGGCGCGAGGACCCGGCGGCGCTGCCGGACCGGCGCCGGCTGGTAGCCGCTGAACCACCCGTGGTGAGGCGACGTGCCGTGGACGGGCGGACCGAGGCCGCCGTGGGGCGGGGGGTGCGCGAACGGTGGCGGCGGGAGGCTCATGGGCCAAGAGCCTAGAGGAGCGGCTTTGATCACGCTTCGTGATCATGGACGGTCGGGAGGAGGCTGGACGGATCCCTCCAGGTGGGTCGAATCCTGTCCGTGGCGCCGGGCATCGCGAGTGCGCGGGCGCTTCGAGAACGATCGGAGCTTGGCGTGGCATGGACGGGAGGGGGCGATTCGTCAGCCGGGGCCATGAGCGGGTACCCTCTCGCGCGGAGGATTCGCCTAGTTGGCCTAGGGCGCACGCTTGGAAAGCGTGTTGGGGGCAACCCCTCGCGGGTTCGAATCCCGCATCCTCCGCCGATGATCGCGAACGCCGGGCCTGGTCGGTCCGGCGTTCGTCCGTTGTGGCTCCGAGCGGTGGGCGTCGCCACCGGGTCGCCGGTGGGGCGCGCCTCGCGTAGACTTCCCTTCGGCTCCCCGCGCGGCGGCATCCTGCCCAACCCCCCCAGGGCCGGAAGGCAGCAAGGGTAAGCAGGCTCTGTCGGGTGCGCGGGGAGTCCTCTTGTCTCGGGGGAATCACCGCAAAGGCCCGTCTCCTCGACCGAGCGAGTGGTGCGGACGGCCGCGGTGGACACCCCGACATGCCTCACCCGTGCAGTGCCGGTCCGTCGGATGAGCGGGCTAGGGTTCGGAATCGTGGACGCGCCGCTCGCCCTGTATCGCCGCTACCGTCCGGAGACCTTCGCCGAGGTGATCGGCCAGGCTCACGTCACGGAGCCGCTGCAGCAGGCGCTGCGCAACAACCGCGTGCACCATGCCTATCTCTTCTCGGGCCCGCGCGGATGTGGCAAGACCACGAGCGCTCGCATCCTCGCCCGGTGCCTCAACTGCGAGAAGGGCCCGACGCCGGATCCCTGCGGCAGCTGTCAGAGCTGCCGCGACCTGGCCCGGGGCGGCCCGGGCAGCATCGACGTCATCGAGATCGACGCGGCGAGCCATGGCGGCGTCGACGACGCCCGTGACTTGCGCGAACGCGCGTTCTTCGCTCCGGTCGCGGCCCGCTACAAGATCTACATCGTCGACGAGGCGCACATGGTGACCACGCAGGGCTTCAACGCCCTGCTCAAGCTCGTCGAGGAGCCGCCGGAGCACCTGAAGTTCATCTTCGCCACGACCGAGCCCGACAAGGTCATCGGGACGATCCGGTCACGCACCCACCACTACCCGTTCCGGCTAGTGCCGCCCAAGCTGTTGCAGGAGTACCTCGCGCGGCTGTGCGAGCAGGAGGGGGTCCGGGTCGATCCCGCCGTGCTGCCCCTCGTCGTCCGCGCGGGGGGCGGGTCCGTCCGTGACACTCTGTCGGTGCTCGACCAGCTCATCGGCGGGGCTGGCGAGGACGGTGTGACGTACAGCCGGGCGGTCGCGCTCCTCGGCTACACCCACGACTCCCTGCTCGACGAGGTCGTCGACGCCTTGGCCGCCCACGACGCCGCTGGCGTCTTCGCGGTCGTGGAGAAGGTGATCAACTCCGGCCAGGACCCGCGCCGGTTCGCCGAGGACCTGCTGCGTCGTCTGCGTGATCTGTTGATCGTCTCCGCTGTTCCCGACGCGGTGAGCCGCGGCCTGCTCGACGTCCCCGCCGACCAGGGCGAGCGGCTCGCCGCGCAGGCGGCACGGTTCGGCACGGCGGAGCTCACCCGGGCGGCGGAGGTCGTCAACGCCGGTTTGACCGAGATGCGCGGCGCCACCGCACCGCGTCTGCACCTCGAGCTCATCTGCGCTCGCGTCCTGCTCCCAGCCTCCGACGACTCCACGCGCGGCCTGTCCGCGCGACTCGACCGGATCGAGCGTCGGCTCAACGCGTTCGGACGCGCGGGAGAGGTGCCCGAGACCTTCGCGGCCTCACCGGTGGATTCGACCGAGCAGGTGGGCCCGAGCGAGCCGGGTCACGTCGCGGCTGGCTCCCCGTCGCGGGCGACAGGGGGCGAAGGCTCCGCCGCGAGCGCGGTCGCCCCGGCCCCGGGCACGGCGGGACCAGCGCGTTCCGAGGAGGAGAGCGGTCCCCAGGACGCTGGTTGGCCGGATGCCCGCGTGACATCGCCACCGGCTCAGGGCGAGAGGGCGGCTGAGCCCGCTCCTGTGACCGCGGCCGCGTCCGCGGGCGCTCCGGCTCCAGACGAGCCCGCGTCCGCCGGGCCGCGTTACACCCTCGCCGACGTCCGGCGGATGTGGCCTCACGTCCTCGAAGAGGTGAAGCACGCTCGGCGTTTCACGTGGGTGATGCTGAGCCAGAACGCCCAGGTCACCGCGCTCCATGACGACACCCTGACGGTCGCGCTGGTGAACGCCGGCGCACGCGACTCCTTCGTCCGGAGCGGTAGCGACGAGGTCCTCCGCAAGGCGCTCCAGAGGGTGCTTCACGTCGACTGGCGGATCGAGGCGGTCATCGATCCGTCCACCGGCACCACGGGCGGAGGCGGCCGACCTGGTGGCGGTGGTCCGGGAGGGTCCGGACGTCCGGACGGGACGGGCGGCTCGAGCGGGCGTTGGCCTGGCGGAGGGCGGGGCAGCGACACGGACCCGGGCGCGCCGCCCGCCACGGATCGTCGTGGGCCTGGGCGACCCGGTGACGCGTCGTCCGCTGAGGTGCCGAACGGCCACCAGGGGTCGCCGGGTGACGCGTGGAACGGCCCTGGACCGAACAGCGGAGGCCGTGCGACATCCGTGGGTGCCGCGAGAACGTCGGCGGAGACGACTGGTGGCCCGGCCGACTGGCCCTCGGTGGGGCGCCCGGCGGGCGGCACGGATGGAGGGGCCAGCGAGGATCCTGGCCCGGGCGGCTCTGAGCCGAACGGTCTCGAGACGAACGGCCGAGGTGGCGGGCAGGCGCGTCCCGCGCGCGGAGTGACGTCCTCGACACCGGCGCCCGCGAGCTCCTCGGCGTCCTTCCAGCATGACCCGGACAGCGAGGTCGACCCCGAGACCGATGCCGCGCTGACCGACTCGCCTCTGTCGTATAGCGAGCTGCTGCGGCGCGAGCTTGGCGCGGAGCTGATCGAGGAACGCGTCGGCGAGTGAGTGTCAAGCGCCTCGGACGGACGTGAGGCCTGCGGGAGCTGTGTCCACTGTCGCTTGGACGTTGCGGGCGAAGGGGCGCTCAAAGGTCGTGCGCGAGGACCCTGCGACCGTCCCACGAGACGGGGCCGTGTCGGCAGGCGGACAATTCGTCCCGAATTGGTCCGATCATCTGACTAATTGGGGACGCCCGCCCCATGCGGGTCTTCCGGGTATGAGACGATGAGAACCCGTGCGGAGACCTTCGAACCCCTTTGCAGGAATGCCTCGTGAGGTTCCGGTCCTCGCGGCGATCGCTTTCGCGGTATCCATCGGGTTCGGAGTCGTCGCTCCAGCGATCCCCGTTTTCGCCGCCGAGTTCGGCGTGGGTAAGACCGCAGCGGCCGCGGTGATCTCGGCGTTCGCCTTCATGCGGTTCGTGTCCGCGTTCGGCGGTGGGCGCTTGGTGGATCGCTTCGGTGAGCGCAGCGTCCTCTCGGCCGGGATGTTCTTCGTCGCGGGATCGTCGATCCTGGCCGGGTTGTCGCAGAACTACCCGCAGCTGCTCGTCCTGCGTGGCATCGGCGGCATCGGGAGCGCGATGTTCACCGTGTCCGCCGTGTCCTTGCTGTTCCGCGTCAGTGACCCAGCGCATCGCGGGCGGGCGAACGGCTTGTTCCAAGGCGGGTTTCTCCTCGGTGGACTCGCGGGACCCGTCCTCGGCGGTGTCCTGACCGAGATCTCCGCACGGTTGTCGTTCTTCGTGTACGGCGCCGCGCTGGCCGCCGCTGGCCTCATCGGCATGCTGTTCCTCTCCCGCGCGACCGTGCACCCGCGGCGTGACCGTCGTCCCCGCGCGGAGGACGACGACCGCCACACCACGTTGGGCGAGGCGGTCCGCCATAGGGCGTTCCAAGCGGCTCTGGTCACGAACTTCGGGACCGGTTGGGCGCTGTTCGGTGTCCGGGCGAGCCTGGTGCCGCTGTTCGTGACGGAGGCAATGAGGGTCGGTCCGATTTGGACCGGCATCGGTTTCCTGGTGGGGTCGGCGGTCCAGAGCCTCGTGCTCATGCCGACGGGGCGCTTCGTCGACACGGTGGGTCGTCGCCCGTCGATGATCATCGGTGGGCTGGTGTCGTTGGTCGCGGCGGTTCTCCTCGCGGTGTCGCCGTCGGTGCCGGTGTACCTGCTGTCGATGGCGCTGTTCGGCATTGGCGGGGCCCACCTCGGTGTGGCTCCCGGGGCGGTCGTGGCCGATGTCGTGCGCGGCCGGGGCGGCCAGGTCGTAGCCACGTTCCAGATGGCGGCGGATTTCGGGTCGATCGTCGGACCGCTGGTCGCCGGGTACCTGGCGGACCAGCTGTCCTACGGCGCGGCCTTCGGGGCGACCGCGGGGATTCTCCTGCTCGGACCGCTCCTCGCCCTCTGGATGCCCGAGACACGTTGGTCGGGTGCCTTGGCCAAGGGGACGGCCGGCGCTGGCGGCTCGGCGTCGACGGCGGTGTCGGATGGCGCGGAGTCGGACGGGCAGGTGGCAGGCGCCTCTGCGTCGGACCGCCCCGCGTCCGACGACACGGTGTCAGGACACGGCGCAGGCCCAGCAACCACCGTGTGGGGACGCACAGCGTCAGGACGCACCGTGCCTGGCAGCGCGCCGCACAGCGGGGTGTCCGACGGTCCAAGGTCAGGCGGCGGCCTGTTCCATCGAACGGCCCCGCGGGGCGGCGTGGTCTCCCACGGTGGGGCCTCGCCGTCGGAGCCTGGGGTGGGCGGGGCCGACCCTCGAAGCCTTCCCCGGCGGGCCAGATCTGTCTTCCGGCGGTCCCGGGGCGAGCTCAACACGCACGGGCGTGGGTCGTGGCCGTGGTCGTACGGCACCGGCAGACGGCGTGGTCGGCGGGGTGGCGCTTCCTCGATCTACCGACCGCCGAGCACATCGCAGAGCACGTCCGAGCACGACACCTGCCCAGGCCCGTGAGGCGGCCGGCCTCGGCCCGAGCGAACGCGGCCAGCTCGGGCCGAGGTGAGAAGGGATCCACCAGCGCGACGGGAGGCGCGTCACCGCCGGAGCGTCAACCACGCATGGGGCGGATGCTTCGCGCGGTCCGCATGAGCTGCCCCTCGGTGAACCGTTCCCCGTCGACGTGCACACGCACCGCGACCCCCGGCTCGGCCAACCAGAACGTTTCGACGTCGTTGTGGTAGCCGGGCCGCCCGAGGTGTCTGAAGGGTCGCAGGCCCCACTGCTCGGCGTCACGCTCGAGGTACTCGGCGAGGTAGTCGCGGACCGCGTCGATGTCCCGGAGGCGCTCACCTCGCAGCACCGCCACGGTCAGGTCGACTCGGTAGGCGCCGTTGGTGTCAGGGCCCGTCTCCCACACTCTGCTTCGGTGGGCGACGTCCTCCCACTCGTAGGAGAAGTCCGTCACGAGCGAGCCGACTCCCCGCGGCACCCAGCCGACCACGAACCCGTCCAGCTCGTCACTGGCGTCACACAGCGCCGTCACCGGTGGGCTCCATGCCCGCGGTGCTGACGGGTCAGCGGGCGGTTCCGCGACGGCCTGGGTGCTCAGTGCCACCACGCACGCTCCCGCACCCACCACGAGCGGAATCGTGGCGGACCAGCGACGTCGCCGTCGCGGCCTGGAGCCGCTGACGCCCGTGGTCGAGTCCGGCATGGCGGGGAGGCCCGGCTCGTCCGAAGGGCTGAGCGGTGCGCCGGGCGGTGTGGGATCGGGCACCGTGGGTGGGTGGAACACCGTGGCGGTAGACGAGACAGCCCGCGCGACGGACATGGAAACCTCCACAGGGTCGAGAGACCGGGGCGAGGGACCGGGGTCGAGAGAAGTGAGGAAGCGTCGACCTGCTCACCTGACGTCGAACGGAGCATGTGTGTCGACGTCGCTTCATCGTCGGCCGCGGCGCCGGGGTGGCGGGTGGCGCCAGGGCCAGGTTGGGGAGGACAACGCCGCTCGTCGTGGTTGTGGACAACCACCGCAGCGACCGGGGCCCTCTCGATCTCGGGGGGCGCCGCGTCGTAGGCTCCCACGTCATAGGCTCGTCGTACGGCTGGCAAGCCGCCCGCACCATCGCCCGTATCACGCGCGACAGGCCGGGCCGAGACGTAGGGAGATGACGGTGTTCCCTGGCGGTATGCCCGACATGCAACAGCTCTTGCAGCAGGCTCAGCGAATGCAGCAGGACCTCATGGCCGCGCAGGAGGAGCTAGCGCAGGCCGAGGTCAAGGGCACCGCGGGCGGTGGTCTCGTGACCGCGACCGTCAACGGTGTCGGCGAGCTGCAAGGGCTGGAGATCAAGCCCGAGGCCTGCGACCCCGACGACACGGAGACACTCGCCGACCTCGTGGTCGCTGCCGTGCGCGACGCCACGACCAACGCGCGGGCGCTCGCGGCGCAGAAGCTTGGTCCGCTCGCGCAGGCCCTGGGCGGGCTGCCGGGCATGCCCGGACTTCCCGGCACCTGAGCGGTCGCACGGGAAGAAGCGGAGGGCATCGTGTACGAGGGCGTCGTCCAGGACCTCATCGACGAACTCGGGCGCCTGCCCGGCATCGGTCCGAAGGGTGCGCAACGGATCGCGTTCCACCTCGTGGCCGCCGACGCCGCCGACGTCCGTCGCCTCGCGGAGGTGCTCCTCCAGGTCAAGGAGAAGATCCGGTTCTGCGAGGTGTGCGGCAACGTCGCGGAAGAGGAGCAGTGTCGCATCTGCCGTGACCCCCGGCGGGACCCCTCGGTGCTGTGCGTCGTCGAGGAGCCGAAAGATGTCGTCGCGATCGAACGCACTCGGGAGTACCGTGGCCGGTACCACGTCCTGGGGGGAGCGATCAGCCCGATTGACGGGGTAGGGCCCGACGATCTGCGGGTGCGCGAGCTGATGGAGCGCCTGGCCGACGGCGCCATTCAGGAGGTCATCCTCGCCACCGATCCGAACCTCGAGGGCGAGGCCACCGCGACCTATCTCGCCCGCATGCTCAACCCGCTGGGGGTGCGGGTCTCACGGCTGGCGAGCGGCCTGCCGGTCGGCGGTGACCTCGAGTACGCCGACGAGATCACCCTCGGGCGGGCGTTCGAAGGGAGGAGGCTGCTCGATGCCTGACCGCGGCGACCACGGGCGTCAGCGTGGCGAGCACACCGGGGTCCGCCGCGGTGACGAGGCGTCGGCCGGCGAGCGAGGCGCCGACGTGGGCGCCACGATGAGGGGGGTGGGCCACGTGCCGACGAGCGACGTCGAGGACTTCGCGCAGGAGATCGCCGACCAGATCGAAAGCTTCCTCATCGCCCTGCGGGAGATCGCGCGGGCGGAGGATTCCAAGACGGCCGTGCCGATGCTGCTGCTCGAGGTGAGCCAGCTCATGCTGGCGGGGGGAAGGCTCGGCGCGATCACCGATGTCGTCCCAGCCGAGCGGTTCGAGCCCGACGCCGGGCCGGACCCGGACCTGGACGAGCTTCGGGAACGGCTGGGTTACCTGCTCGCCGACATCGACTACTACACCGAGGTCTTCGACCCGTACGCCGAGAAGCCGGAGCTGGTGCACGGCCGGATCTCGGACGACTTGGCGGGCATCGCGGCCGCGCTCGTCCACGGCCTGAAGCACCACCGGGCTGGGCGGATCGACGAGGCCCTGTGGTGGTGGCAGTTCTCGTACCTGTCCAGCTGGGGCGCGGACGCGGGCGCCGTCTTGCGGGCGCTGCACTCGGTGGTGGCGCACGCCCGACTCGACACGGCCACCGACGACGACACGGTCGACGAGGCGGCGGCCGAGGCGTTGCTCGGCCAGCTGACGCGGCGGTCCTAGCTCTGTGCCGGTAGCGGTCTGGCCGGCCCGCTCGTGAGGTGAGCGCTCACGGCAGTGCCCGACCCGGTGAGGCCGGCGCGGTGTCGGCGACCGGCCCTAGCGTTGCGCGGGTCGCACGGGCATCCGGTTGGCAAAGGCGGCTTCGCGACGGTGCGAGCGAGGGGGCGATCGGAGGAGTCGGAACGCATGGCACGACCGTTGCGAGTCTCGAGCGTCAGCATCGGCGCGCCCAACCCGCGCGAGCTGGCTCGCTTCTACGAGCGGCTGCTCGGCTGGACGGTGACCGCCTTGGAGGGACCGGCACCGGGCGAGCCCGAGAACGCTGGCTGGGCGCAGCTGCGGCACCCGGAGGGCGGGCCCGGCTTGCAGACGCTGAACATCGAGTGGGAGAAGGAGTACACCCGTCCGACCTGGCCGAGCGTGCCCGGCACGCAGCACATCACGGCCCACCTCGACATCCCGGTCGACGACCTCGACGCCGCGGTGGCGCGGGCGCTGGAGGCGGGAGCGACCCTGACCGAGAACCAACCCCAGGAGGACGTCCGCGTCCTGTTCGACCCGGTGGGCCACCCGTTCTGCCTCTTCCTGGGGTAGGGCTTCCTGGAGCAAGGCGACGAACTCTTCCTGGGGTACGGCGACGAAGGCCGGCCGAGCGGTGTCGGGACCGGCCGTGGGCTCTCGTCAGTCGCTGAGGTCGAGCCGCGGCGCTCGGGCGGGGTCCGGCGCGGCGACGACGGGCTCCACCGCGTCGGTGACCGCTGCAGCGGCTCCTTCCTTCGAGGGAGCCGAGTCGGGCGGGAGGAAGACCCACCGCCGGTACGCCCAGAACCGGAACAGCGATCCGAGGCCGAGACCCACGACGTTGGCGGAGACGTTGTACGCCACCGGGCCATCCAGGCGCAGCAGGTAGTGGGTGACGCCGACGGGCACGAGCGCGACGAGGAGGCCGACGGCGTTCAACCCGAAGTACAGGACGTACTCCTTGGCCAGGTGCTGGCGCGCGCGGTGTCGCCACGTCCAGAAGCGGTTGCCCAGGAAGGTGAGCGTTGCCGCGACGGTGACAGCGAGGGTCTTGGCGGTCAGCGGCCCCAGCCCGATGCCGAAGCGCAGGAGGTTGGACAAGGCGACGTCGACGATGGCGGCGAGCCCTCCGACCGTGCCGAACTTCACCAGTTCGGCGACGAGGTGCTCGACCTCCTGCCACACGCGCCGGACCTTCATCAGCCGAAGGCTACCGGTGCCGACGGCGTGCGTCGTCGGCCTCTCCCCACCTGACGGTACCCGGCATCGAGGTCCCACCACCGTCATCGGGGCAAACGGCGCCATATCGCCCGCGGCAGCAGGCGCAGGACGGCGAACAGCGGGCCCAGCGCGGCGGGCACCCACACCGTCTCCCGGCCGGCCGCCAGGCCCTCCACCACGGCCCGCGCGACCCGCTCCGGGGTCGTCGGGAACGGGCCGTCCGGCAGGCCAGCGGTCATCTTGGTGCGCACGAAGCCCGGGCGCACCACCATGACGGTCGCGCCAGAGCCGGTCAATGCGTCGCCGAGGCCTTGGGCGAACCCGTCCAGGCCGGCCTTGGCCGCGCCGTAGATGTAGTTGGCGCGCCGCACGCGAACGCCAGCGACCGACGACAGCACGATGAAGGTGCCGTGCCCCTGTCGGCGCAGCACCGCCGCCACGGCCAGCCCGACGCTCACGTGGCCCGCGAAGTTGGTGACGGCCGACTCGGCGGCGGCAGCGGGGTCGTTCTCGTACGCCTGGGTCGACCCCAGGACGCCGACCGCGTCGATCACGACGTCGAGGTCGCCGACGAGCTCGACGGCGCGGGCGATGACGGACTCGTGGGTGGTCGAGGCGGTGACGTCGAAGTCCAGCGTCTCGACCTGGGTGGCTCCGGCGCCTCGAAGCATCCGTTCGGTGTTCTCATCCGGCTTCCCGCCCCGGACGGCGAGCACGACGGACCGGGCACCCCGTTCCACCAGCTGCCGAACGATGGCGAGTCCGATCTCGCTGCGCCCTCCGAGCAGGAGCACGGTGGCGACGGTCCCCACCGCGTTCTTCATGTGCGACTTCCCTTCCTCGACGCGCCCATCGTTGTCGGTGTGGCCCGTTCACAGGCCCAGCCGCCGGGCCAGATCGGAGCGGAGGACGCCGTCCGGATCGACGCGGGTGCGCACCCGCCGCCACTCCTCCAGCCGCGGGTACATCGCGGGCAGGAGGTCGGGCCACAAGGTGGCGTCCTTGGCGAGGTAGACCCGCCCGCCCGCGGCGGCGATCCGCTGGTCGAAGTCACGCAGCATGCCGGGCAGCCGACGGTCGCCGAGCGGGATGTCGAGCGCGAGCGTCCATCCCGGCATAGGGAAGGACAGGTGCCCGGGGTTGCCGGGTCCGAACCGCTTGAGGACGGCGAGGAACGAGGCGACGCCCGCCGAGGACAGGTCGGCGACGATCGACCGGAGGACGTCGACTGCCGGGACGACGAACTGGTACTGGACGAACCCGCGCGGGCCGTAGAGCCGGTTCCAGCCGCGAACCGCGTCGAGCGGGTGGAAGAACGACGCGAGCGGCTGGATCTCGCCCCGGCGTACCCGGGGTGCTTTGCGGTACCACAGCTCGTTGAAGGCCCGCACGCTCCACGGGTTGAGCAGACCGGGTGGTGCCCAGGGTGGCGCGGCCAGACGGGTGGCCGGGGCGAACCGGAGGGCGTCGCGGCGGGCCTTGGGTGGCAGGTCGGCGAGCCGCGCGTGCCGGCCGCGGGTGAGCACGGCTCGGCCCATGGCCCGTCCGCGCGCGAGCAGGTCGATCCAGGCGACGGTGTAGTGGTAGCGGTCGTCGCTGTCCGCCATGACGGCGAGCGCCTCGTCGAGGTTGGCCGCCCGCTCGGTGTCGACCACCATGCGGGAGGTCTCCACGGGCAGGCACCGGAACGTCGCCTCCAGGACGACGCCGGTGAGCCCCATCCCGCCCACGGTCGCCCAGAACAGCTCCGGGTCCCGGTCCGGTCCCACCTCGGTGATCGTGCCGCCCGGCAGCACGAGCGTGACGCGGCGCAGGGCCGCACCGAACGACCCGTCGACGTGGTGGTTCTTGCCATGCACGTCGGCGGCGACCGCCCCGCCCACCGTGACGTGCCGCGTCCCGGGCGTCACCGGCACGAACCATCCGCGCGGCAGCAGGGTCCGCATCAACCGGTCGAAGCTGACGCTGGCGGAGGCGGTCACCTCGCCGCGCTCGACGTCGAGCGTGATCCGCTCCGGCAGGCCGGTGCAGTCGAGCACGAGCCCGCCAGCGTCCTGGGCGGCGTCGCCGTAGGAACGGCCCAGCCCACGCGCGATGACGCCGCGCGGAGGCGGGTCCGCGAGTAGCCGTGCCAGCTCGGCGGTCGAGGTGGGTCGGGCGAGGCGGGCGACGGTGGGGGCGGTGCGACCCCATCCCGTCAGGCGCACGGGACGGCATGTCTCAGGCGACCCCGGCCCAGCGGAGCTCGCCTCAGCGGCCCGTTCGGAGGACCGCGTACCCGACGACTCAGACGACATAGACCCCCACCACGACACAGCAGGCGAGGACGATGCCCGACGTCAGGATCATGGGGTCGGACGGCGCGGTCAGTTCGGGCTCCTCACCGTGCCCGGCGTCGACGAGCATGGCGTACCGCAGGATCCCCACTGTGAAGGGAACGATCGACAGCCCGAACGCCAGCCGGGACAGCCCTTCGTGGAGCTCGAACGCCCACAGGCAGTACGCGACGAGCACGGCACCGGAGGTGGTGGCGCGGACGTAGCGGAGGAAGTCCCGGGTGTAGAGGTGGAGCGTGCGCCGGGAGTCGCCGCGCTCGGCGTTGCGGAGCTCGGCCTCGCGTTTGCCCGCCACGACGAAGAGGGAGACCAGCGTGGCGACGATGAGGAACCAGCTCGACACGCTGACCTCGACGGCTACCGCGCCGGCGATGGCCCGCAGGACGAAGCCGCCGGCGACGCAGACCAGATCCAGGACCGGCACGTGCTTGACGCGCAACGAGTACGCGGTGGTGAGGGCCACGTACCCGGCGATGACCACGGCCAGGTACCAGGTGCCGGTGAGCGGCGCCAGGGCGATGGCCGCGAGCAGGAACCCGGCGCCGGTCACGTACGCGAGCCGGACGGAGACCTGGCCGGCCGCGACCGGCCGGAGGCGCTTGCGGGGGTGGGCTTGGTCGGCGGCCGCGTCGCGCGCGTCGTTGACGAGGTACGTGCCGCTCGCCGCCAGGCAGAACGCGACGAACGCGATCAGCACGTCGGCGACCGCGGCCGGATCGGTGAGGACTCCCGCGAAGGCGGGCGCGGCGAGCACGAGGACGTTCTTGACCCAGTGGCGAGGACGGCAGGCGCGGATCAGGCCGCGTACCCGGCTGCCGGGCAGCTCACGGGCGGCCGCGTGATCCGGTGCGGTCGTGGTCACGTCGGGTCTCCTCCGGGTCGCGGGCATCCTAGGCGTTCCAGCGTGAGCCCGAAACCGTCGGCGATTCGTGCCCGAGCGTTCGCCGTCGTGGTGCCGGCCGGGCGGCCGGATTCGCCCGATTGACCGAATTTCGGGATGGCCAGCTCACAATGTGAACAGCCCGGACGTCCAGAGGCGTCGCCGCTAGACTGTCCTGCGGCAAAGCGCCGACGGGCCGGTCCCGCCGGTCCGTCCCCATCGACCCCGCCGAGCAGGAGCGTTTCGTGAGCCTAGTCGTGCAGAAGTACGGCGGCTCGTCGGTGGCCGATGCGCAGTGCATTAAGCGCGTCGCGCAGCGCATCGTCGCGACCAAGAAGGCCGGCCATGACGTCGTCGTTGTCGTCTCGGCGATGGGTGATACCACCGACGAACTACGCGACCTCGCGCAGCAGGTAAGCCCGTTGCCGCCGCCGCGTGAGCTCGACATGCTGCTCACCGCGGGAGAGCGAATCTCGATGGCCCTCTTGGCGATGGCGATCGCCAACCTCGGGCAGACGGCGAAGTCGTACACCGGTAGCCAGGCCGGCGTGATCACGACGAACCACCACGGCCGCGCCAAGATCATCGACATCACGCCCGGGCGGATCCGCCAGACCCTGGACGAGGGCGCGATCGCGATCGTCGCCGGCTTCCAGGGGGTCTCCCAGGACACGAAGGAGATCACGACTCTCGGCCGGGGGGCTTCCGACACCACCGCGGTGGCGTTGGCCGCCGCGCTCGGCGCGGACGTCTGCGAGATCTACACCGACGTCGACGGCGTCTTCACCGCCGACCCTCGGATCGTGCCGACCGCGCGGCGGATCCCTCAGATCAGCTACGCCGAGATGCTGGAGATGGCCGCCTGCGGTGCGAAGGTGCTGCACCTGCGCTGTGTGGAGTACGCCCGGCGCTACTCCGTGCCGATCCACGTGCGGTCGTCGTTCAGCACCAAACCGGGTACGTGGGTGGCCGACCCTGAGGTCATGCGCAAGGTCGCGACGTCCGGCGTCGCCGACGTACCCAGCCGCAGCTTCGAGGAGGGCGAGATGGAACAGCCGATCATCTCCGGTGTGGCCCACGACCGGAGCGAGGCCAAGATCACGGTCGTGGGGGTGCCGGACAAGGTCGGCGAGGCTGCCCGCATCTTCACCACGCTCGCCGACGCCGAGATCAACATCGACATGATCGTCCAGAACGTCTCCGGCGTCGCCACGGGACGGACCGACATCTCCTTCACGCTGCCGCGAGCCGACGCCCAGCAGGCGATGGCCGCGCTCGCCCGGATCCAGGACGAGGTCGGCTTCGAACGGCTGCTCTACGACGACCGGATCGGCAAGGTCTCCCTCATCGGCGCCGGCATGCGCACGAACCCCGGCGTGGCGGCGCGCTTCTTCCAGGCCGTCGCGGAGGCCGGCGTCAACATCGAGATGATCTCGACGTCGGAGATCCGGGTGTCGCTGGTGGTCGACGAGGACGACGTCGACGCCGCGGTCGCCGCCGCGCACCGCGCCTTCGACCTCGACGCCGACCAGGTCGAGGCGGTCGTCTACGGGGGGACTGGACGATGAGCGCCAGCAGCGCGAGTCCCGGTCGATCCGACGACCGGGCGTCCAAGCCCACCCTCGCCGTCGTCGGCGCGACCGGCGCGGTCGGCACGGTCATGCTGGAGCTCCTGTCGACCCGGCAAGACGTCTGGGGTGAGATCCGGCTCATCGCCTCGCCCCGGTCGGCCGGCCGCAAGCTCAAGGTGCGCGGTGAAGAGGTCGAGGTCATCGCGCTGAGCGAGAGGGCGTTCGACGGCGTCCAGGTCGCGATGTTCGACGTCCCGGACGAGGTCTCGGCCGAGTGGGCGCCGATCGCGGCGGCCAAGGGCGCCGTGGTCGTCGACAACTCCGGCGCCTTCCGGATGGACCCCGACGTTCCACTCGTCGTCCCCGAGATCAACCCGGAAGCGGCCCGGCACCGCCCCAAGGGCATCATCGCCAACCCCAACTGCACGACCCTCTCGATGATCGTCGCGGTCGGGGCGCTGCACCGGGTCTTCGAGCTGGAGTCCCTCGTCGTCGCGTCGTACCAGGCCGCGTCGGGCGCGGGCCAGGCCGGCATCGAGACGCTGTACGACCAGATCGCCAAGGTGGCGGGGAACCGCGAGATCGGGACCCGCGCCGGTGACGTCCGCCAGGTGATCGGCGACGATCTCGGTCCTTTCCCGGCGCCGCTGGCGCTCAACGTCGTGCCGTGGGCGGGCTCGCTGCGGGAGAACGGGTGGACCAGCGAGGAGATGAAGGTCCGCAACGAGTCGCGCAAGATCCTAGGGCTGCCCAACCTCGCCGTCTCGGCCACGTGCGTCCGGGTCCCGGTGGTGACGACGCACTCGCTCGTCGTCCACGCGCGCTTCGCCCGGCGCGTCGACCTGGCGCAGGTCCGGGAGATCCTGCGTGACTCGCCGGGCCTGCTGCTCTACGACGAGCCGGAGAGGCTGGAGTTCCCCACCCCCGCCGACGTGGTGGGTACCGACCCGACGTGGGTGGGCCGGCTGCGAGTGGCGCTCGACGACCCGCACGCGCTCGACATGTTCGTGTGCGGCGACAACTTGCGGAAGGGTGCCGCGCTCAACACCGCGCAGATCGCCGAGCTGGTCGCAGCGGAGTTGACCCCGCAGGGCTGAGAGCGGGTCCGCGTCAAGCGCGGTCGCGACGCGCCCGTGTCCGGGGACGACCCAAGCGCGGGTCACGTCGTTCGGCTGCGCGCGAGCGCCTCGGGCCCGTAGGTGAGGCGGCGGAGCAGGACCTCGGCGGGACCGCGATGGCCCGCGCGGCGCACGAGGTCCGCCCCCACGACGGTCGCCGCCCAGGTCAGCAACGCCACCAGCGCGACCTGGGCGCTGCCGAGCCGCGCACCCAGGCCGCCGGCGTAGGGAGCGAGGAGCGCGACGAACACCACCGACTGCGCGAGGTAGCACGTCAGGGACCGCCGCCCGCAGGCGACGAGCGCGCTGACGAGCGGGCCGCGGCGCGTCCCGAGCCGGTTCGCGACGAGACCCATGAGCGCGGCGTAGCCCAGGCCTCCGGCGAAACCGGTGACGGTGTGCAGCGAGCTCGCGGCGGCGAGTCCGAGGCCGGAGAGGTGCCATACCTGGGCCGCCGCGAGCGCCAGGGGGAGCCCACCCACGACGGCCGTGCTGAGGCCGACCACGCAGACGCGGCGCAGGAGGGTTCGGTGCCGGTCAGTCTCCTCCAGCAGGCGGTGGCGTGCCGCCCAGACGCCCAGGAGGGCCGGGGTGAGGAGCAGCACCGTCCCGGGGACGAAGCTGTAGGAGTACTCGCTCAGCCGCAGTCCGGTCGCGGTGAGTGGATCGGACTCGGCCAGGGAGGGCATGACGACCCGCTCGCCGTCCGGTGGGACGAATCCGACGAACGCCCCGATCGCCGCCGTGAGGACCAAGGCGGCCGCCGCGACGCCGAGGAGCACCCGCGCGGGGGCGACGAGGAGGAGCGTGACGAGCATCGCCAACAGCCCGTAGGGGCCCAGGATGTCGCCGGAGAACAGCAGCAGGGCGTGGACGAGGCCGAAGCAGACGAGCCACAGGGCGCGCCGCCGAAGCAGCCGGCGGACACGCGCTGGCGTCGCGCCCAGGGCCAGCTGACGGTTGGCCAACTGGACCATGCCGTAGCCGAACAGCGCCGCGAACATCGGGTAGGCCCGCCCGTCGACGACCGTCATCTGGAGGAGGACCCACGCGCGGTCGAGCGCCGAGCCGTCTCGCACGTGCCCCCGAACTCCGGCCGGTCGGTCGTGGAGGTAGAGAGCGGCGTTGGCGACCGCGATCAGGGCGAGCATGACACCGCGGGCCAGGTCGGGAGCGAGCGCGCGTTCTCGCTCGGGGGTCGGACCGCTGGCCAGGGGCGTGCGGACGGTGTCGACCATGAGGCCTCGCAGACGGGTTGGGACGGCGTGCGGTGCGTGATCTCTCCACGGTAGAGGGGCCCCGACCGCGACCGGTGTGCTGCTCCTTCTCGGCGCGGGGGAGCCGGCGCGGGGCCTCGCGAACCCTGGGTGATGATCCGCTCCCTCGCCCCGCGGCGGCTGAGACAAAGGCTCTAAGGTGGTGGCCGTGGTGACGATGCAGGACGCGCTACTAGCGCTGACGAACTACTGGACCCAGCGAGGCTGCATGGTGGTGCAGCCGTTCAACACCGAGGTCGGCGCGGGTACCTACAACCCGGCCACGATCTTGCGTGTGCTGGGACCAGAGCCGTGGCGGGTCGCCTACGTCGAGCCCAGTGTGCGGCCCGACGACGCCCGCTACGGCGAGAACCCCAACCGCCTGCAGACCCACACCCAGTTCCAGGTCATCCTCAAGCCCGACCCGGGCGACCCGCAGGAGATCTACCTCGGCAGCCTCGAGGCGCTCGGCATCGACATTCACGCGCACGACATCCGGTTCGTCGAGGACGACTGGGCCTCGCCGGCGCTGGGCGCGTGGGGGCTGGGCTGGGAAGTCTGGCTCGATGGCTTGGAGATCACCCAGTTCACGTACTTCCAGCAAGCCGGTGGTCGCAACCTCGACCCGGTCGCGGTCGAGATCACCTACGGCATGGAGCGCATCATCATGGCGCTCCAGAAGGTGGACCACTTCAAGGACATCACCTACGCGCCGGGAATCTCCTACGGTGAGGCGTTCGGCCAGGCCGAGTACGAGATGAGCCGCTACTACCTCGACGACGCCGGCGTCGAGGAGAACTGGCGGCTGTTCGAGACGTACGAGGCCGAGGCGCGTCGCTGCATCGCCGAGCGGCTGCCGGTGCCGGCGCACACCTACGTGCTCAAGTGCTCCCACGCGTTCAACGTGCTCGACTCCCGCGGCGCGATCAGCCAGACCGAGCGCGCGAACGCGTTCCACCGCATGCGGTCGCTGGCCCGCCAAGTCTCCACCCTGTGGGCCGAGCGGCGCGAGGAG
This sequence comes from Thermasporomyces composti, assembly GCF_003386795.1. Taxonomy (NCBI): domain Bacteria; kingdom Bacillati; phylum Actinomycetota; class Actinomycetes; order Propionibacteriales; family Nocardioidaceae; genus Thermasporomyces; species Thermasporomyces composti. The sequence goes on from NZ_QTUC01000001.1 coordinate 2,568,288, forward strand.
CTCGGCTACCCGCTCGGCCGCGTCGAACCCCCGGCGCCGGCGCCGACACCGACCGCCTTCCCCGAGATCGACAAGCCCTCGACGCTGGTCTTCGAGATCGGCACGGAGGAGTTGCCGCACGCCGAGGTTCGCAAGGCGCGGGAGGCGGTGCGCGAGGCCCTGGTCAGCAAGCTGGCCGACACCCGGCTCGCGCACGGCGAGGTCCGCACCTACGCGACACCGCGTCGGATCGTGGCGATCGTCGAGGACGTCGCGCCCCGCGAGCCCGACGCGGAGCGCACGGTGCGCGGTCCGCGTGTCGCTCAGGCCTACGACGCCGACGGTCAGCCGACCAAAGCCGCTCTGGGCTTCGCCCGTGGACAGGGTGTCGACGTCAACGACTTGCGTCGCGTCGAGCAGGGCGGGGTGGAGTACGTCGCGGCGGTCCGCACCGACGTCGGACGCCCGGCGGCGGAGGTTCTGAGCGGGATCCTCGGCCAGGTCGTCACCGGGTTGCGGGCCGACAAGAACATGCGCTGGAACGACCCGCAGCTGTCGTACAGCCGGCCGATCCGGTGGCTGCTGGCGCTCCTCGGGGACGTGGAGGTGCCGGTCGCGGTGTCCTCGCTGGCGTCCGGCCGCGCCACCCGCGTGCACCGGATCGCCGAGCGGCCGGTGGTGGAGGTCCCGTCCGCCGACGGCTACCTCGACTTCCTGCGCAAGCACGGGATCATCGTCGACCCGGCGGAGCGTCGGGCCATGGTGATCGAGCAGGCCAGCCGACTGGCGAGCGAGGTGGGCGGCCGTATCGACGTCGAGGGTGACGCAGCGCTCCTGGACGAGATCACCAACCTGGTCGAGGAGCCGGTGAGCATCCTCGGGTCGTTCGACCAGCGGTACCTGGAGCTACCGAACGAGATCCTCACCACGGTCATGCGCAAGCACCAGCGTTACCTGCCGGTGCGCGCCGAGGACGGCACGCTCCTGCCGTACTTCGTCGCGGTCGCCAACGGCGCATGCGACCACGACCTGGTGCGGGCGGGGAACGAGGCGGTGCTCCGGGCCCGGTACGAGGACGCGGCGTTCTTCTGGCGCGCCGACCTCGAGGTGAGCCCTGAGCAGCACAAGAGCGGCCTGTCGAAGCTGGCGTTCGAGAGTCGGCTCGGCTCCATGGCCGACCGGGCCGACCGCATCGCGGCCGTCGCCTCGTCGCTCGCCGACCTGGTGGGGTTGCCGGAGGCCGATCGGGCCACGCTGCGTCGGGCGGGTGAGCTCGCCAAGTTCGACCTCGCCACCCAGATGGTGATCGAGCTGACGTCTCTGGCCGGGACGATGGCGCGCGAGTACGCCCGGCGGGCCGGTGAGCCGGAGGCCGTGGCCCAGGCGCTCTACGACATGGAGCTGCCCCGCACCGCGGGCGGTGAGCTTCCAGCCACCACGCCGGGTGCTCTGCTGGCGTTGGCCGATCGGTTCGACCTCCTCGCGGGGCTCTTCGCGGTGGGCGCCGTTCCGACGGGGAGCTCGGACCCGTTCGCGCTGCGCCGCGCCGCGCTCGGTGTGGTGAGCATCCTGCGGGGCCGTCCGGAGCTGGCGGCCGTGACCGTCGAGACCGGCCTGCGCGTGGCCGCCGACCGGGTGCGCGCCCAGGGTGTGGAGGTCCCGGACTCGGCGCTGGCGGAGGCCGCGGAGTTCGTCGTGCGCCGGTACGAGCAGCAGCTCCTGGACGCCGGCTACGACCACAACCTCGTCCAGGCGGTCGTGCCGCTCGGGAACGCGCCGGCCCGAGCTGACGAGACGCTGGCCGAGCTGGTCCGGCGTACCGGTGACGCGACGTTCCAGGACCTCGTGACGGCCCTACAGCGCGTTCGCCGCATCGTGCCCGCCGACGCCACCGCCAACTACGACGCGTCCGCGCTCCGCGAGCCGGAGGAGCTGGGGCTCCGCGAGGAGGTGGCCAAGGTCCGCGAGGCGCTTGGCGACGCGCCCACGCTGGCGGAGTTCGTCGACGCCGCCAGCACGCTCGTCGGGCCGATCAACGCGTTCTTCGACGCGGTGCTGGTCATGGCGGACGACCCCGCGGTGCGGGCGGCCCGGCTGGGGCTGCTCGCCTCGATCCGCGACCTGGCCGCGCCCGTCCTCAACTGGGACGCGCTGTAACGGCGTGCGGGTGGGAGTGAGCCGCCCCGGACACGCGGCTCACTCCCGGACGAGCACACACAGGATGGGGGGCAGGTCGTCGGCCAACAGCTCCCAGGACCGCCCGGCGTCCTGGGTGACGTAGACCGCGCCCTCGGAGGTCCCGAACGCCGCGGTGGATCCCGCAGCCGACAGGCAGAAAGTGTCGATGGTGCCCGACAGCGTCTCGGGCAGACCTTTGTCGCATCGATCGAACCGGACGCCTTCCAGGCCACCCCGGTAGAGGGCGGGGGACGTCCCGTCGGCCGTCGGTGACGCGGTGAGCAGGACCGTGTCGCCGCAGACCGCGACCGCTCGACAGTAGGTGCCCGCGAGTCCGAGTGTGCGGTGGTTCCAGCTCTGGGCGCGGTCCCAGCTGGTGGCGAGTCCACGTGCCGTCGCCGCGAGGAGCGGCCCGTTCCCCGGGACCGCGAGCACCTGGAACACCTGCTCGTCGCTGTCCACCGTGGGCTGCCAGGTGAGACCGCCGTCCGTCGAGCGCGGGATGCCGCCGACATAGACGCTGGCGTAGATGGTGCCGTCCTCGTCCACGTCGATCGACCGGACCGACGGTGGCTCACCTGAGGGCGTGTGCCACTTGGCGCGGCCATCCACGGCGTCGAAGCCCTCGAGCGCGTGGACGACGCGGTCCTCGACCCGATGCAGCCGGGCTCCCGCCGTTCCGACGAGGATGCCGTCCGGACCGGGGTGCACACACGTCACCCGCGCCTCACGCAACCTCGCCACGTGCCGCCAGATCCCGGTCGCGCCGGAGGTGAAGATCTCCCAGTCCCCGACGACCGCGCACAGCCCCTCGTGACCCGCGGCCAGCGCGCGTACCCGACGGCCGGGCAGTTCGACGCGGCGTTCAGCACCCAGGATGTACAGCCCGTCGTCGGTCCCCACGTAGATGCCAGTGGGCACAGCACTCTCCCTTCGCCCCCTTCGCCACGGGCGATTCTCCCGTGATCGGTTATCGACACGGAAGGGTCCTCCGAGCCTTTACCGCATTTCGCGGCGACCATGCTCAGTTGGTCGCAGAACGCGGTCACGTCATCACCGTGTGAGGTTGCGCCTTCGAGTTGTCACCGCGCGAAAAGAGACTGCGCGGTGCCACCGCCGGCCGTGATGCCGTGCGACGTGGCACCGCGCAAAGTGACCCAGCGCGAAGTGGCGCTGCGAAGTGGCCCTGCGCGAAGTGGCGCTGCGAAGTGGCCCTGCGCGAAGTGGCGCTGCGAAGTGGCCCTGCGCGGCCGAAGGTCAGCTGTGCTCCTCGGGGTTCTCCCAGAAATAGATTTCTGGGTCGTAAACCGCGGGAGTCGGGTGCTGCCAGGGGTTCACCAAGCCGCCCGACGCGAGCTGCTCCCTCGTCGGCACGTTACGCAAGTCGCGATGCGCCAGGACGAGCTGCGGCGTGTTTCCGACAGTGCCCATGAAGAACGGCCCGTGCTCGATGTGAATTTTGATCATCTCCCACACGAGCTGGTGCCGCTTCATCTCGTCGGGCTCGACCTTGCTCTGGTCGTAGAGCTTCCACAGGGCGGCGATGGGCCCGTCGGGATCGGGTTCCACGCGCGGTGGTGTGCGCTCGTACGGGTCGAGGTCGAGCTGCTCCTTCTCCTGGGGGGTTCCGCGCAGGCTGTAGAACTGGCCATGTAGCGGAGCCCAGCGCTGCGGCTCGATGGGCACCAGCCACGCCGGCTGCGCCAGGTGGTTGTGCGCGTTGCTGACCTCCCACGCGGTCTGCGTGGCGATGAGTCCCGCGGCCCACTGCGAGTTGTGGGACTCGGGCGGCACCGGATTGAGCGTCACCTTGAGGCCGATCGCCTCCCAGTCCCGCTTGAGGTGCTCGTTCTTGGTGCGGTCACCGGCGCCGGCGGTCGCGGGGTAGTCCAGGCGGATCGTCAGGTCCCCGCCGTCCGGGTGCCTCCGCTTGCCGTCGGGACCTTCCCGAACCCCGATCTCGTCAAGGAGAGCCTTCGCGCGCTCCGGGTCGGGTCCGACGTAGGCGTCGCGCCAACGCCGGTACATCTCCTTGCCTTCGTCATTGACGTGGTACTCGATCGACTTCGGACTGAGCGTCCCGGTCGTCGGCTCACCAGTGGTGAAGTAGACCTGCTTCTGAATGTCTGCTCGGTTCACCGCGAGCGACAGCGCCTGCCGGAACTTCGGCTCCCGGAACAGCTCACGCATCCGGGCGTCTTTGTAGTCGTAGTTGAAGAAGAACATCGACCCGGTGCCGCTTCCGCCGTCCCAGAGCAGCACTCGCATGCCGCTGCGTTCCTCGGTCCGCTTGAAGCCCGAGATGTCGCCGAGACCGAGCCCGACGAACGGTCCGTGGACGTAGTCCAGCTTGCCTTCCTGGATCTGCAAGCGGACGACCTCGGGATCGTCGACGACGCGGATCGTGAGCGTGTCGATGTACGGCAGCTGACGGCCCTCTCGGTCCACGCACCAGTAGTAGGGGTTGCGCTCCCAGACTGCCTGCCGGCCCTCCTGGTAGGACTTCAGGCGCCAGCCCGTCATCGTCGGGCACTCGGGGTTCTGGGAGAAGTCGCGCTTCGCCTCGAACTCCCCGTCCGCGGTCGCCCAGTCCTTGGAGACGTTCGGGTTGTACTTGGGGTGGAACTGCTTGAGGTAGTGCTTGGGCTCCATCCACGTCGCACCGTTGCCTCGGTTGACGTAGCCGGCGAGGCGGACGTCTGTCAACGGCGCTGGAGCGTCGAAGGTCAGGACGAGCGTGACCTCGTCGATGGCCTTCATCGTCATGAGCGTGCCCTTGCCCGAGCGGGCCTCGTCGGGAGGAAGCTCGGTGTGTTCCTCGTTGAGGACCATGTCCTCCCACCAGAACATGATGTCCTCGGTGGACCACGGGTGCCCGTCGGACCACTTCAGCCCTTTGCGGAAGTGCAGGGTCCACTCGGTGGCGTCCTCGTTGGACTCCCAGCTCTCGACCAGACCAGGCCCGATGTCCCGGCTGTCGTTGAGGAACCGCAGCAGGGAGTGCCCGTACATGTACTCCTTGATCGCCGGGTCGTTGGAGCTGGAGGAGGGGACGACCAGGTTCCCGCCATACTTTCCCGGCTTCCACCAGCGGTGCGGGACGACGTACGGGTTCTCCGGAAGCCGCTCCTCGACCGGCGGGAGCTCACCCGCCTCGACCTGCGCAGCCAAGGAGGGCGCTTCCTGGAAGCTACTCGGGCGGGGCAGCGGGTCCGTCTCCGATCCCTTCGTCTCCGCCTCGGTCGTCGGCGCCTGTTGGGAAGGCGCTTGCCCGCCGCTGCCGGAGTCGGAGGAACATGCCGCGAGCATCGTCAGGGCGGCCGTGGCGGCCGCTCCGTAGAGGAAGGTCCGTCGGTCCAAGGCGGTGTTCTCGGCCATCTGACGCGCTTGTCCCTTCAGGCTTGTCGTAGGGCGTAGCCTGCCTGGCCGGTGCCCGCCGAGGACAGATGTGTGCAGCGTCGTCGGCTGGATTCGTCCGGAAGCGGTCGCCGGAATGCCGCTGTGAGGCCGTCACCGGATGGTTCCCAGCTGAGCTCGGAGCTTTCGGAACCGTGGACGTGCGCCCTGGGCGTCCTCTTCATGGTGCCGCGGGGAATCGGGACGACCCGCTCGCATTCGACAATAGTGTCGAAAATCGCGGTCAGGCGGAGAAAAACGCCTCGTCGTCGCGGTTGTCGTCGAGTGGAGAGGACACCGAATCGAGACGGTCTCGCGACGTACGATGGTTCGTCGTGGCGTCGCGAAAGCTCCGCTCGTCCGAGCTGGTGACAGCCCTCGGGGTGGTCATCCTCGCGACGCTGTATGTCGGGGCGTCGTTCGCCGCGCCGGTTGATTACCTGCCGACGGGTCAACAGGTCAGCCTGTTCTGGCCGCCGACGGGAATCGGGTTGGCCGCCTTCTTCTACCTCCGGCCGCTTGTCACCGCTCCGACCATTTTGGTGAGCTCCTTTCTCCTCAACGCCTCCTTCGGCCGTCCGCTCGGGCCGTCCCTGGCGGCCGCCGTCGCGACCGCGTGCGGGTTGACCGCGATCTACCTGCTCCTGCGCTGGGTGGACTTCCACTCGCGGTTCGACAGGCTGCGGGACGTGCTCGCGCTGGTGTTTCTCGGCGCTCTCGTGGGGGGCATGATCCTGGGCTGGGCGAGCGTGGGGGCGCTCGTGCTCACGGGAGTCTTCCCTCCCGGACTCCAGTGGCGGATGACGCTGCTCTGGGGGATGAGCTTCGGCACGGGCGTGCTCATCTGCACGCCGGCCCTGCTGGTGCTGCGGCACGCTCGCTGGCCGCGGCGTATCCGCCCGCTGCGCGTCGTGGAGGCGGTCGGCTTGGAGGCGGCCGCGGTGGCCGTCGTGCTCCTCATCGCGCTGACCGCGGCGCAGCCGTTGTTCTTGGCTTTCCCCGTCGTGGTCTGGGCGGCGCTTCGCTTCCAGATGGCTGGGGCAGCGCCGGTGGCGTTGTTCCTCTCCGCCGCGACCGTGTACACGCAGACGGGTGCCGGCCCGTGGGGTGGCCAGCTGGTTTCAGAGATGGGTGTCATCGAGGGGTTCATCGCGTCGATGACGCTGACCGCCCTTCTTCTGGCGGTGATCATCACCGAGCGCGACCGGGCCTACCGCGACATTCGGCACGTCTCTGACCAGCTGCTCCTGGCGGTGGACAAGCTGGACCGTCGACTGCGACCCCGCCCGTCGGAGATCGCCGGGCGGCGGGACGAGATCGCTCAGCGTCGGGATCCCATGGCCGAGCGGCAGGAGTCGCGGGCCGCTCAGCCGGACCGCTAGGCCCGTCGGCGGGTGGCGGGATGATCGTAAACTTCAGTCTTTACTTATATAAGTTGTCACTGGCATAGTGGCGCCCACGCCCCCACCACGAGAGGAGCCCTATGCTCGACGACATCACCCGGCAGATCGGGGCCGTCCGGCGGCAGGTCGTCCACCCCGAGTACGAGGGCAAGCCAGCCCAGGCCATCATCGCGACCCAGACGTACGACGCCGCCATCGAGGACGTCTGGGACGCCTGCACCAACCCCGACCGGATCCCGCGCTGGTTCATGCCCGTGTCCGGAGACCTTCGACTCGGCGGCCGCTACCAGCTGGAAGGCAACGCCGGCGGCGAGATCGTGGCCTGCGAGCCGCCGCGTCACCTCAAGGTCACCTGGGAGTACGACAACAAGGTGTCGTGGGTGGAGGTCCGGCTCAGCGAGGAACCCGACGGGCGTACCACCCTGGAGCTGCAGCACATCGCCCACGCCGACCCGACCTGGGAGCAGTACGGTCCGGGAGCTGTCGGAGTCGGTTGGGACCTCGCCCTCGTGGGGCTCTTCCTGCACCTCTCGACCGGCGCCTCGATCGATCCCGCCGAGGGCATGGCCTGGGCAGGGTCGGAGCAGGGGAAGGAGTTCATCGCCCAGAGCAGCCAGGCCTGGTGTGCGGCCAACATCGCCGCCGGCGAGGATGAGGTGGTCGCGACGACCGCGGCGCGGCGCACGACCGCTTTCTACACCGGAGCCGAGCCAGAGCCGGGCAGCGCGAGTGAGGCCGACGCCGGCCGGAGCGACGAGACGAGCGAGGCCCGATGAGCTAGGTCTCCATGCACGCGTTCGACGTTCTCGGTGATCCGGTGCGGCGCCGGATCCTGGAGCTGCTCGCGGACGGGGAGAAGTCCTCAGGCGCCGTCGTCGCGGTGATCCAGCGAGAGTTCGGCATCTCGCAGCCCGCCGTCTCCCAGCACCTGCGTGTGCTGCGCGAAGCTGGGTTCGCGACCGTCCGAGCCGAGGGCACGCGCCGCCTGTACAGCGTCGACACCCGTCCGCTGCAAGAGGTCGACGCCTGGTTGGAGCGGTTCCGTGGGTTCTGGACGCAGCGCCTGGACGCGCTCGGTACCGAGCTGGCCCGCGGGAAGCGTCAGCGCCGCCTCGACGAGCGCCAGGCCCGTGCGAACCCCGGACGCCGGACCCGTTCGGACGCGCCGTGAGCGCGGGCCTCGTCTCAGCGCGGTCCGTCACGCATCAGCCGCGACACCCGGTCCGGGCGGGTCCGGTGCGCGCAGCGTCGCGTCGGCTTCACCGACCCTGCGTACGTCAGCCGTGGCATGACGCTTGCGCAGACCGCGACATGTGCTCATCAAGCCTCGACGCGGTTCATCTCCTCCACGTCCGAAGGTCAAGGTCGGTGATGGTGAACTGGTTCCGCGCGTCTGTCTTGTAGGCCGGACATTCACCCGTCTTGTCGCAGTACGGTGAGTAGGTCTGCACACTCATCGTCCGCGCAGCCGGGTCGACCTTCATGACGCGCAGGTAGCCGTTCTCGTTGACGTCGGGAATGCTGTAGGTCTGGTAGTCGGCCTGGATCTGGTAGACGGGATTGCCGTGGTCACCCAGGTCCACTCGCATGCCCTGGTTGACGTAATGGCCGGAGAACACGAACCGAACGTTGGGGTACTTCTTGAGCACATTCCAGATACGGTCACCGGTCGGTGTGCGTACATCACCATCCTGGTATTCGTGAGTGTTGACGATCACGAGCTGGTTGCGGTGCTTGGCGATGACGCGTTCGGCCCAGGCAAGCTCCGCGTCGGTGGGGTTGAACGCGACGGTAATGACCAACCAGTCGATCCCGCCAGCTCGGAACTCGAAGTAGGTGTTGTCGCTTTGTTCCCTTGGGTAGTTGCCGCCGAACGTCGGCCACTCCTCGAAGAGGCTCAGGGGAAGTACGTGTTGAAGTATGTCGTGCTCCGGTCCTCCTCGATGTGCTCCCACGGGTTGCAGGTCGCCGGTGGCTCACAGGCCCACGCGTCGAAGTCGTGGTTGCCGACCGCAAGCTGGTACGGCACCTTGCGGTCGAGAGGTTGCATCGCCATCTTTGCCCGCTCCCAGTCGGAGATCCGCGACGGCCACTCGACGACATCGCCGACGTGCACCACGAACCGGATGTTCGCTCGTTTGCGCTCCTGGAGGATCCACTCGGTCTGTGCGTAGAACAGCTCGGGCTTGTTCTGAACCGCGAGCTGGGTGTCGGGAATCATCACGAGAGTGAAGGGCTTGACCACCGGGTCTGCCTGGCTCGGTGTCGACGCGAACGAGCTGGCGAGTGCGGCGAGCATCGTGGCACAGCCCGTCAGGGCAAGCCAACGACGAAGGCGGGAGCGGAACCACATCGACGGACCTCCAAAGGTCACACCAGGTCATCGGAGATCCGGACGCGAGCCGGCGACCAGCTGATGGGTTCCTTGAACCTCTGCATGTGAGCCGGCGGAGAGCCTCGTCCGATTCCGAAATTGATCTGCCGTCGACCGGAGAGTGTAGGGCGAGACGACGCCGGGTCAAGACAAGCAAGCGACCAAGTGAGGAAGGTCGAATGTGGCATTGCAGCGACGACCCACCGCCACTCATTGCTGTGGCGCACGTGCGGGCGTCCTCCAGGGGCGACACATCATGTGTCGATAGGCACCTCGCCGTGTCGGCGATCCGTCGAGCACGTCGACCCGCTTCGCATAGTCGGCGTCAGCCTTCTTCGTCGCGTTTTCTTCGCCGATACTCTCCAGGCCGAGAACCGTCTGGAACAAAGAAGTCCGTCTGGAACAAATGAATACCGTGGCTCCGCGTGCGATTCCCTCACATCCGTCGAGGGAGAGTGAGGACGCCTATGCTGTGCCGCGAGGCCCCTCGGCTAGCGGGCGTCGGGTCCCCTGTGCGGACCCGTCCGGTTCACGCCCGCGCAGGTGCTCGCTTCGTCTCGCCGTGACGGTGCGGCGCGGTGGCGACGGTGAGACGGGCGTCCAGATCTGCCGAGCGTAGGGATAGGCGTCTTGGCAGCGTGGTCTGTCGCGCGCTCGACGTTCGCCGTCATCGGTGGTTCCACGAGCTGCCGAGTCCGATCGCGCATCTGATCGAGACGGGGCAGCGGGCGGCGTCCCTCATCCCACGACGATCCGGCCTCGTCCTCCCATGGAGCGGCGCGGGAGGACCGAGATCCGGGCGTAGTACGGCCCCGGCCTGGTCGGGGTGGCGGGATTTGAACCCACGACCTCTTCGTCCCGAACGAAGCGCGCTACCAAGCTGCGCCACACCCCGGTACCGGCTGGAGAGTCTACCGGGCGGCCGTCGTGGCATGCGACCGGGTATCGCCTCGGTCCGCTGGTCCGCCCTGGTAGATCACCAGCTGCCACCGTTCGAACGGCATCTCGCGCCAGAAGGACAGCCCGATCTTCTCCATCGCCCGAAGCGAACGGGTGTTCGCGGCCACCGTGATCGAGATGAGCCGAGGCAGTTGGAGAGTCTCGAAAGCGATGTCGCGGACCGCCCGGGCGGCTTCGGTCGCGAGGCCGCGTCCCCAGACGTGGCGCGCCAGCCGCCAGCCGATCTCCACCTCGTCGGGGAGGGCACGGTGGTGGTTGAGCCCGACGAACCCGACGAACTCCCCCGTCTCGCGCAGCTCGACGGCATAGAGGCCGTAGCCGCGCTGGCTCCACTGCTCCTCGATCCGGTCGACGAGGGCGTCGCTCGCGGACCGGCTCATCGGCTCGCCGCTGATGTGCTCCATGACCGCGGGGTCGGCGTTGATCGCGGCGAACGCTGGGCGGTCTTCGGGGCGCCAGGTGCGCAGGAGGAGGCGGGGCGTCTCGACGTTCGTGGGGACTCTTGCGGTCTCGAAGAGATCGTCGGCGGGAGGCACGGCGGACGAGTCTAGACCCTCCTCGCGGCTATCAGTCCGGCGCGCGCAACGTCAACAGGCTCGCCTCCGGGTAGCAGGCGAACCGGAACGGCGTGAACGGCGAGGTGCCGAGCCCGGCCGACACGTGCAGCCAGGACGGTCCCCAGCGGGACACACCCTTGGCGCGGCGGGTGTCCAGGTCGCAGTTGGTCACCAGGGCGCCCCACCCTGGCACGCACACCTGACCGCCGTGGGTGTGGCCGGCGAGCAGGAGCCGGTACCCGTCGGCCACCATCGCGTCCAGCACTCGCCGATACGGGGCGTGGGTGACGCCGATGGTGAGGTCCGCCGACCGGTCGGCGGGGCCGGCCACGTCCTCGTAACGGTCCCACCCCAGGTGTGGGTCGTCGACCCCGACGAACGCCAGGCGACGGTCGTCGACCCGGATCTCCCCCCGCGCGTTGGTGAGGTCCAGCCACCCGGCGGCGACGAAGGCGCGGCGCAGATCCTCGGTGGGCAGCCGCGGTGCGGTGTGTGAGCGGGGGGCGTCCTTCTGCGTCAGGTACCGCAGCGGGTTCCGGCGGACCGGCGCGAAGTAGTCGTTCGAACCGAAGACGAAGACACCTGGCAGCGCCAGCAGCGGCTCGTACGCGTGGATCGCGACGGGCACCGACTCGGGGTGGGAGATGTTGTCGCCCGTGCTCACCACCAGGTCCGGCTCGAGGGCGGCGAGCCCGCGCACCCACTCCACCTTGTCGTTCTGGTCGGGCATGAGGTGAAGGTCGGACAGATGCAGCAGGCGCAACGGTCGGCTTCCCGGCGCGAGGACCGGGATGTCGAATCGACGGAGCCGGTAGGCGCGGACCTCGTAGCCGGCGGCGTACGCCAGACACGCGGCCCCGGCGACGGCCGTGCCGGCAAGCGCGGTGGCGGTGACCTTGAGCAGCGGATGCACGGTGACAGGCTGCCACACGCCGGGCACGGTGTCCTGGCAGGCCGACGCCAGCGATCACGGAGGGCCGCTCGTAGGATCGGCACATGAGCGCCCTCAAAGATCGTCTCCGTGCTGACCTGACCGCTGCCATGAAGGCGCGGGACAGCCTGCGTGCCTCGACGCTGCGGATGACCTTGACGGCGGTGACCAACTCCGAGGTCGCCGGTGAGGTGGCGCGTGAGCTCTCGGACGCCGAGGTGCTCGAGGTCCTCGAGAAGGAGGCCAAGAAGCGGCGCGAGGCCGCCGAGGCCTACGACCAGGCGGGGCGCACCGAGCTGGCCGAGAAGGAGCGTGCGGAGGCGGCCATCATCGCCGAGTACCTCCCCGCGCAGCTGACCGACGAGGAGCTGGCCGAGATCGTGCGTGCGGCCATCGAGCAGGTGGGCGCCAGCGGCATGAAGGACATGGGCGCGGTCATGAAGGTCGTCCAGCCCCAGGTGAAGGGACGCGCCGAGGGGGCTCGCGTCGCCGCCGCGGTCCGCGCCCAGCTCAGCTGAGCTGGGCAGCTTACGGACGTGGCGACCGTCTGACCCGGACGACGCGCGCCCCGGACGGGCCGCACGACCCAGACGAGCCACTGACGACAGGGGCGGCCAGCACACAAGTGCTGGCCGCCCCTCGTCTCTCAGTCGGCCGGGTGAGGTCCTGAGAGCTCTAACCCGGCTTCCTCAGGCTCTCCGGTGGCCCCGAGTCACCGACGATGCTGTCCGGCGGCTGCGGGATCCTCGGGGTCGGGAAGTCCGGCGGCTGCGGTCCCGGCGGTCTCGGGGGGAACGGCCCCGGTGGCAGCGTCGGCTTCGGAATCTTCGGAGCCGGGGTCTCCTCTGGTGGCGGCGGCGGTGGCGTGCCGTCGGACAGGTAGACGACGACCGTCGAACCCGAGCCGGCCTGCGTGCCACCCGCCGGGCTCTGTCGGGCGACGGTGCCCCGCGGCTGGGCGGAGTCGACCCAACCACCCACCGACATCGCGAAGCCGGCCTCGCGCAGGACCTGCTTGGCGCGGCTCTCACCCATACCGATGACCGACGGAACAGTCACCGGCACGCCGCGGATGAGGTCGGGGTCCGGCTCGACGAAGTCCGGGCTCTCCCGGCCTTCGAGCGCTCCTCTCATCGCCGCGAGCCACATCGGACCGGCGAGCGTGCCACCCCAGACCTGGTCACCGCCAACGACGCGACCACCGATCCGGCGACCGATCAGCGTTTGCAGCGGCGGGTCGGCGTCGGCGACAACGGCGGCGGCGGCGAGGTTGGTGGTGTAGCCCATGAACCACACCGCGATGCGGTCGTTGCTCGTACCGGTCTTGCCGGCGACCTGGCGCCCCTCGTCCTTCATGCTCATCCGAGCGCCGGTCCGGCCGGGGTCCGACCCGTCGACGACCTGGCGCAGCACGTAGTTGACGCCGTCGGCGACCTCCTTGGGCAGCACCTGCTTGCAGTCCGAACTCTTGACGGGGATCTCGTTGCCGTGCCGGTCGACCACCTTGATGATCGGGGTGGCGGTGCAGTGCTTGCCTCGGGCGGCGAACGTCGCGTAGGCCTCGGCCATCGACAGCGGCGCGATCTCGTTGACGCCCAGGGTGAACGGCTTGACCTGCTGCAGCGGCTTGCCGTCGGCGCGCGTGGCGCCCAGCGCGGTGGCGATCTTGGCCGGCTCACAGATGCCGGTGCGCTGCTGCAGGTAGGCGTAGAAGGTGTTGACCGAGTGGGTCGTCCCGGTGATGAGCGTGCTCGTCGCTCCCGCGCTCGTGGAGTTCGAGACCCGCCAGACGTCGCGGTGGTAGCCAGGCTTCCCGTTCGGGCAGTTGCGGGTGGGCTCGGCGATCGTCGCGCTTCGCGGCGAGGGTAGGGAGGTGGACAGCGGGATGCCCTGCTTGATCGCCGCGGCCAAGACGAACGTCTTGAACGTCGAACCGGGCTGGTACCCGACCGTGCCGTTGTACTTCTGCGGCACGTTGAGGTTGATGTAGGTCCTGCCCTTGCCTTCGCCGTAGCCCCGGGACTGGGCCATCGCCTTGACCCGGCCGGTGCCGGGCTCGACCATCGACACCGCGCCGATGACGCTGTCGGTCGGGTGGACGGTCTCCCGCACCGCCTTGTCCGCGGCCTTCTGCGCCTGCGGGTCAAGCGTGGTGTAGATCGTCAAGCCGCCGCGGTAGAGAGCGCGGCGCCGCTCCTCGCGGGTCTTCCCGAGGGCGGGGTCGTTGAGCAGGACCTGCTCGGCGTAGTCGCAGAAGAACGGGTACGGCGAGTAGTAGCAGCCGCGGGGTGTCCGGCTCATCTTCAGCCCGAGCGGCTGCTTGGCGGCCTCCCGGCCGGTCTTCTCCGAGATCATGCCCTCGGCGACCATCCGCGACAGCACGAAGTTGCGGCGCGCGAGGACGGCCTCAGGATTCTCCTTGACGTCCAGTCCGTTGGGGTCGCGGACCAGGCCGGCGAGCATGGCGGCCTGGGTCAGCGTGAGCTTGCTCGCCGAGGTGCTGAAGTAGTGCCGCGCCGCCGACTCGATCCCGTAGGCGCCGTCCCCGAAGTAGACGATGTTCAGGTACCGCTCGAGGATCTCGTCCTTGGTGAGAGTCTTCTCCAGCTCGACGGCGTAGCGCAGCTCCTGCAGCTTGCGGCCGTAGGAGTCCTCGATGACCTTCGCCTGCTCCTCCGGCGTCTCCGCGTTCTCGAACTGGACGAGCTTGACGTACTGCTGGGTGATCGTCGAGCCACCCTGGGACACCCCGCCAGCCTGCTGGTTGCGGATGAACGCCCGGAGCGTGCCCTGCAGGTCCATGGGACCGTGCTGGTAGAACCGCCCGTCCTCGATCGCAAGGATCGCCCGCTGCATGACCGGCGCCACCTGGTCGAGGCTGACCTCGACGCGGTTCTGGTCGTAAAAGGTCGCGATGACAGAGCCATCCGCGGCCAGCATCCTGCTCCGCTCCGGCAGCGGGGGTTCCTCGAGCTCGCTGGGCATGTTCTGGAACGCGTCTGTGGCCTTCTGGGTGGTGAGGCCGAACAGCCCAGCGAACGGGATGATCAGGCCCGCCACGAGAGCGCCGGTGAGGACGCTGACGACCACGAACATCACCATGTGGGTGACAAAACCGCGCTCTCGTCGCCCCTGAGACATGACGCGGATAGGGCTCATAGCTGGATAGCCTACGTCGCCTCCCGCGGTGATCGTCGGACGAATCTCGGGACTCTGGTCGCCTCTTCGCGCCTGAGAGTGATGACACAATCACAAATCAGGCCATCAGGGACTGTCGCAGGAGCCGCCTCTGGCTTTACCGTTCTGCGCAGGACGTTGGGGGAACGTCCGCGCATCGGTCACCTTGCGTGACCGACGTAGGGGAGGGAACAAAAACAATGACATGGAATGGCGACTGGGTTCGGCTCGCCGCCTGCCGTGGCACTGA
This sequence comes from Thermasporomyces composti, assembly GCF_003386795.1. Taxonomy (NCBI): domain Bacteria; kingdom Bacillati; phylum Actinomycetota; class Actinomycetes; order Propionibacteriales; family Nocardioidaceae; genus Thermasporomyces; species Thermasporomyces composti. The sequence goes on from NZ_QTUC01000001.1 coordinate 2,583,493, forward strand.
CGATCCCGACAGGCTTTTCGTCCAGGGCGCCGCGCAGCACGAGGCCAAGACCATCTGCATGGGGTGCCCGGTTCGCACCGAATGCCTTGCCGAGGCGCTCGACGGACGGATCGAGTGGGGGGTCTGGGGCGGCATGACGGAGCGCGAACGGCGAGCGATCCTGCGCCGCCGTCCCACGGTGACGTCGTGGCGGCGTCTGTTGGAGGCCGCGCGGAGGGAGTACGAGAAGACGTGCGCTCACCAGAACAAGGTGAGCGTTCGCGCAGCCGGCTGACCGAGACGTTCCGCTGAAGCGGCGAATCGAGCGGGCCGGGGTGGCGGAACCGGCGCGGGCGGGCACCGCCACCCCGAGGGCCCGTCGCACCAGCACGCCATGCGCCCGGTGACAGGCCTGCTGAGCCTGTCACTCGTCCCCGAGATGCCGGCCGATCTCACGCAAGCCTTCGAGGTCGTGCACGTCGGAGGGCAGGGCCGGGACGCCGGCGACCGCGACGCCCGGGTGCGCGGCGCCAAACCGCTCGGCCATGAGGCGTTCTCTCGCGGCGGCCAGCATGCGCTCGCCGTGGAGGCGAAGCACCCCGGCGACCGCTGGATAGGCGCCGGCCTCGCTGAGCGCCTCCGCCGCGGACAGGCTGCGCTCGGCGGACAGGTGGGCGGCCGACGGCGCCGTCATCCGGTTCAAGACCAAGCCGGCGAGTGGCATCTCGTCGTCGCGGAGGCGCTCGACGAAGTAGGACGCCTCGCGCAGCGCGTCGGGCTCGGGAGCCGCGACGACCAGGAACGACGTCCGGCGCTCCTGCAGGAGTCGATACGTCCGTTCGGCGCGGGCACGGAACCCGCCGAACGTGCTGTCGAGCGCCGCGACGAACGTCTGGACGTCCCGCAGCACCTGCGCGCCGATCACCTTCGTCAGGACGCTCGTCGCCATCCCCATGCCGACCGAGAAGAGCCTGATCGGTCCTCGGGCCGGGGTGCTGAGGAGCCGCAGCAGGCGGCTGTCCAGGAACGACGACAGCCGCTTGGGCGCGTCGAGGAAGTCCAGCGCCGAGCGTGACGGCGGGGTGTCGACGACGATGAGGTCGTGGCTGCCGGTGCGGACCGCCTCCGTGTGGAGCTGGCCGAGCTTCTCCATGGCCATGTACTCCTGCGTCCCGGCGAACGACGACGACAACGCGATGTAGAAGGGGTTCTCGAGGATCTGGCGCGCCTGCTCGGGGGTGGTGTGGGCGAGCACCACCTCGTCGAACGTGCGCTTCATGTCGAGCATCATCGCGTCGAGGTAGCCGCCCTTCGTGGCGTCGATCCCTTCGACGCGACGTGGCGTGCTGTCGAGCTCGGCGAGGCCCATGGCCTGCGCCAGCCTGCGGGCCGGGTCGATGGTCAGGACGGCCACGCGCCGGCCGCGCTCGGCGGCGCGGACCCCGATGGCCGCCGCCGTGGTGGTCTTGCCGACACCACCCGAGCCGCAGCAGACGATGATCTGCACCGCCGGGTCATCCAGCAGAGCGTCGACGCTGAGCGTGCGGAGGCCGGGGATCCCGTCCCCGAGGTGTCCAAAGGTCGACTCGCTCACGCCATCCCCTGGTCGTTCAACTCGCGCGCCAGCTCGAACAGCCCGCCGACGTCAACGCCGTGAGGAAGCCGGGGCAGCTCGTAAGTCCGGCGGCCCATGTCGGCGATCCGCTTACGGAGTCGGTCCTCCAGGGCGACCCGGGTGGCGTGCTCCCGGGCGTCCGTGAGGAGACCGTTGATCGTCCGGTCGTCGGAGGGGAGCCCGGTGTGGGTCAGCGCCGCCTCGAACTCCGCCCGGTCCAGGCCTCCGCGTGCGGCGGCTCGCAACGTCGCCTTGTCCAGGGGGCTCCGGGACGCCATGTTGATCACGACGCCGCCCACGGGGATACGGGCCTCGCGAAGCTCGGCGATGCCGTCGGCGGTCTCCTGGACGGGCATCTCCTCCAGCAGGGTGACCAGGTGGACCGCCGTCTGCGGCGATCGCATGAGCATCATGATCGACTCGGCCTGCCGGCGGATGGGTCCGACCCGGGCGAGGTCGACCACGCCGGCGTTGACGTTGAGGAAGCGCGCGATGCGCCCGGTGGGTGGCGCGTCCATGACCACGGCGTCGTAGACGCGGCGGTCCCGGCGCGGCTTCTCCCTGCGTCGGACGGCCTCGTAGACCTTCCCGGTCAACAGGACGTCTCGGACACCGGGCGCGATGGTCGTCGCGAACTCGATGGCGCCCACCTTGTGAAGGGCGCGCACCGCCCGGCCGAGTCGGTAGTACATCTCGAGGTACTCGGCGAGTGCCGCCTCGGGGTCGATGGCCAGGCCGTAGACCTCACCCGCGACGTGGCCGTCGTCGGGCACGCGGGCGAGCCGCGTCTCCTCGTACGGCAGGGCGGGGACGTCGAACAGTCGGGCCAGGCCTTGGCGTCCCTCCACCTCGCACACCAGCACGGTCTGACCACTGGCGGCGAGCGCGAGGGCGAGCGCGGCGGCGACCGTCGTCTTGCCGGTGCCGCCCTTGCCTGTCACGACGTGGAGGCGGACACCCTCCCAGTCGCTCTCGCGCCGCGTCACGCTCGCCGAGCGTAGCTCCTGGTCCCGCCCTCGACCCACCGGACCGTCCAACAGGTGGCTGCTCCTCTCAGGGTTCGGGACCAGCCGGACGCGGTCCGTGAGCGGCGGGGAGGGGTATGTCCTAGGCTCGCCGACATGACGAAATGGGAGTACGCGACGGTTCCGTTGCTGGTCCATGCCACGAAGCAGATCCTCGACACCTGGGGCGAGGACGGCTGGGAGCTGGTGCAGGTCGTGCCCGGGCCGAACCCGGAGAACCTCGTGGCCTACATGAAGCGGGAGAAGGCGTGAGCGCCGCTTCGGAGAGCCGGCCGATGTCAGCGGACGCGGGTGCGCGTGATCCCGAGGCCAGGCTGGCCGAGCTCGGCTTCCCGTTGCCGGACGTCGCCGCGCCGGTGGCGGAGTACGTCCCGGCTGTTCGCACCGGCGACCACGTCTACACCTCGGGGCAGCTGCCGTTCTCCGACGGTCACCTGCTCGCCACCGGCCTGGTGGGCGGGGAGGTCGACGTCGAGCAAGCCACCGCCTGCGCCCGGCAGTGCGCGCTCAACGCCCTCGCGGCCGTGAAGGCGGAGGTGGGCTCCCTCGCCAGGGTGCGCTGGGTGGTCAAGGTGGTGGTCTACGTCGCGAGCGCGCCCGACTTCACCGCGCAGCCGCAGGTGGCGAACGGCGCGTCGGCGCTCCTCGGGGCGGTGTTCGGCGACGCCGGGAAGCACGCCCGAAGCGCGGTCGGTGTGGCCCAGCTGCCGCTGGGTGCCCCGGTCGAGCTCGAGCTGATCGTCGAAGTCGACTGAGCCGACGGTATGGACGCGCTGCCCTCCGACGCCGACGTCCGGTCGGTGCCGCCCGCCCTGGTCGCGCGTGCCCGGCGACTCGCGGCGGGACAGGTGGAACCGCCGACGCCACGGCTCGCCGCGACCGTCGTCCTCCTCCGTGACGGGCCGGACGGTCTGGAGACCTTCCTGCTGCGACGGCGCACGTCGATGGCGTTCGCGCCCGGCAGGTACGTCTTCCCCGGCGGCAGTGTCGACCGGCGGGATGCGGAGGTGCTCACCCGCTGGGCGGGACCGTCGCCGGCGGAGTGGGCGGTCCGGCTGGGGCTTGCGGACGACAAGCTCGCGCGGGCGACGGTCTGCGCGGCGGTCCGGGAGACCTTCGAGGAGTCCGGCGTCATGCTCGCCGGCCCGGCCGAGGGCTCGGTGGTCGCCGACACGACGGGAACCGAGTGGGAGGAGGACCGCCGGGCGCTGCTCGGTCGCGCCCTGTCGTTCGGGGAGCTCCTCGAACGACGCGGGCTCGTGCTGCGCTCCGACCTCTTGGTGGCGTGGGACCACTGGATCACGCCCGAGGTCGAGGAACGGCGGTACGACACCCGGTTCTTCCTCGCGGCGTTGCCGGCTGGGCAACGCACCAGGGACGTCTCCAGCGAGGCCGACCGCGTGACCTGGATGCGGCCCGTCGATGCCTTGGCTTCGGTGCGGCGGGGCGAGATGAGCATGCTGCCGCCGACGTACCAGACACTGGCGAGTCTGGTCGCGGTCAGCGACGTCCAGTCGGCGTTGGAGGCCGCCGCGGCGCGGCGGATCGTGCCGACCATGCCAGCGGTGGCGTTGGAGGGTGACGACGCCCGGTGGGTGCTGCCGGGAGAGGACGGGTACGAGTCGGCGATCGGCGCGGCCTCCGTCGTGCCGGACGCCACGGACGCGCGGGCCGAGGGGCCTGCTGTGGAGTGAAGGTGTCAGCCCGGGGAGTTGGTCGTGAACGGTGAGCCGGGGAGCTGGGCGGGTGGCGGGGTCGGTGACCACGCGCTCTGCGTCCTCGCGCCGAACCCAGGCCCGATGACGCTGGAGGGGACGAACACGTGGGTGCTCGGGGCGCCGGGGGCCACCCGGGTCGTCGTGGTCGATCCGGGTCCGCACGATGAGCGGCACCTCCACGCCGTCCTCGACGCTGTCCGTGCGCGTGGCGCGGAGGTGGCGCTGGCCTTGGTCACGCACGGGCACGAGGACCACGTGGCCGGTGCGCGACGGTTCGCGGAGCTGGCCGGCTGTCCGGTGCGAGCGGCCGACGCGGCTCTCTGCGTCGACGACGATCCTCTGGTCGACGGGGAGACGATCGACGTCGACGGTCTGGAGGTGGAGGTCCTGGCGACACCGGGTCACACCGCTGACTCGATGTCGTTCTGGCTCCTGGCCGAGGGTGCGATCCTCACCGGGGACACCGTCCTCGGACGCGGGACCGCGGTGGTCGCCTACCCCGACGGCGCTCTCGCGCCCTACCTCGACTCGCTGCGACGCTTGCGCGCGCTCGTCGAGGCCGCTCGGGGGATGACTCTGCTGCCCGGTCACGGCCCACCGCGTTCGGACGCCGTGGACGTGCTCGACTTCTATCTGGAGCATCGCGCGAGACGCCTCGACCAGGTCCGTGAGGCACTGGCCGCCGGCGCCCGAACACCGGCCGAGATCGTCGAACGCGTCTACGCCGACGTCGACCGCCGGTTGTGGCCGGCGGCGGAGCGCACCGTCCGAGCTCAGCTCGACTACCTGTCCGCGGTGGCCTCGGAGAGCTGACGCCCCCGCGTGGGCCACCGGCGCCTCCGTCAGACCCAACCCATGTCGCGCGCGATCTGGATGGCGGCGAGCCGGCTGCTCGCCCCGAGCTTGGTCATCGCGCTCGACAGGTAGTTGCGGACGGTGCCTTCCGCCAGGTGCAGCTCGCGGGCGATGCGGCCCGTGGTCGCGCCGTCGGCGGCGAGGCGGAGGACGTCCCGCTCCCGCTCGGTCAGCGGGTTCTCGCCGGCGACCATGGCGGAGGCGGCAAGCTCCGGATCGAGGTAGCGCCCGCCGGCGTGGACCTTCCGGATCGCGGCCGCCAGCTCGCTGGCCGGTGCGTCCTTGGAGATGAAGCCGCGCACCCCGGCCGCCAGCGCTCGACGCAGATAGCCGGGGCGGCCGAAGCTGGTCAGGATGACGATCGCCTGGCCGGGAAGGGACTCGGCCACCCGGAGGCCGTCCATCCCTGGCATCTCGATGTCGAGGACGATCACGTCCGGTCGGTGGACGTGCACGGCCGCGACCACCTCGTCGCCGCGTCCCACCTGGGCGACCACCTCCAGGTCCGGTTCCAAGCCGAGGAGCGAGGCGATCGCCTCGCGGATGAGGTGCTGGTCGTCGGCGAGCAGAACCCGGATCATGCCGGTTCTCCTGGTGCGTCGACTCGGGCGGCGTCGCGGCTCGTCGTCTCGGCCGCCTTGGGTGCCGCAACGGGGATGCTCAGCGTGGGCTCGTGGTGTGCGCGACCAGCCGGGTCGTCGGTCGTCGCCTCGGAGTCGCGGAGGGTGTCGGGTTCGTGGGGCACCGTGAGATCGCGGGGCGCCGTGGGATCGTGCGGAGCCAAGGAGTCGCGGGGAGCCAAGGAATCGTGGGGGAGGGGAATCGTCGCGCGGAGGACGTACTCGTCCGCGCGGGAGCCGGGTCCGGCGCTCAGCGTTCCACCGAGGGCGGTGACGCGCTCGGTCATGCCGGCGATCCCACTGCCTCGGCCACGGGCGCGCTCCTCGTCGAGGTTCCCGCCTTCGGGCATGTGGTCGGACCGCGTCGTGCTGGTGGTCCGGCCGGACGCCACGCCGTCGTTGCGCATCTCCAGCTCGACGCCGGACTCACCGATCGTCACCGCGATCCGGCACCAGGAGGCGGTGCTGTGCCGGAGGACGTTCGTCGTGCCCTCGCGGACCAGCCAGGCGATGACCGTGCTCACCTCGTCGGGCAGGCGGGTCCCGGGCAGCTCCAGCTCGGTCCGAATCTCCGCCGCGTTCAACACGGCCCGGACGCTGCGCAGCTCCGAGTCCAAGTCGACGGTGCGGTAGCCGCGGACCACAGCGCGGATCTCGCGCAGTGCCTCTCGGGCGAGCTGGCGGACTTCTCTCATCTCCGCCTCCGCGCGCTCCGGTTGGAGCGTCGCCAGCCGGGCCGCCAACTCGCTCTTGACGGCGATCGCGGACAGGCTGTGACCCACGACGTCGTGCAGGTCGCGTGAGAACCGGAGTCGCTCCTCGGTGACCGCCAGTCTGGTCTGCGCCTCTCGCCCGCGTTCGACCGCCTTGAGGAGCTCCCAGATCCACAGCTGGAACCGGTTGGCCCAGGTGGCGAAGACGCACATGAGCGTCAGCGGGACGACGGCACCCGGCCAGTACTCGAGCGGAGTGAGCAGCACCCCGACCCCGACCGTGCCGACGCAGAGCAGGGCGGCACTGAGCCGGGAGGCTCCCAGCGCCGCGAGCCCGGCCCACGACGCCACGACCATGCCGACCTGCCCCGCCCGCATGACGATGAGGTCGGACGGCCAGGACGTTCCCGCCGTCACGACGGAGATGAGGAGGGCGAGGAGCCCGCAGATCGCGATCTCCCGACGGCGGTCGGCGCCGAGCACGACGAGACGGACCGCGCGCAGGTAGACGACGGTGTAGATCGGGAGGGCGACACCCAGGAGCGCCAGCTGCACCAAGGCGAGCGGCTCGCTCTCCGGTCTCGCGAGAAGCTCGCTGTCCGTCCTCGCGAGCAGCCACGTGGCCGGCCCGAGCCAGGCGAGGACGACCCCCGCCGCCAGCGACCAGTAGGTGACACGACGCAGCCGCTCCATTCCGGAGCGGCGCGGTCGTCGAAGGCGCGGGAGCGCCAACGGGAGTCGGGAGGTCACAGCCACGGCACGCCCAGGCTAACCATGGCGCGGATCCCACCGGAACAGCCAGCGAGCGAGCAACCCGCCGACCACCAGCCAGGCGAGCAGCACGCCGAAGGAGGGCAGAGCGGCCACCCACTGGTCGACCATGCTGAGCTCCCCGCCGGAGACGCCGATGTAATCCCGGCCGGTGTAGGCGGTTCGCACGATTTCGACCACCGGTGTGGCGGGCAGCAGCGCGGCCAGCAGTCGGAGCGGCTCCGGCAGCGCCTCGAGCGGGTAGACGATCGGCGTCGCGAACGTGAGCACGAGGATCACCGGCGTCACCGTGATCTGGGCGAGCTCGGCGTTGCGGTGCGGCCCGGAGAACGCGGCAGCCAGCGCGGTGAAGACGGCCACGCCGAGCAGGCTGGCCACCACGATGAGCGGGACATTGGCGGGCAGCCCGCCACCAGCTCGGTGAATCCCGACGCCGAACAGCGCCAACTGCACGGCGTAGATGACGAACGCGGCCAGCCCGGCGCCGCCGAAGATCGCAGCCGCCGAAGGCTGCCAGCCGCGCAGCCGCTTCAGCACACGTTCCTCGCGGCGCACCACGAACGCGTTGACCAGGTTCGCGAAGACGACGAAGGCCAAGAGAATGCCCGGCACACCGGTCAGGACGAAGACCTGGTCGGCGTGGCCGAGTTGAGTGATCATCACGCCGAACACCAGCGGCAGCAGCACGACGTTGAACAACGCCGCGTGGTTGCGTCCGAGCAGCTTCAGGTCGACGCGAGCGAGTCGGAGGGTGTGTCGCAGGTCGGTCCTCATCGGCCCTCCTCCACGACGCGCAGGAAGACGTCTTCGAGCGTGCCGCTACGGGCGCCGAGCCGTTCCAGCGTCACGCCCTGCTCGTCGGCCCACGTGATCAGGGTTCGCAGTGCCGCGTGCGTGCGGTCGGCTCCACCGTCGAGGGCGTACGTCACCCAGATGTCGTCCGCCGACGCGGTGACGAGTGGTGCCGCCCCCTCCAGGTCCGGCAAGAACGCCGGCAGCTCCGGACGGTTGGCCGGCAAGCGGAACGTGATCCGGTCGCCCGCGGAGGACACGACCTCCTCGACGGTGCCCGCGACGTGGATGCGGCCACGGTGCATGATCGCCAAGCGATCGGCGAGCCGCTCGGCTTCCTCCAGGTAGTGCGTCGTCAACAGGATCGTCGTGCCCGCGTCCCGCAGCCGCTGGATGATGTGCCAGGTCGACCTCCGGGCCTCCGGGTCCATGCCCGTCGTCGGTTCGTCCAGGAACAGCACCTCTGGGCACGATTGCACGGCGAGCGCGAGATCGAGTCGGCGACGCTGCCCACCAGAGAGCTGGCGCACGTAGGTCTTCGCCTTGTCGGCGAGGCCCACGAGCTCCAGGACGTCGTCCATGGGACGCCGTCCGGTGTCCTGGACCAAACCACGGCCGAGGTCGACGGTCTCCGCGACGGTCAGGTCCCCGAGGAAACCGCCGTCCTGCAACAGGATGCCGAGGCGCGGCCGCAGCGCTCGCCGGTCCCGGTACGGGTCGTGGCCCAGAACCCGCACCTGGCCGTCGCTCGCCGCGACGAATCCCTCGAGTACCTCCAGCGTTGTCGTCTTGCCCGCGCCATTCGTCCCCAGGAGGGCGAAAAGCTCGCCGCGGCGCACCTCGAACGAGATCCCGCGAACCGCCTCGAAGGTCCCGTAGCGCTGCCGCAGGTCGCGCACCTCGATGGCGAGACCCGTCGCCGCGACCGGTGACTGCCTCTCGGCGACGGTCCGCGTCCCCAGCGTTGTCCTCATGTCCGACATGCTCCGCTGTCGGTGAGCACACCGGTAGTCGTGACCATCACCGCTTCACGGTGCGAAACGCCGGCCGGAGGCGTGACAGGTGTCATGGGCCGCGGAGGCGCGCGCCACCGACAGGTCAGGGACTTCGCTGGGTGAGGAGAGTGTCTCGCTCAGCGAGCGCGATGGCGGAGACGGTCGGCGTCGAGGATGACGACCGCACGCTGCTCCAGGCGGATCCATCCGCGGTGCGCGAAGTCCGCCAACGCCTTGTTGACAGTCTCCCGGGAGGCGCCGACCAACTGGGCGAGCTCCTCCTGGGTGAGATCGTGATGCACGTGGATGCAGCCGTCGGTCTGCTTCCCGAACCGCCGGGCGAGGTCGAGCAGCGCCTTGGCGACCCGGCCTGGAACGTCAGAGAACACCAGGTCCGCGACCTGGTCGTTGAGCGTGCGAAGCCGCGACGCCAACTGGTGCAGGAGTCCGCGCGCCACCTCAGGACGGCCGGTGAGCCAGTTCATCAACTCGTCCTGGCCGAGCGCGAGCAACGTGGTGTCGGTGACGGCGGTGACGGTGGAGGCACGAGGACCCGGGTCGAACAGGGACAGTTCGCCGAACATCTGCCCCGGGCCGAGCACAGCGAGTAGGTTCTCGCGTCCGTCCGAGGAGGTGCGCCCCATCTTGACCTTGCCGTCGATGACGACGTAGAGGCGGTCGCCGGCGTCTCCCTCGCGGAACAGCACCTCACCACGCCGCAGTTTGACCTCGACCATGGCCGCCCGTAGCGCCGAGGCGGCGGTCTCGTCGAGGTTGGCGAACAGCGGTGCCTGCAGCAGGACGTCGCTCACTCGTTGATTCCTCCTCCGAAGGGCCGGTGTCGTGCCGGCCGTCTCTTAGTGTGCCGCGCCACGCTGCTGGGGTGGTAGGCAGGCCACGTAGGCTGGCCTGCGTGACCACGCGAACCCGGACAGCGACCCCGACTTCAGACCGATCGGAGACCACGAGCACGCGCCCCCGCCGGTCGCGCCGGGCGCCCGGGTCGAAGCCGGAAAGCCGTCTCGCACTTGTCCGTCGAGCCCGTCGGATCAACCGCATCCTCGCGGAGACGTATCCCGACGCACACTGCGAGCTCGACTTCGAGAATCCATATCAGCTGCTCATCGCGACGATCCTGTCGGCCCAGACCACCGACAAACGCGTCAACATGGTGACGCCTCGACTCTTCGGTACGTATCCGGAGCCGGCGGATCTCGCGGCGGCCGATCCGAGCGACGTCGAGTCGATCATCGCCTCGACCGGCTTCTTCCGTGCGAAGACCAAGGCGATCATCGGGGTGGCCAAGGCGCTGTGTGAGCGGTTCGACGGCAAGGTGCCGAATCGCATGGAGGACCTCGTCACGCTCCCCGGGGTCGGCCGCAAGACGGCGAACGTCGTTCTCGGCAACGCCTTCGACACTCCTGGTATCACCGTCGACACGCACGTCCAACGGCTGTCCCGGCGGCTGGGGCTGTCCACCAACACCGACCCCGACAAGATCGAGGCCGATCTGGCCGCGCTCTTCCCCAAGAGCGAGTGGACCATGCTGTCCCATCGGCTGATCTGGCACGGTCGGCGTCGCTGTCACGCCCGTAAACCCGCCTGCGGTGTGTGCCCGGTGGCTGCGCTCTGTCCCTCCTACGGCGAGGGTCCGACAGACCCGGCCGTGGCGAGCAAGCTCTTGCGGAGCGCGTCGACCGCGTGAGAGCCGGGCCGCGGACTGGATGGGCGGCTTGTGTGAGCGGGGAGGAATGGCACGTGACACGGACGCGCACCATGCCTGCCACGCTTGCCGTGCTCGCTGCGGCGGCTGCGCTCCTGGCCGGCTGCAGCACGCCGGAGCCGGGTGGTGTGGGGCCGGTGATCGACGAGCCCGAGGTCGAGCGGACTGCGGCGCCCGATGGTGCCTCGCGGACCGACCTCGACGACCCCGACGTCGCCTCCGCCCGGGCCCGGGCGGAGGTCGCCTCGTGCGCGACGATCCGTGGGTCCAGCCCGACGAGCTCCCCGGCGTCGTCGAGCAAGGGCTCGCCGCTCCCAGACGTCACGCTCGCCTGCCTCGGCCCCGGGCCCGAGGTTTCCCTCCGCGAGGTGTCCGGGCGTCCCGCCGTGCTCAACGTGTGGGCGCAATGGTGCGCTCCGTGTCGGAAGGAGAGCCCGCTGTTCCAGGCCTTGTACGAGCGGGCGGGCGACGACCTGGTCGTCGTGGGGGTCAACTACGACGACCCTCGTCCCGACCTCGCGCTCGCCTTCGCCGACAAGCTCGGGTTGAGCTATCCCCAGCTGGCCGATCCGGAGCGTCGACTGCGGGCGCCGTTCGGGTTAGCCGCTGGGATCCCGGCGACGGTGTTCGTCTCCGCGGAGGGCCGAGTCGTCCACATCGCGCACAAGCCGTACGACTCCGAGCGGGAGCTGCTGCGTGATGTGCGCACCCACCTAGGGGTGGAGCTGTGAGCCGAGAGGTGGACCAGTGAGCGCACGACCCGGAGACGATGCTCGATTCCACCCCGAGGGGGAATCGAGCGTGGCGGGTGAGTTCGACCACCTCCCGGCGTGGCTGCGGCCGGTCGCCGAGCTGGGGCGTCGGGTCGGTCCCGCCGACTTCGCGACCGCGCTCCCACCAGACGGCGGCGGACGTCCGTCCGCGGTCCTCCTGCTGTTCGGGGAGGGACCCGAGGGACCCGACCTGTTGCTGATCGAGCGCGCGCACACCCTGCGCTCGCACGCCGGCCAGCCGGCGTTCCCAGGTGGGGCGATCGACGCTGACGACTCTGGTCCGGTGGCGGCGGCGCTTCGGGAGACGGTGGAGGAGACCGGGCTGGACCCCTCCGGCGTCGAGGTGTTCGGAACGTTGCCGGCGCTCTACCTGCCGCCGAGCGGGTACGTCGTGACGCCCGTGATGGCCTGGTGGCGCTCGCCCTCGCCGGTCCGGGTCGTCGATCCACGTGAGGTGGCGTCCGTTCACCGAGTGCCGCTGGCCGCGCTGCTCGACCCGAAGAACCGGTTCCGGGTTCGTCACCCGTCCGGCTTCGTGGGTCCGGCGTTCGGTGTCGCCGGGCTCATCGTGTGGGGTTTCACCGCCGGCGTGTTGGACCGGCTGTTCGCCCTCACCGGTTGGGAGCGCCCGTGGGACCGAACCCGGGTGGTGGACCTGCCGGCGCGGCTCGTGCATCTCGACCGACCCGTGAGCGATCCCGCCGGCCCTGCCGCGGATGCTGCGGAGAGGGTGCGGGGGGAGGCGACCTCCGAGGACACGAGAGGTCGGGACGAGAGGCGGCACGGCAGGATGGAGGGGGACGATGCCGCGAAGCCGGCGGACCAGGACCCACCGTGGCGAGGGGGGATGCCGTGAACCTGCTCGACCTCGTTCTCGTCCTCCTCGCCATCGCCTACGGCGTCTCCGGCTTCCGCCAGGGCTTCCTCGTCGGAGCACTCGGCATGGCCGGCCTCGTCGGTGGCGGTGTGGGCGGCGCCGCTCTCGCACCCATCCTGCTCAGCGGGTTCGAGCCGAGCTTCGGAGTGTCCCTCGGCGCGCTGGGCATCGTCTTGGCGGGCGCGCTGCTGGGTCAGACCGTCGGCGCGACGATCGGTGCCGCCATCCGCGACCGAATGAGCTGGCAGCCTGCGTACTTCCTCGACGCCAGCGCGGGCGCCGCCCTCAGCGTCGCCGCGATGCTCGTCGTGGCGTGGATCCTCGGCGCGGCCGTCGCGGGGACTCACCTCGGCGAGCTGTCTCGGACCGTCCGGGACTCCCAGGTGCTCGCGACCGTCAACCGGTTCATGCCACGCACCGCCGAGCAGACGCTCTTCGCGTTCAGCCGCGTGGTCGATCCTGGCCTGTTCCCGCGCTACCTCGAACCCTTCGCGCCCGAGCCGATCGTGCCAGCTCCACCACCGACCGCCGCGATCGCCTCTGACCCCGACGTCCTGCGCGCGGGCCGAAGCGTCGTGCGTGTCAACGGCGTCGCCGCGAGCTGCTCGCGGTCACTGGAAGGGACCGGTTTCGTCTACGCGCCGGGACGCGTCATGACCAACGCCCACGTCGTCGCCGGGGTCAGCAGGCCGCGCGTGCACACTCGCGACGGTGAGTCGTACGACGCCGAGGTGGTGGTCTACGACCCACGGCGTGACCTGGCCGTCCTGGCCGTCCCGGACCTCCCGCTTCCGGCGCTGGTGTTCGACGACGACACGGATCCCGGCGACGAGGGCGCGGTGCTGGGCTACCCGGGCAGCGGGCCGTTCGCGATCGCGCCTGCGCGGGTGCGCGCCGAGCAGCGGCTGCAAGGCCCGGACATCTACGGCGAGCGACAGGTCGTCCGTAACGTGCTTTCCCTCTACGCGCGGGTGCAGCCCGGAAACTCCGGAGGACCGCTCGTGTCTGATGAGGGCACGGTGTCGGGCGTCGTGTTCGCCGCCTCCGTGGAGGACCCGAGGACCGGGTACGCGCTCACGGTCGACGAGGTGCGGGAGGTTGCTCAGCGCGGGCTCGCCGCCTCGAGGCCGGTGCCGACCGGGGCGTGCGCCTGACGGCCCTCGGGGTGCGTGGGTGACCTAGGCGTCGGTGAGCCACGCGACAAGCACCTTGGTGAACTCGTCCGGCGCCTCCTCGTGCGGGAAGTGGCCGACGCCGTCGAGGAGCCGCCAACGGTACGGCCCCGCGACGTACTCGGCCGAGCCCTCGGCCGTGGCGGGGAGCACCGACGGGTCGAGGGCGCCGTGGACCTGTAGCACGCGCTGCCGCACCGGATGCTTCATGCGCGCCACGAACCGCCGTCCGTCGGCTCGGAAGAACGCCCGGACCAACCAGCGGTAGTACTCCAGCGCGCAGTGCGGCGCCGGCCACAGCTGCATCGCCCTCCGATAGCGAAGGGAGGCTTCCGGGTCGGGGAACGTCGAGCCGGGGGCCGCCCAGCGGCGGAGGAGACGCTCGACCAGCGCTCCGTCGTCCGCGACCAGCCGTCGCTCGGGAAGGATCGGCGCCTGGAACGACAGGATGTGGGTCGCCGATCGCAGCTGGCGAGCGCTCCGCAGCGCCGCGTCACGCAGCCGCAGCGGGTGCGGGGCGCCGACCACGGCGAGCTGGCTCACCTGGCGCGGGTGGAGCGTCGCCGTCGCCCAGGCGGCGTAGCCACCCCAGCCGTGGCCGACCAGGACGGCGTCGGAGTGCCCCAGGGAGCGGACCAGCCCGGCGATGTCCCGGGCCAGGGTGATCGGGTCGTAGCCGCGCGGGGTCTTGTCGCTGCCGCCGTACCCGCGCAGGTCCATCGCCGCGGCCCGGTAGCCGAGGTCGGCGAGCACGGGAAGCTGGTGCCGCCACGCCCACCAGAACTCGGGGAAGCCGTGCAGGAACAGCACGAGGGGACCGGTGCCGATCTCGGCGACGTGGAACCGGGCGCCGTTGGCGGAGACCCAGCGATGGGACCACGGCCCTTCGACGTCGATGAGTCCCCCGCTAACCGTCCCGGTCATGCCTCCACTGTGACATAACGGATGGCGAGACGCCGGCACGCGGGTGGTCCGGCGGTGTGTGGTGGGCTCGCGGCCGGCGGGGCCCGCGTCGCCGGCCGGGCGCCTCAACGCCGCTCCCCGGGAGCCTCCCGTGGGGTCGGCGGGTCCTCCGCGCCGAACGCCGCGACGACGAGCCGGCCGTCTCGTTCGGAGACCTCGGTGCCGAGGGCGGCGCAGGCGGCCTGGAAGCGGCGACGTATCCAGGCGGCCTCGTCGCCCCGGGCCAATCGGGTATGGCAGAAGTCCAGGACCAGGGGGACCGCCTCCAGCTGGCGTGGACCGTCGCGGTCGAGCAGAACGAAGAAGAGCAGTCCCAGGTCGTTGCGGAGCACGGGGTCGACGGCGTAGTCGTCGACGAAGTCGCCGAGGTCGTAGAGGATCCCGGGTCGGCGCACTCCGTGGAAGACGTGCGCCGAGTGTCCCGCGATCAGTGTCGCGCCGGCGTCCCGCAGGGCAGCCGCCGCGTCACGGACGTAGGGCAGCGGCGCCGGCACCATGTTCGGTCCCCAGTGGGGCGTGACGAGGACGGCGTCCACGTCGTGCCGCAGCCGCTGAACCGCGTCCGGCAGCCAGCCGGGTCCCCGCCGCAGGTCCGCGTAGGCGATCCCGGGGCGGGCAGGACCGGCCGCGAAGTCCGCGGGGTGGTCCGCGCAGCCCACCACCCCCAGCCGCAGGCCGGAGGCTTCCACCACCCGAGCCGCCCGCGCCTCGGACTGGTCGCGACCGGCGCCGACCCACGTGATGCCGGCATCCTCCAGGTGCCGGAAGGTGTCGAGCAACGCGGTGACGCCGAAGTCGAGGGCGTGGTTGTTCGCGAGCGTCACGCAGTCGACTCCGAGCCGGCGAAGCAGCTCGGTGGCGGCCGGCGGGGCGCGGAAGAAGAACGGCTTGTCAGGATCAGGCCACGGCTCCCCGTGCTCGGACACGCAGCACTCCAGGTTGAGCAGGAACAGATCCGCCTCGCGGGTCAGCTCCACGACCTCGTCGGCGACGATCCGCTCCGGACCGTCGGCGCGGATCGCGTCCGCGACCATCCGGCCGAGCATGGTGTCGCCGGCGAGAGCAAGCCGAACGGCCATGGCCCACCTCTCGCCGACCCGATCCTGCCGCTCGGGGACCGTCCGTGCGGACACGCCGGGCGGCGGCAGACAGGAGGCCCGGGGCGTGCGCATCACACACCCCGGGCCACCGAGCCGTTACGGATGGAGCAGGACCTTGGTGTAGCCCTCGACGCGCTTGTCGAACTTGTCGTACGCCTCGGGCGCCTGGTCCAGCGGCACCTCGTGGGACACGACGAAGCTCGGCCGGGCGCGGCCGGCGATGATGAGGTCGCGCAGGTGCCGGTTGTAGCGCTTGACGTTGCACTGACCGGTGCCGAGCCGCAGCCCT
The DNA here is from genome assembly GCF_003386795.1 of Thermasporomyces composti. Lineage (NCBI taxonomy): Bacteria > Bacillati > Actinomycetota > Actinomycetes > Propionibacteriales > Nocardioidaceae > Thermasporomyces > Thermasporomyces composti. The sequence continues at coordinate 2,599,473 of NZ_QTUC01000001.1, forward strand.
CGCTCGAACATCGAGCCGATCGCGACGAGGAGCATGCCGCTCTTCGCGGCCTCGTCGGGAGCACCGGGGTCGGCCGGCACGTACAGGCCCGGCACGCCCAGCATGCCGGTCGGTCGCACGGTCTGGATCAGCGAGTTGAGGACGACCGCTGGCTCCTCCCGTTCGCCGGTCTGGGACTGGGCTTGGTAGCCGACCGCGTCGATGCCCTTGTCGGTACCTTCACCGCCGGTCTGCTCCTTGATCTGCTCGACCGGGCTGGCCTCCTGGAAGTTGATCGGAATCGCGCCGATGCTCTCCGCCTTCTGCAGCCGCTCAGGGATCCGGTCGACGACGAAGACCTTCGACGCGCCGCGGAGCATCGCCGAATACGCGGCCATGAGGCCCACCGGCCCGCCTCCGTAGACCGCGACGGTGTCGCCAGGACGAACGTCCGCCAGCTCGCAGCCGTGGTAGCCGGTGGGGAAGATGTCGGCGAGCAGGATGAAGTCCTTCTCCAGCTCGTTCCCCTCCGGCAGCTTGAGGCAGTTGAAGTCGGCGTACGGGACCCGGAGGTACTCGGCCTGGCCGCCGCGGAACGGCCCCATGGCCACGTAGCCGTAGGCGCCGCCAGCGAAGTTGGGGTTCACCGTGAGGCAGAAGCCGGTGTAGCCGCTGACGCAGTTCTTACAGAATCCGCAGGCGACGTTGAAGGGCATGACCACCCGGTCGCCCACTTTGAGGGAGGTGACCGCGGACCCTACCTCCTCGATGATGCCCATGTTCTCGTGACCGAAGACCAAACCTGGCTCGGCTTTCGTTCGGCCCTCGTACATGTGCAGATCGGAGCCGCAGATTGCCGCGGTCGTGACGCGAACGATCACATCGTTCGGGTGCTCGATCCGGGGGTCTTCCACCTGCTCGACTGCGACCTCGAACGGTCCCTTGTAGACGACCGCCTTCACGGCTCCCACCTCCTCGCCGCGTCCCGGTGGGGACGCGTGTCGGATACGCCACGAATCGCCCGCGCCACGCGGGCGCTGGACACCGTCGGTTACCGGCTCGGAGGTTCAGCTACCCGTGGTGACACGTTGTAACCGTGGACCGCGATGTGGCCGTGAGGGGCCGAGAACCGGATCCCCGAGGAGGAGGGTGCATGTCACGCCTCGTCACGTGTCGACGGCTAGGTCGTCAGCGGGTCACAGGGGTCAGGTGTGACCTCGCCATCACCTGGCGTGGTCGGCTTGTGAGGAGTGCTCCGCCTGTCAGGATCGGTCAGGCCGGTCAGGAGCGGCTCGACCCGTCGGGCGTCGAGGGCTGCGAGGGCGTCACCGTGTTCCCGCGCGAGACGATCCCGCGCGCCTCCTCCAGCGAGTGGATCGTGCGCTCGGGCGGACGAGCCTTCCGAACGCTCCGTAGGCCGGCGTAGACGAGCAGTCCGGCCAGCAGGAGCCAGGCACCGCCGACGATGACAAATCCGACAGCCGGGTGGAGGCCGGCGGCGACAAAGCCGTACGCGGCGGCGGTGGAGAGCATGAGGACGGCGATGAAGGCGAGGATCGCGGCGGCGCCGAACATGCCCGCGCCCTTGCCCACGGCGGTCGCGCTCTGCTTGAGCTCGGCCTTGGCGAGCGCGATCTCGCCACGGATCAAGGCCGACAGGTCACGCGTGGCGCTGGCCACCAGCTGCCCGAGGCTCCTCCCGTCGGCACGCTCGTCGACCGCGGCCGGTGTGACGGTCGTTCGGTCGTCCCCCGGGCGTGGTGGGGAAGCCTGCGGGGGGCTGGGACGCGTCGCCGCCGCCTCACCAGGTTCGGTGGTCTCCCGTGGGGTCTGGTCCTTGTCCGTGGCGCTCCCCGGGGTCGCGTCGTCCCTGCCCGCCATGTCGCCACACTCCTCGGCTCGACGAAGCGCTCCTGCCACACCGTACCCACTGATGTGGGGCCCGCGCGGCGGTCGAGTTCACGAATCGCTCGTCTCGTCGTTTCCCGCCGCCTGGTGGCGCACACGTCGGAATCGCAGGAGCACCACAGCGAGGAGCGCAGCGGTCACCGAGCCGATCATGACCGCCGCCTTCACGCGGGCCATGCGGGCCGGATCGGCCTCGAACGCCAGCTCGGCGAAGAGCAGGCACATGGTGAAGCCGATGCCGGCGAGGAGGGCGATGGCGACGACGTCCGCCCACGACAGGTCGGGGTTGAGGCTGGCGTGGGTCAGCCGCGCGGTGAGCCAGGCGCCGCCGAAGACACCGATCGCCTTGCCCACGACCAGGCCGACGAAGCTAGCGACGGCCGCTGGGTCCGACACCATGGCCGCCAGCGCGTCCGGCGTGACCGGGACTCCGGCGGCCGCGAGCGCGAAGAGGGGGACGGCGACTCCCGCGGACCAAGGTCGGAGGCGGTGCTCGAGCCGTTCGGCCGGAGAGTGCTCCTCGCCTGGGTCCGGTCGGACCCGGGTCAGCAACCCGAGGGCGACGCCGGCGATGGTGGCGTGCACGCCGCTCTCGTGCGTGAACCACCAGATGGCGATCGCGAGGGGAACGTAGACGAGGGGCGTCCGGATCCGGCGATGCTGCAGGACTGCGTACCCAGCCAGAAGCGCGAGCGCGAGGCCCAGCGGGACGAGGTGCAGGGACTCGGTGAAGAAGAGGGCGATGACGATGATCGCCCCGAGGTCGTCGACGATCGCCAGGGTGAGCAGGAGCGCCCGCAACGCCCCCGGCAGCCCGGAGCCCGCGACCGCCAACACCCCCAACGCGAACGCGATGTCGGTCGCCATCGGGACGGCCCAGCCGCGCAGGCCGTCGCGGTCGCCCGAGGCGAGGACCACCGCGGTGAAGACCAGCGCGGGAACGGCCATGCCGCCCACCGCCGCCACGACCGGCACCAGCGCGCGGGAGAGTTGGCGGAGGGAGCCGGTGACGAGCTCTCGCTTGAGTTCCAGCCCAGCGACGTAAAAGAAGATGGCGAGCAGCCCGTCCGTCGCCCACGCCTCCGCCGACAGCGGGCCGATGGTGAACTCCCGGGCGTGGGTGTAGCTCTCGTGCCACGGGGAGTTGGCCCACACGAGCGCGGCCACGGTCGCGACCAGCAGGAGCGCGCCGCCGACCGACTCCTGCCGGAGCACCGTCGCCAAGACGGCCAGCTCGTGACGGGAGGGGACGGGAAAGCTCAGGCGACGGGGCGCTTCGCGCTCGGTGCCCATGGAAGTCCTCTCGCGGGTCGGCTGGGTTGTGCGGATACCTGTGACTCACCGCCGACCAGACTTCCCGGCACACCGTCTGCGATCCTAGCGAGCGGCACGAGGCCAGCCGTCGGGCACTCAGGGGCGCTCGCCGCCGCTACGCCGGGGACGCGGTGCCGGCGACGCGGAGAATGCCGTCGATCACGTCGGGGGAGCGGACCGGGCGAGACTCGCGCGCCGCTGCCGGTCCGCCTCGTAGCAGACCAGGGAAGCGGCCACCGACGCGTTGAGCGAGCTCGCCGTCCCGCGCATCGGGATACGCACGATCACGTCGCAGGCGTCTCGCCAAGCCGCGCTCATGCCGCGAAGCTCGTTCCCGACGACGACCACGATGGGGCCGACGAGGTCCGCGGCGTCCACGTCGACGTCGCCGTCCTCATCCGTGCCGACGACCTGGACGGGAATCCCGTCCGTGCGCAACGTGCTCACCCAGGCGAGCACCTCGTGGTGGGAGGGGAGGCGAATCGTGGGGACGGCGAAGAGTGAGCCCGTGCTCGCCCGGACCGTCTTGGGGTCGTAGACGTCCGCGGCGTGGCCGGTGACGACCACCCCGCCGGCGCCGAACGCGTCGGCTGAGCGCACGAGCGTGCCGATGTTGCCCGGATACGCCGGTCGGTCGAAGACCACCACCAGCCCGTCGGGCGGGAAGTGGATGCGCTCGAGCCGGTCAGGCTGGATCTCGCCGACCCCGATCAACTCGGGCGGTTCCTCTGACTTCTCGCCCAGCTCCAAGAGCAGGTCGGGCGCCACCTCGACAACCTCGGTGCCGGAGCGTCGCACCGTCGCGAGCATGTCGGTGGCCCACGTCGACAGCGAGCTACCGTGAGGCCGCAGCACGGCACGGAGGGGCCACCCGTGTCTCACCGCGAGGGTCAGTGGTCGGACGCCATGGATGAGGAACTCACCCGTACGGTTGCGCTTCGTTCGGTTCCAGAGAAGTGCCTGCCACTGCTGGAACCGCGCGTCACGGGTGAGCACCGGACGTGTCGTCGGTGGCCGACGCCGAGAACCACGGGGATGCGTCTTGCTCGACACAACCGTCGATGCTGGCACATCCAGGGGGTTCGGGTCCTCTCCGGATTGCCGCGACCCTCTGGTGGCGTGAGGTCACCGGTGGCTAAGATCGCACCCACGCCGTCGCGATCTGTACCATCGCGGACTCGGCGTGTCAGAAGCCCGCGGACAGCCGGGGTCAGGTGGCATGGCGCTCGCGTGACGTGGACAGAGTGCTAGTGAGACCAGCTGGCCCCGAGAGAGCGACGTTGATACCGGAGCTCGAATCGTGGCTGGGGGTCAACGTCGCCCGGCCTGTCCACGAGCCTCTGTATCCCGTTGTCGCCGCCGCACCGCAGAGGACGAGAGCACATGAGTGAGACGACCACCGGCGCCTTCCGTTTGGTGCGTCGGGGCTACGAGCCTGCTCAGGTCGACCACCGTATCCGACACCTCAACGAAGCTGTCGACGCCGCGCGGCGTCAGTCGGTCGAGCTCGCCCGGCGCGTCGAGGAGTTGGAAGCGAAGCTGTCCAAGCAGAAGGAGGCCGCCAAGTCCTCGGAGCCGACGTTCGCCGAGTTCGGTGAGCGGATCGGACGGATCCTCGCACTCGCCGAGGAGGAGGCAGCCGACCTTCGTTCGGTCGCGGCTGCTCAGGCCGACGAGATGCGGCAGGAGGCGCAGCAGGCGGCCGCGGAGATTCGGAAGGAAGCCGAGCGGTACGCCGAGGAGAAGCGCAAGGAAGCCGACACGCGGGCTGAGGAGATCATCCGGCGTGCGGAGGAGCGCGCGGCTGAGCTGATCGACGCCGCCGAGCACGACGCCGCCGCCCGTCGCGAGGAGGCCGAGGCTCTCTTCGAGCAGCAGCGTGCGAAGGCCGCTCAGGCCGCGGCTGACCTGGAGAAGACGCTCGCGCAGCGCCGCGAGCGCGCCGAGCGCGACCTCATCGAGCGCACCGCCGCCGCCGAGCAGCACCTCGCCGCCGTCCTGGAGCGGTCGGAGCAGACCCAAGCGGAGGCGGAGCGGATCCACGCCGAGGCGCAGGCCAAGGCGGAGCGCATGATCGAGGAGGCGCAGCGTAAGGCGCACGAGATCGTCTCCGAGGCGAAGACCCGCGCCGACCGGATCCGGAGCGAGTCTGATCGAGAGCTCAAGGCGTTGGTGCAGCGGCGCGACAGCATCAACGCGCAGTTGTCCAACGTTCGGCAGATGCTCGCCACGCTCTCCGGGACGGACCCGTCGGCTCTCCTCGGAGCCTCCACCACGTCCGACGACTCGGAGAAGTCCGACTCCTAGCCGACGCGGTGGGAGTCGTGGCCGGGTGCGACAGCGTCGTCGCCCCGGCCTTCGTACGGGCACCGTGGTCAGTTGCCACTGACTGCTCGGTCCACCTCCTGGGTGAAGGTGCGCCCCCGGGTTTCGCCGGGCGGCGCATCTTCTTTTGTGGTCTCGTGTGGCATGTGCTCTGACGTCCGGGGCGGTGCGCTGAGCGGCTGTGGGAGCACATGGGGCTGTCGTGCCGCCGTCCGGTGGCGACGGGGCGGGTGAGAGGGGACGCTGACGATGGCGGTTGTCGCGTCGGTCAACCTGGGCAAGGCCCGACACCTCGAGGGTGCGGGCGTCACCGGTATCGACAAGCGGCCGGTCGCCGTGCCGGTGTTCGTGCGGGCGCCAGGACAGCGTCCTGACGGTGCGGGGAGTGGCCTCGTCGGCGACGTGGTGTGCGATCGACGCGAGCACGGCGGGGACGACCAGGCTGTCTACGCCTACGCTCGCGAGGACCTGGACTGGTGGGCGGCCGAGCTGGGGCGGGAGCTCGCCAACGGCTCGTTCGGTGAGAACCTCACGACGAGCGGCCTCGACGTGACCGGCGCACTCATCGGCGAGCGCTGGCGGGTCGGCGCCGAGGTCGTCCTCGAGGTCACGAAGCCCCGCATCCCGTGCTCGACCTTCGCCGCGTGGCTTGGCGAGCGTGGCTGGGTGAAGACGTTCACCCAGCGTGCTGTTCCGGGTGCCTACCTTCGGGTGGTGCGACCAGGCTGGATTCGGGCTGGGGACGAGGTCGAGGTCGTCGAACGCCCGGACCACGACGTCACGATCGGGCTGGTGTTCCGCGCTTTGACGCTGGAGCCGGAGCTTCTCCAGCACCTGGTGCGCGTGGACTCGCTGCCGGACGAGATACGAGACCGCGCGCGCCGGCGTCTATCGGGGGCATCGACGTAAGACGTCGTTATCGCTCTTCGGCACCACTTCGGATTCCACATCGACCGCTGTGCCGTCGAGCATCGTGGCGCCGGTTAGCTCTCGATCCGTTGGGTACTGAGCGTGATTGTCCACAGGCGGCTTCGTTGTGGATAGTCTCGATCGGCTCAGTGGACGATCGGTTACCATCCCGGCACGATGAAGCACACGACGAAACCTCAGCCCCAACGGATCGCCCTCGCTGCCATATCGGCGGCATTGCTTGTCACGGCGGCGTGCTCGAGTAATCCGGAGCCACGCGCTATCGAGTCGTCGGAGGCCAGTCCAAGCGCGACTCGTGTCGCCACCAGCACTCCTACCCCTACGCCCACACCAACACCGACGCCGACTCCCACTCCAACACCCACGCAGGATTTGAAGGCGGAGCTCTACGCCGCTACCGTCAAGTTCTACGAGACGCTCAACGAGTCCTATAAGACTCTCGATACCAGTCCGGTTCGAGAGTTGGTAACGGAGGACTGTGGCGCATGTAAAGCTTACATCGACTCGGTCGATTCCACTAGAGAAGCTGGCCAGCGTCACGCCGACGTCGGAGAGTACATCATAGAAGACTTCGCGGTTGCGAAACATCCTATAGGTGGTGACTACCAGACAGTAACTTTTGAGCTCTCTCACACGGGGCTTCGCGTTCTCGATGCCGATGGAAATGAAATACGCAAAGCTGAGAGGAAAACATTTGAGGCGATGATTGATTTTGTTAGAAGGGATGGGAGATGGCTGGTGGCGGAGCAGTATCTAGAGTAGTCGCAGCTGCGATCATTGCGGTTTCATCCTTTCTCGCTAGCTCCGGCACGGCTAGCGCGGACGAGCTGACTGAGAATTCTTGTCAACCATACTGTGTTCCGCCCCAGCAGCCTAAGCCGGAGGGTAAGAGAGGGCGCTTTGTGGGCGCTGCTCTCTTCACAAAGGATGGCGAGGTGGTGTCTGGGTCAACGGGGAGATGTGACGGATGTGAGTGGCTAGTCATGCCGACCTGTACGTATGACCCAGAGGATGATCGGGGTAGGTGTCGGCATCGACCTGATTTTTGCCTGCTGCGAGGTGATACGGGCCTTCCCCACTCGGTCCAGTTTCGTCGACGAGGTGGCGAGTGGAGGATTCTTGCGTATATCTGTATCGGTAGCCCGGATGACGTGCTGACCGTCGAGGACGTGGGTGAGGAGATCAAGCGTCAGTGGGTTGCCTACGTCCCGAAGCAGCAGCCGCGGACGCAGCCGCCGGACGGGCGTGCGCTGGTGAACCTGCCGGTCATCGTCCACTCCGGGCAGCCGGAGACCATGGGGCCGGTGGACGTCAACGTCTTCAACTTCACCGTCACGGTCACGGCTCGCGGTGAGTGGACCTGGAGCTTCGCGCCCGGGGTTCGGCGGACCTTCGACATCCCCGGTAGCACCTATCCCGACACCCGCGTCTCGCACACCTACAGCACCACGGGGGAGCGGACGATCACGCTGACCACAGCGTGGTGGGGTCGCTTCAGTGTCGGCGACGAAGGACCGTGGGACATCACCACTCCGGCCACCCAGGGGCCGACCGCCATCCCCATCGAGGTCGTCGAAGCCTCGCCTGTCATCGCCAAGTGACCTGAGCGTACGGGCATGGCACGTCTCGTGAGGTGCCATGCCTTCGCATGCCTGAGGTCAGCGTGAAGTGATCGCTACGAGGGTTCGGTCCTCCCAGCCGAGTCGGCCACGACCCGACCCTCCGTTGGTGGCGGGCGGACAGCCACGCCCTGGGCAGCGCCGACGTGCGCGTAACCAGGTAGCAGTGCCCGGGCACGCCTCGCACGCTGAAGATCACGAGCGCCCACATGATTGCAGAATGGTGCTAGTATCAGTAGCACCATGTTGCTGACGCTGGATCTCTCCGACCCGCGCCCGCTGCACGAGCAGGTGGCGACGGCGGTCCGGCGTGCCATCGTGGAGTCGGAGATTCGACCAGGCGACCGCCTCCCACCCGCGCGTGACATCGCCGCCGCGTTGGGCGTCAACGTCAACACCGTGCTCCGCGCTCTCCGGGAGCTGCGCGACGAAGGGTTGGTGGAGTTCCGTCGCGGTCGCGGGATCTCCGTCGTCGGTGCTCCAGACCCGCGGGGCGTTCTCCTGCCGCAGGTACGGGAGCTACTCGACAACGCACGACGCTACGGCCTTCAGCCGAAGGATGTCATCGCACTGATCGAGGAGGCGTCATGAGCTTCCGTGCCCGCTTCATCCTGGCCGCATCCGCATGGACGGCTCTCACCGGAGCTGCGGCGGTCGGACTCCTTCTTTTCTTCGCTCACCGCCTCCCCGACCCCCTGGCCAGCCACTGGGGTCCCTCTGGGCGCCCCGACGACTCGATGTCGCTCACCACCCTGGTGACCGTCACCGTCCTCCTCATGCTCGGTCTGGCCGTGCCATGCCTCATCGCGGCCATCCACGGCAAGGCGCTGCGCCGCCGGCAGTCGCGAGGCTTCCTCGCCGCGGCATTCGTGTGGGCTGGCACCTTCGTCGTCGGCATGACGGCCATCACCGTCTGGGCCAACCTGGACGCCACCACCTGGCGGGCCGCCCGACCGATCCACTGGCAGGCGTTCGCCCTCATCGCGGTCACCTTCGCCCTCGGCGCGCTGGGCTACCTGCTCGGACGCTTCGGGCCGGACGAGCCACCGCCCACCGCCGCCCAACGCCCCGTCTACACCCCGAAGCCAGGGCAGCGCGCCACCTGGGTCTCCACCGCCAGCAACCGATGGCTCGTCGGCTCCGCCTACGTCTTCCTCGCGGCGGCGATCGTCCTCGTCGCGGCCAAGGTCGCTCTGGGGTTCTCCTCCGGGCTGTGGGCCCTGGCCATCCCCTTCACACTCGTGGGGATTCTCGGCCTCGCGCTGTCCACGATCCGAGTCCAGGTCACCGAAGGAGCGCTGGCCATCGCGTTCGGCCCGCTGCGCTGGCCCGTCTACACGGTGCCACTCGCCCAGCTCGACGCGGCCTGGTCGGAGGAGCGGTGGCCCACCGAGGTCGGTGGGTGGGGCTACCGCGGCCTGCCCGGCGGCGCCACGATCATGCTCCGCGGAGGCGAGTGCCTCGTCGTCCGCTACCGCGACGGAGGCACGCTCGCCATCAGCGTCGACGACGCCGAGCGAGGCGCCGCCTTGGTCAACGGCCTCCTCGGGTCACGGACGCCAACGCCCTGAGCGTGCCTCCGCTCGACCAGACGAGAAGCCGCTCAGGTCACCTCGAGGACGGCTTTCCCTGGGATCCGACGCCCGAGCAGAGCCTGGATCGCCTCCTCGAACCGCTCCCAGCTTCCGCGCCACCCGATCTGCGGGTCCAAGCGGCCCGAAGCGACCAGCTCGGCCAGGTAGGCGAGGTCGCCGGCCAGGTGGTCGCCCATCGTGAACGCCTCGATGCTCCGGCGCACGCCGACTGTCGAGTACGGAGGGAAGACCGCGGGCTCACCCGACGTGCCGCCGATCGACTGAACCGAGCCACCCTCCTGGAGCAGCTCGAACGCCCGGACCAACGTCGGTCCACCGACGTTCTCGACGACACCGCGCACGGGCTCGCGGACGTCGTCCAGACCCACGACGACCTCAGCGGCCCCCAGCTCGGCCAGCCCCGCCCCGCGTTCGGGACGCCCCACGCTGGCGATGACGTGCGCGCCCGCGAGCGCGGCGAGCTGGACAGCGAACCGTCCCACCCCTCCGGACGCCCCGGTGACGAGGATCCGCTCGCCGGCGATGAAGCCGAACCGCCGGAGGGCCCGGAGGGCGGTCACGCCCGCGACTGGTAGAGCGGCAGCCTCGGCGAACTCGACCTTCTCCGGCAGGACCGCCACCTCGGTCGTGTCGACCGCGCGGAGCTCCGCCCACGCGCCCCGACCGCCGAAAGCGACGACTCGGCTGCCCACCTTGGGGCCGGAGCCGTCCGCGGCGGCCTCGACCACGGTGCCGGCGGCGTCCCAGCCCAGTGGCGTGCCCGGCTCCGCGTGGCGCGCACTGGCGACCTCGCCGTAGTTCAGGGACGTGGCCGCCACCCGGATGAGGACCTGGTTCGGCGCCGGCGTCGGGTCGGGTGCCTCACCGAGGCGGATACCGGTCGGTGCCGACGGGTCGGCGACAAGTGCTCGCATGACACCTTCCGTTCGTGCCGGGGGACTCAGCTGTGCTCCCCGTGCAACCTCATCCAGCGCCGCGCTATTTCCCACGCCCTCCACGTAGGGGCTCGTGCCTCCTGGTGTGCCGAGCGGAGGCCCGGTCGCCCGACGAAAAAGGTCCCGTGCCACGAGCGTGGCACGGGACCCACGGGAGACGAGCGTGGACGTGTCAGTCCTCGGACGACGGTGGCTGCTTGGCGAGGTTCTCGCGGATGAGGTCCATCACCGACGAGTCGGTGAGGGTGGTGACGTCACCCAGCTCGCGGTTCTCCGCCACGTCACGCAGCAGCCGCCGCATGATCTTGCCCGACCGTGTCTTCGGCAACTCCTCGACGACGAGAATCTGCCGCGGCTTGGCGATCGGCCCGATCTCCTTCGCCACGTGGTTACGCAGCTCCTGAGCGATGTCGACGCCCTCGGTGTCGACGTCGCCGCGCAGGATGACGAACGCCACCACGGCCTGGCCTGTGGTCGGGTCTGTGGCGCCGACGACAGCGGCCTCGGCCACCATCGGGTGCGAGACGAGCGCCGACTCGATCTCGGTCGTCGACAGGCGGTGACCCGAGACGTTCATGACGTCGTCGACCCGGCCCAGGAGCCAGATGTCGCCGTCCTCGTCCCTCTTCGCGCCGTCGCCGGCGAAGTACTTGCCCGGGAACCGCGACCAGTACGTGTCGATGTAGCGCTGGTCGTCACCCCACAGCGTGCGCAGCATGGAGGGCCAGGGCTCGGTGAGCACCAGGTAGCCGCCCGAGCCGTTCGGCACCGAGTTGCCGGAGTCGTCGACGACGTCGGCGCTGATGCCCGGCAGCGGAGCCATCGCCGCGCCCGGCTTGCCGCTCGTCACACCCGGCAGTGGCGAGACGAGGATCGCTCCCGTCTCCGTCTGCCACCACGTGTCGACGACAGGCGTGCGGCCACCACCGATGTGGGTGCGGTACCAGACGTAGGCCTCGGGGTTGATCGGCTCGCCGACGCTGCCGAGCACGCGGAGGCTGGACAGGTCGAACTTGGCGGGGATGTCCTCGCCCCACTTCATGAAGGTGCGGATCGCCGTCGGCGCGCAGTACAGGATCGTCACCTTGTACTTGTCGACGATCTCCCACCAGCGACCCCGGTGCGGGGTGTCGGGCGTGCCCTCGTACATGACGCTGGTGGTGCAGTTGGCGAGCGGACCGTAGACGATGTACGAGTGCCCGGTGACCCAGCCGATGTCGGCCGCGGTCCAGAAGATGTCGGTGTCGGGCTTGAGGTCGAACACCGCCCAGTGGGTCCACGCCACCTGGGTGAGGTAGCCGCCGGTGGTGTGCAGGATGCCCTTCGGCTTGCCGGTCGTCCCGCTCGTGTACATGACGTAGAGCGGGTGCTCGGAGTCGAAGAACTCCGGCGTGTGCTGGTCGCTCTGCCGCTCGACGACGTCGTGCCACCACAGGTCGCGGCCGTCGGTCCAGTCGATGTCCTGGCCGGTACGCCGGACCACGATCACGTTGCGGACGTTGGGGCACTCGGTCAGCGCCTGGTCCACCTGCGGCTTCAGCGGGCTCGGCGCACCACGTCGGTAGCCACCGTCGGCGGCGATGACGATCCGGGCGTCGCAGTCTTGGATCCGGTCGCGCAAGGCGCTCGCCGAGAAGCCACCGAACACCACGGTGTGCGGGGCGCCGATGCGGGCGCACGCCAGCATCGCCACCACGGTCTCGGGGATCATCGGCATGTAGATGGCCACCCGGTCGCCGGTCTTGACGCCCAGCTCGGTCAGCGCGTTGGCCGCCTTGCAGACGTCGCGCAGCAGGTCGGCGTAGGTGATCGTCCGGGTGTCGCCCGGCTCGCCCTCCCAGTAGAAGGCGACCTTGTCACCCTTGCCGGCCAGCACGTGCCGGTCGACGCAGTTGTACGCCGCGTTGATCCGCCCACCGACGAACCACTTGGCGAACGGGGCGTTGCTCCAGTCGAGAGCGGTGTCCCACTCGCGGTCCCAGTGCAGGCGACGGGCCTGCTCCTCCCAGAAGGCGATGCGGTCGGCACTGGCCTGCTCGTACGCGGCAGCGGTCACGTTGGCCTTCTCGGCCAGCTCGGGCGGCGGCGGGAACCGGCGGTCTTCCCGCAGCAGGTTCGACAGTGCTTCGCTGCTCACAGCTCGTGCCCCTCTCTTCGACATCAACCGAGTCCGCAGCCGGACCAGCACCCACGGCGATCGGTTCGTCCACGTTGCTCCCCGCCGACCCTAGTCGCCGGGAGTTCGCCGAGGCAGCGCGGCTGTCCCGGATAGTTCTCAGCCTCCACCCGAGACCGGGTGAAGGCCAAGGCCTACCGGGTGACGACCGCGGGTGTTCCGCCCGGTGTGGCCCGTCTCGGACGAGTGCGGGCCGCTTGGCGCCATATTCGAGCATGTGACGCGGTTGTAACACCAGTTTTCGGCTCAGTCCTCGGCCACCCCCGGTCGCTGGCGTCGAGGAGGGCGCTGGGAGGAGGACGCTGGGAGGAGCCGGCTGGCGCGGGCGGTGGTTGGTCGCCGCCGGCGTGTCGGGGTCACCTCCGCACCGCGGTCTCCGCACCGGCGCCGGTGAGCGCCCGCACCTCCAGCTCCTCGTAGCGCTCCTCCGACTCCTCGTCCTTCGACAGCACCGTGCCGAGCCAGCCGAGGAAGAAGCCCATCGGGATCGAGACGATGCCGGGGTTGTCCAGCGGGAACCACGAGAAGTCGACACCGACCGGGAAGAGCGACCCGCTCGAGCCGTCCGGCAGCACCCTCCCGGACACCACGGGGGAGAAGAACACGAGGACGACGGCGGTGATGAGGCCGCCGTAGACGCTCCACACCGCGCCCCGGGTGGTGAAGCGAGGCCAGAACAGGTTGTAGATGATGGCCGGCAGGTTCGCCGAGGCCGCCACCGCGAACGCCAACGCCACCAGGAACGCGACGTTGAGCCGCTGCGCCGGGATCGCCAGGAGGATCGCCACCGAGCCGATCACGATCGCCGCGATGCGGGCGGTGCGGACCTCCTCTCGTTCGGTGGCCTTCCCCTTCCGGATGACGTGGGCGTAGATGTCGTGCGCGAAGGACGACGCCGAGGTCAGCGTGAGCCCGGCGACCACCGCGAGGATGGTGGCGAAGGCCACCGCCGCGATGAGCGCGAGGAGGACGGCGCCGCCGGTCGAACCCTCCCCGCCACCAGCGGCCTGAGCTAGCAGCGGAGCCGCGACGTTACCTCCCGTCGCGGCGATCTGCGAGTCCGGACCGGTGTCGAGGAGCGCCGCGGCACCGAAGCCGAGGACGAGCGTCATCAGGTAGAACGACCCGATGATGCCGATCGCCCACTGCACCGACGTGCGAGCCGCCCGCGACGTCGGCACGGTGTAGAAGCGGATGAGAATGTGCGGCAGACCGGCGGTGCCGAGCACCAACGCCAACGCCAGGGAGATGAAGTCGATCTTCGTCGTCAGGCTGACGCCGTACTTCAGACCAGGTTCGAGGAAGGCTTGACCCTTCCCGCTGTTGGTAGCCGCCGTGCCCAGCATCTCGGAGATGTTGAAGCGGAACTTCCACAGCACGATGAGCGTGATGAGGATGGTTCCGCCCATGAGCAAGACGGCCTTGACGATCTGGACCCAGGTCGTCCCTTTCATGCCGCCGACGGCGACGTAGAAGATCATGAGCGCACCGACGACGACGATCGTGAGGTTGCGCGCGGCGTCGCTCGTCACTCCGAGGAGAAGGGCGACGAGGGCACCGGCGCCTACCATCTGGGCCAGCAGGTAGAAGATCGACACGCCCAGCGTCGAGACCGCGGCCGCGGTGCGAACCGGGCGTTGCCGCATGCGGTAGGCGAGCTGGTCGGCGAGCGTGAACCGCCCGGAGTTGCGGAGCAGCTCGGCGACGAGCAGGAGCGCGACCAGCCAGGCGACGAGAAAGCCGATGGAGTAGAGGAACCCGTCGTATCCGGACAGCGCGATCGCGCCGCAGATACCGAGGAACGACGCGGCCGACATGTAGTCACCGGAGATGGCCAGGCCGTTCTGGAAGCCGGAGAACGACCGTCCGGCCGCGTAATAGTCGGCGGCCGTCTTGGTCTGCCTACTGGCCCAGAGCGTCACGTACAGCGTGACGGCCACGACCGCCAAGAACAGCACGATCGTGAGCGTCCGGTGGTTGGAGGAGGTCGCCGCCGCGGCTACGACAGACCCAGCGCCGGTGAGGGGTCCGGTGTCGGCGAGGAGCCCAGTGCTGGCGAGAGACGTGGACAGGGCGACGCTCATCGTTCCACCGCCTTCGCGTACCTGGTGAGGATCTGGTCGGCCTTCGGGTCGAGCCGGCGGCGGGCGTGCCGGCTGTAGAGGTAGGCGATGAGGAACGTCGAGACGAACTGCAGCAGACCGAAGACGAGGGCGACATTCACGTTGCCGATGACCGACGTGCGCATCAGCCCGGGTGCCCACATGGCGCAGAAGACGTAGAGCACGTACCACGCCAGGAAGGCGATGGTCCACGGGAACACGAAGCCGCGGTATCGCCGCCGAAGCTCGCGGAAGTCGTCGCTGCGCGCGAGCTCAGCGTAGGCCCGGCGCTGCGCGGCGGCCGTCGTCGCGTGAGTTTCGTCGGTGACCGACGCGTCCGTGGTCGCCGACTGGTCGATCGGGTCGTTCGCAGCTGACTCGTTGGCAGCTGGTCCGGCCGGTGGTTCGGTCATGATGCCTACCTCCGGAACGCCGATGCCATGCTTGAGAGTGTCGCCGACGTTACGGACTGCTACGGCGCTGACGCAAGCATGATGACCTGATGTCGCTGCGTGAGCGCGGAACTTGGCCAGCTTCGGAAAGCGGCCCGAGAGACGTCGCGGTCAGCGAGCGATGAGACGGTCGCCCCGCAGGTCGAAGACGTATGGCTGCGAACACGGCGTGGACGTGTCGGTCGCGAGCCGGACGCGAACGGTCGACCCATCGGCCGCATCGGATCCGTTGCCGGCGCTCGCGGTGGCCACTGTCAGCTCGCAGACCTTGGGCGGACGCGCGCTCGGCGGGGTCGTGGTGTCGCCGATCTGTGCCTCGTCGACGGCGCGCCACGACCCACCATCGAGACGCAGCAGCCGCAACCACACTGTCGTGTCACTCGTGGTCTCGTGCGTGGCGTCGAGGACGAGACGGAGATCTGTCCCCGCCGTGACGGTCGCCAACGTCGTTGGGCCGGCGGGCTGGTCAGGGGTGACACGTGGGGTGGGACGTGGCGACGTCCGAGTGCCGGAGTCGGTCAGTGGTTCGGGGGATGTCGTCGAGGCTGGCCTAGCTACGTGGGAAGGGCTGGTGAGCTGAGGCACCAGCAGGACAGCGGCCGTCGCGGCAGCCGACGCGAGGAGGGCGGCTCCCACCACGACCGGGCGAGGCAGGCGCAATCGCCATCCGGGCGAGCTGGTGTCCGGTGAGGGCCCGGCGGGCGGCCGACGTCGAGTGTCGCGGAAAGTCTCACGTCGTCGAGCCGCACGGGGTCCGCCAGAGTGGGCTCGGTGGAAGCGGCGGCGGAGGAAGTGACGCGGTTCGGGCGTGGCTACGCGTTCGACCAGGCGGCTACGCACTTTCGCCCACGCGTCCGGGCTCACCCGCATCCGCGCGGCTTCAGCGCGCAGTGCGGTGCGCAGCCGCTCCTCGAGATCCGACACGGGTGGACGGTCGTCCTTCATGGCTTCCTCGCAGTTCCTGGCGGCACGGGACGAGCGGCCTGGGCGTCCTCCAACGCGCGCGCCAGCTGGCGCAGCGCACGGTGGGTCTGGCTCTTGACGGTGCCGACGGATATCCCGAGGACCCTCGCGGTCTCCTCCTCCGAGAGGTCGGCGTAGAACCGGAGGACGACGCAGGCGCGTTTGCGCAGCGGGAGCGTGCGCACGAGCCGAGCCAAGTCCACCGCGGTGTCGCGGTCGTCGCTCGGCGGCGGAACCGGCTCCGGGTGAGGCGGCGGGTTCCGCCACTCCAGGAGGCGTCGCCGGTGACGCTGCCGGACGAGGTTGACGAGGGTGGTGCGCAGGTACGCCGGCGCGGACTTCTCGTCGCGGAGTGTCGCGAGATGGGGCCAGGCGCGGATGAACGCCTCCTGCGCCAGGTCCTCCGCCAGGTGGGTGTCGCCGGTCAGCAGGAACGCCAGGCGGGCCAGTTCCGCGTACCGCTCGCGGAACAGCTCGGCCAGCACCGTCTCGTCCGGCCGCGCTTCAGCCGGCCGCGTCTCGTCCGGCCGCGCCTCGTCACCGTCATGTACCGAGATCCGCTCCACCGGCTCGGATCGTTGTGGAGCCAGGCTCACCAGTCCACCGTCCCCCGATCGTTCCCAGCGACGCCGCTGCGTCTTCGTGGTCGATGACGCTCGGTGTCGCCCATCTGTGTGCTCACTCGCGGACCAGCTCGCCATCGACGACGGCGAAAGGCGTCGGCTCCGCACACCCCAGGCTCGGGCTGTATCGGAGGGACAAGGTCAGGCGTGGCTCCGGGTGCTCGCTGAGGCTGAGCCGGCACACCGCCTGCGGGCCCGTCACCACCTCCCAGAACCACGTCTCGTCCAAGGACTGCCGTCCGACCGACGCCCACTCCCCGCCACGACGCTCGAAGGCGGCGACGTCCACGCTCGCCTCGGGTGGCTCGTTCTGGGCTCCCGACCGTGGCTGGGCGGTGACGACGAACCGGACCTGCTGCGTGTTCGCCGAGGCGACGACCGTGCCGTCGGTCTCGGTGTCGGCTCGGACGCCTGCGCCAGCCGCGGCGGCGGTCGAGGGCGTCAGGACGGGTGAGACGGTCAGCCCGGCCACCGCCAGCAGCGCCGGTGCCAGGGCAGGCACGACGGCACGTCGCCCACGTACTCGTCTTTCCACAGGTCACCTCCCTCCCGGGCCCGGACCAGAACCCGCGGACTTCTGCTCCGGGCACCAGGACCGTCGACCTCATGGATGCGCGACGACGTGCTCAGGGTTGCCGCGCAGGCGACGTCTGGTGGCCCGACACGGGAGTGCACGACCACGCCATGCTCACGGACCGGCCGGTCGGGCCGAGGTTCCCGACGCGCAACGCCGAACCCGCTCAGTCGAAGTCGGTCGGCCGCGCGGGATCCCGATGGTGGGCGATCAGCGTGGCCAACTGCTCCCGGGTGGTGCGGGCGGAGGACAGCTGGGGCAGCTCGTCGAGCGCGAAGAAGCCGACCGCACTCGTCTCGCCGTCCAACCCGGCGGTCGGCTCGCCACCGTCGACGCGTTCGACGAGGAAGAACAGCTTGTAGATGTGCCACGGGCTGTTGGCGTGCCCGTTCCGCCGCGAGCCGTCGTGGACCAGCGCGAGCTTCCTCGCCCGCACGGCGAGTCCGGCCTCCTCGCCGAACTCCCGGACGACAGCCTCCGAGGGGGAGTCCATGGCGTCCGCCCAGCCGCCGGGGAGGGTCCACCGACCGTCGCGGGCCTCCCGGACCAACAGCACTCGGTCGTCTTCGATGAGCGCGCCCCGCACGTCGACCTTCGGCGTGGCGTGACCAGCCTCGGCCTGGAGTGCCGCACGGAACGTCGCTGGGTCGCTGTGGGAGAGCAGACCCATGATCTCGGCGGCGATCTCGTGGATGCGGTTGTAGCGGGCGACGGCGTAGTGGTCCGCCTCGTAGGTGAGGCCGTTGCGTGCCAACGCCCCGAGCTCGACCGCGAGTGCGTGGAGTCGTCGACCCGGCTCGGATGCCGTCTCGTCGGGTGGGGTGTCGGTCTCGGTGTCCGGCCTCATGGCGCCCAGGGTACGGGTCCTCTCACTTGCGGACCCGCATCCGGTAGCAGGCCGTGATGTAGGGCATGACCAACCCCTCCGGCTGCCGCGCCGTCTCGTCGTAGAGGTCCCCGACCTGCTTGAGGACATCCTCGCGCTCGGCCGGGGGGAGCGAGGCGACCGACGAGCGGGACGCCACCATCTGGAGCAGGCCTTCGCGGTTCACGGGCTGCCAGAGCCGGAAGCCGGCGTACTCCGGGGGCGTGAACAGCCGACTCCACTCGAGCTTCTCGATCAGGTCTTCGGCTTGCCGCGCCTCGAGGCGCTCCGCAGCGGCCAGCAGGCTGGACAGCTGGCGAACCCAGGGCACCGACTCGTCGCGGTAGTTCCACAGCAGCCCCAGGATGCCGCCGGGGCGGAGGACGCGGGCGATCTCGGCGAGCGCGGCGTCGGTGTCGAACCAGTGGAAGGCGTGCGCGACCACGACGGCGTCCGCGGAGCCGTCCGCCAGGGGGATCTGCTCGGCGACCGCCTGCACGGGTGTGGCCTCCGGGACGTTGCGAATCAGTCGGAGGAGCAGCGGCGCGGACGGCTCCACCGCGATGACCCGGTGGCCTTCGGCGGCCAGGACGGCGGTCATCTTGCCGGTGCCGGCCGCGAGCTCGACGACGGTCGGCGGGGGTGGTGGGGGAGGAGGTGGCGTGGTGGGGTAGCCGATGGCCGGATCCGGCGCCGCGTACGAGGGATCCGGCGTGACGGCGTAGGAGTCGAACGCGGACACGTCGTAGGGAGGGATCGGCTCCGGGAGCAGGTCGGCCAGCAGCCAGCGCACCGCGTCACGCGGGTAGCCGGGGCGGCTCTGCTCGTAGACGTCGGCGACGGAGCCGAACGACCGGCTCCGAAACCGCCGCACCGACTCTTCCATGGTGGTCGCGATGCTACGCCAAGAGGCGAGGTGAGGGGCCTTTCGACCGGTGCAAACCGGCGCCGTGTGCTGTGCCCGTAGGCGCGCCTACCTCCTCGACGCCGGGTGGCTCGCGACACCCATGGTCGCCGCCACCCGGCTGCTCGGCGGAGAAGCCCGGCACAGGACTCCGCTGCTAGCGCTGCGTCGATCGGCCGACTACACCCGGTGCTTGCCCTTCGTCCGCAGACTGGAGGCGCTCGCAGACGAGAGGCGCCCCCCGGGCGAGGAGCGCCTCCCGGTCAGGTCACGCGGGTTACCAGGCGTGCAACCCATGACTCACGTCGCCCCAGGCGAGCCTGGAGACGACCGCCCTTTGCGATGGGCCCGTCGCCGCGTGGGTACCCGCGTGACGTTTCCGTCTCGTGGTCGTGGAAGGTCGTCCGAGCCTCCACCACCGCGGACGTATGTCGTTCTACGACCTTTCTACGACGCCCTGCACCCGAAGGAAAGGGACTGACCAAGATCTTTACCCTTTTCCAGGACCGCGGAGCGGGCCGCCTGCGCGAGTGCCGCCGCGTCGTCCGCGCTCGAGCTCGTCGAACGACCGCGGCGGACCGCCCACACCAACGCGACGACGACGCCGAGCGCCGCGGCGGTGAGGACCGGACGATTGACCGAGAGGCGTCGGCGCCGGGGCACCACCATGGGCTGGCTGAACTTCAGCACCGGCCATCCGCGTTCCTTCGCCACCCGCCGCAGCGCGCGATCAGGATTGACGGCGAAAGGATGCCCCACGGCCTCGAGCATGGGCAGGTCGGTGGCTGAGTCAGAGTACGCATAGCACTCACTCAGGTCATAATCGCGCTGGCGCGCGAGCTCGCGAATTCCAACCACCTTGTTGGGGCCGTAGCAATAGAAATCGATATCCCCGGTATAGCGCCCGTCCGCGACTTCCATCCGGGTGGCTATCACATGATCCGCGCCGAGCATGGCCCCGATCGGTTCGACCACTTCTTGGCCGGAGGAGGAGACGATCACCACGTCGCGACCCGCCGCTTGGTGCTCCTTGATGAGCGCGACGGCTTCGGCGTAGACGAGCGGTTCGACGACGTGGCGAAGGGTCGCGGCGACGATGTCCTTCACCAGCTGGACGTCCCAGCCCGTGACCAGCTTGGACAGGTACGCGCGGATCCGCTCCATCTGGTCGTGGTCCGCTCCGGCCAGCAAGTAGACCGACTGCGCATAGACCGAGCGCAGCACCGCACGCTTGTTGATCAAGCCCTCTCGGTAGAACGGCCGACTGAACGCGAGCGTGCTCGAGCGGGCGAGGATCGTCTTGTCGAGGTCGAAGAAGGCGGCCGAGGTACGGACGTTCGAGGAGGGCTGCTCGACGGCGTGCTCGCCGATGGTGTGCTCGCGGTGGGTGGGCTCGCGGTGGGTGGGCGGCTGGTGTCGGGCCAGCGACCCGTCAGGCTCCGGGTGGGCGGAGGGGGTGCGCTGCTCGTCGGGGCGGGCGAGGCGGGCGTCGTCGCGGCTCATGGTGGAAGCCTAAGCGTATCCACCCCCGGCTCGCCGGCTTTGTCGGGCATATTCTCCATCGCATCACATGGCGTGCGACAATGATTCATTCCTTCCACGTCATTGTTTGGATACCGCTTGCCACGGCCTGCGGATTTGCGTCGACGGCGATTCTGAGCGACACTGCGAGTGCGTTCCCTTGCGAGAAGCTCCCTTCGTGGAACGTGATTTCCAGCGGCGTCCCCCCGGCCGCTGGCAAGGCCGTGGCAGCGTGCCGTCGGCCTAGGACAGCCCCCGCTCTCCCCCCCGGCGGGGGTTGTCGCATGTTCGAGCCCGTCTGACTCACCCGCGCGACCTGGTCGTTGCCCGGCCCCAGCCCGCGCCCTGGTTGTGCTCGTTGGATGCCCATGGGATGCCTTGGCCGCCTCTGCGGAGCTGCCCCTGCACGTCCACAACCGGCTCCTACGGCTCCCTTATCCACAGCTGAGGCGCTCACGGCGTCGACTCGGACGGCCGCCGCGACATCGTGGTGAGCGTTCGACTCACAGCGCTCGTCGGGTGGGAGACGACGGGGCGACGGAACCGACCGCCGTCGTTCCCCACCCGGCGCGTCGACCGCTTCCGTGGAGACGTTCCGATGGGGACACCCTCGACGCCGCGGCGCCCTCTCGCGATCACCGCTGACGAGCACCTTCTCGACGACCTGGTCCGCCTGGCCGCCGCTGCCGGGATCACGTTGGACGTCGCTCACGACGCTGGAGCGGCGCGTCGTTGGTGGCCGCACGCGCCCCTCATCCTCGTGGGCGCCGACGCGGTGCCGGAACTCGCCTGGAGCCGACCGTCGCGGCGTCCGGACGTCGTGGTCGTGGCTCGCGACCTCGCAGACGACCGGGAGCTGTGGGAGGGCGCCATCGCCATCGGCGCCGAGCAGGTCGTCCGCGTCGCCGACGCTGAGCAACGGCTCGTCACCTGGATGGCCGACGCGGCGGAGGGCATCCGTTCCGAGGCCGTCACCGTCGGCGTCGTGGGCGGGCGAGGTGGCGCGGGCGCGTCGACGCTGGCCGCCGCGCTCGCGGTGACCGCCGCTCGGCACGACCGCGGCGTCCTCCTCGTCGATGGCGACCCGCTCGGCGGTGGTATCGATCTCATCCTCGGTGGTGAGGAGCACGCGGGCATGCGGTGGCCAGACCTGGTCGCCACCGAAGGGCGCGTTGGTGCGAGCGCCTTGCGTGCGGCACTACCCAGCGTCGAGCGGCTGGCTGTCCTGTCATGGGATCGGAGTGACGCCCTCGCGGTACCGCCCGCGGCGATGCGTGCCGTCCTGGGCGCGGCTCGACGTGGAGGTGACCTCGTGGTGGTCGACTTGCCCCGCCAGCTGGACGGCGCGGCGACCGAGGCGCTGTCCTTGTGCGAGACCGTCCTCGTCGTGGTCCCGGCCGAGGTGCGCGCCGTGGCGGCCGCTTCGCGGGTCGTCAAGACGTTCGCCCAGCACGCGGCTGACCTGCGGTTGGTGGTGCGCGGCCCGTCGCCGGCCGGCCTCGACGGCACGATCGTCGCCGACGCGCTGGGGCTACCCCTGGCGGGAGAACTGGCGCCGGAGCCCCGGCTCGCCATCATGCTCGAACGCGGTGAGGCGCCGGCCCGGCGAGGCAAGGGCCCCCTCGCCGTGCTGTGCCGACGTCTGCTGGGTGAGCTCGGCGTTCTGCAGCACGAGGGGCACGCGGCATGAGCGACCACATCGTTGGTGGCTTGGTACCGCCGCAGTCGAGTCGTCCCCGCGGGCGGCCACCTCAGGCGATGCCTTCCCAGGTCCACGTGGCTCCTCGGGTCCGATCCGCGCGACCGGGGTCAGCCCGTTCACCACGCACCAGCCTCGACGGATCCGGCCGCGCGAGCTCCGAAGATGTCAAGCAGAACTTGCTTCACCGCGTCAGAGCCATCCTCGCCGCGCAGAAGGCGCAACCCACCCCGGCTCGGGTCGCCGCAGCGCTACGCGCGGAAGGAGCCTTGCTCGGTGACGCCGCCGTGTTGGAGATCGTGGAGGCGCTGCGGCGCGAGATCGTCGGCTTCGGGGTGCTCGAACCACTCCTGGCTCTCCCAGGCGTGACCGACGTGCTCGTTCACGGTCCCGAACAGGTCTGGATCGACCGCGGTCACGGTCTGGAACGGACGGCGGTGACGTTCGACGATGACGCGGCTGTGCGTCGGCTCGCCCAGCGGTTGGCGGCGACCGCAGATCGGCGACTCGACGACGCCACCCCCTTCGTCGACGCGCGCCTTCCCGACGGCACGCGGTTCCACGCCATCCTGGCGCCCGTCTCCACGAAGGGCACGTGCATCTCCCTCCGTTTGCCTCGACGGAAGGTGTACACGCTCGACGAGCTCGTGCGAAACGGCGCTGTTCCTCGCGCGGGTGCCGACCTGCTCGGCCAGGTTGTGGCGGCCAGGCTCGCTTTCCTGGTCTCGGGTGGGACGGGCGTTGGCAAGACCACCTTGCTCTCTACGCTCCTGTCGATGGTCCCCGACCATGAACGCCTGGTTCTCGTGGAGGATTCCGGCGAACTGTCTCCTCAGCATCCGAACGTCGTCCATCTCGAGGCGCGTCCACCCAACGTCGAGGGCGTCGGTGAGATCACGGTCCGCACGCTCGTCCGTCAGGCGCTGCGGATGCGTCCGGACCGCCTTGTCGTCGGCGAGGTGCGCGGCGGCGAGGTAGTCGATCTCCTGAGCGCCATGAACACCGGTCACGAGGGAGGATGCGGCACTCTGCACGCCAACTCCGCCAGTGAGGTACCCGCCAGGGTCGAGGCCCTGGGCGTGACGGCTGGTCTGGATCGGGCGGCGGTGCATAGCCAGCTCGCGGCGGCGGTCGACGTCGTCATCCACCTCGTCCGTGCACGTGACGGCCGTCGTCGGGTCGCCGAGCTGTGCGTGTTCGAGCGGACATCCACGGGGTTCGTGCGGGCGCTTCCCGCCGTGACGTTCGGCGCCCAGGGGCAGGTGTCGCACGGGCCGGGCTGGTCCCGACTTGACGACCTGCTCCGCCACCGTGGGCTCGGCGGGCTGGGTGGTGAGCCCACGCCATGAGCACCGCCGTCGTGGCTGTTCTCGCCTTCGCCGTCGCCGCCGCTGTGGCGATCCCGGAACCACCGAGGTCCTTGCTCCGTCGACGCTTGGGGAGTGTGGGCCGGCCCATGGACGGCGTCGGGCGGGGCGGGCTCGTAGCCGCCGGGCGCGAACGTGTCCGGCGAGCGTGGAGGAGGTGGCGTCGACGTCACCGGCCGGATGAGCACGACGCCTCCATGCTCGAGGTCTGTGACATCCTCGCCGCCGAGCTTCGAGCTGGGCGGGATCCGACGACGGCGTTGGCAGCAGCCGCCGTGGTTCGCTCAGAGCTCGAAACCGTCGCCCGGGTGAGCCGTCTGGGCGGCGACGTCGCTGCGGCACTCCGTGAGGCGGCGCTCCGGGAGGAAGCCGCGACGTGCGCCGCGTCCATGGATCGTCTCGCGACGGCATGGACAGTCGCCACCACCAGCGGAGCAGGGCTCGCCGTGGTCCTCGATCGGGTCGCCGCCGAGATCCGGGTCGTGCGGGCGCTGCGTCACGAAGTCGCCGCCCAGCTCGCTGGCCCCCGAGCCAGTGCCCGCTTGCTCGCCGCGCTTCCGCTGCTCGGGGTGGCTGTGGGGTGGGGAGCCGGTACTGATCCGCTCTCCTTCCTCCTCGGCACGCCTGTCGGCTTCGGGTGCCTCGTCGTCGGTGGCGCCCTCGCGGTGCTCGGACTGGTCTGGGTCGAGCGTCTCGCCAAGGCGGCAGAGCCTGGACCATGAGCACCTCACCACGACGACGCGCTCTGATCTCGGACGTCCGTGCCGGCGGCCGACGTCGCGCCGAGAGCGGGCGTCGCGGCAGGAGCTGGTGGCGTGGCAGGAGCTGGCGGCGTCGCAGGCGAACCAGGAAATCGACGTCGCCAGGGGCGGGCGTCGCGAGGGGACGGATGTCATGAGCGTCGTTGCGGCTCTGCTCGTCGGTCTCGCAGTCTTCGTCTGGTCCGGGCCTCGCACGGGGCCGAGACGGCTGCGCCGACTGGCCTCGCGGTCGTCCCTTCAAGCCTCGTTCGCACCGGCCAGCGTTGTGGCACCCGAACACCCGCGCCAGCACCTGGGACCACGACGCCAGGGGCTGTCGCCGTGGTCGCGTTGGAGCGGCGCGGCACTCGCCGGGGTCGCCGCCGGCACACTGGTCGGCGGGCTGTCCGGGCTCGTCGTCGGGATCGTCGTCGCCGTCGGTGTCGGCTGGGCGGTCGCACGACTCGCGCCACGGGACGAGCGGGTCCGCCGCGAGCGCCTTCTGGCCGACCTGCCGTTCGCCGCTGATCTCCTCGTCGCGTGTCTCCGCGCCGGCGTGTCGCCGGTGCAGGCCCTCGAGACAGTGGCCGCTGGACTGGGCGGCCCACTCGGCGACGAGCTCGCGTCCGTGGCTCGCACGATGCGCCTTGGAGCGGACGCCTCGGTCGCCTGGGCCCGATTCCTCGACCAACCCGATCTGGCGCCGTTCGGTCGAGCCATGAGCCGAGCGTGGGAGACGGGAGCACCGCTCGCCGACACGCTCAGCCGGCTCGCCGACGACGCTCGCCTCGCTCGACGTGTGAGCGCCGAGCAGCGAGCCCGAGCGGTCGGTGTGAAGGCCGCTGCCCCTCTGGGACTCTGTTTCCTTCCGGCGTTCGTGCTCGTGGGCATCGTGCCCCTGGTCGCGAGCGCGGTCGCCGGCCTCGTGGGTTGAGCACTCCTGGATCACCGACGGCTTGCGTGCCAGGCGCGACGTCATCCACAGAGTCGGCAGGCGGCGGCGCTGTCCCCAGACCACCACGTGCGGCCAGCGGTCTTAGACGTGGTTACGGGATCGTCGAACCGCGCCAGTTCCACGCGCCCGACCCGGCCGGTAGCCGGTCGTCGACAACGGTCCATCGTCGCTTCGACGACGTATCAGAAAGGACGGTGCTCATGCGTCGAGCACGACCCCGCCGCCACGACGAGCGGGGCATGACCACGGCCGAGTACGCCATCGGCACAGTCGCCGCCGCCAGCTTCGCCGCCTTGCTCATCAAGCTGTTGACGAGTGACAAGGTTCGACAACTTCTCCTTGACGTCATCACGTCCGCGCTCAGCTTGGGCGGTTGATCGTGGGGGCGGTCGGGCCGAGCTGGCGGACCGGCCGCCCACCGATCCTCGCTCGTAAGGAGGTCTCAGTGCGATCGACGACATGGTCGTCGCGGCCGACGCGAGCGGAGCCGTCCGGGCGGCGAGAGCACGGCATGGTGACCGTCGAGACGGCTCTGGCGCTGGCGGCTCTCGTGGTCGTCACGGCCGGCATGGCCTGGGTCGTGTCACTGGTCGCGACGCAAGCGCGGTGCGTCGACGCGGCGCGCGACACGGCGCGCGCGATCGCGCGTGGGGAGTCGTCCGCGGCGAGCCAGGCCGAAGGCAGGCGTAGCGCGCCTGCCGGAGCCGACATCGCGGTCCAGGTCGCGGACGACGTCGTGACCGTGGAGGTCTCGGTCGAGGCCCGGCCGCCCTGGCCGGTGCTCTCCCACCTGCCTGGCGTACCGGTCAGCGGTCGCGCGGTCGTCGCGCTGGAACCAGGACACCCTGACCCGCTCACCGCACCGGACCGGTGACGCCACCATGACCGGTGAGACGGGTGACGTCATGTCCGGTAGGGCCAGGCTTGGTGACGCGGTGCCTGATGACGCCGTGCCTGATCTTGCTGTGTCTGATGTCGCTGTGCCTGGTGACGCCCTGCCTGGTGACACCTCGCCCGGTGCCGTGGTCCGAGCCAACGAGCGCGGCAGCGGCGCGCTGCTGGCGATCGCGATGGCGTGCGTCCTCGTCGTCAGCGGGCTTGCCGCCTCGACTCTCGTCGCCCTCGTGGTGGCCCGCCGGCACGCGAGCACGGCGGCCGAGATGGCGGCGCTCTCAGCGGCGGCGCACCCGGTGGACCAGATGGGGTCGGCCTGTGCCACAGCACGGCGGATCGCCCGAGCACACCAGGCGGTCCTGGACTCCTGCGCGGTCGACGGCCTGACGGTCGACGTCGTCGTGGCGACCCGCCCGCGCACGGCCCTCGGTCGCGTGGTCGTCGTGCGTTCCCGGGCGCGTGCCGGCCGCGTCACGGTTCTCGACATCGAGCCCGCTCGTCCGGACCCACAGCTGGCTCGTCGGGGGTGGTCATCGCCCGTCACTCGGGCGACGCCGAACCCGGCGCTCCCGCCAGGAGCACGTCCAGCAGTCGAACCGCACCCGCCTTGTCGAGGGGGTTGTTCCCATTCCCGCACTTGGGGGACTGGACACAGGAGGGGCAGCCGTCGGCACAGCCGCAGCCGGCGATCGCGTCTCGGGTCGCGCGAAGCCAGTCGGCGGCGGCGTCGTAACCTCGTTCGGCGAAGCCGGCGCCACCGGGGTGGCCGTCGTAGACGAAGACCGTGACCCGCCCGGTATCGGGGTGCAGCCCAGTCGAGACACCCCCGATGTCCCACCGGTCACAGGTCGCGAACAGCGGAAGCAGGCCGATGGACGCGTGCTCGGCGGCGTGCGCGGCCCCAGGAACCTCCCGCGACGACAGTCCGGCCTCCGCGAGCTGCTCGTCCGACACCGTCCACCAGACGGCGCGGGTCCGCAGCCTGCGTGGCGGGAGGTCGAGCGGCACCTCGCCGAGCACCTCGCCCGTCACCAGGGCGCGACGCAGGTACGACACCACCCGGCTCTCGACGGCGACCGATCCGAAGTCCAACGTGGCGGGGCCCCAGTCGGTGTGGCGCTCGGACTCCAGGATCTCGATATCGGTCACCTCGCGCGCCGTCGTCGTGTAGTCGGGGTCAGCGGCCTCGACGATCGCCACGGCGGACTCCAGGTCCAGCTCGCGCACGACGTACGTCTCACCCTGGTGGAGGTA
Organism: Thermasporomyces composti; assembly: GCF_003386795.1. Taxonomy (NCBI): domain Bacteria; kingdom Bacillati; phylum Actinomycetota; class Actinomycetes; order Propionibacteriales; family Nocardioidaceae; genus Thermasporomyces; species Thermasporomyces composti. Next base: position 2,627,167 of record NZ_QTUC01000001.1, read on the forward strand.
CACCGCGCCGGTGTGCGCCGTGGTGTGTGCGGCGTCGGCGTCGACGGTGCCGAGCAGCCGGCCGGTCGAGCCCTCGACCAGCCGGACCTGCTCCCCACCCACGGACCGGATGTCGGCGAGGTCGCAGGCTCGGTCGCGGCGGGTCCAGAACCAGCCCTGAGGTCGCCGCCGCACTTTGCCCTCGGCCTGAAGTTCCTCGATCGCCGCTCGCGCCGACGGTCCGAACTGGTCCAGGTCGGCGTCGGTGAGTGGGAGCTCGGCGGCCGCAGCCGCCAGGTGCGGTTTGACGACGTAGGGGTTGTCGGGATCGAGGACGGTCGACTCGACCGGAGGTCCGAAGATCGCCTCCGGATGATGGACGAGATACGTGTCGAGTGGGTCATCCCGAGCGATGAAGACCGCGAGGGCTCCTCGGCCGTCCCGGCCGGCGCGACCCGCCTGCTGCCAGAGGGAAGCTCGGGTGCCCGGATACCCGGCGACGAGCACGGCGTCCAAGCCCGCGATGTCGACCCCGAGCTCGAGCGCGTTGGTCGCCGCGACGCCGAGGAGCCGTGCGTCCTGCAGGGCTTGTTCGAGCTCGCGACGGTCTTCACGCAGGTAGCCGGAGCGGTAGGCGGCGATGCGCGACGCCAGCTCGGGGGAGACCTCCGCCACGTGGTTCCGGGCCTGCAAGGCGACCACTTCCGCGCCCCGGCGCGAGCGGATGAAGGCGACGGTGCGCACGCCGTCCACGACGAGATCGGCGAGGAGGTCGGCCGTCTCGGCGGTCGCGCTGCGCCGGACGGGAGCACCCCGCTCCCCGGTGAACTGGGTGAGCGGTGGCTCCCAGAGCGCGAAAGCGAGCCCGCCGTGCGGGGAGGCGTCCTCGGTCACCGCCGTGACCGGTAGACCGGTCAGCCGGCTCGCCGACACCGCCGGCTCCGACACCGTGGCCGAAGCCAGCACGAAGACCGGGTCCGCTCCGTAGTGGGCGCACAGCCGACGCAGTCGACGCAGCACCTGGGCGACGTGGGATCCGAACACCCCCCGGTAGTGGTGGCACTCGTCGACCACGACGTAGCGCAGCGACCCGAGGAACTTCGCCCAGCGGCTGTGCCCGGGGAGCACGGACCGGTGCAGCATGTCGGGGTTGGTGAGGACGTAGGCCGCGTGGTCGCGAGCCCAGTCGCGTTCCTCCCGCGTGCTGTCGCCGTCGCAGGTGATGGCGGGCACCTCCGGTCCGCCGAGCGTCGAGACCACGCGGAGCTGGTCCGCCGCGAGCGCCTTCGTGGGCGCGAGGTAGAGAGCGGTGGGCCCGCGCCGGCGGGTTCGGCGTGGTTGTGTCGACGCCACGGCCGTCAGGACCGGCAGCAGGTAGCCGAGGGACTTCCCCGAGGCGGTTCCGGTGGCGAGGACGGTGTGCACGCCCGACCGGACCAGCTCGGCCGCGGCTACCTGGTGCCGCCACGGTCGCTCGACGCCGTGGTCCCGAAGTCGCTTCACCAGCCAGTCAGGGACCCAGGCCGGCCACTCCTCGGCCTGGCCGGGGCGAGCCGGCACCCACTCCACGTGGGTGACGCGGGACGCGCGGCGACCCCGGGTCAGGCGCCGCACCAGGTCCTCAGGTCCGTGCCGGTCCGTACCAGAGGTCGCTGCCTGGGCTGATCCGTCCCGGGAGACGTCGTCTGCCCCAGTCGCTGGCAAAGCGTCGTCCAGGGCGTAACCCGAACCACGACTCGATCGATGGGATTGGCGTGACGGCACGATCGCCAGTGTCACACGGTGGGGCCCCGCGGTCCGACCAGGGCGTCGTAGCGCGGAGCACACCACGAGTCCCGCCCTTGGCGGGATTTGCGGCCTTCTAGATGATTGAATGCCTCTGCGGCCGGGGGACGTCGGTGTGACGGGCTGGAGGAGCTTCGTGGACCTTTCTCTCTCAAACCACCCTGCGGGCGACCACATGGTGATCGAGGTCGGCGGCGAGATCGACGTCTACACCGCGCCACGGCTCCGAGAGAAGATCGTGGAGCTGGTGAACGCTGGCCACCACCACCTGATCGTCGACATGGAGGGGGTCGACTTCCTCGACTCGACCGGCCTCGGCGTGCTGGTGGGCGGCCTCAAGCGGGTCCGCGGGCAAGAGGGGACGCTGCGTATCGTCTGTACGCAGGAGCGTCTGCTGAAGATCTTCCGGATTACTGGTCTGACCAAGGTCTTCCCGATCCACGACTCGGTGGAGGAGGCCATCGGGGCGAAGACGTGAGCGTCGGCCGGGCGCGTCGGTCGCGCCACGTGAGCGTTCGTGGGGGCCGCGTCCCCGATGGCTGAGCGTGTCGCGCTAAACTCCCGCCCGCCCCGGGTTACGGATCCGGTGGTGCATGCTGCCTGTGCGCCTCCGGCGTTTCCGGCCGGTATCGACCCTTGTGGGACGTGGGCGACGCCTCACACAACACGTGGGCCTCACCTCGCGTCCGGCTGGGTTGGCAGGCGCAAGCAGAGCAGGACGACAGGCGCTCGCCAGGCCGGATAGCGCTGGGGTGGGCGGCCCTGTCCGCGCGGCCCGTACGTTGTGATGTCACGAAGGGGGCTCCAGGAGGCCCCCGCCCAAGGAGGACGAATGTCCGCGTTCCTACTCGCAGCCGAGGGGGACGTCGTCTCGTTGAGTGGCGGCAATCTCGGCTACGTCTTCGCCGTCGCGTGCATCGGCGTGGTGGCGCTCGTCATGGCCGCGGTCTTCCGGCGTGAGGTGCTCTCCGCTGACGAGGGGACCGCGAACATGCAGGCGATCGCCCGCGGTGTCCAAGAAGGCGCCGCCGCCTACTTGAACCGGCAGTTCAAGACGCTCGGCGGATTCGCCGTCCTCGCCTTCCTCCTTCTGCTCGTGCTGCCAGGTGACTGGAACGTCCGCGTGGGCCGGTCGATCTTCTTCCTGGTCGGGGCGGTCTTCTCGGCGCTGATCGGTTACCTCGGCATGTGGCTCTCGGTCCGCGCGAACCTCCGTGTCGCCGCCGCCGCCCGGGACCAGGGCCGGGACCCCGCGATGCGGGTGGCGTTCCGTACCGGCGGCACGGTCGGTATGGCCACTGTCGGCTTGGGCCTGCTCGGCGCCGCGCTCGTCGTTCTGCTGTATCGCGACGACGCGCCGAGCGTCCTGGAGGGATTCGGGTTCGGCGCGGCGCTCCTGGCCATGTTCATGCGGGTCGGTGGCGGCATCTTCACCAAGGCCGCGGACGTCGGCGCTGACCTCGTGGGCAAGGTCGAACAGAACATCCCCGAGGACGACCCGCGGAACGCCGCGACGATCGCCGACAACGTCGGCGACAACGTGGGTGACTGCGCGGGAATGGCGGCCGACCTGTTCGAGTCGTACGCCGTCACCCTCGTCGCCGCGCTCATCCTGGGGAAGGTCGCGTTCGGCGAGCAGGGCCTGGTCTTCCCGCTGATCGTCCCGGCGATCGGCGCGCTCACCGCTGTCCTCGGCGTCTACATCACCCGGACCCGTCCGGGCGAGAACGGTCTGCGCGCCATCAACCGCAGCTTCTACATCTCCGCGGTCGTGTCGGCGGTCCTGTGCGTGGTCGCCGCGTTCGTGTACCTCCCGTCGTCCTTCGCTGAGCTGTCGGACGTCTCCCGGGAGATCGCCGCGCACGACGGCGACCCGCGGATCGTGGCGGCTGGCGCGGTGCTCCTGGGCATCGTGCTGGCCGGGGTCATCCTCTCGCTGACCGGCTACTTCACCGGCACCGAGCACCGTCCGGTCCAGGACATCGGCAAGACCTCGTTGACGGGCCCCGCGACCGTGATCCTCTCCGGCTTCGCGGTCGGTCTGGAGTCCGCTGTCTACACCGCGTTGGTGATCGGCGCGGCTGTCTACGCGGCGTTCCTGCTCGGCGGCGGTGTGGCCATGGTCGCGCTGTTCGCGATCGCGCTCGCCGGCTGCGGTCTGCTCACGACCGTCGGTGTCATCGTCGCGATGGACACCTTCGGTCCGGTGAGCGACAACGCCCAGGGCATCGCGGAGATGTCGGGCGACGTCGACGGCCCGGCCGCGCAGATCCTCACGGAGCTCGACGCGGTGGGCAACACCACGAAGGCGATCACCAAGGGCATCGCGATCGCGACGGCGGTGCTGGCGGCGACCGCGCTGTTCGGCTCCTACAACGGCGCGGTGAACGAGGCGCTGGCGGCGGCCGGCGCCCAGGCCGGCGAGCTCACCACCGCGTTCGTGCGGAACGTCGACGTGCCGAACGTCCTCGTCGGCCTGGTGATCGGCGCGGCGGTCGTGTTCCTGTTCTCCGGCCTGGCGGTCAACGCCGTGGGCCGTGCCGCCGGCGCGGTGGTCTTCGAGGTCCGCCGGCAGTTCCGGGAGATTCCCGGGATCATGGACGGCACGGGCCGTCCCGAGTACGGCAAGGTCGTCGACATCTGCACCCGTGACTCGCTCCAGGAGCTGGCGACGCCGGGTCTGCTCGCGGCGATGGCCCCGATCGCGGTGGGCTTCGGTCTCGGTGTCGGGCCGCTCGCCGGCTACCTGGCCGGCGCGATCGCGGCCGGCACGCTCATGGCGATCCTGCTCGCCAACTCCGGTGGGTCGTGGGACAACGCCAAGAAGCTGGTCGAGGACGGCCACCACGGTGGCAAGGGCTCGGAGGCCCACGCCGCGACCGTCATCGGTGACACGGTCGGTGACCCCTTCAAGGACACCGCCGGCCCGGCCATCAACCCGCTCATCAAGGTCATGAACCTGGTCGCGGTGCTCATCGCGCCGGCCGTGGTGCAGCTGTCGGTCGGAGACAGCGCCAACACGCCGCTGCGGCTGGGTATCGCGGTGTTCGCCGTGCTGGTCATCGTCACCGTCGTGACGATCTCGCGCCGGCGGCCGACCGCGATGGGCGCCGAGCAGGATCGGGACGCCGTGTCGGCCCAGGTGGGCTGACGGCCTGGCTGAGCCTCCTCGGAGCCTCCTCGATCGGCGTTCCCCGATCGTGACGACTCTGGACGAGGGTCGGGCCCTCGCTGGTGGCTCACCACCAGCCGGTTCCTCGAAGCGGACCGCATGGTTCGCGGGAGCCGACGGGCCCGACCCTCGACGGGTCTTCGGAGCGACGAGCCTCGAGCCCGATCGGCGAGGCCGTCCCGGGAGCGTTGCCGACGGTCGACGGCGGCTGACCGACCATCGGTGCCGGACCACTGACCGACCGTGAGGTCGACGATGGTGAGGATGTTCGAGCTAGACGACGAGGTCGTGGCCCGGCTGCGGGACCGCCTGTCCGAGGTCGGGTACACCGTCGACGGTGTCCAGCGCCAGCTCGGACCCGTGGCGCACGCCGCGCTCCACCGCAACGAGACCACCCCTGGTCTGCGGGAGACCGACGACGGCGGACCGTTGGCCACGCTCGTCCGGCTCTGGTTGCTGCAAGCCTCGGTCCCGCGCTCGCGGGTCGCGGACGCCCTGCCTGAGCTCCTCGAGCCCCTCGTCGCCGCCGGCATCCTCTACGGTCGCGGTGACGAGGTGTGCGCGTTGGTCGACCTGCGCCCCTACGGCCAGACCGACGCGCGATCCGAGCAGGACTGGTGGGTGGCCGCCGACCTCACCCCCGGCCTCGACGGGGTCCGGCCGACCGTCGAGCCGGATCACGTGCTGGGCGTGAACAGCGCGGCGACCACGCTCGCGCAGCTGACGGTGCGGAACCGGGTGGATCGCGCCCTCGACCTCGGCACCGGCTGCGGGATCCAAGCGCTGCACCTCAGCCGACACGCCCGGCAGGTGGTCGCCACGGACGTGAACCCTCGGGCGCTCGCCCTGGCCCGGCTGACGGCCCGCCTCAACGGCTTGGAGGTCCGTGGACCAGGGGAGTCCTCGGGGCCGTCGCGTCCATCCGACGGCGGTGTCAGGTCGCCAGGCCCGGGCGCCCCGCCCACGCTTCACCTGCGCGAGGGCAGCCTGTTCGAGCCGGTCCAGGGGGAGCGGTTCGACCTCGTGGTCTCCAACCCGCCCTTCGTCGTCTCGCCCCGAGGCGACCTCGCCTACCGCGACAGCGGTCTGGCCGGCGACGAGTTCTGCCGCCGACTCGTCGTCGAAGCCCCGCGCCACCTCACCGAGGGAGGTGTCTGCCAGATCCTGGCCAACTGGCTGCACATCCGGGGCGAGGACTGGCGCGACCGGTTGAACACCTGGCTCGTGCGGGCCGGCTGCGACGCGTGGGTGATCCAGCGGGAGGTGGCCGACCCCGCGCAGTACATCGAGGTGTGGCTGAAGGACGCCGGCCTGCACGGCACGCCGGGCTACCGCGAGCGGTACGACGAGTGGCTCGGGTGGTTCGAGGCGCAGAACGCCGAGGCCATCGGCATGGGCTGGATCATCCTGCGCCGCCCCGACCGGTCGGTCCGGCCGGAGCGCCGACACGTCCGGCTGGAGGAGTGGACCACGACGGTCGCCCAGCCGCTGGGTCCGGAGGTGAGCCGCTGGCTCGCCGCGGTCGACCAACTCCGCGCCCTCGATGACCGGGCGTTGCTCGCTCTCCGGCCGCGGGTGGCCGAGCACGTCGACTTCGAGCAGATCGGCCGACCGGGCGCGGCCGACCCCGAGCACCTGGTGCTGCGGCAGCGGGCCGGCCTGTGCCGGGCGGAGCGGGTCGACACCGCTGAGGCTGGGTTCGTCGGCGCGTGCGACGGGACACTGACCACGGGCCAGATCATCGACGCCCTCGCCACCTTGTTGGGGGAGGACGAGGTGACGCTGCGGACACGACTCCTCCCTCGGGTGCGTCAGTTCGTGGAGGAGGGGTATCTGTCGTTGCCTGACGTCGCGTCCGCTCTGTCTTAACAGGTGGACTCGTCCTGAGAAACGGAATCGTCCGCTTGGTACGACCGTTTCTCGTGAGGGCTCGGAGCCGGATCGGCGTGACGGTCGTCCGTTTCGCGGGGTTGTCGATCGATTCCGTGGGAAAGACGGCCTGCGATGAGGCGGGCACCCCCGGAACACGCCGGGGCGCCGTACGGTTACCGTCTAGCGGTCCCCAGGACCGAGCGGTCCGGGTCACGGTGCATGATCGAAGCCGGCCCAGCTTGGACGTAGCGCCACGACGTCGACAGATCCGGAGGAAGGGATAACGTGCCCGCGAAGAAGACCTCGACGCCCGCCGGGGATGGTCTCCGGCTCGTCATCGTCGAGTCGCCCGCCAAGGCGAAGACGATCGCGAGTTACCTCGGTGAGGGCTACGTCGTGGAGTCCAGCGTGGGGCACGTCCGCGACCTGCCGAGTACCGCCTCCGAGATCCCGGCGAAGTACAAGAAGGAGCCGTGGGCCCGGCTCGGTGTCAACGTCGACGACGGCTTCGCGCCGCTGTACATCGTCCCGCGCGACAAGAAGCCGACCCTGAAGCGGCTCAAGGAGCTGCTCGCCGACGCGGGCGAGCTCTACCTCGCCACAGACGAGGACCGCGAGGGCGAGGCGATCGCCTGGCACCTGCTCGACGAGCTGAAGCCGAAGGTGCCGGTGCACCGCATGGTGTTCCACGAGATCACCCCGGAGGCGATCGCGCACGCGGTCGCGAACCCGCGGCAGATCAACGAGAACCTGGTCGACGCCCAGGAGACGCGCCGCATCCTCGACCGGCTCTACGGCTACGAGGTGTCGCCGGTCCTGTGGAAGAAGGTCATGCCGAAGCTCTCGGCTGGCCGGGTGCAGAGCGTCGCGACGCGCCTGGTCGTGGACCGGGAGTGGGAGCGCATCGCGTTCCGCGCGGCCGAGTACTGGGACATCGTCGCCGACCTCGACGCCGGCGAGGGCAAGGAGCCGCGGTCGATGACCGTCCGGCTGGTCAGCGTCGACGGGCAGCGCGTGGCGCAGGGTCGGGACTTCACCTCCGACGGCACCTTGAAGTCGTCGTCCCGTGACTCCGTCATCCACCTCGACGCCGAGCGGTCGACCGCGCTGGCGCGCGGGCTGCGCGGCGCCACGTTCGAGGTCCGGGGTGTCGAGTCCAAGCCGTACCGGCGGTCGCCCTACGCGCCGTTCCGGACCACCACGCTGCAGCAGGAGGCGGCCCGCAAGCTCGGTTTCGGCGCGGCCCGGACCATGCAGGTGGCGCAGCGCCTGTACGAGAACGGCTTCATCACCTACATGCGGACCGACTCCATCACGCTGTCCGACACCGCGATCAACGCGGCGCGGGCGCAGGTGCGCCAGCTGTTCGGGGAGGAGTACCTGCCCGACAAGCCGCGCGTCTACCAGAGCAAGGTCAAGAACGCGCAGGAGGCGCACGAGGCGATCCGCCCGGCTGGTGACCGGTTCCGCACGCCCGCCGAGACGGGCCTGAAGGGCGATGACTTCCGGCTCTACGAGCTGATCTGGATGCGCACGGTGGCGTCCCAGATGCGCGACGCCGAGGGTCGGAGTGTGACCATCCGCGTGGGCGCGCGGGCCGAGACCGGTGAGGACGCCGAGTTCACCGCGTCCGGCAAGGTCATCACCTTCCACGGCTTCCTCAAGGCCTACGTCGAGGGCGTCGACGAGCCCACCGCCGAGACCGACTCCTCCGAGCGGCGGCTGCCCGACGTCGCCGAGGGTGACACGCTCCAGCCGACGCGCGTGGAGGCCGAGGGGCACGAGACGAGGCCACCCGCCCGCTACACCGAGGCCACGTTGGTGCGTGAGCTCGAGGAGCGGGAGATCGGTCGTCCGTCGACGTACGCCTCGATCATCGGGACGATCCTCGACCGCGGCTACGTCTACAAGAAGGGTCAGGCGTTGGTGCCGACCTGGCTGGCGTTCGCGGTCGTGCGCCTGCTGACCGAGCACTTCGGTCACCTGGTCGACTACAACTTCACCGCCAGCATGGAGGAGGCGCTCGACGAGATCGCTCGGGGCGGCTCCGACATGCAGACCTGGCTCGCCCGCTTCTACTTCGGCAACGGTGAGGTCGGCCTCAAGCACCTCGTCAACGCGTTGGGCGACATCGACGCGCGGGAGATCTCGACGTTCCGCATCGGCGAGGAGAAGGATGGGATCGTCGTGCGGGTTGGTCGCTACGGGCCGTACGTCGAGGACTCCGAGGGCCGCCGCGCCAACGTTCCGGAGGATCTGCCGCCGGATGAGCTGACGGTCGAGAAGGCGCGTGAGCTGCTGAGCCAGCCGGCCGGCACCGAGCGGGAGCTGGGCGTCGACCCGGAGACCGGCCGGATGATCGTCGCCAAGGCGGGGCGGTTCGGTCCGTACGTCACCGAGGTCCTGCCCGAGGACGTGCCGAAGGGCACCAAGCCCCGCACGGCGTCGCTGTTCCGGTCGATGTCGCTGGAGACGGTGACCCTCGACCAGGCGCTGGCGCTGCTGTCGCTGCCGCGGTCGCTCGGCAAGGACCCGGAGACCGGCGAGGAGGTCACCGCTCAGAACGGCCGGTACGGCCCCTACGTCAAGAAGGGCTCGGAGTCGCGCTCGCTCGGCTCGGAGGAGGAGCTGTTCACGGTGACGCTCGAGCAGGCGCTCGAGCTGTTCAAGCAGCCCAAGACCCGCGCCCGGCGGGCGGCGACCCCGCTGCGTGAGCTGGGTGAGGACCCCGAGACCGGCAAGCCGGTGGTGATCAAGGACGGGCGGTTCGGCCCGTACGTCACCGACGGGGAGACCAACGCCACCTTGCGTAGGGGCGATGACGTCGAGTCGCTGACGCTCGAACGAGCGGCGGAGCTGCTCGCGGAGAAGCGGGCCAAGGGGCCGAGCCCTCGTCGGCGTACCGCGAAGAGGACCGCCAAGAAGGCCGCGGCGAAGAAGACGTCGAGCGCGGCGAGCGGCTCGGTGAACGCCACGAGCGCGACCGCGAAGAAGACGGCGAAGAAGGCGGCGGCGAAGAGGACGGCCACGTCCGCGACCGTGGAGTGACCACTCCCTGGGTCGGCCGGTGTGCGCCAGACCTCTCACGTCCGCGGGTTCAGTGCTCGGCGGTCCGACCTACGCAGCGTGGCGGTTCACGCGCCCGCGTCGGTGTCAGCTGGAAGATCGGGGAGGCCTGGTTAGGCTGGCCGAGTGTCCGAGCGAGAGCGGTCCACCGTCGGAGGCGAGGCGGTCGTCTCCGCCCCCGCCCACGACGTGCGCGCGGTCCTGCGAATCGCGCCGTTTCGCACCCTCTGGATCGCTCTCGGGCTGTCGAGTCTCGGGGACTGGCTGGGTCTCCTCGCGCTCACGGCGCTAGCCGGGCAGCTCGCGTCCGGCGACTACCGTGCGGAGAACTTCGCGGTCGCCGGCATCCTGCTGATCCGGCTCCTCCCCGCCGTCGTGGTGGGCCCGCTCGGCGGCTACATCGCCGACCGGCTCGACCGCCGCTGGACGCTCGTCGTCGGGGACGTCATCCGCTTCGTCCTCTTCGCCTCGATTCCGGTCGTCGGCACGCTGTGGTGGGTGTTCGTCGCGACGGTGCTCATCGAGGCGGTGGGCCTGGTCTGGCTCCCCGCCAAGGACGCCGCCGTCCCCAACCTCGTGCCGCGCGAGCGGCTCGCCGTGGCCAACCAGGTCTCGCTGGTCACCACGTACGGCTCCGCGCTTCCGGCGGCGTTGTTGTTCACGTTCCTCGCGCTGATCAACAACTCGCTGTCGGCGACTCTGCAGATCTTCGCCAGCCCGGTCGACCTCGCGCTGTACTTCAACGCCGCGACGTTCCTCGTCGGCGCCGTCGTCGTCGGCCGCTTGCGTGAGGTGTCCGGGCGCCCCACGTCGCGTCAGGCAGAGGAGCAGCCGACCGTCATCCGCACGGTCGTCGAGGGCTGGCGGTTCGTGGCCCAGAGTCGGGTCGTCCGGGGGCTGGTGATCGGTGTCGCGGGCGCGTTCGCCGTCGGCGGCGTGGTCATCGGGCTGGGTCGCACCTACGTCACCGACCTGGGTGGTGGCGCCGCCGGGTACGGCGTCGTGTTCGGCGCGGTGTTCTTCGGGCTGGCCGTCGGCATGGCGGTCGGCCCTCGCGTGTTGGCGGGCCTGTCGCGGCGGCGGATGTTCGGCATGGCGCTGACAGCTGCCGGTCTCGCTTTGGTCGCGGTGGCGCTGCTGCCGAACCTCGTGCTCGTGGCGTTCTGGACGGTGCTGCTCGGCCTCTTCGCCGGCGTCGCCTGGATCACCGGCTACACGCTGCTCGGTCTCGAGGTCGAGGACTCCATCCGTGGCCGGACCTTCGCGTTCGTCCAGACCCTGACGAGGATCGCGCTGGCCGTGGTGCTCGCGGCCGCTCCCGCCATCGCCGGCGCGCTCGGCACGCACCACCTGGAGCTCCCGGGTGGGGCGAGCCTCACGTACAACGGTGCCGCGATCACCCTCCTGCTCGGCGGAGTCGCGGCGACGGCGCTGGGCGTCGTGGCGTACCGAGAGATGGACGACCGTCCTGGCGTTCCCCTCTCCCGCGACGTCCGCGCGGCGTTCCGGGGCTACGACCGGGGGCGGTTCTCCGACACCGGCCTGTTCGTCGCCTTCGAGGGTGGCGAAGGCGCGGGCAAGTCGACGCAGGCGCACCGGCTCGCGCAGTGGATCCGCGAGCGCGGGGCGGAGGTGACCGTCACACGCGAGCCCGGCGCCACCGAGATCGGGAAGGACCTGCGGTACCTCCTCTTGCACAGTGGTCGGACACCGGTCTCGCCTCGGACCGAGGCCCTGCTGTATGCCGCGGACAAGGCGGAGCACGTCGACGCCGTCATCCGGCCCGCCCTCGACCGAGACGGCGTGGTGATCACCGATCGGTACGTCGACTCGACCCTCGCCTACCAGGGGGCGGGCCGCAAGCTCAGCCAACACGAGATCCTGCGGTTGTCCCGGTGGGCCACGAGAGGCCTGCGACCTCACCTCACCGTGCTCCTCGACCTGCCGCCCGAGGTGGGCTTGCTTCGCAAGGACGGGCCACGGGACCGGCTGGAGAGCGAGCCACTGGAGTTCCACCAACGGGTCCGCGAGCAGTTCCTCGAGCTCGCGGCCCTCGACCCCGACCACTACCTGGTCGTCGACGCCACCCAGCCTCCGGAGCAGATCGCCGACCGCGTCCGGGAACGGGTGAAGCCGCTGCTGGAGAATCTCCAGGCGCGTGCCAGCCGACGTCGTGGCGGACGAGAAGAGGCCGGGAGCGACGGGGCGACCTCCCAGGCCGCGAGCGACGACGACGGACGCCAGGCTGGGTCATCCCGCACGGAGGAGTCGCCTGGTCCGGAGAACGCGGGGGAGGCGCCTGGTAAGGAGGATGGGGCGGGCCCACACGACCGCTCCGCACGACGAACGGCGAGGGCCCAGACGTCGACGACGCGGGAGGTGCGGCCATGAGGGACGCGCTCGTGCAGCAGGAGCCGTCCACGGAGCACGGTGCCGCCGACGGCGTGTGGGCCGACCTCGTCGGCCAGGAGCCCACCGTCGCGATCCTGCGCGCGGCGGTCCAGGCCGCTGCTGACGTCCTCTCCGGCGCGCCCACCGATGGGGGCGGCTCCTCGACCTCCGGCATGACCCACGCGTGGCTGATCACCGGACCACCTGGTTCGGGCCGGTCCAACGCCGCGCGGGCCTTCGCGGCCGCGCTCCAGTGCGAGCGTCAGGGGTGCGGCGAGTGCGGCACCTGCCGGAGCGTGCTCGCCGGAACCCATCCGGATGTCACGCTGGTCCGCACCGAACAGCTGTCGCTTCGCGTCGACGAGGTGCGTGAGCTCGTCCGGAAGGCGGCGATGGCGCCAGTCGGCCGACGCTGGCAGGTCTTGGTGGTCGAGGACGCGGACCGGCTCACCGAGCAGGCGGCCGACGCGTTGCTCAAGAGCCTGGAGGAGCCGGCGGACCGAACGGTCTGGCTGCTGTGCGCCCCCACCGTGGAGGACGTCGTCCCCACCATCCGGTCCCGGTGCCGGCTGCTCGTCCTCCGCACCCCACCCGCGGAAGCGGTCGCCGCCGTCCTGCGCCGCCGGTATGACGTCGATCCTGAGCTCGCGATGTTCGCGGCTCGCGCCTCCCAAGGGCACATCGGTCGCGCTCGCGCGCTCGCCACCCAGCCGGAGGTGCGGGAGCGTCGTCAGCGGGTGCTCGCGATCCCCCAGCGACTCACGAGCCTCACTAACTGTCTGGCAGCTGCCGCCGAGCTCGTCGAGATGGCGGAGGAGGAAGCCCAGGCCACCACGGCCGAGCTGGACGCCGCTGAGAAGGCGGAGCTGGAGCACGCGCTCGGCATGACCCGCGGCTCCGGAAAGAGCGCGACCTCGCGGCACTTGCAGAGCGCGAAGAAGGAGCTGGAGGAGCAGCAGCGGGTTCGCGCCAAGCGGATGCAGCGTGACTCACTCGACCGTGCGCTGCTCGACCTGGTGGCGTACTACCGTGACGTCCTCGTCGTCGCGATGGGCGCTGGTGGCCAGCTTGTCAACGAGGAGTTGCGCGCCGAGATCGAACGCCACGCCGCCCGGACCGCCCCTGACCACGTTCTCCGGCAGATCGACGCGATCCTCGCCTGCCGTGAGGCGATCGCCGCCAACGTCGCGCCGCTGCTGGCGATGGAGGAGATGACCATCGCGCTCTGGGGTGGCGCCCGCTGAGCTGGCCTCACCCCAGCCGTCCACCGGGTCTGGACCGCGTTCGACCCCTCACGATCCTGGCAGGCGAGCGGAACGCCGCCACTAGGCTGCTGTCTCGGACGAAGCTGCAGGGACCGACTCGCGGAGTCGGTGTGGGCGGAAGGTTGATCGGGTGCGACGTAGGAGCACGGCGCGAGTCGGTGCCATCCTCGCCGGAGTGGTCGTCACCGCGATGCTCGCCGGTTGTGGTGTGGTGCCGCGAGCCGAGCAGGTCCTCGGCCACGCCGACGACACGCGGTCGGACCGAACACCTGGGGCCACGCCCGCGCCCGCGCCGTCGGGCGTGTCGAAGGACCTCCAGCGCTACTACCGGCAGCGCCTGACGTGGGAGCCGTGCGACGAGGGGAGCACGCTCCAGTGCACGACGCTGCGCGTCCCCCTCGACTACGACAACCCCGGCGGCAAGTCCATCGAGCTCGCCGTCCTGCGGTACCCGGCGCAGGACCAGGAGCGCAAGCTGGGCTCCCTGGTCATCAACCCGGGTGGACCCGGCGGCTCGGGTGTGGAGTACGCCGCGGTCGCGCCGTTCGTCATCAGCCGCCCCGTCCTCGAACGCTACGACATCGTGGGCTTCGACCCGCGTGGCGTCGGTCGCAGCGCGCCGGTCGACTGTGTGAGTGACCGACAACTGGACGCCTACCACGCCGCCGACGGCTCACCCGACAACGCGGCAGAACGCCGAGAGCTGCAACGGATCGCCCGACAGTTCGCGGCCGGCTGCAAGCGACGCAGCGGAGACCTGCTGCCCCACGTGTCCACTGAAGACGCCGCCCGCGACATGGACATCCTGCGGGGGGCCCTCGGCGACGAGGAGCTGACCTACCTCGGCAAGTCGTACGGCACCTTCCTCGGCGCGACATACGCCGAGCTCTTCCCTTCGCGAGCGGGCCGGCTGGTCCTGGACGGAGCGGTCGACCCGACGCTAAGCGCACGTGACCTCAGCCTGGAGCAGGCGAAGGGGTTCGAGGTCGCGCTCAAGGCGTTCCTCGAGGACTGCGTGCAACGCGAGGACTGCCCGCTCGGCAGGAGCCTCGACGAGGCGTACCGGAACCTCGACGCCTTCCTCGCCCGGGTCGACCGGAATCCGCTGCCCACGAGCAGCCGGCGGCGTCTCACCCAGGCGCTCGCCACGACCGGGATCATCATGCCGCTGTACGTGAAGGAGTACTGGCCGCGGCTGCGAAACGCGCTGGCGTCCGCGCTCGACGGCAACGGCAGCCGGCTCCTGGCCCTGGCGGACGAGTACACCGAACGGAACCCCGACGGCAGCTACCGTTCGAACGCCTCCGAGGTGATCCTCGCGGTCAACTGCATCGATCGCCCGGACGTCACGTCGGTCGAGGAGATCCTCAGGGAGGAGCCGGTCTTCCGCCAGGCGTCGCCCCGGTTCGGCTCCTTCATCCTGTGGGGGTCGCTGACCTGCGCCGAGTGGCCGGTGAAGCCCGTCGGCAAACCGGGACCGATCCACGCCAAGGGCACCAAGCCGATCCTCGTGATCGGTACCACACGGGACCCGGCCACGCCGTACGAGTGGTCCCGGAGCCTGGCGGAGCAGCTGGAGGCCGGTGTCCTGCTCACCCGGGAGGGCGACGGGCACACCGCGTACATGCAGGGCAACAGGTGTGTCGACGAGGTGGTCGAGGCGTTCCTGCTCGAGGGCGAGCCGCCCGAGGACGGGATGACCTGCCCGGAGAGCTAGCCGCGTCCGGTCCGGGAGGCGGCGGGCGCTGCCGTGGGGCTGCCCTCAAGGGGGCCGCGCGGACTCGTCGGCTCGGGCGTCCCCGGCAGGGTGCCGGGATGGGTGCCCGGGATGTCCGATTCACCCCCCTCAACGCTGTGGGGGGCGGTGGATGCGCAGGACTTTGTGGGGAGACGCTAAGCTGCTCTGCTGAGCAGAGGTCCCCCGCATCTGGCGGGGTGACGACCTGGCGCCGTCGGCCGCCGGGTATGCTCATCGCCCGTGCCGGTCAGGCACACGCCGCCTTAGCTCAGTCGGCCAGAGCGACGCACTCGTAATGCGTAGGTCGTGGGTTCGATTCCCACAGGCGGCTCCACTCATCAGTCCAGGTCAGGTCTTTGATCATCAACGACGGCTCGCTGGGGCACTGCCCCGTGGGCCGACGATGCCCCCGTGATGCCCCCGATCTTGCGCGCGGCGTTCCACAGGTTGGCGTCCAGGAGATGCCCGTACAGGTCCATCGTGATCGACGCGGTGGCGTGCCCGAGCACCCGCTGAACCACTGTCGGATCGGCACTCTGGGCGAGCCAGATGGACGCGGCAGTATGCCTGAGATCGTGAACCCGTAGACCGGAGAGCCCAATCGCGGCCACGGCCTTCGTCCACTGCACCGAGCGCTTCCAGTTCGACTCCCGCAGCGGACCACCCTCGGGCGCGGCGAAGAGCCAGTCATCCGGCGCCTTGCCGGCAGCCCAACGATCGACGATCGGTACCAGCTCGTCAACGAGTGGGACCGTCCTCGCTCTGGCGTTCTTCACCGAGTCCACGTCGAGCTTTCCACCACCACGGCTCGCCAGGATTGCCCGCAGTCGGCCAGGACCTGGCCGGGCAGCATGCACACCTACACCCGGTCCACCGTCGCGGTCGACCGCACCCGCCGCAGCTCCGGGAACTGCTGCTCGCCGTCCCGGGACACGACCAAGCCGAGGTCGGCCATCACGGCCTGCCACCCCGCGCCGGTACACGAACACCCGACGCCGCCAGGCACGCGCCCGCCGCGCCACCAACCGGGAACGAGCCCGGATGCGCACACCGCCAAGCCACAACCACCGCCACGGCACCAGCAGCCAGGCCCACAACCGCCGGCACCCGGCCGAGGCGTCGAGCCACCACAACCCCCAACAGGCCCCGGCCGCCAGCCACACGCTGGGGTGACGGGCCAGCCACCACACCCCAGCAGCCGCCTTGGACCCCAGCCACAGTGTGATCACCGCGCCCAAACCGATCCGGATCACCTCAGGCCGCACCTGCGGAGCCTCAGCCACGGCCACCACCCCCCAGCACCGCAGCCAGCCGAGGCTTGGAAGCGCGACCTTTCGACCGCCGCCGGCACCGCTCACACAAACCGTCAGCCGTGGCCGCCTCGAGCCGGCCGCAGCCAGCGCACCGGTCCACCCAGCCAGCAGACCCCGCCACCGGGGCGAACAACTCCTCCTCACACGCCACACACCGTCGGCGCGTGTGTCTAGACTCAGACACGACTTCGCTCCCTCCACACCAGGGATCGAGGTTGTTGGAGGCGCGAGGGCGGTGGGGTCCCGGGCAAGGTCCAGCACCGCCCCCGCGCGCTTGTCAGATCAAGACGGCCCGCCGCCTACGCGGCCGCGTCCTTGCTCTCCCGCGAACGCCCAGCACTCCGCGGCTTCGGCGCCACAATCCCCGTCGCCCTAAACGACCAGGCCAACCGCGCCCGGCACCGATGCGCACCCGGCCCACCCGAGCACCGCGACGTATCCACATACGGCGCCACCGTCAGCCCTTCGAACTCCACCGGCCGAAACGGCATCCCAGCAGGCGCCTCCGGCAACACCGGCTTGTGCTCCGACACGATCCGCACCGTGATCGCCTTGTCCCTCGCCTGCGGGTCCGCATCCAGCACCTCGAACGTCCACACCGCAAGCCCGGTGTCCTTGTCGACCTGCTGCACGAACCGATCCGACGTCGACCTCTCAAAATCCCGAGCCGGCTCCACCTCCGTCGCCACGAACGCGTACAACCCATGCGGGAACACATCCACCGAATCCACCGGAAGACGCCCAGCAATCGCCATGATCTTCACCTCTGTGGCTGCTGAGCGTGAGGACGTTTTCGCCCTCGCGATAGGACTGATTCGTCCTCTAATGTGGGACTGAGAGGTCCGGTTGTCAAGGACTAAGACGTCCCCCGAAGATGGAGGTGTGGAGATGTCCGAGGTGATGCGCCGACGCAGGGCGGAGCTGGGTATGTCCCAATCCGAGCTGGCCGCCGCGGTTGGAGTCGACCCGCGTCAGATCAGGCGGTACGAGTCAGGCGAGCAACAGCCCGTCCTCTCGGTCGCCGTGGCCATCGCCAATGCACTCGACATCTCGCTTGGTGAACTGGCCGGGATTCCAAGTCACCGCGTAAGCCTCTCGGGTGAGTGGTACGCGTGCTGGCAGTCATTCAGGAATGGCGTCGAGGACCTTCGAGTCCAGAAGGTGCGTTTTCGCCAGCACGGAGAGTTCATACAGGTCGAGGCTCTCACACGAGGAACGGCTGCCGAGAAAGGTGGCTATCTGTGGCGCGGTGAGCTTCGCCTGTGGGACAACGAAATTCTCATGGGCTGGTACGCGGCTAACGACGGCTCGGTCCGCTCGAAAGGGACGATGTACTTCGTCATGCATCCCCACGGGATCAACATGACCGGCCGATGGGTCGGACTCAGCTACGACGGGAAGATCGTGACGGGCTGGGGAAGCATGGCGAAGAGCGACGAGGAGGCCAGGAGGCTCGTCGAGCAGCTAAGGGAGCAGGAGAGCGGCCGCGATGGATGAGGTCTGCGAGGTCATCATCACGGCGCCGGATCCCGACTGGCTCACCGACTTTACACACAGACTTATCCTCGACCGACTGTGCGCATCAGGCCACAACATCGCCGAGATAGAAACAACCTATCGGTGGCGCGGTCGAGTGCACAGAAAAACCGAAGCCCGCGTCGCCCTGCGCACCCGACGTGGCTTAGTGCCCCAAATCGTCGAACGCACCAAGCGCGAGCATCCTTACGAGGTCCCGTCCGTCGTCGCCGTCCCCATGACCGACGGTAACCCCGAGTACATTCGCTGGATCATCGACGAGACGAGAACGCCCTAACTCGGAACTCCTCGACTCGCCACGCGGCACACGTGGACCGCGCACACTCGCTGGCAGCGATCCGTTGCTGCATTGACCTCTACCAGATCCAGATCAAGGGTGCGCCACTGACGCGGCGCGCGCTGCGCCCGGTCTCGGCACTGCGGGCGGCCCGGGGCCGTCCTCGGCCGGGCCGGCGCGGCCACGACAGCCGGCACACCAAACCACTGACCGAGATCAACAACAGAACAGGCGGCTCTCACGAAGGCCCAGGTCAGGAGCGGTACCACCCGCCTCCGCCCTGGGCCTTGTGCTCATCGAGACAGGCAAAGCAGCCGAACGAGCAGCCAGGCGCCAGGACGACGGCGCAGAGCCCCAGCAGACGGATGGTCGTCCGGAGCCCGCACTTCTGACCACAGGGCTGACCCCAGCCGACCTGCCGCCTCGTGAGACACCTGCAGGACGCCGTTCGCCCGTTCCCGCGCCTGCCGGGAGCGATGAATCTGCCCAGGCCGTCAGCAGCCGAGCGATCTCTCGTACCTGGTCAGGACCACGCCGCCGGGGAACGTCCGCGTCTCCACCAGGTTCAGGTTCACCCTGCTTTCCAGCGCGGTGAAGAACGGTGTACCGCCCCCCACGAGGACCGGGTGGGTGACGATCTCGTACTCGTCGATCAGCCCGGCCCGCATGACCGCTCCGGCGAGCGTTGCGCCGCCGACCCTCATCGGCCCGCCGTCCTCGGCCTTGAGCCGGGTGATCTCGGCGATCGCGTCGCCGGTGAACAGGCGAGCGTTCCAGTCGACCTTGTCGATCGTTGAGGAGAACACCACCTTCGGCGTGTTTCGCCAGTTCCGCGCGAACTCGATCTCTGCCGGGGTGGCGTCCGGCTGCTGGTCGCGCGTCGGCCAGTAGACGCTCATGGTCTCCCACAGCCGGCGCCCGTACAGAAACAGGCTGATCGACCGCTCCTTTTCGAGCCACCACTGGAACAGCTCATCGCTCGGCCCGCTCCAGCCGAGGTCGCCGCCCGGCGCGGAAATGTAGCCGTCCAGGGTCAGGTTCATGCCGTAGATCAGTTTTCGCATGGCGCCACGCCTTCGGTCAGTTGCCTCGGAAGACTAGACCCAGGCGAGCGAAGGAAACGGATCGGTGCTCCAGCTGTTCATACGGACCCAGCTGCGCACCAAGACCAAGCCGACGGCCCTCGAGGGCAGCTCCGGCCGTAGCGCCGGGTCCGCTCTCTCACATGTTGGTGAGATGACGCGCTCACCTACCTTCACGATCCGAGCCACGGTCACAACTGTGCGCCCACTGGTGGCCCGGGTGGATGCGGGCGAGAAGCTTGGCGAGGGTCTCGCGCTGGGCTGGGGTCATGTGGGGCACGGTCGCGTCGAAGTCGGCCTGGTCCTTCGACCGGACGTACTTGGCCTTGAACAGCAGGACCAGCTCGGGAGCGAGGTAGGGAATGCCGTCCGCGGTGTGGTGGATGATGTCGCGGTAGGGGAGCCGGATCGTCTCATCACGCCGGCAGATCCAGGTGTCGCCGTCGTGGGGCTCGCGGAACACATCCACGAGGTAGTTGTCGGTCGTGGGGTCGCGCAACCAGGTCTGGTGGGTCGCCGCCAACACCTCAGGCGGGGCGTTCTTCCAGATCCTGCCGCCGCTGACCACATCGAAGACGTAGCCGGAGAAGCGAGCACGGATCTCGGGAAAGCGCGCGGCGGGGACGGCGATCTCGAGGTCCTCGTGTTCGCGGGTTTGCCTACCACGAAACAGCTCGAGCGCCCAGCCGGCGGCGACGTACCAGGGCGTGCTGACACCCGCCAAGTGGCGTGCGACCTCGTGCGGCGTCCAACAGGACGACCACTTGGCATCGAGCGCGTCGCGCTCGGCAGGTGACAGTGGGACACCGCCGGGCGGGTGATCGCTCACCGCACGAGCGTATCGACGGAACGATGACGTTTTCGCGCCGTCGATCATGGAAACGCCGAAACCGCATGCCGCACCGCCTCCGGCACTACAGTTCCGGCATGCTCATTCGGCCAGTACGCGCTGAGGACGCGGCCAGTCTGCGACGGAACTGCTTCAGCGCGATGAGCCTCGAGGACATCGCTTCGTTGATCGAGGACTCAGCTGACGCGATGGAGCGCGGGGAAGGCGTCATGCTCGTCGCGGTCGACGGCGAGAAGGAAGCCGTGGGCACGTGCAGCGTGAGTCGCCTGGGGCATCGCCTGTGTCGGCATCGGGCCGAGATCAGCGGGTTCGTCGTCGCTCCTCTGTCGCGAGGGACCGGGCTCGCGCGCCAGATCGTCGAGGCGGCTCGTCGGCAGGCCGCGAGCTGGGGCTGCACGATCCTCGAGATCAGCTGTCGGGGCGGCACGCACGCTGAGCGTGCCTACCGTGGGCTCGGCTTCACCGAGTGGGGCAGGCTCCCGGGCGGCTTCCACGACGACGGCGACCTGGTCTTCGACGACGTACGGCTGTGGATGCCGATCCCTCAAGACGCTCGCTGAGCCTTCGGTCACGTCCGCGGGCCGCACCGAGCTAGTCTGCGGGTCGCGGTTGAGGGAGGAGACGGTGCGGCGACTCATCGACGTGGTGGCCCGGACGGGGCCGGTCCTGTTGGACTTCGACGGTCCCGTGTGCGGCCTGTTCGCGGGCGGTCGGGTCGCCACCGTCGCGGCACGGCTCCGCGACGTGCTCGCCGCCCACGGCGTCGACCTCGGGACGATCTGGAACAACGATCAGGACCTGCTCAACCTCCTTCAGCGCTTTCAACGCTTCGCTCCGGATCTCCTGCCCGTGGTCGAGAACGCTCTCGTCCACGAGGAGGTCACCGCGGCGAAGGTCGCGCCACCGACCACGCACGCCCACGAGGCCATCCGTGCCTGCCACGCGAACGGGCGGCCGATCGTCATCGTCAGCAACAACGCGCCCCAGGCGGTTCGCGCCTACCTTGACCAGCACGAGCTCAGCCACCTGATCCGCGGTGTCGTCGGCCGTGCTCATGCCCGGCCGGACCTCATGAAGCCGCACCCGGACCCGGTGCGCCGTGCGCTCGCGATGCTTGGCGCTCGACCCGACGAGTGTGTCTTGGTCGGTGACTCCGACACCGATATGCAGGTCGCTCGGGCGACCGGCGTTCACCCGGTCGGCTTCGCGAACCGACCAGGGAAGCGGACACAGCTCGAACGCGCTGGAGCAGAAGTGGTCATCGACAGCATGGCAGCTTTCGCGGCCGCGGTCTCCACGTCCGCGGGCTCCTGAGCATCGCGTGGCACGTAGGGTCCGAACCCATGGCGCACATCCACAAGGCGACGCTGCGTCCCACGAAGATCGACCTCCTGCGTGCTTGGCTGCCGACCCGCCCGTGGTTCGACGCGGACGGTGAGCTTCAGCGGGTCGGCGCGTACCGGTTCGACGATCCGGCCGGCCAGGTGGGCATCGAGGCGTCGCTCGTTCGGTCCGGTGACGGAACGGTGTTCCACGTGCCGCTGACCTACCGGGACGCGCCGCTGCCTGGGGCCGAGGCGTTCCTGGTCGGGACGGCTGAGCATTCGGTGCTCGGCCAGCGGTGGGTGTACGACGGGTGTGGTGACCCGGTCGCGATGACAGCGTTCGCGACAGCCATTCTGACCGGGGGCACTCAGGCCCAGGAGTACGTCGACGTCGGGGGGCGGCTGGAGCCGCTGCCACCGACGGTGACGGTGGCGGGCAGCGGCAACCGCCCCGAACCCTCGACGGAGATTCACGCCGTCCGATGCCACGACGAGGGGCCGACCACGGTCGTGCGGGCGGCCGGGATCGAGGTGGTCGTCGCCCGAGTGGTCGGCACTGAGATCTCTGTCGACGAGACCTTGGCGGGACGCTGGGACGACGGCGAGTCCGTCGTCCTCGCCGGGCTGCGACTGGTCTGAGCGGTCGACACGGCGAGCCTCCATACCTCGCGCTCCGGGCGGATGATCGCGCCTGAGCGCACCGCGACCTTTCGACGTCGTGGCGGCCGTGAGGCTCGCCACGGTGCACAACCACCGCGGGGACCCTATGGCACGCTGTCCGCATGATTTCGGTGTCGGACCTCGACCCGCTCACCCGGGCGTTCTGGCGGTGGACGGGTCGGCGGGTCGACCTCTCGGGGGCGGAGCAGTGGCTGGCCGCGCCCATGCACGACACGGCGACGGTCGGCGACAGCTGGCTGGCCGCGGCGGCAACCGCTCACGGTGGCACGGTTGCTGAGGGAGTGTCCGGCGGACTACTGGCCAGCATGTCGCAGCTCGACGGTCCGGAGTTCCGGGCGGCCGCCGTACGACCGGAGATTCGCAGCTTCTACGAGGAGACCTCCCTGTGGCGGATGGAGGTCTGGACCCAGTGGAACCCAGTCTTCCAGCCGGGAGGTGAGTTGATCACCCGGCTGTTCGGTCGTCGCGTTCAGCAGCTCGCCCTGCCGACCCAGCCGCTCGCGGTGGCGCACGGCGTGGACAGCCGGGTCGTTCCCATTCTCGGCCCGGATGGTGAGCAGCGCGCCGCGGCCTGGATGCGGACGTTGCGGTCGACAGGCGAGTACGTCTTCAGCGGCTGCTACTCCAGCCGGCGTCTTCCTGGGAAGCAGCAGCCGCGCGTGCACGTGGCGTTCCCGCTGCAGTCCGGCAACGTGCAGGTCTTCCTCCGCCCGATCGCGGAGCCCGACGGCTCGTTCACGTTGTCGTCGCCGCGAGGGGCGTTCGGTGACGACGGCGCTTACGTCGTGGTTGACAGCCCCAAGGGCACCTACGCCAAGCGGTTGCCGATCCACGAGACCTTCCACGTCTACGTCGACAGTGAGGGAGTCCTGAGGACCGACCACGAGCTACGCCTGTGGTCAGTGACCGTCGTTCGCTTCCACTACAAGCTCACGAAGCAGGGCGAGCGCGGCCGGGATTCGGCAGGAGCGGCGAAGCCTCAACGTGCCGACTGCACGGATCGAAACGGACTCGCGTCGTCCGGCGTTGAAGGGGCACAGGGCTAGCCACTGGTCATGTGTCCTGTTCGCGCAAGCGGCTGGACGATGGCTGACGACCTCAGGATCCGCCCGAGCTGGCCGACCGATAGACGTCGAGCGCGGCGTGGTGATCCGACCGCGCTGCCGATGACGAGCCGTTCCGGTGTGCCGCGGGAGAAGGTGGTCGCTCGTGCCGTCACTCGAGGTAGGGCTCGGTGGCTCCGCTCAGGTAGTGCTCGATGCGGCGGCGCATGGCGCGATCCATGGGATAGTCGAGCACCTCCTCTCGATCCACCCACCGGACGTCGCGGCTCTCCGGGCTGGACGTGGGCTGGCCGCCGCGTGGCCGTGCGGTGAGCACGATTGAGAACTCCTGTCGGGCCTCGCCATTGCTCGTGTAGAGGATGATGTGGCGAGGGTCGGTGTAGATGCCCACCAGACCGGTGATCTCGCAGTCGATCCCGGTCTCCTCCTTGGTCTCGCGAACGGCCGCCTGGACGAGGGACTCGCCGAGGTCGATGGCGCCACCTGGCAATGCCCAGTTGTCGTTGTCCGTCCTCCGGAGGAGCAGGATGCGCCCGTCGTCGTTCTCGACGACCACGTTGACCGACGGGACGAGCGAGTTCGCGCGCGGGGCGTTCGGGTCGTCGTGGTAGTCGATCCTGCGCGGCGGAGGCATGGGCCCACCGTAGAAGACACGTGAGCAGGTGACGGAGGTAGGGTTCGCGACAGTGGCTGGCACGGGCTATTCCCGATGAGCCTATTCCCGATGAGCGCGGCCGTGCCAAAGCACACCTGCGTCGCTGATTGCCGTTGACGGACGAGAGCCGACCACCGGGGCGTGCGGGAGGAGATACTCACGTCACGCATCGCGATCCACTGGCGCGATCGTGGTTGACACCGGACGCCGATGCGACGCGTGCGTGATGGTGCGACGTGTGTGAGGAGTCAGCCCCGGTGCTTGGGAAGGACGACGATGCGACGTCGAGGAGTCCTCGCCGGTCTTGCCGGCCTCGTAGGCCTTGGAACCGCTCAGCCCGTGTTGGCCGCGACCTCGCGACAGTCGGCCGGTGCGCGCCGACGCCCTCGCCGAGTGCGGGTCGGCATCGAGAAGCTCGCACGGGACCGCTATCGGCTTCTCCGTGGTCAGAAGGTGGGCGTCATCACCAATCCCACAGGTGTCCTGCCGGACCTGCGTCACGAGGTCGACGTGATGGCCGCCAGCGATGACGTGGACATCGTCGCCGTGTTCGGTCCCGAGCACGGCTTCCGCGGTACGGCGCAGGCGGGGAACTCGGAGGGCTTCTTCATCGACCCGAAGACCGGCCTACCGGTCTACGACACATTCGAGAAGAGTGGCGATGAGCTCGCCGACATCTTCACGAGAGCAGGTGTGGACGCTCTGGTGTTCGACATCCAGGACGTGGGGGCGCGGTTCTACACGTACATCTGGACCATGTTCGACTCGATGGTGGCTGCGGTGCTCGCGGGCAAGCGGTTCGTCGTCCTCGACCGTCCCAACCCGATCACCGGCCGCGCTCCGTCCGGTCCAGTGCTGCATCCGGAGTACGCCACGTTCGTCGGCCGGGAGGCGATCTGCCAGGTTCACGGGATGACGGTCGGCGAGCTGGCGCTGCTGTTCAATGCGGAGTTCCTGCCACGGCACGCCGGCGACCACGTCGACATGGCGGTCGTGGAGATGGATGGCTGGCGCCGGAGCATGAGCTATGAGCAGACCGGCTTGCCCTGGGTGCTGCCCTCACCGAACATGCCGACCCTCGACACCGCCTGGGTCTATCCAGGCAGTTGCCTGTTGTCCGGCACCAATCTGTCGCAGGGCCGTGGTACGACCCGGCCGTTCCAGATGGTGGGTGCACCCTACATCGACCATCGGTGGGCCGAGGCGTTGACAGCGCTGCGGTTGCCCGGCTTGCAGTTCCGTGAGGCGTACTTCGTGCCGACCTTCTCCACGTACAAGGACATGACCTGCGGCGGCGTCGACATTGTCGTGGTCGACGGTCCTTCTGTCGATGCCGTACGCCTCGGCATCGCGCTGTTGTGGACGCTGAAACACCTCTATCCGGACGACTTCGCCTGGCGGGACGAAGGTACCGGCGACGTCCATCAGTACTGGATCGACAACCTCACCGGGTCGGCGTGGGTGCGGACCGCGATCGACGCCGGCGCCACCATCGACGAGGTGATCGACGGCTGGCGCGAGGAGCTGGCACGCTTTTCGAAGCTTCGCGACCAGTACCTGCTGTATGGCTGACGCGGCGCCACTCGGGGCTCCACCGACTGCCACAAGCTGACTTCTCGCTTGCCACACTCCAGCTCGCCGTCCGTCATCGCCGCGCACATCGACGCCATGATGTACGGGCGCATCGTCGTCGGTATCTCCTCGTGGTGGGTCAGGACTCCTGGGAAGGCAGCGGTAGGTGTTACACCGCCACCCGTTGCGATGGGAGGACGACATCCGGGCGACGGTCGCGTCCGGGGCACGGTGGCAACTCGTGACGTCGTTCAACGAGTGGGGAGAGGGAACGGCGATCGAAAGCGCGGACGGGTCCCAGGAGAAGGCGCACAGGCCACGTGGCGGTCATTCGTCGCATCTTCCATGCCCTGGCGCTTCCCACGCGTTCGCGACCGTCTCGTGTGTCCTCGCACGGGACATATTCGGTGTCGGAGAGCGCATGCGTGTCGACCGCATCGGGCAGATCCTGGCCGAAGGGGAGCCAGGACTTCCACTCCGAACCGGACGGGCGTCCGGGCAGACATAAGGAAGCACGCTGATGACAATGATCGACGTCCAGAAGGATCCAGCGGCCAGGACACTGACGTTCACCGCGCGGTTCGACGCCCCGGTGGAGCGGGTGTGGCAGGTGTGGGCGGACCCTCGGCAGCTCGAGCGGTGGTGGGGCCCGCCAGGCTACTCCGCGACGTTCGCCGACTTCGAGCTGGCGCCGGGTCGTGAGGTCGGCTACTTCATGACCGGCCCCGACGGCAAGCGCTACCACGGTTGGTGGCGCATCCTGTCCGTCAATCCGCCCCGCGGCCTGGAGTTCGAGGACGGTTTCGCGGACGACGACGGTCGCCCCAACCCGGACATGCCCACCACGACAGCTCGCGTCACGCTCGAACCGGACGGCGAGGGTACGCGGATGCTGATCGAGAGCACGTTCCCCACGAACGACGCCATGGAGCAGCTCGTCGCCATGGGCATGGTGGAAGGCATGCGCGAGGCGATGGGCCAGATCCCCTCGATCGTGGGGGCCGACCCGGCAGCGTGAGGCGCGGAAGGATGACGCGGTGGCGGGCGGGCTCAGCTTCCCTGCTGCTGCGCCATCCGCGCCATGTTCCGGACCACCTCGTCCGGTGTCTGTCCGCCGGCCTCCGCGGCCGCCTTGATCTGGCTCCACGTGATGTTGCGCTCGTCCCCGTGCTGCTCCTCTGGACTGCCACAGCCACAGCTCGCGCACATGGGTGGACTCCTCCTCCATCACCTGATCGCCGTCGGATGGGGGTCAAACTCGCGGGCGAGACGTTCCCTTGTGCACACTTCCCCGTACGTCGGGGTTCACACGGGCAGCTCATGGAGCTGCACTAGCCCTCCGTCGCGGTGACCCCTACCCTGCTGCCGTGCTGACCCTCCGTCCCACCACCGCGGACGACATCCCGCACGTCGTCGCGATGGAGACCGCACCGGACACTCACGAGTGGTTGTGTGCGACCGGCCGCGCCTGGCACGAGAAGGCGCTGGCTGACCCGGCTCAGGAGCATCTCCTGGCTGTCGAGGGGTCGACGATCGTGGGTTTCGTCGTTCTCGCCGATCTGCACAACGCCGAGCGTGTGATCGAGATCCGGCGGATCGTGGTGGATCCGGCGTCCCGCGGCAAGGGTCATGGGCGGTCCCTGCTCCGAGCGGCGGTCGAGCGTGCCTACGGACACCACCACGCGAGGCGAGTCTGGCTCGACGTCAAGCCGCACAACCACAGGGCCCGGGCACTCTACGAGTCGGAGGGCTTCCGTGCCGACGAGACGGTCCGACACATGGTGCGGGCGCAGGACGGCACGATGTCGGAACGCGTCGTCATGACGCATACTCCGGGGCGGCACTGACGGCCATGACGCTCGCCGGCACCGCGGGTATGACTCCACGGTGCAGACCTTCCTCCCGTACGCCGACTTCCGAGAGACGGCCAAGGTCCTCGACCCCAAGCGGCTGGGGAACCAGCGCTCGGAGGCCCTGGTGATCCTGCGGGTCTGCCACATCCCGACCTACGGCTGGCAGAACCATCCGGCTGTGCGCATGTGGCGCGGCTACGCGGAGGCGCTGATCTGCTACGGCGCGGCGATCTGCGCCGAGTGGAGGGCACGTGGACACGTCGACACCGTGGAGGACAAGCTCCTCGAGTACGCGAAGAAGGGACGCGCGCGAGAGCAGGAGGAGCTGGCCAGCGTGGGCCTGCTGCCGCCCTGGTTAGGGGACGAGCGGCTGCACCGGTCGCACCAGTCGGCGCTGCTGCGGAAGAACCCCGAGTGGTACAGGCGGTTCTTTCCCGACGTACCGGACGACCTCGACTACTTCTGGCCGGTGTGAATCCGGCCGGTGTGGACGGGTGCGGCGACGGCGTCCGGCTCGTCCGACAGCTGCGCGGCTAGCTTCGCGAGGGTTTCCTTGTCGGCGTCGGCCATGTGGTCGGCCAACGCCTCGAGGCGTCGGATGATCTCTCGGTGACAGATCGCAGACACCCGTGCGCCCTCGTCGGTCACGGTGACGCGGCATGCCCGACGGTCGTGGTCGTCGGGGATGCGGGTGATCAGTCCGCGTCGGGCGACTCGGTCCACCAGGCCGGTGAGGCTCGACTTCTCCAGATCCAGCGCCTCGGCGAGCTCCTTCATCCCGATCGCGCCAGTGTCCACCAGGCACAGCAGGTGCACCTGTTGCGGCGTGAGGCCCTGCTCCCGGGCGACGTCGGCGAACACGCGATCAACCAGGCGGGAGATGTGCACCAACGCGTCCGCCACCGAGCCCATGCCCGAAGTCTACTTGCCAATCGTTGGCACTCCGACTAGTTTAGTTCGTACTACCAACTATACGTAATACGAACTAGGAGAGCCGATGAGCGCAACCGTCACCGTGGTGGGCGGCGGATACGGCGGCACCGCGGTCGCGAAGGAGCTGGACGACGTCGCCGATGTGGTCCTGGTCGAGCCTCGTGACAGCTTCTTCCACAACATCGCCGCCCTACGCGCCCTCGTCGACCCCGCGTGGGCGGACCGGATCTTCCTGCCGTACGACCGGCTGCTCAGACGCGGCCGGGTGGTGCGCGACCACGCCGTCCGGGTCGCACCGGACGGCGTCGAGTTGGCCTCCGGCGTCCGGTTGGCCAGCGACTTCATCGTCCTCGCAACCGGTTCGACCTACCCGTTCCCGGCGAAGCTGGACGTCGACGACAGCGCGGCGGCCAAGGAGCGGCTGCGGACCGCGCACGAGCAGCTCGCTGCAGCCGACCGCGTCCTCCTGCTCGGCGCCGGACCGGTGGGCTTGGAGCTCGCCGGCGAGATCAAGGCCGCGTTCCCCGACAAGGCGGTGACGATCGTGGACCCCGGCCATGACGTCATCACCGGCGAAGACCTTCCCGACGAGTTTCGTGCCGAGCTGCGTCGCCAGCTCGCCGAGCTCGGCGTGGAGCTCGTGCTCGGCACGACCTTGACCGCGGAGCCGGTCCCCGATCCCGGGACACTCAAGCCGTTCACCGTGACCACTCAGTCCGGTCGCACGCTCGCCGCCGACATCTGGTTCCGCTGCTTCGGCGGCTCGGTTCTCACCGACTACCTCGCCGACGAGCTGGCCGTCGCCCGTCAGCCGAACGGGCGCCTCGACGTCACGCCGGATCTGCGGCTGGCCGGCGCGGACCGCGTCTTCGCGTTGGGTGACATCACCGCGATCCCGGAGGCGAAGAAGGCCGCCGCGGCCAGGGCGCACGCCGAGGTGGTGGCCGCCAACATCCGCACGCTCCTCGAGGCCGGATCCTCCGCTGACCTGGCGACCTATCAGCCCGACGAGCCGGGCATCGCGGTCCCACTCGGCCCCAGGGCCGGCGCGTCGTACGCCCGCAAGTACGGCGGCCTCTTGGACGCCGCGACCACGTCGCAACTGAAGGGCGCCGACCTGTTGGTGGGCGAGTTCGCCGAGCTGTTCGGGCTGGTCGACTGAGCCGAGCCGCCCGCAACACGACCCCAGTGCCTCGGGACGTCGTCCGGCCGCGGGCCAGCTGAGTGGTGGTGCGCGGCCGGGCACTCGCCGAGATGCCGGCAGAAGTCGCTCAGCTGGGCGGCGGCTGGTCCCGTGGGCAGGCGTACGCCGTTCGTCCCGCCAGCTCACCCGTTTGCACCGGGGTCCCGCAGCGCCGACACCGCTCCTGCTTGTAGACGTACCGACCCTCCGACTCAGGAATCGTGCGGACGTCCACCCCGGGTGGGCGCACGGTGATGATGCGGCCCTCGGCCACGGCTCGCCGCATCATCAGCGTCAGATGCGACCACAGCGAGTCGAACACGTCGCGCGACACGGAGGTCCCCCGGACGGTGGGGTGAAGGCCGGTCAGGAACAGCCCTTCGGCGCGGAGCACGTTGCCCACGCCGGCGAGGACGGCTTGGTCGAGCACGAGTGCGCCGATCATGCGAGAACTGCCCGCGATCGCCGCGAAGGCCGCGTCCGGGTTCGCGTCGTCCCGCAGCGGGTCGGGTCCGAGCCGGGCGACGATCCTGTCCCGGCCCTCCGGTCCGAGGAGTTCACAGACCGTGGGCGCGACGAGGTCGATCCCGGCGTCCGGGCCGCTGATCCGAAGACGTGCCTGCGCGAGAGGCGGTGCACCCGGACGGACGGGAAGGAACGTGCCCTGCGGCCCGAGATGGACGTGCAGGACCTCCTTGCCTTCCCACCAGTAGAACAGGTGCTTCCCGTACGCTTCGACCCTCTCCAGCCGGGATCCGTCGAGGTGCCGCGCACCCTCGAGAAACCGCTTTTGTGGAGAACTCACCCGGAGCAGCGCACCGGCGAAGGTCTGCTCCTGGTCGCGGGCGTACCGATGGATCAGGTGACCCTCGGGCATTCGAGCCTCCTACCCGAGCCGGGCCACCACAACCGTGGCGACCGCTTGCACGGCGCGCGATGGCTGTCGGGGCCGCCGATCTCGCAGTCGGCCTAGGAAGGATCGCTCTCGGCGAGCCGACGTTCCAGCCACCCGTAGCAGTCGTTCAACACCGACCACGGCGGCGTGTGGCCCGCGTCGTGGACGACGAACTCGAGCGCGTCAGCCGCGTGATGCGCCGCGTAGTGGCGTCGGGCGGACTCCACGAGGTCGCGGTTGTGCTCGCCGTCGCTGTCACCACCGCCGACGAGGAGGAACGGCCGCGGCGCGACGAGACCCAGCACGTCGTCCATGTCGCGATCGCTGGGAACGCGGCCGTCGAGATACCACGGGTCGGCCCAGTTGGAGTGCGCGAAGCCCAGCCCTGGCTCGTGCGCCACCCCCGCGCACACGCGAACGTCGAGGGCGGCGAGGAGCAAGGCGAGCTTGCCACCGAGGGAGTGCCCGAACACAGCGACCTTGCGCACCCATGGGAGGGACAGCAACGTGTCGACCGCGCGCTCGAGGTCGGCGACCGCGCGTCCGAGACCAGTCCCGGTCGAGGTCGCACGGTGCAGCGCGACGCTGGGCGCGTAGCGTTCGCGCAGGTCGCCGGATCGGCGGTCGGGCAGCACGTACTCGAACCACCACGGCACTGCGAGCGCGGCCACGCCACGGCGCGCGAGGTGCCAGGCGAAGGCGCGTCGCTCCAGCTCGGGATCACGCGGGCGCCACGAGGCGGTTTCGGGCCGTCCGATGGTGACGTGGACGTCGTAGAACGGAACGAGGACGACCGCATCCCCGTCGTGGTCACGCGGTCGCAGGAGCGCGCACTGCAGGGTGGTCCCGACCGACTCGATGTGGAGCCACGAGAGCGTGGTGCCCGGTGGCGGTACGGGGTCCTCCTCCCAGCGAGGACGTACCGGTTCGGCCCGTGGAACACCGAGCCAGTCCCGCCACCACCGTCGACGGCGCGACGCCTCCGCCATGTCGAGGCACCGTATCCCGTGGTGGCGCCGATGGCAGTGGCCGAATCCTGTCGAGGTGCTGCGTGGACGTGGACGAGCCGGTCGTGGTGGCGAAAGGCTGGGCACACCACCGCCGACGGGGCCGGCCGAAGGCGGTGGTGTTTTCGTGTCCTGCCATGTCGTTGGAGCCAGGGGGTCACCGCTCGATGTCACGATGCCGCACGTGGGTCGCTGGGCGACGCGAGGTGCTGGGTGCCACGGTCGGACTCGCCATGGCCTGGACCTTGGGTCCCGCGCCGTCGGCCCGTGCGTCGGCGGGCGTTCGTGGCCGCGGCCGGCTCGGTGGTTCGCAAAGAGCCGACCGGCTCGGTGGTCCGACGATCCAGATCGACCCGGGCTTCGCCTACTACCACGACCGCTCGCCGGACAGCATCGCCGACGAACTGGTCCAGAACGGCTACGTCGGCGTCCGCTACTTCGTCACGAACGAGAACAACGTCGACGGCGACCTCGTCGCGGCGTTGCGGGCACGTGGGCTGACCGTCTGGGCGCTCGTCCTCGGCAACGGGTCGTACTCCGTCGACCGCTTCCCTGAGGGGTGGCAGGACTGGCAGATGGAGCTGGTCACTCCCGTCAACGACGGCTACTACCGCTTCTCCCCGCACTGCGCCGAGTACGTCGCGTGGAAGAAGCGGGCGCTCGCCACACTGGTCGCGACGTATCCCTTCGACGGTATCGAGATCGCCGAACCCTACCTGCCGGACTGGAACGGCATCGACCGCGGCTACTACGGTGACGTCGGCCCACACGCCCAGGCGGCCTTCGTCGAGCGCTACGGTCGCGAGATCCCGAACTTCACCGATCCCTCGCACCCGCACTACTACCGCACGGACACCGAGCTCTACCAGCTCTGGGTCGACTTCCGAGTCGACGCGGTGAACGCCTTCCTCGACGAGGTGATCAATGGGGAGGGAGGCGTCCGAGCCGTCAACCCGGATGTCCTGGTCGCGACGTGGTCGCTCGCGATCGACGCCGGTCCGGATTCGGTCGCGTTGGAGCGGGAGTACCAAGGGCTCGACGCGCCAGCGATGATCGCGACTGTCCAGCCCGACGTGCACATCCTGCAGACCAACTGGCCTGACTGGGTTCGCCCCGACCTACCGGCCAACTACGCGCGTGCCTACCAACCCTTCGTCGACGACATCCGCGCCGTACATCCCGACATTCCCTTGGGGATCCAGACCGACATCGGTTCGCAGCTGGCGATGGCACGGAACCGCGCTTGGCTGGAGGAGTTCGTCGCGACCGTGGAATCCATGGGCTTCGCGACGTGGACGGCGTACGAGTACCACATCGGCGGCTACATGTATGACGAGGCGCCGGTCCCGACGCAGGCGATTCGGTTGCCGGACGGCGCGATCCTGGTGTCGTTCGACCGCCGCATCGATCCGGAGTCGGCCACACGGCGCTCGAGCTTCCAGGTTGTCCTGGATGGCACGCGCCGTCGGTGGGTGGACCCGCGCTATGTCAGCGTCGACGGAAACCTCGTCCACATCAGACAGCCTGGTCTTCCTCTGGACGGCTTCGAGCTCGCGGTCCGCAACGTGACGGATGATCCGCGTCGTTGGCTCTACAACAAGACCGCCGAGCCGCATCAGGTTCCGCCAGGCACCTCCGTGCGGGTGCCGGCCACGGCATGAGGGACGAGCGGCGGCAACGCCGGTGGCGTGCGCAGAAGCCTGGTTGTGTTTTCGGCTGAGACCGTTTCGGGACGAGTTCGCGGCGAGTTCTCGACGAGGCCATGTTCGTCCAGCACAGTTCCCGCCGAGGGCATGGTGATCGTCGGCTGACCGCCATGTCCGCGCTGTGTCGTGCCTGGATGTGGCCTTCGGAGAGGACCGCACATGTCGGCTCGAGCCGTCGCGGCCAGTCGTCGTCGCTTTCTCACGGTCGCCGGGAGCGGAGCGCTCGCGCTCGCGATCGACTCCGCGCTGACATCGCCCCGCAGAGCGTGGGCGAATCCCAGCTTCGCTGACGATCCCTTCACCTTGGGCGTGGCGTCGGGGGATCCGTTGCCGGACGGTGTCGTGCTGTGGACACGTCTGGCTCCAGAGCCGACCGCGCAGGACGGCACGGGCGGCATGCCGGACCTCAGGGTTCCGGTCCACTGGCAGGTGGCCGAGGACCCCTCCTTTCGACGTGTCGTCCGCACCGGGACGGCGACGGCGACGCCGCAGCTCGCTCATTCGGTCCACGTCGAAGTGTCGGGACTCCGACCGGATCGCGAGTACTGGTATCGCTTCCGCGCCGGGCGATACCTGAGCCCTGTGGGGCGAACGCGGACCGCACCGGCCGTCGGCGCCGCCATCTCGTCGCTGTCGTTCGCGTTCGCCAGCTGTCAGAACCTCCCGGAGGGATACTTCACGGCCTTGGCTCACATGGCGCGCGAGGATCTCGACTTCGCCATCCATCTGGGCGACTACATCTACGAGGGCGGTGCCCAGGGCAGCATCGGGCGCGGCCACCTGCCGGCGGCGGAGACCTTCACGCTCGCCGACTACCGTGTTCGCCACGCCCAGTACAAGCTCGATCCGGACCTCCAGGCGGCGCACGCGGCGTTTCCGTGGATCGTGACCGTCGACGACCACGACGTCGAGAACAACTGGGCGGGCGAGCATTCCCAGCCCGACGACGAACCCGACCAGGACCCAGAGGTCTTCCTCCAGCGCCGAGCGGCGGCGTTCCAGGCGTTCTACGAACACCAGCCACTGCGCATGGCCTCCATGCCGGACGGCCCGGACATGCGGCTGTATCGACGGTTCTTCTTCGGTCAGCTGGCGCAGCTCGACATGCTCGACACCCGGCAGTTCCGGGACGTCCAGCTCACCGACCCATCCGACCGCTGGAACCCCCGGCGCACGATGCTCGGTCCCGCGCAGGAGGAGTGGGTGCTCGACGGTCTGGCCCGCTCGTCGGCGACGTGGAACATCCTCGGCAACCAGATCTTCATGATGAAAGCCGACCACGAGGACGGGCCCGCGGAGCGTTACGGCATGGACACCTGGGACGGGTACGCAGCGGCCCGGCAACGCCTGTTCGACGGCGTCCACGAGCGAGGCGTCGACAACCTCGTCGTCGTCACCGGCGATGCCCACCGCAGTGTGGCGGCCGACCTGAGGCTGAACTTCGAGGACCTGTCGTCCCCGATCGTGGGCGTCGAGCTACTCGGTACGTCGATCAGCTCGGGACGAGACGGCCAACCGATGGACGCGCTGGGGGAGACCTGGCTGCGGGAGAACCCGCACATGCGCTTCCACAACGCCCAGCGCGGCTACGTGCGGTGCGACGTCACCTCGACGACGTGGCGCGCGCACTACCGGGTCGTGCCGTACGTGACGCAGCCCGGCGCGCCCTTGGAGACGGCGGCGACCATCCACCTCGAGGCCGGGGTCCCCGGCATCCAGCACATCGAGCGATAGGCGCGACTAACGCTGAGGCGCTCGCGCTCGAGTCCCTCGGTCCTGACGCGGTCGCGACGAGTTTTCGCCCACCAGTAGAGGAGTCGCTCATGGGTGTTCGATTCCGAGGTCACCGACACCGATCGCTGCGTACCGGTCTTACCGTGGTCGGGCTCGCCGTTGCGATGACAGCAACGGGCGTGGCCACGGCCTCGGCGCTTCCACCCGCCGCCGGTGACAGCGCCGCCTCGATCGTCCTCACCGAGCAGGCGACGGACCGCATTCTGGTCTTGGCGTCTGATCGGAAGAGCTTCGAGAACGCGGAGATCCAGTGGGAGTGGCGTCCCAGCGCGGCGAACGGTCTGGCCGACCTGGCGGTCGACTGGGGCGTGCCGGACGAGGCGAAGCTGCGCTACCGCGACGGCAAGCCGTACTTGCTCACCACCGACTCGTGGGGGTTCGTCGGTGTCATCGCGTACCCGGAGGGGACGCCGTACTGGGCGACGAGCGTGGGCCGTGGCCAGAACCCCCACAGCATCGAGCTGCTGCCGGACGGGAACGTCGCGATCGCCGCGAGCACCGGCGGGTGGCTGCGGATCTACACCGCCTCGCAGGGCCCCCGGTCCTCGACGTACATCGAGGTCGACCTGCACGACGCCCACGGCGTGCACTGGGATGAGGAACGACAGCTGCTGTGGGCGCTGGGCGGGAACGACCTCCTTGCCTACCGTCTCGGCGGCATGCCGGACGCGCCCACGCTCACCGAGGTCCGGCGCACGGCACTCCCGACGCCCTATGGCCACGACCTGACGCCGGTCGCCGCCAACCCAGACCGCCTCTGGATCACGACCGGGTCGCAGGTCTACCAGTACTCGATCAACGAGGACACGTTCACGCAGGACTACCGCGGCGCGAACCAGATCAGCCGAAGCGGCGTCAAAGCGGTAGGCGACGACGCGGAGTCGGGTCAGGTCCTCACGACGTACATTCAGCCGGGCAACCTGTGCACCTGGTGCACGGACACGGTGACGTTGTACAACCGCACGGAGCGGCTCACCCTCCACGGCTCCCAGATCTACAAGGCTCGCTGGTGGCACGCGCCACCACCAGAGGCGACGGACTGACCCACGACCTCGGGACACCTGGGCCGAGCCCACTGGGCTCGGCCCAGCTCCATGCTGAGCGCTAGCTCGTGTCGGCTCGCTCGCGTCGGGAATGGCCGGACTAGGGTGTCGTCCGGTTGATCGTGGTCCGACCACGGAGACAGTCGGGGCCGTCTCGATGCGAAGGAGTCGCGTGTGAGAGTCGCCGTCATCGGCTACGGCGTGGAAGGCCAGGCGGCCGCCGCCTACTGGTCGCGGCGCGGCCACGACGTCACCGTGTGCGCGCCAACCCTCAGCGAGGAACTCCCGGACGGAATCGCGTCGCGGGTCGGGCCGACGTACCTCGACGGGATCGACGCCTTCGACCTCATCGTGCGCAGCCCTGGTGTGCGGCCAGACCTCCTTCCGCCCGACGGAAACGTCACGAGCGTGACGCGGGAGTTCCTGGAGCGCTGCCCCGGCCTGGTCATCGGGGTCACCGGCACCCAGGGAAAGGGCACGACCTGCACGGCCATCGCGTCCATCCTGCGGGCCGCCGGACGGACGGTGCTCGTCGGCGGAAACATCGGGATCCCACCGCTGGACTACCTCGACAAGGTCGACCCCGACGACATCGTCGTCTTGGAGCTGTCGAACTTCCAGCTCATTGACGCGCGGGTCTCGCCGCGGGTCGCCGTCGTCCTCGCGGTCACACCGGACCACCTGAACTGGCACACCGACCTCGACGAGTACTACGCGGCGAAGGCGCCGATCGCAGCGCACCAGCGTCCCGACGACGTGGTCGTGTACGACGCCGTGAACCCGGTCGCGGCACGGATCGCCTCCGCGAGCCCGGCGCGCGCGGTCCCCTTCGGGGTCGAGGACGGGTTCCACGCCCGCGACGGGCAGATTCGCCGAGGGTCGACGGTGCTTGTCGACAGGGCGGACATCCCACTCCGCGGGGATCACAACCTGCGAAATCTCACCGCAGCCGTCGCGGCCGTCTACGACCTGGTCGACGGCGACACCGACGCGTTGGTGTCCGGGGTTCGTTCGATGCGGCCGTTGCCGCATCGGCTGCAACCGGTCGGCGAGATCAGGGGCGTGTGGTATGTCAACGACTCGCTGTCCACGACGCCGGAGACGACCCGCGCGGCGATCGCCGCCTATCCCGAGCCGAAGGTGCTGATTCTCGGCGGGTCGAGCAAGGGACTGTCGTTCGAGTCGCTCGCCGAGGCGATCGCGAGCGCGGACAT
The DNA here is from genome assembly GCF_003386795.1 of Thermasporomyces composti. NCBI lineage: Bacteria > Bacillati > Actinomycetota > Actinomycetes > Propionibacteriales > Nocardioidaceae > Thermasporomyces > Thermasporomyces composti. The sequence goes on from NZ_QTUC01000001.1 coordinate 2,664,418, forward strand.
TCGAGCCCTGCTGCTCACCGGAGACGACGCGCCGCGGATCGCGGCGGCGCTGCGCGCGGCCGAAGTGCGTGACTACGAGATCGTCGACGGGTCGATGTCGGACATCGTGAGACGCGCGGCCGAGATCGCGCGTCCAGGGGACGTAGTGCTGCTGTCGCCCGCGTGCGCGAGCTTCGACCGATACCGCGACTACGCCGATCGAGGTGAGCAGTTCGTCGCCGCGGTCGAGGCGCTGCGACGATAGGGTCGAGTCATGGCGACCGGCTGCTACGTCTGTGACCGTGAGGCGGAGTTCGACCGTCTGCCGCCGCGGGAGCGGATCGCGTACGACGACCACTGGCGTGTCGCGCACGCGTTCGGTAGCGCCTTGCTCGGCTGGCTGGTCTTGGTGCCGCGCCGGCACGTGATGGAGCTCGCGGAGCTGTCCGACGAGGAGGCGAAGAGCCTCGGCGTGTGGCAGGTCCGGCTCGCGCGTGCGTTAGCCGCTGAGCTCGGGATCCCGAAGACCTACGTCGCCGAGTTCGGCGAGGCGCCGGGCTTTCACCTGCACTTCCACGTCGTGCCTCGCCGTCCGGACTTCGAGCCGTCCATGGTCGGGCCCAAGGTGTTCGGCTTGTTGGGACGTGGCGAGGACGAGCAGGTCAGTGCCGAAGATCAAGACGACCTGGCCGAGGCCTTGTCCGCGCGGCTCATCTCGTGACTAGGCCTGCTTGGTCAGGCCGGCCTCCTGGGCGAGGATCGCCGCCTGGACGCGGGAGCGCAAGTCCAGCTTGGCGAGCACCCGTGACACGTGCGTCTTGACAGTCGCCTCGCTGATGAAGAGACGGCGGGCGATCTCTTGGTTGGACAGGCCCTCGCCCAGGCAAGCCAGGACGTCGAGCTCACGGTCGGTCAGCGCGTCCAGGTCGGGTGGACGCCGCTCGGGAGTCCCGGCCTGGGCGGCGAAGGCGGAGAGGAGTCGGCGGGTGACGCCAGGTGCGAGCACTCCGTCGCCGGCGGCCACCAGCCGAACAGCCTCGATGAGGCGAGGCGCCTCGACCGACTTGAGCAGGAATCCTGCGGCCCCGGCGCGCAGCGCCGCGTAGACGTACTCGTCGAGGTCGAACGTTGTCAGGACCAGGACCTCGCACACCTTGTCCTGCACGAGCTCGCGGGTGGCCTCGATCCCGTCCATGCCGGGCATCCGGATGTCCATGAGCGTGACGGTCGGCTTGAGTGCCCGCGCCATGCGCACGGCGGTCTCGCCGTCGGCGGCTTCGCCCACGACCTCGATGTCGTCCGCGCCGTTGAGGATGAGGACCAGGCCCGCGCGAATCGCGGCGTGGTCGTCGGCGACGAGGACCTTGATGCTCACGGATTCCACCCCTTCGTCGGTAGGACCGCTCGGACCCGCCACGCGCCGCCGTCGGGACCGACGTCGAGCGTGCCGCCGACCGCCTCGGCGCGTTCCCGCATGCTGATCAACCCGGTTCCCGTTCGATCCGCCTCGCTGGTTGGCGTCGCGCCGGTCGCTGTACTGAGGTCGTTCGTGACCTCCACCACCAGGTGACCGTCGCTCTGCTCCACACTCAGTGTCGCCTTGGCCCCTGGCGCGTGCTTGACGGCGTTCGTCAGCGCCTCCTGCACGATCCGGTACGCGGCCTGGTCGACGGCGGCGGGCAGCGACCCATCGGTGGACGCGGTGGCGAGCACGCCCTGAGTGTGTGCGCCGTCCGGCTCAGGGTCGGGGCCCGCCACCGAGGTGGGCTCACCGCCCACGACCGGCAGGTTCGACCTGACCTCCACGCGCAGGCCGCCGGCGCGAGCCGATTCGACGAGGCGACCCACATCGCGCAGCCGCGCCGGTGCGACGAGCGAGTCCTCGTCGTCGGACCGCAGCATCCGGATCATGGCGCGCATCTCGGTCAGGGAGGAGACGGCGTTCTCCCGCACGGCCTCGAGGACCTTTCGGACCGTGGCGGGGTCCTTGTCGGCCATCGACAGCACCGCCTCGGACTGGATCGCGATCGCGGACAGGTGACCCGCGACCACGTCGTGCAGGTCCCGCGCCATCCGGGCCCGTTCGGCCGAGATGGCCGCGCGTCGGTCGAGCTCCGCGATCCGGGCGAGCTGTTCGGACCGCTCGCGTTCGGCCGCCACCATCTCGCGGTGCTGTCGGATGTTCATCGCCCACCACACCGGGACGATGGGCAGCGCGCCGACCCCCCAGGCGAGGACCAACGCTTGGCGCCAGTCGCCTGTCAACGCGAACGTGACGACGCCCGAGCCGACGAGGATCACCGCCGCGAGCACGACCATGGCCCGACTGGTTCGACGTGACCCGTAGAGGGTCGCGGCGAAGAGCTGGTCCATGACGACGAGGAGGAGGGGGACAGAACTCCCGAAAGTGCCGTTGACGGACAGTGCCGCGGCGAGGGCGATGGCCGTCATGCCGATCGTGAGGGCGAGGATGGGTCGCCGTGCTCGAAGGATCGAGCCACAGCACGCGAACGCCAGGACCGACAACTGGACGCTGAGGGGAACCTCGACCTCACCGGAGACCAGCATGTCGAACCCGGCGAGGTAGAGCAGCGCCCCGCAGGTGAAGAGCGCGGCGGCGACGAGCGGATCGCGCCAAGGCTCGCGCAGCCACCACCTCAGATGCGGGCGCGGGTCGGGCACAGCGTTCATCTCAGCACGGGCGATAGGTCGGAAGCGTCCGTCGAACGCCTGATCAGGCCGCGCGAGCGTCCGACGAAAGGAGGACGCCCGGATGGTACGTCGTCCTGACGACCCGTGGACCCCTGACCCAGCACGCTGGTGGCGGCCCGGAGGCGACCCGTCCGGGCTGGGCGAGGCCAGCCGCCACCGCACCGCTCTCTCGTCTCGGCAACGCACCCGTAGGGATCCATGGAGGGGGGAAGCTCCGTGCCTGCCGCATCCCGGCGCCTCGACGTGCTGGACATCCTGCGTGGGCTCGCGATCGTCGGAACTTTCGGCACGAACGTCTGGATCTTCACGAACCCGGCCGGCCCTCCGGACGCCCTCGCCAGCCTGCCGTCCCTGGATTCCCTCGCCGGGGCTGTGGAGACGGCGATCCGGTTCGTCTTCAACGGCAAGGCGCTGGCTCTGCTGACCTTGCTCTTCGGCGTGGGTCTGGAGCTGCAGTACCGGTCCGCGCGCCGCCGGGGCAACCGGTGGCCGGGCTGGTACCTGTGGCGAGCGGGTCTGCTGTTCTGCGAGGGTTTGCTGCACTACGTCCTGGTCTTCGAGTTCGACGTGCTCATGGGGTACGCGGTGGCCTCGATGGTCGTGGCGTACCTCGTGGGACGTAGCGACCGGGCGGTGCGGTGGTGGATGGTCGGCGCCGGCACGCTGCACGTCGCCTTCATCAGCCTGCTGACCCTGGGGTTGCTGGCCACGCCGCCGGAGGTGAAGGAGCAGCCGCTCGTGGCGCCGAGTCGGCCGGACCTGTTCAGCCACGGCGGCTACGCGGAGCAGGTGGCGGACCGGCTCGCTTTGGCGCCGGCGTACCGGAGCGAGTCGGTCCTGATCATGCCGCTCTGCATCGTGCTGTTCCTCGCTGGCTCACGACTTCTGCGTGCGGGCGCGTTCGAGGACAGCACGAGGGGCGCGACGGTCCGCCGCAGGCTCATGACACTGGGCTTCGGTGTCGGGCTTCCGTTGAACGTCCTCACGACGTTCGCGGGACCGGACTGGAGTCTGGTCGACCGCTACCTGCTGCCGCCCTTGGTCGCGCTGGGTCTCCTCGGCCTGGTCACCACGGTCACCTACCGGACGCGCGACGCACGCCGGGCCGGAGGGCCGCTGCGGCGCGGCTTCATCGCGGTCGGTCGGACCTCGCTGTCCTGCTACGTCTTGCAGAACCTCGTGGCCAGCGTCCTCTGCTACGGCTGGGGCCTGGGGCTGGCGAGCCGGCTGGACGGTCTTCGGCCGTGGTGGGTGCCGGGTGCGTGGCTCGGGATCTGCGCGCTGTTCACCGTGCTCGCCACATGGTGGCTCCGACGGTTCGAGCGGGGTCCGCTGGAGCTGGTGTGGCACTGGGCGTACCAGGCGCCGCAGCGCGGCCGGGCACGCGTTGCGTCGGCGTCCGCGGTGGGCGGGACGGTCGATGAGGCGCGGGTTCAGGTTCGGGAGTCTTCCTTGGCCTCCTCGACGGTGAGCTCCGCGGCCGGATCAGCCTCGAGGCGTTCGTCTGGGATGGGCCGTCCGGAACGCACCGACCGTCCGTAAGTGCCGTCGTCGAGGCGACGCAGCGCCCGGTCGATCGCGGCGAGCCGCTCGCGCAGGTGGGCGGCGATGGCGCCAGCGGTCGCCTCGGAGGTCAGCGGCTGGGCGACGTCGCCAATGTCGCCAGGGCCTTCCTGCTGGGTCTGGCTCTCCTGGCCGGCTTCCTCCGCCCGTTCGAGCATCCGCAGCAGGTCGGCTCGCTCGGCGAGCAGCCGCTCCCGTGCCCGCTTCTCGTCCATCTTGGCCTCCCAGGGTCTGTCCCGGGTCGCTCGGATCGCCCCTGCGGTGGCGGCGGTCGCCCGCGCGCGAGGACTCGGGTCACGCCGGACTGGGCGCTGCACGACCGGTGCCCGACGAAACCCTCGTCAAACCCGGGCCGAGCCCGGCCAACCGCTGGAGGAACCCGGCCAGACACGAGCTGGCGGTGACGGAAGCGCGACGGAACGTAGGGGCAAGACACGCGATGAGGACGTACAGGACACCATCGTTGCAACGAGCTGGCAGGAAACCTCATAATCCGCTTGCAACTTCCCTGCGATTGCGGCGAGACAACCGTGAGGCTCCCGATCGATGACCCTCAGGCACCTGTGTTCACCATCGGCCAGGTGTCGGAGATGCTGCAGGTCAAGCAGGCGTTCCTGCGACGGCTGGATCAAGAGGGCGTTGTGTCTCCCGCCCGTTCGGAAGGCGGGCAGCGCCGGTACAGCCGCGACCAGATCGATCAGGTCGCGCAGGTGTGCAGCCTCGTCGCGGAAGGACTCACCCTCGCCGGGGTACGCCGGGTCATCGAACTCCAGACGCGAGTCGCTGCGCTTGAGGCCGAGCTCGCGCGGGAGCGTGCACGTCACACCCAGGGCCGCTCAAGCGGGGAGTGACGACCCGAGGACGTGGCGCACCCCGCGTCGCAGCTCTCGGGTCGGATGGACCGTTCACGTGTGACCCGGGAGGACGACACGCTATGGCCCTCGAGCACCCCATAGTGTCCACCGCCGGGTGGACGACCAGACGACCCCTGCGCATCGCGATGGTGGCACCGCCGTGGTTCGAGCTCCCACCCGTCGGCTATGGCGGTATCGAATCGGTGGTCGCCGACCTGGTCGACGCGCTGGTGGCGCGTGGACACGAGATCACGCTCGTAGGGTCGGGCCGGAACGGGACCAAGGCTCAGCGTTTCGTCCAGGTCTTCCCCGAGCCGCCGTTCCAGCGGTTGGGCGAGGCGATGCCGGAGGTGGTACACGCGGCCGCCGCGGCCGAGGCCCTCGAAGGCCTCGACGTCGACCTGGTTCACGACCACTGCTGCGCTGGGCCGTTGCTCGCTCGGGGTCGCCGGATCCCGACCGTGGTCACGGCGCATGGTCCGGTGACGGGTGAGCCGGGCGACTACTTCCGCTACCTCGGTGACTCGATCGAGCTCGTCGCCATCTCCGACGCGCAGCGGCGGCTCAACCCTGCCCTCAACTGGGTCGGTCGCGTCCACAACGCGATCGACGTCGACACCTTTCCCTTCGCGGAGACCAAGGACGACTACGTGCTCTTCCTTGGTCGCTTCAACCCGGACAAGGGCGCGCACCTGGCGATCGACGCGGCCCGGCGTGCTGGGCGCCGCATCATCCTGGCCGGCAAGTGCAACGAGGCCCTGGAGAAGGCCTACTTCGAAGCCGAGATCAAGCCTCGGCTCGGCCCTGGCGTGGAGTACGTCGGTGAAGCGGACGCCACGATGAAGCGTGAGCTGTTCGCCGGCGCACGGTGCCTGGTCTTCCCCATTCAGTGGGACGAGCCGTTCGGCATGGTGATGATCGAGGCGATGGCCTGTGGGACGCCAGTCGTCGCGACCCGTCGCGGCAGCGTTCCTGAGGTGGTCGCCGACGGTGTCACCGGCCACATCATCGACGACCTCGACGACCTCCCGGCCGCGATCGTCGCCGCTGAGGAGCTGTCGCCGACCGCGTGTCGCCGACACGTCCGTGCCAAGTTCGACTTGCCGGTGATGGCCGAGGGTTACGAGCGCGTCTACCGCACGCTGGTCGAGGGCCGCGAGCTGCTGGAGGAGCTTCCGGAGGCGTCGGCTCGCCGACGCATGCCGGCCATGCGGCCGCCGACCGAGGTGGCCGCGGCCGCCGCGTCCACGGCGTCGACCACACCGTCAACCACCACCAGGCCGCTGCCAACGGCGATCACCGAGGCTGGTGAGGTGGTCCGGCAGGCCGACATTGACGATCTGCCAGACCAGCGGAGGCGGCGCTAGTCGCACGGCGCCACCTTCGGGACGAGCGTCGAGAGCAGGAAGGAAGACGAGGGGCGGACCGGTCACGCCTCCGGCGTGTCGTCCGCCCCTCGCGCAGCCTGTGACCCCGGCGGTGACGCGTGCTCGTCCGCTCGCTGACGGGCCGCGGTGGCCCGCCGCTCAGCGCCGGTCTCCCCGGCGTCGGACTCATCGCCCGCCACCCGACCGACGAACATCTCGCTGGGGCCAGTCCCCGTCGTCGTTGCGTTCTCCGAACCGGCCACACCACCTGTCGCCCGGGTCCGGGCCGTCCCCATGTCAGCGGGCGCGTCCTGTTCGCCGAGCTTGCGCGCGACAGCCCGGTCTCGTAGCCGCTGCAACAGCCGCGACCAGATCGACATGGTGGTCCTCGAGGATTCCTGGCCTTGGGGAGCCTTGGGGAAAGGCGTCTGTGACCCCACTCCCTACCCTCCACTTTGCCGCGCATGCGTCGCGACTCCCGTGCGCGAGGTGGGCGCGAGACGCCGGCTGATGAGTCCTGACCGGGCGGCCCGCGACAGGACACCGGCCGCGTCGAGCGAGGCTTCCTCACACCGCGCGCCCATCCGCGCCGCTCAGCTCGTCGCCGCTCGTCGCCCAGGCCTGCTCGGCGAGGAGGCTCGCGGCTCTTCTCGCGGTGACGGGACGCGTCCGAACCCTGATCCCTTGCGTCCGCGGGCCGCACGCGCGCTGAGGAGCGCTGGACGAGGGCACGCCCGTGCAGCTCACCTCGCCATCGGAACAGCCGGCGTCGCGATGGGTCGGATCGCCGGAGCCGACGAGCGCGCCGGCATGATCTCCCGGGCCGCGGGTACGGGTTTCTGACCGGCAGAAGGAGGTGCGTGATGACCCTGGTGCGAGAGGTGATGACGGCGGGTCCGATCGGCTTGCCCGAGGATGCGACGTTGACGGACGCGGCTCGAGAGATGCGCTCCAAGAACGTGGGTGCCCTCTTCACGTTCTCCGATACCGGTGTGCGTGGAATGGTCACCGACCGCGACATCGTGGTGCGCGGCCTCGCGGAGGGTGCGGATCCGGACACGACGCCGGTCCAGGACGTCGCGAGCGAGTCGCTGGTGACCGTGCAAGCGTCATCGTCGACGGACGAAGCCGCACGACTCATGCAGGAGCAGGGCGTTCGGCGGTTGCCGGTGGTCGATGGCGACGAGGTCGTGGGTCTGGTCTCCTTGGAGGATCTCGCCGCCAGGTAGTTCATCGCCAGACGTTCTTCCTTCCAGGCACGCGGTCGGGCGTCGCCCACGTGTGGACTGTCGCCATTGGCCCCGTCGAGGACCTCGTGCCACGCCGCGCTCGCACGACCGTCAGCCGGCCATGGAGCCCAGCGCCGCCGGGGACCCTCGGCGGTCGTGAGTCCGTGGCTGCCGCAGCTCGTCGACTCAGAAGCCGACCCGGAAGTCGATCCAAGAGGTCGACCCAGGACGTCGACCCAGCAGGCGACGAGTCGTCACCTTCTCCACCGCGAGGGTCCGCGTTCCACCGGGCTGCTCGAGGCCACCGCGCCCATGTTTCGCTGACAGCCGACCGGCGTGAGTGCACTGTGGCGCGACGGCGTGGCGAATCTCTTATCATTCGCCGCGCCATTGATTCGGTCCGTGGTCGGTGCCCTCGTTTTCGGCGACTATTCCGCATTGCCGAGTACGTACTCGGTGATGTTTGCCTCGCGAATACCCAGGGTAGGCGGGCAGAAGTTATGAGCGTCTGCCATGGGGCGGGGAAGCAGTGCGGAGAAACTTTCGACGAGCGGTGATAACCGGCGGCGCCGGTTTCCTCGGTTCCCACCTATGCGAATACCTTCTCGAGCATGGGACCGAGGTGGTCTGTGTTGACAACTTCGCGACCGGTGACGCCCGGAATGTCGCCTCGCTGCTCGACCACGACGGTTTCCAGCTCGTGGTCGGTGATGCCTGCGATCCGCGCCATGTCAGAGCTCTCCCCGGTCCGGTCGACCTCGTGCTCCACCTCGCGTCGTTGGCCTCGCCGGCGTTCTACCTGCGGCGACCACTGGAGACGCTGTGGGTGGGCGCGGTGGGGACCGCGCACGCGTTGGAGCTGGCGCGGGCAAAAGGCGCACGGTTCGTCCTCGCCTCGACAAGTGAAATCTACGGCGATCCGTTGGTGCACCCGCAGACCGAAAGCTACTGGGGAAACGTGAATTCCGTGGGCCCGCGCAGCGTCTACGACGAAAGCAAGCGGTACGCCGAGGCGTTGACGATGGCTTATCGTCGGGTTTACCGGCTGTCGACGGCGATCGTGCGCATCTTCAACACCTATGGACCGAGAATGCGGCCTGACGACGGCCGAATGATTCCGACGTTCATCCGTCAGTCGTTGTCGAAGGAACCGTTGACCGTCGCGGGTGACGGTCTCCAGACGCGCTCGGTGTGCTACGTCAGCGACACCACACGCGGAATCATGGCGCTCGCCCACAGCGACGTCGCTGGCCCAGTGAACATCGGTAACCCTGAGGAGCGGACGGTACGCGAGATCGCGGAGAAGGTGGGGCAGCTCACGGGGCAACCGGTCCACCTACGCCACGTGGAGCGTCCCGTCGACGACCCGCGACGGCGATGCCCGGACATCTCACTGGCGACGTCGCTGCTCGGCTGGCGACCGCACGTCGGCCTGGAGGAAGGGCTCCGGCACACGATCGACTGGTTCGCCCGCGAGATGGGGCACGAGCAGGGGCAGAGGAGCCGCGACGAGGACCGCGCCGACCGAGGTCCACCGCCGGTACGGAGCCCGCTGTGGCACGGCTGAGCGGACGCTCTGGCAAGGCTCGCGGAGCGCCGGACCGACCAGCGAGAGACCTGGGGGGCTTCATGCGGATCCTTGGCATCAACGCGATCTTCCACGATCCGGCGGCGGCTCTCGTCGTCGATGGACGGCTCGTCGCGGCGGCGGAGGAGGAGCGATTCAACCGGCGCAAGCACGGCAAGCGGCCCGTGCCGTTCTCCGCCTGGGAGCTTCCGGAGCAAGCGGCTCGCTGGTGCCTGGAGGCGGGGAAGCTGGAGCCGTCCGACCTCGACGCGGTGGCCTACTCCTATGACCCGTCGCTGGTGGAGCCAGGGCAACCCGGACTTGACGAGCCCTGGGAAGAGCTTCGCACCACCTACGCCCGCCGGGCGCCCCACTTCCTCGCCACCGCGCTCCCCGGTCTGGACCCGGCCATCGTGCGGTTCGTGCCACACCACGTGGCGCACGCCGCCTCCGCCGGGCTGGCGGCACCCTTCGACGACTCGGCGGTGCTCGTGGCCGACGGACGCGGTGAGTGCGCCTCCTATCTCGCGGGCCTCTACCAGGGCACCGAGCTGACGACGCTCGCCACGCAGCGACTCCCGCACTCGCTGGGCCTGATGTACGAGGAGGTGACGCAGCACCTGGGGTTCACGCGGTCCAGCGACGAGTACAAGGTCATGGCGCTCGCCTCCTACGGCAAGCCGCGCTTCCTCGACCTGATGCGCGAGGCGGTCCAGACGACCGGCGAGGGAGGCTTCATCGTCGAGCCCATCGACTGGGGTCAGCTGGCCGAGCCTCGACCCCCGGGCGGCGAGCTGCGCGCCGAGCACGCCGAGCTGGCGGCGAGCGTGCAGGCCCGCCTGGAGGAGGTGCTGCTGGAGCTGGTCGGCTGGCTCCACGAGCGAACCGGCGCCACGGCGCTGACCATGGCGGGTGGCGTCGCCCTCAACTGTGTGGCCAACACGCGCATCCTGGCCGAGGGCCCGTTCGAACGAATGTGGGTGCAGCCTGCGGCCGGCGACGCGGGCACCGCGCTCGGCGCGGCGCTGCACGTGGCCGCGATCGAGGGGGAGCGGCCCGAGCCCATGCGGACCGCCGCGTTGGGTCGGAGCTGGAGCGACGAGGAGCTCGCCGCCTGGCTGGACGCCGCCGCCGTTGCCTACGAGCGGCCTCCGGACGTCGCGGTGGCGGTCGCGGACGCGTTGGCCGCCAACCTGACCGTGGCGTGGTTCCAAGGTCGGAGCGAGTACGGGCCTCGGGCGCTCGGCCACCGGTCGCTGCTCGCGCACCCGGGTCGAGCCGAGAACCTCGACCGGCTCAACGCTGTCAAAGGTCGCGAACGGTTCCGGCCGATCGCGCCCATGGTGCTGGAGGAGCGCGCGGGGGAGCTGTTCGAGCGCGGGCCGATCCCGAGCCCGTACATGCTGTTCGTCCACGACGTCCGCCGGGAGTGGCGGGAGCGCATCCCCGCGGTCACGCACGTCGACGGGACGGCCCGCATCCAGACCGTCGACCGGGTGAGCGAGCCACTCCTGGCCCGGATGCTGGACCGCTTCGCCGAGCGGACCGGCCTTCCCGTCGTGGTCAACACCAGCCTCAACACGGCGGGACGGCCCATGGTGGACGATCCCCGGGACGCGCTGGAGTGCTTCGGCTCCGCGCCGGTCGACCTCCTGGCGATCGGGCCGTACCTGGTCCGCAGGTCCGGCGTCGCGGCGTCGGGGAGGGCGGCATGAGACCCCCGGCGTCGTGGTCGCGCCCGGATCCGCGGGCCGCCTGGGGCTCCAGTCCGGTGACCAGCGAACCGAGACCCGCGGATGGCGCGAACCGTTCGTCCAGGCGGGCCTCCTATTCGGTGGTCGTGCCCACGGTCGGCCGCACCAGCCTGGTCCGCTGCCTGGTCGCCCTCGATACGTCGCGCGGTCCCGCGCCGGAGGCGGTGTTCGTGGTCGACGACCGGCGATACCCCGATCCGCCACTCGTGTTGCCGCCGACGTCGGTCCCGGTCAAGGTCTTGCTCTCCGGTGGGCGGGGTCCGGCGGCGGCGCGCAACGTCGGGTGGCGGGCAGCCGCCTCGACGTGGGTGGCGTTCCTCGACGACGACGTCGTGCCGGGGCCGACGTGGCTGGAGCAGCTCAACGACGACGTGCGCGACCTGCCGGACCACGTCGCGGGGAGCCAGGGACGGGTGCGGGTTCCGCTGCCGCCGGAGCGGCGTCCCACCGACGCCGAGCGTGGAACCGCCGCTCTGGCGCACGCTCGCTGGATCACCGCCGACATGGCGTACCGGACGGATGTCCTCGCCGAGGTGGGCGGGTTCGACGAGCGGTTCCGGCGCGCCTATCGCGAGGACTCCGACCTGGCGCTGCGCGTCTGCGGCGCGGGCTACGAGCTGGTCGCGGGTGACCGCGAGGTCCTCCATCCCGTCCGGCCGTCGGGGTTCTTCGCCAGCGTGCGCGCCCAGGCCGGCAACGCCGACGACGCGCTGATGCGGCGGCGGCACGGACGGACGTGGCGCCGCCGGGCCGGCGCGTCCCCCGGACGCCTGCGCCTGCACGCGGTGACGACGGCCGCCGGCGCCACCGCGCTCGGTCTGGCGGCGCGGCGCCGGCGGATCGCCGCGCTCGTCGCCGGAGCGGTGTGGGCGGGCCTGACGGGCGAGTTCGCGGCGCGACGCATCGTGGCAGGTCCACGCACCCCGACCGAGGTCGCCCGGATGGCGGTCACGAGTGTGCTCATCCCGCCCGTCGCGTGCGCGTACCGGGTGCTGGGGGCGATCCGACACGCTCGGGTGCGGCCGTACTCGCCGACGCGCGACCACCGAGGTCCTCGGGGGTGGACGAGGTGACCGGTCGGATCCTCGTCGCGCGCCTGGACAACATCGGGGACGTCCTGCTGGCAGGCCCCGCGGTCCGGGCGGTGGCCGCGCACGCCGACTCGGTGGTCTTCTTGGCCGGCCCGCGCGGTCGGGACGCCGCGGACTTGCTGCCCGGCGTCAGCCAGGTGCTGGAGTGGTGCGCGCCGTGGATCGACCCGGAGCCGCAGCCGGTCACCGAGACCGAGGTCGCTCTCCTGCACAAGCAGGTGCGTGCCGCCGCTCCGGACGCGGCGCTCATCCTCACCTCGTTCCACCAGTCGCCGCTGCCGTTGGCGCTGCTGCTCCGACTGGCGGGCGTGGACTGGATCGGCGCCATCAGCGAGGACTACCCGGGATCGCTGCTCGACCTGCGGCACCGGGTCGACGGCGATCCGCCGGAGGCGGAGCGCGCGCTCTCCCTGGCGCGAGCGGCCGGTTTCGACCTGCCGGACGGCGACGACGGCAGGCTCGCTGTTCGACGACCTCTCCCGGACGTGTCCGACCTCGTCGGCCGAGAACCGTACGTCGTCGTCCATCCCGGCGTCTCCGCGCCGGCCCGAGCATGGCTGCCCGACCGCTACGCGGCGACGGTGCGTCGCCTGCACGAGGTGGGCTACCGCGTCGTGGTGACCGGGTCGGCGAGCGAGCGGGAGCTGGCGGCCACCGTCGCCGGTGACGTGGGTCTCGACCTCGCGGGGATGACCAACCTGCCCACGTTGGCGGCCGTCCTCGAGGGCGCGCGGGTGGTCGTGGCGCCCAACACCGGCCCAGCCCACTTGGCGGCGGCGGTGGGAACGCCGGTGGTGTCGCTGTTCGCGCCGGTCGTGCCGGCGGCCCGCTGGGCGCCCTATGGGGTGCCGAGCGTCGTTCTCGGCGACCAGGCCGCGCCCTGTCGCGACACCCGTGCCCGGACGTGCCCGGTCGCGGGACATCCCTGCCTCGCCGGCGTGACGGTCGAGGAGGTCGTGCACGCGGTGCGGCACCTGGCGGAGGTGTCGCGATGAGGATCCTGCACTGGCACGTCCACGGCGCGTGGAGCACGGCGTTCGTCCACGGGCCCCACACCTACCTGGTGCCGGTGACTCGGGACCGAGGGCCGGACGGGCGAGGCCGAGCGCGGACCTACCGCTGGCCCGCCAACGCGGTCGAGGTGACTCCGCGGGAGCTGCGTCAAGCGGATGTTGACGTCGTGGTGCTGCAGCGGACGAGCGAGCTGCGGCTCGCGGAGCGGTGGCTCGGCCGTCGTCCCGGCCGAGATGTTCCCGCCGTCTACGTCGAGCACAACACCCCACGCGAGCGGGTGCCCGACGGCCGCCACCCGTTGGCGGAGCAGTCGGCGATCCCGATCGTCCACGTCACGCACTTCAACCAGCTGTTCTGGGACTGCGGTCGCGCTCCGACGACCGTCGTCGAGCACGGCATCGTGGACCCCGGCTACCGGTACGAGGGTGACCGGCCTCGCGCCGGTGTGGTCATCAACGAGCCGATACGACGCTGGCGGGTCACCGGCACCGACCTGCTCGCGACCTTCAGCCGCACCAGCCCGCTCGACGTGTTCGGCATGGGGGTGCGCGACCTGCCCACCCACGTGGGGGTCGACGACGGTCGCGTCGCCACCTTCGAGGACCTGCCGCAGCGCCGCATGCACGAGGAGCTGGCCCGCCGTCGGGTCTACCTGCACCCATTCCGGTGGACGTCGCTCGGCCTGGCCTTGGTGGAAGCCATGCACCTCGGCATGCCGGTCGTCAGCTTGGCCACCACGGAGGCGGTGGACGCCGTTCCGTCCGACGCGGGCGTGGTGTCGAACCGACCAGAGGTGCTGACTGACGCGCTGCGCGGCTTCCTCGCCGATCCGGAACGTGCCCGGGAGGCCGGCGCCGCCGCCCGGGCCGCGGCGACGAAGCGGTACTCCCTGGACCGGTTCCTCGCGGCGTGGGACCGGGTCTTCGAGGAGGTGACTCGATGAGCGCACGTCTGAGGTGACCCGCCGACGAGGAAGGAGGTGACCGATGAGGATCGGCATGGTCTCCGAGCACGCCAGTCCGCTGGCACCGCTGGGTGGTGCCGACGCCGGAGGTCAGAACGTCCACGTGGCGGAGCTGTCCCGGGCGCTGGTGCGGCTCGGTCACGAGGTCGTCGTCTACACCCGCCGGGACGCGCGTGCGCTGCCGCCGCGGGTGCCCACGGCCGACGGGGTCGTCGTCGAGCATGTGCCGGCTGGACCGCCGACCGCGATCAGCAAGGACGACTTGCTGCCGTACATGGGCGAGTTCGGCTCCTACCTGGCCCGGCGGTGGTCGGTCTGGCGGCCGGACGTCGTCCACGCCCACTTCTGGCTCAGCGGCCTGGCCACCCGCTACGCCGCGGCAGCCGTGGGTGTTCCATGGGCGCAGACCTTCCACGCGTTGGGCAGCGTCAAGCGGCGCCACCAGGGCGCGAAGGACCCGAGCCCGCCGAGCCGACTGCGGCTCGAGGCGGAGCTCGTGCGTGCCGCCGACCTCGTGGTCGCCACCTGTGCGGAGGAGGTGGCGGAGCTGCGGGCGATGGGCATGCCCGAGGGCCGCGCCGTGGTCGTGCCCTGCGGCGTGGACCTCACCACCTTCACCCCCGACGGGCCGGTCGCGCCGCGTTCCGCGCGTCCCCGAATCCTGAGCATCGGGCGGCTCGTCGAGCGCAAGGGTGTCGACACGGTGATCCGCGCCCTCGCCGCCGTCCCGGCCGCCGAGCTGGTCGTCGCCGGCGGACCGGCTCCGTCGAGGCTCGAGGCCGACCCGGAGGTGCGACGGCTGCGCACGGTCGCCGCCGAGTGTGGGGTCGCCGACCGGGTGCGCTTCATCGGTCGGGTCGCCCGGGACGCCGTTCCCGCCCTCTATCGGTCGGCGGACGTCGTCGTCAGCGTGCCGTGGTACGAGCCGTTCGGCATGGTGCCGCTGGAGGCGATGGCCTGCGGAGTTCCTCCCGTCGTCACCGCGGTCGGCGGCCACCTCGACACCGTGGTCGAGCAGGTGACCGGGCGGTTCGTCCCACCTCGAGACAGCGAGCGGCTCGGCCGGGTGCTGGCGGAGCTCCTCGACGACGGCGCGTTGCGCGCCAAGCTCGGCGCGGCGGGAGCGGACCGCGCTCGTGCGGCGTACGGCTGGGACAGCGTGGCGGCGCAGACGCAGGCGCACTACGCGCGGCTGTGTGCGGTCGACCCGACGTCCAGCGCGACAGCGGCGGGAGGTGAGCCGTGATCGAGGAGCACTTCGCCGCCCTGCGCCGCACGGTCGGCAGGATGGAGACCGACCGGGCGGTCATGGCGACGCTGCGGCGCTGGGGATCGCACCTGGCCGGCGTCCTGCAGACCGGTGGCCGA
Organism: Thermasporomyces composti; assembly: GCF_003386795.1. Classification (NCBI taxonomy): domain Bacteria; kingdom Bacillati; phylum Actinomycetota; class Actinomycetes; order Propionibacteriales; family Nocardioidaceae; genus Thermasporomyces; species Thermasporomyces composti. The sequence goes on from NZ_QTUC01000001.1 coordinate 2,679,880, forward strand.
CTTCTCGCTTGCGGCAATGGCGGCAGCGCGGCCGAAGCGCAGCACCTGACCAGCGAAGTGACCGGCCGGTTCCGGAGGGACCGACCGCCCTACGCGGCGCTCGCGTTGCATGCCGACACCTCGGCTATCACGGCGATCCTCAACGACTACGGACCCGACGAGGTCTTCGCCCGTCAGGTGCGGGCGCATGGTCGCCCGGGCGACGTGCTGGTGGCCCTGTCGACGAGCGGGCGCAGCGCGAACGTCCTCGCCGCCGCGGCGAACGCGCACGCGATGGGTCTGACGACCTGGGCGCTCACCGGCCCTCAGCCGAACCAGCTCGCGTCGATCTGCGACGACGGGATCTGCGTCCCGGCGGACGAGGTCGCGACCGTGCAGGAGGTCCACCTGCTGCTCATCCACGCCTTGTGCGAGGTCCTCGACGAGGCGTTGCGGGCGAGGCGGCCGTTGGGCGAGGAGGAACCGGCATGAGCGGAGAGCTCGTCATCGTCGGCGACACACTCCTCGACGTCGACATCGAGGGCACCACCGAGCGGCTGTGTCCGGACACACCCGCGCCCGTGGTCGATGTCGAGTGCGAGCGGTCGCGCCCAGGCGGGGCGGGGCTGGCCGCGCTGCTCGCCGCCCGGTCCGGCCACCGCGTGGTGCTGGTCAGTGCGTTCGGCGACGACCCGGCCGCCCAGCAGCTGCACGCCATGCTGGGCGGCGAGGTGGAGGTCGTCGGCCTGCCGCTGCGCGGCCGGACCGTGCGCAAGACCCGGGTGCGGGCCGCCGGGCAGGTGCTCGTGCGCCTCGACGACGGAGACGGGCAGGCAGCCCACGAGATCCCGAGCGAGCGGGCGCTGACCGTCCTGCGCCACGCCGGCGCGGTGCTCGTGGCCGACTACGGGCGAGGCGTCGCGGGGGTCTCGGCGCTTCGCCGGGAGCTGGCCCGAGTCGCGTCCCGCGTCCCTGTCGTGTGGGACCCGCACCCGCGCGGCTCGACTCCCGTCGCCGGCCTGTGCCTGGCCACACCGAACCAGGACGAGGCCGAGACCTTCGCGGCCGCCCTCGTGGCGGAGTCGAACGGCTTCGGCGTGACGGTCACGCCGAACGGTGACGCGCTCAACGGTCGGCGGGCCACGGACGGCCAGGCCACCATCGGCAGCGTCGACGCGTTCCGTGCCGCGGCGGCGCTGCGTCAGACGTGGGGCACGCAGGCTGTCGTCGTCACACTCGGGGCGCGCGGGGCCGCGTTCGTCGGAGCGGCGGACACCGCGGTCGACGGCGTGAGCCGGATCCCGTCGCCCGACGACATTGTCGTGCCACCAGGCGCCGACACCTGCGGCGCGGGGGACAGCTTCGCGGTCGCCGCGGCTGGGGCGCTGCTCGCCGGCGCGTCGCCCCGGGACGCCGCGCGGGCCGCGGTACGGGAGGCGACGGCGTTCGTCGCGGCCGGCGGGGCGAGCGCGGTGACCGTGGCGCCGGAACCACGCCGTCCGGCCGTCGTGACGGACGCGTTCGACCTGGCTGACGTGGTGCGCCGGCGAGGCGGGCGGGTGGTCGCCGCCGGCGGCTGCTTCGACCTGCTCCACCCGGGGCACGTGAGCTTGCTGCGCCGGGCGCGGGAGCTCGGTGACGTCCTCATCGTCTGCGTCAACTCCGACGAGTCCGTCCGGCGGCTCAAGGGGCCAGGTCGACCCATCATGACCGCGCGCGACCGGGTGGGGATGCTGCGTGCGCTCGACTGCGTCGACGCCGCCGTCGTCTTCGACGAGACCGCGCCCCTCGACCTGCTGGAGCGACTCCGCCCCGACGTGTGGGTGAAGGGCGGCGACTACGCCGACACCGAGCTGCCCGAAGCGGAGGTCGTCCGCCGGCACGGCGGCGAGGTCGTCCTCATCCCCACGGTTGCGGGCTACTCGACCACTCGCTTGGTGAGCGGCGTTCGCGGCTGAGTTCCCGCGCCGTGTCGGACACGAACACGGGGTCTGGCACGAGCACGGGGCCTGACAAGAACACGGGGCCTGACAAGAACACGGGGAAGGAGCGAGCCGATGAGATCACCCGGGAACGTCCTCGTCACCGGCGGCGCCTCAGGGCTGGGCGCGGCCACCGTCGAGGCGGTGGTGGCGCACGGAGGAACCGCGTTGGTCATCGACCGGGCGACCCCTCAGGGGCCCGCGAAGTTCGTCCGGGCCGACCTGGCCGACCGGGAGGCGACCGAACGCGCGGTGCGTGAGCTGGTCGACGACGTCGGGGGACGCCTCGACGGCGTGTTCACCGCGGCCGGCGTCGACTCCTGCGGCCGGCTTGACGAGGTCCCCGCCGACGACTGGGAACGGGTGATCCAGGTCAACCTGATCGGCACCGCCACGGTCGCCCGGGCCGCCCTGCCCTACCTCGAGCGCTCTCGCGGGAGGCTCGTGACCTGCGCGTCCACGCTCGGGCTCAAGGCGGTGAGCGACGCCACGGCGTACTGCGCTTCGAAGTTCGGGGTCGTCGGCTTCACTCGCGCGCTGGCCGCCGAGACGGCCGGCCGGATCGGCGTCACCCTGCTCGTGCCCGGTGGCATGCGCACACCGTTCTTCGACGGTCGGGACGAGCAGTACAAGCCGCCGCCGGGTGCCAGCCTCAACGACCCCCGGGACGTGGCGGCCATGGTGCTCGTCGCGCTGACCCAGCCGCCGGGCTGTGAGGTGCGGGAGATGGTGATCTGCCCGTCGGAGGAGACCTCATGGCCCTGAGCCGGCGCACGATCGTGGTGCTGCGGGCGCTCGGGCTGGGTGACCTGCTCACCGCCGTCCCGGCGGTACGTGCGCTGCGACGGGCGTATCCCGACGACCGGCTCGTGCTCGCCACCCCGGCCGCGCTGGCTGCTGTCGTGTCGCTCGTCGGCGGGGTGGACGACATCGCACCGACCACGCACCCCGCGTCCGTGCCGTGGCGGGAGGCGCCGCCGGACCTGGCGGTGAACCTGCACGGCATGGGACCGCAGAGCATCCGCGGTCTGCTGGCTCTCACGCCGCGTCGACTCCTCAGCCACGCCCATCCGGATTTCCCCGACGTGGACGGTCCGGCGTGGGTGGAGGATCTCCACGAGATCGACCGGTGGTGTCGTCTCGTCGAGTACGCCGGTGTCCCCGCCGACCTTGCGGACCTCGCCCTGGCACGGCCGGCGGTGCCCAGCCCAGCGCCGGGTGCGGTGGTCATCCATCCGGGCGCGAGTCACGCCGCGCGTCGCTGGCCGAGTGAGCGGTACGCGCGGGTGGCGCGAGAGCTCGCCAAGGCCGGGCACCTCGTCGTCGTCACCGGCAGCCAGGCCGAGTACACCCTCGCGGAGCGAGTGGTGGCGGCGGCCGGGCTTCCGGGCGACGCGCTGCTGGCGGGCCGGACCCGGCTCGTCGACCTCGCCGCGCTCGTCGCCGACGCGGCGCTCGTGGTGTGCGGCGACACCGGCGTCGGCCACCTGGCCACGGCCTATGGGACGCCGTCGGTGCTGCTGTTCGGGCCGGTCTCGCCTCACACGTGGGGGCCGCCGCGTGACCGGCCGCAGCACGTCGCGTTGTGGGCGGGCCGGCTCGGTGACACGTTCGCCGACACGCCGGACCCGGGCCTGCTGCGGGTGTCGGACGCCGACGTGCTGCACGAGGCGCGTCGCCTCCTCGCCGGCGGGACCACTCCGAAGCCCTCGACGACCGAACCCCTGGCGGAACGGCTTCTCTCGAGAGAGTCCTTGGCGAAGGAACACGGTCATGGGTAGCTGCCGGGTGACCGTGGTCGGTGCCGGTTACGTGGGCCTCACCAGCGCCACGTGCCTGGCCCGGCTCGGCCACCGCGTCGTGTGCGTCGACAACGACACGGCCAAGGTCGCGAGCCTGTGCGAGGGGCGGGTTCCGTTCTACGAGCCGGACCTGGACAAGCTGCTGCGGGAGGGATTGGCGTCCGAACGGCTGCGGGTGACGACCGCGCTCCCGGAAGCCGTCCGCGACGCCGACCTGGTCCTGCTGTGCGTGCCCACGCCGATGGGCGACGACGGTGGCGCTGACCTCGGCGCGGTACGGACCGTCCTCGCCAAGATGCGGACCTCCCTGCCGTCCGGTTGTGTCGTCGTCACCAAGTCCACCGTGCCCGTCGGCACGTCCCATCGGATCCGCGAGCTTCTCCGACGACCGGACGTCTCGGTCGCCAGCAACCCGGAGTTTCTTCGCGAGGGCACGGCCGTTCGCGACTTCTTCTCACCCGACCGCATCGTCATCGGCGTCGACGACCCGCACGCGCGTGACAGACTCAGCGAGCTGTACGAGGCGATCCCAGCGCCACGGGTCTGGACCGACCCGGTCAGTGCGGAACTGACGAAGTACGCCGCCAACGCCATGCTGGCGCTGCGGGTCTCCTACGCCAACGTTCTCGCCGAGCTGTGCGAGAAGGTCGGCGCGGACATCCGCGATGTCATCGAGGCGATGGGGTACGACGAGCGAATCGGACCCGCCTTCCTCCGGCCGGGCCCCGGGTGGGGTGGCTCGTGCCTCCCCAAGGACGCCCACGAGTTGGTGCGCGCGGCGGCGTCCGTCGGGGTTGACGCGGGCATGGTGCGGGAGGCGCTGGCCATCAACGACCGTCAGGCGCGCCGAGTGGTCGCGCGGACGCGCCGCCTGGCGACCGGCTCGGCCGACGGATCCCTGCGCGGGGTCCGGGTCGGTCTGCTCGGCCTGGCGTTCAAGGCCGGCACGGATGACCTGCGCGACTCGCCCGCGTTGACGGTCGCTCGGCTGCTTGGGGAGGACGGCGCGGACCTCACGGCGTACGACCCGGGTGTGAGGGCGGAGCGTGCGGATGTGGTGCCGGCCGTGGTCGTCGACGATCCGTACCGGGTCGCGAAGGGCGCCTCCGTGCTCGTGGTGCTCACGGAGTGGCCGGAGTTCCAGCACCTCGACTGGGGACGGCTGGCAGACCTCATGGTGCGGCCAGTCGTGCTCGACACCCGCAACCACCTGCCCGCGGACGACGTTCGCGCCGCCGGCCTGGAGTGGCACGGACTCGGCATCGGCTGACGCCTTCACCTGTTGCGCGTCCGGACGCCGTGACGTGGCTCGCCTCGTGAGATGACATCGGCGTCCGACTCCGGTACGCGCACTCGCGTGGTCGTGGATCGGACCTACCCTGCGTGCACCGCCGCGACTCTGGCCACCGACTGCCTGAGGAGACCGTCATGCCCAACGAGCGTGCCCAGGACAGCTCTTCGTCCGGTGCGATGGGCGGCTGGCAGACGAACCGGCGCCATCTGCTGCGGCTGGGCGCACTCGGGACCGGCCTCCTCATGGCGTCGTCGCTGGGATCGGGCGGTCGTACCGCCCACGCCACGACCAAGGCGTCCGTCAACCGCCCACGAATCCTCGACGGCGACCGGTATCCCATCGGGTTGTGGGTCGCGCCACCGCCATCGGAGACAACGGTCGAGCGGTACGCCGAGATCGCCGCCGCCGGCTTCACGTTCGTCATCGGCATCGACGGGTGCGGAGGTTTCTGCGCGCCCGGCGAGACGACGACGGCCGAGAACGCCGCGATGCTGAACGCCGCCTGGGCCAACGACTTGTTGGCCATCGTGTTCGACACCCGGATCAGCAACGTCCACGTCCATCCGCGTGACCAGTGGCGGCAGGTCATCGCGGACGTCCTGCGAGAGTACGAGGCCTATCCGGCGTTCGCGGGCTTCGACCTCCGGGACGAGCCGCACGCCAGCCTGTTCCCTCAGCTGGGCGGCATCAACGACATCGTGCGCGAGCTCGACCCGAGTGTGCTGGGCTACGTCAACCTGTTCCCCACCTACGCCAGTCCGGAACAGCTCGGCACCAGCACCTACCAGGAACACCTGGACCGGTACGTCACCGAAGCGCACCCTGACTTCATCTCGTTCGACCACTACCCGCTCCTCGGGCCCAGCCCGACGATCCGGGGGGACTACTTCCACAACTGGGTTCTCGTCCGCGACCGAGCTTTGCGGAGCGGTCTGCCCACGTGGGTGTTCATCCTCGCCTGCGAGCACTACGGCTACCGCCTGCCCACGGAGGCGGAGCTGCTCTGGCAGGTGAACGTCAGCCTGGCGTACGGCTGTAAGGGGATTCAGTACTTCACCTACTGGACTCCGCCGTTGCCGGGCTTCTACCAGGCACTGGTGACGGTCGATGGGCAGCTCACGCCGCTGTACTACGCCGCTCAGCGGGTCAACAACGACCATCTCCAACCGGTGGGTCGCCAGCTCTTGCCACTGACCTCGGAGTCCGTCACCCATGCCGGCGAGACGTCCCCGCCGATGGGTGTGGAGGTCTTCACCGGTGACGACTGGGTGGCCTCCACCTCGGGAAGTCCCGTGATTCTCGGGCGCTTCCACGATGGGAAGCACCAGAACCTGCGGTGGCTGCTGGTCACGAACCGGGCGTTCGACGCGGCGGCGACGACCACGCTGTCGCTGCGGCCCAGGGTCAGCGCTGTGTTCGAGTTCGACCCGGCGCGCGAGCGCTTCGTCCCCGTGCGAACGGTAGGCGGGCCCGAGGACAGGAGCTTCACCGTCGACCTCGCTCCTGGGGCGGCCCGTCTCTACCGTCTGCACACCAACCAACGTGACGCCCACCACGTTGGCGCGTGACAACGCGACCCTGCCGCCGTGATGTGAGTCGCTCTCCGGACACACGGGCCGAGCCGGCGCGTACGCTCTGGCCGTAGGTGCATCGGAGACGGAGGGTGATGAAGGACATGAGCGTGCCGCGCTGGCTGCTGCTCATCGCCCTCGTCTTCGGCATCGCGGGTATGCACACTCTGGGGCACCCTGAACCGGCGCATGGTCACGACGGTGGGGTCGTCGCAGGCTCCGATCATTCCCGGAGCGGTCTGACGATCGTGCCGCCGCGCGACGGAGATCACTCCGCCGTGCAGACCTCGGACGAGAGCCTCCCGAACTTGGACCCGCTGGCGGTCTGCCTGGCGATTCTGGCCCCGCTCACACTCCTGGCCTTGTCCTTGTGCGGGTTGCGGGTCCGGCACAGGGCCGTGGCAGGGCCGTCCGCACGCGGTGGCCGGGGCCTGAGCTTCGCCCGGCCGCCGCCGAGAAGTACCGCCGTACGTCTGGCACTCCTCTCGGTTCTGCGCACGTAGGCCGACCACCTCCCGGGCGGCCCGTCGTGGGCTGCCCACATCACCAGGTCGGCAGTGAATCCAGAACCAGAGGGAGTCAATCGACCATGCGTATCAACCGAGCCGTTCTCCGCAAGCTCGCACTGTCCACGGCTGCCGGGACCGGGGCCTTCGTCCTGCTCACCGCATGCGGCGGGACCACCGCTGGCTCCGGCAACGAAGGCGCGTCCCCCACTCCGCCCACCACCGCGAGCGCCAGCGCGCGAGCCACGTTCAACCCGGCGGACGTCATGTTCGCGCAGATGATGATCCCCCACCACCAGCAGGCTGTGGAGATGGCCGAACTCGCCGAGACTCGCGCGGCCGACCCTGAGATCAAGGAGCTCGCGCAGAAGATCAAGGCGGCTCAGGACCCGGAGATCGCCACGATGCGCGGCTGGCTCAGGGCTTGGGGTGCCCCCGAGAGGCTCATGGGAGAGGAGCACAGCGGCCATGGCATGCCCGGGATGATGACCGAGGAGGACATGGCCGAGCTCGAGGCGTCCGAGGGCGGCACGTTCGACCGCATGTTCGCCGAGATGATGATCGAGCACCACGACGGGGCCATCGAGATGGCGAAGACCGAGCTGTCGCGGGGCACCAATCCCGAAGCCAAGGATCTCGCCGAGACGATCATCGCCACGCAGCAGGCGGAGATCGATCAGATGAAGAAGATCCTCGAGCGTCTTTGACGAGGTGGGGATCGTGCTCGGCATGAAGCGTGCCGGCACGATCCCCGAGGGGAGAGCCCTCAGCGGCTCGATCACCGCGCCGGTCTAGCGGCGGCTCACCGAACTCACACCAACCAACGCGACGCTCACGACGAGGGCCCTGTCAGGACACGCCTGTTCGTGGATGCTGCGGACAAGAGGAGAAGGGATCGCACCATGACCCCACCCGAGTTCACTGGCTGGAGGAAGGCCAGCTACAGCGCGAACGGCAACAACTGCGTCGAGGTCGCGGCCGCTCCTGGCGTCGTCGGTGTCCGGGACCCCAAGCTGGGCGAGGACTCGCCCATCGTGGCGATCTCCCGGGCGGAAGGGGCACCTTCGTGAGCGCCGTCAAGGGCGGTCTCTTCGACCTCTGACGCGACCACCACAGTCACCTCGGCGGCGCCTCGGCCTGGGGCGCCGTTCCTTGTGCGGCCGACGTGTCGTTCTCACCCGCGGCACGGCGTGGTCCTTGGTGACCTGACGCCTGACGAGCCACGAGGGCAAGGCTCGAAGCGGCTGCCTATGGCGAGCGGTCTGGCGTTTCGACGAGCCAGGGGTGGGGCGGGGCCGGTCGGAGGAGGTAGGAGATCGACCGGCCCCGCGCCCGGGTGCGCGCCAGGGCGCCCCTGTGGCGGAGGGCAAGGGGTGGGATGGGGCAGGCCCCCTGGGCGCTGGTCAGGCTGGTCACACGTGGTCGGGCCTGGCGTCCGCTGGTGGGGTGGCCTGTGTTGTGATGGCGTGGCGGCGGGGTTGGTGCTGGTCGTCCATGCGCAGGATCTCCTCCCCGGAGCCGCGCCGGACGCAGCGGTGGCCGGGTGGGGCGTGGCAGGTGGGGCAGGGGTGCAGCAGGATGCGGGCGAACCTGTGCCGGTCGGCGGTGCCGAGCCCGTCCAGGTCGGGCCGGGAGGTGTCGAACACCCAGTCGACGATCCCGCTGTCAATCAGATCGAGGTCTAGCGGGTTGTGACCGCCGCCAGCACCAGTCCGATCACCGCCGACACCACGAATGTGGCCGCCTTCCATATCACCGCGTGTGTCGTGAGGCGTCCTGTCGCCAGGCCACGTCGCCATGCCACCCTCGCCTCCCGTGTGTGGCAGGTGCGGCGGCCACCCACACCCGTGGGGGCCGGAGCAGCACGTGGCCGCCGCACTCGGCTGAAGAGGCGCGGTAGCCGGGACCACCCATCCCACGACCCCGACCACCGGCTCGAGGCCCCGAAACAGCGAGGTCAACCAACCACCGCGCCAGCTTGTGTCACGCACTGAAGTGAGAAACCCACTCCAACGTGTGGTACGTACTGTCGCATCTCCCTACAGTCATTGCAAGACTTTCCACGAAAAGTCGGACACATCCTTTGCCGTCCTGTCTGAGTAGGATGTGCGCCATGTCGAGGGCCCACGAAGGGCGGGGTGACCTGTGATCTCTCCGTACGTGAGACGTCTCCGCCTCGCCCGCGAGCTCACGGCGCTCCGCAAGGCCGCGAACCTCACGATCGAGGAGCTGGCCAAGCTGATCGGCGAGTCCCGGTCCAAGGTCCAGCGGCTGGAGGGAGGGACTGTTCGGCCCAAGGAGGCCGACGTCCTCAAGATCCTGGACGCGCTCCAGGTGTCCGACGAGAAGTGGGCACAGATCTACGAGATCGCGCGGGAGGCCGCTGAACGAGGCTGGTGGGCGCCGACCGCGGCGCAGATGGGGGAACGGCAGGCGCTGTTCGCGAACCTCGAGGCGGGCGCTGCCACCATCCGGGAGTACATGCCCGTCGTACCAGGGCTGCTTCAGACCGAGGAGTACATCCGCGCGATCAGCCAGTACGACGATCTCACGTGGATGCCTAGCGCATCGCTAGAACCCGAGGCGATGGTCCGTGGCCGGATCAATCGCCAGCGCATGCTCCGCAGGCCCAACGGTCCGACCTACGAGGTGGTCCTTGACGAGCTGGCCATCACGAGGCCCATAGTGCCAGCTTCTGTGCTGGCGTCCCAGCTCCGCAGACTAGCCAAGCCGGAGGACAGGGTCAGGGTTTTCGTCCTACCGATCCGAGCACAGATCGAGGCGTTCAGCGTGCCGAAGAGCCCGTTCTCGATCTACACCTATCCCGATCCAGACGATGGGACCGTGGTCGCCGTGGACAACGTGACCGCGGACTTGGTTCTCACCGATGAGGAACAAGTACAGCGGTACGAGCTCCTTTACGAACGACTGCGGAAGGCCGCGCTGCCGCCTGATGACAGCGCGCGCCTGCTCACGGAAACCGCTGACGAAATCGAAAGGGCTACATCATGATCGCACCGCAGTTCAGTTGCTGGAGGAAATCCAGCTACAGCACGAACGGCGCCGGTTGTGTCGAGGTCGCGGTCGCGCCCGGCGCTGTCGGTATCCGGGACTCCAAGCTGGGTGAGGACTCGCCGATCCTGGCGGTGACCCCGGCCAACTGGAGCACCTTCGTCAGCGCCGTCAAGGCTGGCCAGTTCGACCTCTGACGCGCCACCACACCGAACGACGCGGTGCCCCGGGCGGGCTCCCGGGGCACCGCCTTCTCAGGCGGTGTTTTCGTTGATCAAACGTTGAAGAAAAGCTTCTGTCAAGCCGTCGTACGGAACAACTCTTTACAAGCACGAGCTCGGTGAGTAGGTAAGGGGTCACGCCGTGCGGGAAGGAGTGGCCGGATGCCTCGCCGCCGTGCTCGCGAACGTGAACTCGGCCGAGCGACCCTCGCCGTCGTCGCCGCGCTCCTCGTGAGCGGACCGGCCTCGCCCGTCCAAGCCGGGCAGCCTGCGGAAGGCCTCGAGGCGAGCGGTGAGGTGAGCGTCGTGGCCGAGCGCGTGGCGTCGGCGACGGTGAGCGTGGACGCCACCCGCGACGTGGGCCGCGTCGACCCGCGGCTGCGCGGTGTCCATGTGCCGGCGTGGAACGAGACCGCGTTCGTCAACGGCTCACTCGACCCGCGACTGCTGCGCGCCATGAAGCGCTTCAACGTCGACTTCCTCGTGTTCCCCGGCGGCGCCTTCGGCCTGGACTGGGTGTGGAACAAGCCGAACTCGCCCAACGAGATCACCACGGACCAGTTCCTCGACCTCGCTCGCGAGCTCGGCGCCACCACGAAGATCTCGGTCAACCCCTACCAACCGCCGAAGCTCGCGGCCGACTGGATCCGGTACACCAACCGCGTCCGCCACGCTGACGTGCGGTACTGGGAGGTCGTCGACGAGCCGTACCTCCACATGAGCGCGGACGAGTTCATCGCGACCATGCGAGAGTTCGTCCCGGTCATGAAGCGGGCCGACCCCTCGATCCGCATCGTCACCAACATCACCGCGGAGAATCCGGAGTTCTCGCGGAAGGTCATCGCGGAGGTCGGCCACTTGACCGACGTCTGGTCCATCCACTTCTTCCCGTTGCCGCCGTCGAGCACGATCGACCCCAGCTCGCCGTACAGCCCCGACGACAAGGGCGCCTTCTACCGCGACCTGCTGGCGAGCCCACGCACGCTCGCCGAGCAGGTCGAGCGGGTGCGGTCGTGGGTGCGGGAGGAGCACCCCGACCGGTCCTTCGAGTACCACCTCGGGTCCTGGGCCCCGGTGTGGTGGGGCCCAGAGGACTGGACGGTGAACGCGCTCCCCGACGGCCTCTGGGCGGTCGACGTCCTCGGGACGCTCGCCACCTCCCGCGTCGACGCCGCGGCGAACTGGGCCCTGATGAACCCCTACCCGCCCGGGCGTGGTGACTTCGGTCTGGTCGACCCCGAGAAGCGGCCGTACGTCATCGGCGACGCGCTCGACCTGTGGGCGAACCACTTCGGCACGCGCCTGGTGCGGGCGACCTCCAACGACCCGCTGCTGTCGGCGTACGCCAGCCTGTCCACCGACCGGCGCACGCTCCACGTTCTCCTCGTGAACAAGCGGCCCGACGGGGACGTCGAGGTGTCGTTCGACGTCGTCGGCGTTCGGCCGCGCGGTCCGGCCGCCGCGTGGATCCTCGACGGGCCGACCAACCCCGACCACCCCGGCGACTACGGCCTGCGCCGCGTCGCGGTCCCGACCGTGGACGCGCGGTTCAGCTGGACGGTGCCGTCGTACGCCGCCGTCGCGTTGGAGATCCCCCTGACCCGTGACGCGACGCTCGCACCACCGCCGAACCTCGCGCGAGACAAGCACGCGTACGCCTCCTCGGAGGCGTTCAACACCGATGGCGGCGGCATGTGGCAGACCCGGGACTTCGTCGCCGACCGCGCGGTCGACGGGGATCCCACCACCCGCTGGGCGGCAGAGTTCTTCGTCAAGGAGCCGCAGTGGTTCGCGGTCGACCTGGGCCAGCCACAGGCGTTCGACCGCCTCGACCTCGACTGGGAGTACTGGTCGACGGAGTACACCGTCGAGGTCTCCGACGACGGTCGGAGCTGGCGACGGGTCGCGGACTCGACGGACGCCGTCCGGATCGAGCCCGAGCCGCAGCCGTTCGAGCGCATCACGCTGTCCGAACCCGTGGTGGCCCGCCACGTCCGGGTGACCATGACGGGCCGGCCGCCGACCTCCGGGGCCAAGGCGGGCTCGTCGACCTGGACGCCGGACGCCTTCTCCCTGTGGGAGATCGGCGTCTACCTCACCGGTCGCTGATTCGTCAGGCTGGGCTCGTCAGGCTGGGCTCGGGAGCTGGCTCGCCAGCTCGACGTAGGCCCGCTTCGCCTCGTCGCTCGACATGCCCCGCACCGACGCCCAGGCGTCGTACTTGGCTCGGCCCACGACGTTCGTGATCCCGGGTCGGCGACCGCTGACGTCGCCGAGCGTGGCCTGCTTGTAGAGCGCGTACAGCCGCAGCTTGACGTCGTTGCCGGGGTCGGCGGTCTGGGCGTTCACGGCCGCCACCGCGGCCTGGAACTGGGCGTCGAGGTCGCTCACGTCGTTCTCCGAAGGATGTGGGTCTGGGTACGTGCGCGATCAGCTCTGTTCCCGCCCAGACGGGACCTGACACCCAACGCCTGCGGCGCCGCGGTGCGAGGACCCGGCCGCCCCCGCATCCGTCCCGTTGCCCCCCGCTGTCCGTTTGGCCATCCACACGATCAGCCCAACCGCCATGAGGGCGAACAGCCCGTTGCCGAACCAGGCGATCCGGTCGTCCGGCCACAGTAGGTAGGTCACGACGAACCCGGTCCAGGCGTACGTCAGCATCGCGCCGGACACAAGCGCCGCCCGATGTCGGGCTGACCACCAGGACGCTCGAGACAGGCGACGCACGAACCACCATGCCGCGAGGAGCAGGGCCGGTCCGACGACCAATCCCACGGCGTTCTCCGGTCGGGCCACGAATCCGCTGGAGACGACGAACGCGCCCGCTCCTACGATCCATGGCTTGACTTCCCGGCCGGCGGGCTTGACCCCGGTCTCGAGATCTCCGCGGATCACGAACGCGGCGACCGTCAGCGCGACCGCGGCGACGGCTGCCCCGAGAAGTTGGACGGGCGACGCCACGAAATGATATTCCGCGTAAATGAACGAGAAGACGATGACGCCGCCGACGGCGTACAACAAGGCCGTTGTCGCGAGCCCGAGCCTGCCAAGCCAGGGTGTGGTGTCTCTGTCCCGCGTCAGCAGCTCGACCACGGCGATCGGAACCGTGATGCTCCAGATGGCGTGACCCGCGACGTATCCGAGGGCGTTGTTGGCGGAGAGGACCAGGGAGGGCGCGCCAAGCGTCCCGTTGTCCGGCTCCAGAAAAGCGGGATTGAACATGGACTGGTCCAAGAGCCCTGCCTCGATGACTCCGTAGGCGGCTCCGAGCAAGACGATGGTCGGATAGCCTCGCCCGAGTCGTCTCGTGACCTCGCGGATCAGCAAAGCGCCCCCGCCATACAGCGGAAGAAGGAGCACGAGCGCGGCGGGCGCGTGCTGGATCGGGCTGCTGCCCAGCAGGAACTCACCCACCCACGGAGCCAAGAAAAGAAGCCCGATCGCCGGCGCCAGCCGACGAGTCCGCTTCCGTCGGGCCATGTCTCCCCGCACCACATTGATAAACCGAGCACTCGGTCGAATTTTACAGTGTGGCCAAGACTTGCCACGGGAAGCGCTTGCCAGAAGCTAGGCCTCTCCCTGATTCTGTGATCCACATCACGGCGTGGCCGTGCGCGTCCTGGGTCGCGACGTACCGGTGAGGTGCGCGACCCCCGGCACTCAGGGAGCGTGCGATGGGCGGTAGGCGCGACGACCAGTGGTCCCTCACGCGGCGCGGGTTCATGTGGGGCGGAGCCGTCTTGGCGACGTACTCCCTCTCCGGTTGCCGGTTCCTCTCCACCGATCCCGACAACCGATCCCGGCGTGACGACGCCCAGAGAACCCCGGACCGCAAGGGCAAGGAGGCGCCGAGCCTGGCTCGGCTGGTGGAGGCGGGCGAGCTACCGCCGGTCGAGGAGCGACTGCCGAAGGAACCCCTGGTCGTCGAGCCAGTCGAGCGGATCGGCACCTACGGCGGCACCTGGCGCACGGCGATCCTCGGGCCGGCGGACGCGGCCTGGATCGAGCGGACGATCGGCTACGACAACCTCGTCCGGTGGGACCCGGACTTCACCGAGGTGATCCCCAACCTCGCGCGCGCCATCGAGACCAGCCCTGACGGCCGGGTCTACACCATCCAGCTGCGGGAGGGCGTCCGCTGGTCGGACGGCGAGCCGTTCACCGCCGACGATCTCGTCTTCGCCAACGAGGACGTCGTCAAGAACGAGAAGCTCAGCCCGGTGCCCCCGGAGAACCCCGCGACGTTCGAGAAGCTCGACGACTACACCGTCCGGATCACCTTCGAGCGTCCCAACGGGCTCTTCCTCAGCACCAGGCGCAGCCCGGTGGCGCGGGACTCGTCACCAAGCCGTTCCACTACCTCAAGCAGTTCCACGAGAAGTACAACCCTGACATCCAGTCGCTCGTCGAAAGCGAGGGCGTGGCGGACTGGGTCGAGCTGTTCAACCGGAAGGGCGGCAGCATCGAAGGGACGCCCTACAGCGCCCGCTGGATGAACCCAGACCTGCCGACACTGTGCCCCTGGAAGGTCGACGCGCCGCTCGGCGAGGGCACCCGCCTGGTCGCCAGCCGGAACCCCTACTACTGGAAAGTCGACCCGGAAGGAAGCCAGCTTCCCTACCTCGACCGGGTGGAGTTCACGATCATCGCGGACCCCGAGGTCATGCTACTGCGGGCCAGCAACGGTGAGATCGACATGCACGCCCGTCACTTCACCGAGCCGCGCAACAAGCCGGTCCTGGCGCGCAACCGGGAGAAAGGCGGCTACCGCTTCTTCGACACCGTGCCCGCCAGCATGAATAACCTCATGATCGCGCTCAACCTCACCCACCCGGACCCGGTCAAGCGGCAGATCTTCCAGAACAAGGACTTCCGGATCGGCCTGTCGTACGCGATCAACCGCGAGGAGCTGATCCAAGCGGTGTTCCAAGGGCAGGGCGAGCCCTGGCAAGCGGCACCTCGCCGGGAGTCCGACTACTACCTGGAGGAACTGGCGAAGCAGTACACCGAGTTCGACCTCGACCTGGCGAACAGGCACCTGGACCAGGCGGGCTTCGCCGAGCGGGACGGCGAGGGGCGGCGGCTCGGCCCCGACGGCAAGCCGATCGAGTTCACCATCGAGGTCGCCAGCGGTATCTCGACGCAGTGGATCGACGGTCTCGAGCTCATCCGCGGCTACTGGCGCGAGGTCGGCGTCGTCATGCGGGTCAAGACCGAGGACCGCGCGCTCTTCTACACCCGCAAGGAGGCCAACCAGCCCGACGGCACGGTGTGGGGCGGGGACGGCGGTCTCAACGACGCCCTGTTGGACCCGCGGTGGTACTTCCCGTTCAGCAACGAGTCCAACTACGCGATCCCCTGGGCGCGTTGGTACAACCGACAGAAACCCAACATGGAGCCGCCGCCGGCGACACGTCGGCAGATGGAGCTCTACGACGAGGTCAAGGCCAACCCCGACGAGGAGGAGCGCCACGAGCTCTTCATGGAGATCCTCCGGATCGCCCAGCAGGAGTTCTACGCGATCGGGACGGTCCTGCCGGCGGCTGGGTACGGCATCGTGAAGAACAACTTCCACAACGTGCCGAAGTCCATGCCCAACGCCTACGTCTACCCGAACCCCGGGCCGACGAATCCCGAGCAGTACTTCGTCAGCGAGTCCTGACCTCGGCTGGGCAGCTCGCGACGTGAGACGGCCGACGTGGTGAACACGCCTTGACAACTCACGCGACCGATACGCAGCGTGTGGCCAAGGACCAACTCCTCGAGCCCGGGATGAGGCGAGAAGGATGCTGACGCAGGAACAGGTCGCGAGCTTCCACGCCGATGGATTCGTCAAGGGGAGTCGTGTGCTCTCCGACGAGGAGGTCGACGAGCTACGGGCCGAACTGGAGCGCGTGATCGCGCAACGAGACCGTGACGACCAGCCACAGCCGGTGCACGTGGCGAACCTCGGTGACGAGACGCGGCCGATCTGGCAGATCGTGAACATCTGGCAGGCGAGCAAGGCCTTCGAGCGGCTCGTCACCCACCCGGTGATCGCTGAGGAGCTCGCTCAGCTCACCGGAGCGAAGGAGCTGCGTATCTGGCACGACCAGATCCAGTACAAGCCCGCTGAGCAGGGCGGATTGCTGCACTGGCACCAGGACGCCCCCCTGTGGCCGATCCTCACGCCGATGACCCAGGTGACGGCGTGGGTCGCGCTGGACGACGTCGACGAGTCGAACGGCTGCATGCGCATGGTGCGCGGCTCCCACAGGTGGGGCGACCAGATGGAGTTCCTGCGCACCACCGAGACCAACCCGACACTGCCGGAGACGTACCAGGGTCATCCCGTGGAGGTGGTGCTCCGGCCGGTCGCGAAGGGAGAGGTCCACTACCACCACGCCCTGACCTGGCACGGCTCCGGCCACAACACGAGCAAGCGGCCACGTCGTGCGATCGCCATCCACGTCATGGGTGACGACACCCGCTACGTGGCGAGTGGCGAGCACGTGATGAAGCGGTTCGTCACCGTCGCCGACGGGGAGCCGATGACCGACGAGGTGTTCCGCGTCATCTACCGGCGCGCCGCCTGACCCGCGCGTCAGAAACGAGCCGCGGCTGACCCGGTCCACCGGTGCCGGTGTCCGGGCCAGCCGCGGTCTGCTTCTCAGAGCCTGGTACCCGCCACGACCCCAGGCGGGGATCCTGACTAGAGGTACCGAGCCTCGTAGGTCTCGCGGATCAGATCCGCCTTGCGCTGGAGCTGCTTGTCGAGCCGGCCGAACACGTCACGGACCGACTCGTTGGAGGAGTACAGCTTCTGCAGGGCGGTGTCCATCATCTCGCCCGCGCTCGGCACGATCGGGCGGATGAGGTCCTGCGGCTTGGTCTTCGGGAGCTGGTTCAACGCGGTTCGGTAGTTGGGGTTCTTCTCCGCGGTCTCGATGAGCGCCTGCTCCTGCTGCGCCGCCTTGACCACCGGCATGTAGCCCGTCTCGATCGTCCACTGCGCCGACTTCGCCGGTTGGGACAGCCAGCGGATGAACTCCATCGCCGCCTGCTTGCGTTCGGGCGCGGCGTCCCGCATGACGCCGATACCCGAGCCGCCCGTCGGACACCCGAAACCGTCGTACTCGGGCAGGAAGGTCGTCCCGACGTTAAACTTCGCGCCCTCCGACACCGCCGCCAAGTTGCCGGTCGAGAGCATCGTGCACGCCGCCACCCCGTTCATGAAGTCGACCGAGGCGTCGGGGGAGAGGTAGGCGGCCTTGTCCTTCCGCACGAAGTCGACCATCCACTGGCCGGCCTCGAGCGCCTTCTCCTCTTCCAAGGTGACGTCGAGCCCGTCGGAGTAGCGGCCACCCCACTGCCAGACGTTGCCCTGGAAGTACCAGCTGGCGTATCCGCCGGCGAGGGCGAGGGTGTAACGGGCGTGTTCCTGCAGGGCGGGCGCCCACTCCTTCAGCTCCCGCCAGTTCTTCGGCCCCTCGGTGGGCAGGCCGGCCTTCTCGAAGACGTCCCTGTTGAAGTAGAACAGCGGCGTGCTCCGAGCGAAGGGGATCCACCAGACGGTGTCCTTGACGGTGCCCTCGTTGATGAAGTTCTCGAGGTAGATGTCCGGGGTGAAGTCGCCCTCGAAGTAGTCGTTGAGCGGCTCCAGCCGGTCGGCCAGGTGCATCTTCCGCCAGGTGACCTCCGACAGGATGACCAGGTCGGGGATCTGGTGGGCGATGATCGCGGCCGACAGCTTCTGGACGGAGGCCTCGTAGGAGCCCTGGAACTGGCCCTCGACGTAGATGTCGGACTGGCTCTCGTTGAACTCGTTGATCAACGCGGTGAGGGCCTCACCGGGCTTGGACCCGAACGAATGCCAGAAGACCAGATGCAGTCGCTTGCGGTACTGCCTCGGCACGCTTCCCGCCGCCTGCACGTACTGCTCACTGCCACAACCGGCCGCGAGGGCCGCCATCGTGCCACCAGCGGCGGCCAGGAAGCCGCGGCGGGTGAGGGCGGATCGTGGCTTCATCGCGTGGTTTCCTCTCATGAGGTCAGCCCTTCGTCGCGCCCGCGGTGAGACCGGCGATGATCTGCCGCTGGGCGAGGAAGAAGACGACGAGCACGGGGACGACGACGAAGACCGAGGCGGCCATGACGACGCCGTAG
The DNA here is from genome assembly GCF_003386795.1 of Thermasporomyces composti. Taxonomy (NCBI): domain Bacteria; kingdom Bacillati; phylum Actinomycetota; class Actinomycetes; order Propionibacteriales; family Nocardioidaceae; genus Thermasporomyces; species Thermasporomyces composti. The sequence goes on from NZ_QTUC01000001.1 coordinate 2,698,392, forward strand.
TTGACGTAGCCCTCGTCGCTCTTGAGCATCAGCAGACCCACGGGGAGCGTCCGCATCGTGTCCGTCGTCGTCACGATCAACGGCCAGATGAACTCGTTCCACCTCTGGACCAGAGAGATGATGACGACGGTCGCGACCATCGGCCGCGACATCGGCAGGATGACGCTCCACAGGATGCGCAGGTGCCCCGCTCCGTCGACCTTCGCGGCCTCGGTCACCTCGACGGGAAGCGTGAGCATGTGCTGGCGGAGCAGGAACATCGCGAACACGCTCCCCAGCCCGGGGACGATCAGTCCCGCGTAGCTGTTGACCCAGCCCAGGCTCGCGACCGTGAGGTAGTTCGGCATGAGGACGACGGTGCCCGGCACCATCATCGCGCCGAGAAACACCATAAACACGACATTCTTCGCGGGGAACCGCAGGAACGCGAAGGCGTAGGCGGACAGGATGGCGACGGCGATCTCGCCCGCCGTGCCGACCACCGCGAAGACGATCGAGTTGATGTAGAGGCGACCGAACGGCGCCGCGTTCCACGCCTCGACGTAGTTGCGGAGCTCCCACGTCCACGGCATGGGGAACCAGTTCGGCGGGAACTGGTGGACGTCGCCCGACTGCTTCACCGAGCTGCTGATCAGCCAGTACACGGGCAGGATCGCCACGACGGCGACGAGGACCAGCAGCAGGTACAGCACGACCCTGCCGAGAACGTGGCCGGCGGTCGGCTTGCGCTCGGCGGGAGCGGCCGTCGTGGGGCTGGTGCTGACAGTGGTGGCGGTGCTCATCGGTAGTGCACCCTCCGCTCCATGAATCGGGTCTGCGCCGCGGTGATGAGCAGCAGGATGACGAACATGATGATCGCCGCCGCGCCCGCGCGACCGGCGTCGAACGCCTGGAAGGCCTCCTGGTAGATGAACCACGACAAGGTGGTGGTCGCGTCACCCGGACCGCCACCGGTCATGATCGCGATGATGTCGAAGGCCTGGAACGACCCGATCACGGTGACGACCGCGACGAAGAACGTCACCGGCGACAGCAGGGGGAGTGTGATCCGGCGGAACAAGGTCCACGCGCTCGCCCCGTCGATCTTCGCGGCCTCGTACAGGTCCGCCGGCATGCTCTGCAGGCCGGCGAGGTAGATGACCGCGACGAACCCGAGGTTCTTCCACACGTAGACGATGATCAGGCCGGGCAACGCCCACGCGGAGTCGGACATCCAGGCCGGCGATGTCAACCCGACGATGCCGAGCAGCTGCTTCATCAGCCCGAACTCGGGGTGGAAGATGTAGAGCCAGACGGTACCGACCGCCGCGCCCGTGACGATGTAGGGAGCGAACGCCGTCGTCCGAACCAGGTTGCGGCCCACCAGCTTCTGGTTGAGCAGCACCGCGACGGCCATGCCTCCCACCATGCTGATGACCGTGATGCCGCCGGAGAAGACGACCGTGCGCAGGAGCACGCCGAGGAAGTCCGGGTCGGACAGCATGTCGACATAGTTGGCCAGTCCTACGAACGGCTTGAATTCCGACAGCAGGTCCCAGCTTGTCAGGCTCAGGTAACCGTTGTAGACCACAGGCCAGTACGAGAAGACGGCCAGCAGGAGAACATTCGGTGCGACGAAGGCGAGGAACAGTAAGTACTCGCGGCGTCGCGCCGCGGCGCGCGCGGCCGCGCCACCGTCGTCGCGACCGGTTGCCGCGTCGGGATGCGTGGTAGTGGTCAAGGGGGACTTCCTTCCTCCCTCTGAGGCGGCATTGATGCGTGCCGCTGTCACACACGGGCTGCTATGACGGCCGAAAGGTAGAGCCCCGGGCGAGGGAACGCAACAGCGTGAGACCCTTTCGTGTCCTGAGAAGGCCTGGTTGGACTAAAACGTTTGAGGTACCCTCAAGGGTGAGCCTGCTCCTGAGCCTCGGAACCGACGATGATCCGGGGTCCTGGAGCAGGCTCTGAGGTTGCGGCCCAAGACTCCGCGACACGAGGAGGTCCCTGTTCCTGTGATCGACGGCAGACTTCTCGTTCCCGCCGTCCGTGTGACGCCATGACGGGCGAGACGGCGGGGCTGCTCGCCGTCGCCGGAGCGTTCGCCGCACTCAACGGAGCCAACGACGGTGGTGCGCTGACCTCGGTCGGGCTCGGCGTGCGTGGCATCCGACCGCTCGCCGCGATCGCCGCGCTCGGTCTGGCGATGGTCGCCGCGCCACTGGTGTTCGGGACAGCCGTGGCTACCACGCTGACGAACCGACTCGTCAACTTCCAGGACCAGGCTGGTCGGCTGCCGTTGGTCGCGGCGCTCCTGGCGGCGGTGCTGGTGACGCTGGTCCTGTCCGCGCAGGGCCTGCCCACGAGCATCACGCTCGCCTTGGTCGGTGGGATCACCGGCGCCGGCCTGGGCTCCTCCCTCCCCGTCTCGTGGGGCGCGGTCGGCGCGGTTCTCGTCGCGGCGGCGCTCGCTCCGGTCGCTGGGATGGTGACCGGACGCCTTCTGGGCGTCCTCATGCGCCGCGTCCGAGCCAGGGGAGGCCTCTACGGCCGGGTGCGAAGCCTGCACGCGCTCGGCTTCACCGGCGTGTGCCTGGCCTACGGCGCCAACGACGGGCAGAAGGTGCTCGCCGTCTTCGCCTTGCTGCTCGGCATGGACGACGAGGTCGTTCAGCCGAAGCTGGTGCCCCTGCTGGCCGGCGCGGCACTGTTCGTCCTCGGCGCGATCCTCGGGGTGCGGAGGTTTCGCGCTACGGTCGGGGGCGGCGTCGCGGCCGTGCGTCCGGACCAGACGGTGACCACCGAGCTGTCCGCGACGGCGGTGGTGCTGTCGACGGCGGCGGTGGGCGCCCCGGTCAGCATGTCCCAGTCGGTCTCGGGCGCGTTGATCGGGGCGGCGTGGGACAGCGGCACCCGGCGGGTCCGGTGGCGGGTCGCGGTGCGCATGGTGCTGGCGTGGCTGGTCACGTTCCCGACCGCGCTCGCGGCCGCGGCCGTGGCCGCCTTGGCGGCTGGAGCGATTGCATGAGGCTACGACGCGTACGTCGGTTGTTTCGTGACCTGTCCGGCAGGACCGACCACGACGTGGTCCGTCTCGTCCGCCGGCAGCTCGAGGCGGTTCTCGCCGGTCTGGAGCTCACGCTCGCCGTGGTGCGGGGAGAGCTGCCACCGGCGGAGGCGCGGGCCCGCATGCGGGAGATCGAGCACGACGGCGACCAACGACGTGCCGAGCTGGTGGTCCTGTTGCGCAGCACGATCGCCGCGCCCATGGACCGGGAGGACCTCTACCGGGTCTCCCGGTCCGCTGACGACATCCTCGACCACCTGCGCGACCTCGTCCGCGAGTTCGATCTGCTCGGAGTGCGGGCCGAACCGCTCCTCGGCCCGCCGCTGGCCGCCGTGGAGTCCGGAGTGCACGCTCTGCACGAGGCCATCGGGCACCTCGTGGACCGTCCGTCCGACGTCGGGCGCGCCGCGCTCCTCGCCCGCAAGGCGAGTGTGCGGGAGGAGTGCCAGCATGCCCTCGCCGACCTGCTGTCCGGCGACCTCGACGTCGACATGCTGAAACGCCGCGAGCTCCTGCTCCGGGTGGACGCCGTGGGAATGCGGCTGGGAGAGGCGGCCGACGCGCTCTCCGACGGTGCCATCAAGCGGTACTACTGAGCCCGGCTTCGCCCTGACCTGCCTCGACCGCTGGTCCTAGGCGCGGTTGCGGGTCGAGCGGTTCGACGCCGTACGGAACGGAAGGGGACCCCTGCCACGTGCCGCGCGTCGGGATCGGCGACGTCCCCTGGGCGGACAGGTCGACTCCCGGACGATGAGCTCGACCGGCTCTCGGTGGTCGGTCGCGGTCTCGTGGTTCAGCAACGCGCGCACGAGCGCGCGTCCGATCGCCCGGGCGTCGACGCGCACGCTGGTCAACGGCCGGTCGAGCAGCTCCGACGTCGGCAGGTCGTCATGCCCCACGACCGACAGGTCCCTGCCCACGCGGAGACCGCGGTCGCGAGCGGCCTTGTAGACCGCGTGGGCGGTGTAGTCGGAGTTCGTGATGATCGCGGTCGGCGGCCGCTCATCGAGCAAGGCGAGGACACGGCGGTGGACCGCCACCAGGTTGAGCGGTGTCTCGACCGGCCGAGGCTTGATGCCCAGCGCCGCGCACTCGGCGTAGAAGGCGATGAGCCGGTCGTGGTCGGCCATGACCCGGCGCGGCGCGGTGAGGAAGGCGATCTCCTCGTGGCCGAGCTCCGCCAGGTGGCGGACCGCCAGCTCGACAGCCCGCTGATTGTCCGGACCCACCCGGGCCACCGCATCGGCGGCGCGGGCCGTGGCGTTGAGCACGACAACGGGTGAGCCGGGCCGGAGCTCACGCCAGAGCCGGACCGAACGGCCGGTGCCCACCGGGGCGATCGCGAGACCCTCGACCCGTTGCGCCGCCAGGCGGCGCAGGTGGTCCTGCTCGCGCTTAGGGGAGTAGTCGGCGTCGGCGACCAGGACGGTCCGGCCGTGCCGGGCCGCGGCTTCCTGGGCACCGGTGATGACGTCGAGGAAGTAGGGGTTGGAGAGGTTTCGGACGACCAGCCCCAACGCCTCACTGGATCCTCGGCGCAGCGCGCGGGCCTGCGGGTCGGCGTGGTAGCCCACCTGGTCCGCGACGGCCAAGATGCGCGCCTTGGTGGTGGGTGAGACGCCCTCGCGGTTGTTCAGCGCGAGGCTGACCAACGAGACCGAGACGCCCGCAAGCCGGGCGACGTCGGCGATGGTGGGGCGCCCGCCGGCACGGGTTCGCTCCATGTCCACCCTCCACCTGCGCGGTGACGACGGTTCGGGAGGCGGGTCGGCGCCTGCGAAGGGCACCGTACTGACTCCTCGGTAGGCAGACCATCGCGGAGGAAGGCCAATCGCGGTGCGAGCGTCGTGGTCGCCGCCCTGCGCTCAGCCGGACGAGGCAGCCTCGCGTGCGCCGGCAGGAGCCGGACGGCGGTGGGTCCGTCGCCCCGGCCCCTTCCGGGTGCGCACCGTTCGTGCACCGTGGAGGCGCGGCTCACGAGGACGGGATCGCCGACTGGTCCATGTAGAAGACTTCCCACAGGTGGCCATCGGGGTCGGCGAACCTGCGCAGGTACATCGGCCCCTCGTCCATCGCGTCGCCCGACGGCGACGCGCCCGCGGCGAAGGCGGCGTCGACGAGCTCGTCGACCCGGTCCCGGCTCTCGACGCCGAGCGCCAGGATCGCCTCCGTGGTGGTCGCGGTGTCCGCGATGCTCTTGCTCGTGAAGTTCTTGAAGAAGGGCTCCACGAGCAGCATGGCGTAGATGTGCTCGCTGATCACCAGGCAGGCGGCGTTGTCGTCGGTGAACACGGGGTCGAACGAGTAGCCGAGCTTGGTCCAGAACCGCTTCGACCGCTCCAGGTCCTTGACCGGCAGGTTTACGAAGATCGTGGTCGACACGGGGGTCGTCGCCTTTCGTCATCGTGTCCACAGTGGCTCGGATGGCCGCCACGCTCGACGCCATCCGCGTGTACAGACGACGCGCGCGACCGAAACTCATCGGCCGTCCGACTGGTCATTGACGTGGCGTCCAAAACCACCCAAAGCGTCCGTCACGCTCACGCCTCGGACGTTGGGGGTGTCCTGCTGTAGCGTCAAAGCCAGTCGACGCAGGGAGAGCCGTGATGAGCGATCTTGTCACCGACGACCCGAGCCGAACCGCGCCCGCTGGTGACGCGGCCGAGGCTACGCGGGAGCTCGAGGGCTACCGGCGTGAGCTGACCGGTTACTGCTACCGCATGCTCGGGTCGGCGTTCGAGGCGGAGGACGCTGTCCAGGAGACGATGGTCCGCGCCTGGCGGAACCTCGACCGCTTCGAGGGTCGCGCGTCGCTACGGTCGTGGCTGTACCGCATCGCCACGAACGTGTGTTTGGACATGACCTCCGGGAGCCAGCGTCGCGCCCGTCCCATGGACCTCACCTCGTCGGCCACGGCCGACACGCCGCTGGGTGACGCGCTGCCGGAGGCGACGTGGATCACGCCGATCCCGGACGGGAGGGTGGTGCCGGAGGACGGTGACCCGGCCGAGGTGGCGGTGGGCAGGGAGAGCGTTCGCCTCGCGTTCGTCGCCGCTCTGCAACAGCTCCCGCCCAAGCAGCGGGCGGTGCTCATCCTGCGTGAGGTCCTGGCCTGGCAGGCGAGCGAGGTCGCCGAGCTCTTGGGCACGACGGTGGCCTCCGTCAGCAGCGCCTTGCAGCGGGCTCGGGCCACCCTGGCCTCCTACGACCCAGCCGCCACCGAGGTGGCCAAGCCGCTCGACGAGGAGCAGCGCGCGCTGCTGGCGCGCTACCTCGACGCGTTCGAGCGCTACGACATGGACGCGCTCGCCGCGTTGCTGCATGAGGACGCGACGCTGTCCATGCCGCCGTTCGCACTGTGGCTGCGCGGCATCGACCAGGTGCGCGCTTGGATGCTCGGTCCGGGGCACGGGTGCCGAGGCTCTCGCCTCGTTCCCGTCACGGCCAACGGCACGCCGGCGTTCGGGCAGTACCGCCGCGATCCTGCCGGTGGGCACCGGGCGTGGGCGCTCCAGGTCATCGAGATCGTGGACGGCCGCATCAGCGGCATCACCTCGTTCCTCGACACGGCGTCCCTGTTCCCGTTGTTCGGTCTGCCGCTTCGCCTGGAGGAGGGCGCCTGACCCGAGTCCGCTCCCTCGGTCACGGGGGCTTCGACGGGATGACCTCCGACAGTCCGGCCAGCTCGAGGAGCGCCCGCAGCCGTGGGTGGGGGTGGTGGAGCCACAGTCGGCAACCGAGACGACGGGCGGTGAGCTGGAGCCGTGCCAGGGCGTCGAGGGTCGTGGTCGACGGATGGGTGAGCCTCCGGACGTCACAGATCACCTGGACGGCGTCGGTCTCCACGAGCCGGCGACGAAGGTGCGCGCACAGCGCGGGCAGGTCGAGCGGCTCGTCGAGGACCATGACGAGCGCCGGTTTCCCGGCGTGAGCCTCGGACCGCTCGGTTGGGTCGGCGGGCACGGTCGACCTCCTGTCAGGCGGCGTCGACTACACGACGGGTCCCGCGGCCGAAACTCATCGGGCCGCCACGCCGTCGACAGTGCCCCCGGCGTGTGAGTGTCCTCGCTGATCGAGGTCTCACCCGGTCCGGCGGACGAACCTCAGGCGCCACACGTCCGGCCCGCGGGTCACGTACTCCACGTCGAAGGTGTCTGGCTGTCGCTGCTCCAGCTGGGCGAGCAGGGGCTTCGGGTCGTGGGACGCGACGAGGACCATGCCGCGGCCGGGTCGGACGGCGTCGAGCGCGCCGAAGACGGCCGCGTGGCGGAGCGCGTGAGGGATGACCCGCGTGTCGAGCTCAGGATCGTCGAGTTCGTCATGCTCGCCGCAGGCGCAGCGGTGGGCGGTCGAACGTGCCGCGGCCGGCTGGTCGTCGTGGGCGTCCGGACGCTCGCCGTTGTCGCGACTCGGGTCGCTGGAGTCCTCCGGTTCGGGGTGCTCGTGTCCGCCGATGAGCTCGTGCATGCCCTGAAGCAGCTCCGCGAGGGAGACGTCGGGGTCGCCGACGAGCAACGGCACGAGCAGCTCGTTCTCCTTGGTCAGGTGGTTCTCGACGGTGACGCGCAAAGCCGCGGCCGCCGTGGCCGCGTGCACCGGACTGGTGGCGGTGGCGACCGCGTCGACCAGGCTCGCGATGACCTTGTGCTCGCCGAGCATCCCTTCGACGAGGAGCCGGCCTTCGGTCTTGGCGTGGGCGACGGGATAGAGGGCCTTCTCCTCGGCGACGGCGTGCGGGAGGAGCTCCTGGCGCGACCAGGCGACCAGCTCGTCCATGGCTGCGTGCGCTTCGGTCTCCTGGCCGCGCGCGGCCGCGCGGACGAGCGTGTCCGTCAAAGCCGACAAGGCGGCCGCGAGGTGTCGATGGTGCTCCTCGACCTGGGCGGCGGCACGCGCGTCGGCCTGGTCCGAGGCGAGAACGACGTGGTTCATGTGAGGTCCTTCACGAGACGCTGCTCCGCGGAGCCTGACGCCGACGATTTTATTACACTCATAGCCGTGAAAAATCGCTCGCCGACAGGAGCACCACGAGCGGGCTATGGGCCACTGCCGACTCGGCCAAGGCCAGCGCTGTCGCCGGCTCGTGCCACGGTCCTCGCGGCGCTCCGCCGTCAGCCTGGACCGATCACGCTCGCCGACCTCTCTGACGCGACGGGCCTGCATGTCAACACGCTCCGTGAGCACATCGACGCGCTGATCGAGGTGGGCCTGGTCGAGCGTCGGCGGGCCGAGCCGAGCGGGCGTGGCCGGCCCGCCTGGCTCTACGAAGCAGTGGACGGCCCGGACGAACCGGAGTCCACCTATGGCGGGCTCGCGGCCGCCCTCGCCACCGTGATCCAGCGCACCAGCACCTCGCCGCGCGACGACGCGATCCGCGCTGGCACGACGTGGGGCCGCGAGTTGGCCAAGAAGCGACCGGCCGTCGATCGAAGGAGGCGGGGAGCGGAGCGTCAGGCCGCCGCAGTACGCCGAGTCGTGGAGCTGTTCCGGCAGCTCGGCTTCGCGCCGGAGACCGACGACCGTCGCGGTGTCGTCCGGCTCACCCGCTGCCCGCTGCTCGACACCGCCAAGCGTTACCCGGACGTCGTGTGCGGCGTCCACCTCGGCATCGTCCGAGGGGCGATCGAGGAGTACGGCGGCGACCCCACGGGCTCCGACCTCCAACCGTTCTCCGAGCCCGGTGCCTGCCGGCTCGACCTTCCGCTCCCATCACGTCGGGTCCGAGCCGATCGGGACGAACCATGACCAGCGCGCCGCGAATCGACACCGCCGACACCGTGAGGCGGGCGAACGCGGCTCGACCTCAGCGGAGGTCCTCGCGAGCGTCCGCGCTCCTCGCCCTGCCGGGAGCGGTCGCGCTACTCGCCGGCCTGGACGCCGCTCTCCTGCTCCTCGACCTCCCGGCGCCAGTGACCGCCGCGCGTCTGCGTGACGTCCATGGCGTGCTGCTCGTCCTCGGCTTCGTGGGCTGCGTCGTCGCCCTCGAGCGCGCCGTGGCGCTCAGAGCCGCACCAGGATTCGTCGCGCCCGGCCTCCTCGGACTGGGTGCGGTGGCGCTCGTCACGCCGCTCCCTGGCACGCTCGGCGGCACGGCGCTGCTGCTCGGCACGCTGGCGCTCGTCGCCGTCTATGTCCCGCTTTGGCGGCGGCAACGCGGGGACGTCGTCCTCGTCCAGATCCTGGGTGCCGTGCTCGCCGCCGGCGCGGCCACGCTGTGGCTGGGTGGTGTGCCCGTTCCCCACCTCATCCCGTGGCTCGCCGGCTTCGTCGTCCTCACCGTCGCCGCCGAACGGGTGGAGCTCGCCCGCATCGCCGTCCCGGCGAGCACCGAACGCGGCGTCCTGCTCGCCTCCGGCGCGGTGACCGTCGCGACCGTCGCGGCACTGCTCTGGCCCCGCGTCGGCTATCCCGCCCTCGGGCTCGCGGTTCTCGGCCTCACTGGTTGGCTCGCCAGCCACGACGTCGCCCGCCGGACGCTACGTGGCCACGGGCTCGCGAGGTTCACGGCGGGGTGTGTGCTGGAGGCCTACGCCTGGCTGGCGGTCGCCGCGGTCAGCTGGCTGGTCGGCGGGCCGGTCTTCGACGGCGAGCGGTACGACGCGGTGGTGCACGCGGTGTTCCTGGGCTTCACGATCTCGATGATCATGGCGCACGCACCGATGGTTCTTCCGGCTGTGCTCCGGATACCGCTGACGTTTCACCCAGTGCTCGCGGCGCCCGCCGCGCTGCTGCACCTCTCCCTCGTCCTGCGGCTGTGGGTGGGCGACGCGCTCCACGTGACCGCGGCGTGGCGGGTCGGGGGTGCGCTCAACATCGTCGCGGTGCTCGCGTTCGCCGTCCTCATGGCCTGGTCGGCCGTGACCACCAGCCAGTCGAGTCAGTCGAAGAGGAGCGCGCGATGAGCCACCCAAGCCGCCAGCCGGGGCCGGCCCGAGGCTTCCGGCCGCTGCGCGACCTCCCCGTCGTCGGTTGGCTCGGGGCGCTCGTCGTGGTCGTCGTCGCGCACCCGTTCCTGCCGGCGCCGAGATGGCTCATGGTCCATCTCCTTCTCCTCGGCGCGGTGAGCCACGCGATCCTGGTGTGGAGCCGGCACTTCGCCGAGACTCTCCTGCGGACGGTGTCGGCCGACCGCACGGCTGAGTCGATCCGGCTCGGGTCGCTCAACGCCGGCGCGGTCCTCGTCGTCCTCGGGGTCGTGACCGAGCGCTGGCCGCTCACCGTCGCCGGCGCCACCGCCGTCGTCACCGCCGTGCTCTGGCACGGCGCCGCGCTCGTCGTCGCGCTCCGCAAAGCTCTGCCGTCGCGGTTCGACGTCACCGTGCGGTCCTACGTGACGGCCGCTTGCTTCCTCCCGGTCGGCGCGCTGCTGGGAACCCTCCTGGCCCGGGGGTTGCCTGACCTGTGGCACGAGCGGGTGAAGCTCGCGCACGCCATGGTGAACCTCCTGGGCTGGGTCGGCCTCACCGTGGTCGGCACGCTGCTCACGTTGTGGCCGACGATGTTGCGGACCCGTCTGCCGGACGGCGCAGAACAGGCGACGAGGCGAGCGCTCCCGCTGCTCGCGGGAAGCGTCCTCGTCGCGGCGGGTGGCGCGGTCGTCGGGACCCGGGTGCTCGTCGCGCTCGGCCTCGCCGGCTACCTCGCCGGGCTGGGCGTGGTCGCCCTTCCGATGGTGAAGGCCGCTCGGGGAAAGCCGCCGTCCTCGTACGCCACGTGGTCGGTTCTCGCGGGCATGGTGTGGCTCGTCTGCTCCCTCGCCTCGCTCGCGGTCACGGTGGTGGCATCGCCCTCGTGGCGAGTGGTCGACGATCGGTTCAGCGCGCTCACCCCGCTCCTGTCGGCTGGCTTCGGGGCCCAGGTGCTGCTCGGCGCGCTGTCGTACCTTGTGCCGGTCGCCCTGGGTGGCGGGCCGGGCGCGGTGCGCGCGGCGACGAGCGCGCTCGACCGCGCCGCCGCGTTCCGCGTCGTGCTCGTCAACGCCGGTTTGCTGGTGGCGGTCCTCCCAGTGCCCAGCGTGGTGCGTGTGCTGTGCTCCATGCTCGCCTTCGGCGGGATGGCGGCGTTCCTCCCGCTGCTGGTCGTCGCGATCCGACGGTCGCGTCAGGTGCGGCGGCACGTGTCCGACACGCCGGTGGAGGCGACCGCGCCGGGCGAGGCCGCGTCGGCGCGGGCGCGCCTTGAGGAACCGCGACGGTCGGCGTCGGGACTGGCCGTGGCCGGGCTCGCCGCGGTCGTCCTCGCGGTCGCGGCTGGTGTCGCGGTCGACCCCGGGGCTGTCGCCACGGCGCGCTCGGCGACGGAGGACCGGAGCCAGGTCCCCGCCACCGGGCGGACCGTCACCGCCACCGTGGTGGCGAGAGACATGCGCTTCTCGCCGTCCACCCTCAAGGTCGCGGCCGGCGACCGGCTGGTGATTCGGCTCGTCAACGCCGACGACGACACCGTCCACGACCTGGTCCTCGACACGGGGCAGGACAGTGGTCGGCTGTCGCCCGGAGAGTCGACCCGGCTCGACGTCGGCGTGGTCGAGCGGAGCATCGACGGCTGGTGCTCCGTCCTGGGGCACCGGCAGATGGGCATGGTGCTGCGCATTCGAGTGACCGACGACCCGGGGGCTCCAGTTCACGGCGATCATCACGGCACGTCGACGACCGGTTCGTCCACGCACGTCGAGGACGCCGCGGAGCGACTGGACTTCACCGCTCGCCCCGGACGTGACTTCGTGCCGTACGACCCGGTGCTGCCGGCGGTGAGCGAGCGACGGGTCCACCGGCACACGTTCCGGGTCCGCGAGATCGAGCGCGAGGTGGCGCCGGGAGTCACCCAGCGGCTGTGGACCTTCAACGGCCGGATGCCGGGGCCCGTCCTGCACGGAAAGGTGGGAGACGTCTTCGAGATCACGCTCGTCAACGATGGCACGATCGGGCACTCGATCGACTTCCACGCCGGCTCGCTCGCGCCCGACAAGCCCATGCGGACGATCCCGCCTGGGGAGTCCCTCGTCTACCGGTTCCGGGCGACGAAGGCCGGGGTGTGGATGTATCACTGCGCGACCATGCCGATGTCCGCCCACATCGCGAACGGACTCTTCGGGGCGGTCGTCATCGAGCCGGACGACCTCCCTCCGGTCGACCGGAGCTTCCTGCTCGTCCAGTCCGAGCTCTACCTCGGCCCGCCCGGCGGTGAGGTGGACGTGGCGAAGCTGCGCGCGGAGCGCCCGGACGCGGTCGTCTTCAACGGCTACGTCAACCAGTACGACGCGCGGCCGCTGCGCGTCCGAGCGGGCGAGAGAGTCCGCGTGTGGGTCCTCGACGCCGGTCCGAACCGGGCGACGTCGTTCCACGTCGTCGGCGGGCAGTTCGACACGGTCTACGCCGAGGGTGCCTACCTGCTGCGCTCGCCGAGCGACGGAGGAAGCCAGAGCCTGGCGCTCGCGCCAGCGCAGGGCGGCTTCGTCGAGCTGATCTTCCCCGAGCCCGGCCACTATCCGTTCGTCTCCCACGTGATGGTTGACGCGGAACGCGGCGCGCATGGGGTGTTCGAGGTGGCGCGCTGACAGACCGAAAGCCACGTCCCGGGCCGGCTGACTGACACCGGACGCGTACGGACCAAGGGGCACGCGAGCGGGCGCCGCGGGCCAGTCCGGAGGGCTCGTGCATGACACAAGAGCGCAACGCGTCCTTGGCGGTTTCTCCGCTCGACGGTCGGGGAAACGGCGGGTGGGTCGCTCGGGTGCGCGGAGGGTGCGGAGGCCAGGCGCCCGAGCGACCCCACCGTGGCGATCCGAAGTGAGTGGGGCTTCCTCCGACGATTCGGAGGTTAGACACACACTCGAGGTGCGGACGCCGCTTTGCGTAATCGAAACAACCGTACGTCGCACAGGGCACCCGCTGTCAACGGTGTGTCGCGACCTAGTCCTTGATGAAGTACTGGCAGGGGTTCGTCGGAGCGACCGGGCAGTAGACCCAGGCGCCCTGCGTCGTGAACTTCGGCCAGTTTCCGATTCGGTTCGTCACCGTGCCGTATTCGTCCTGCAGAATGCTGATGCCGATCGCGTGGAACTGCTCCTTGGCGATCCGCAGGACCTCCTTCATCAACCGGACCTGGGTGTCGGGATCGGCCGTGGCGCGCACCTGGTCGTACAGCTCCATCTGCCTGCGTACCGGAGGGGGTGGGGTCTCTCCCTCCTTTCCGTCGCTCTGGTACCACTCGACCCACCGCACGGCGAAGTAGGAGTAGGGGTTGAGAAGCGGTAGGTAGTTGTAGGGATTGAGCAGGATGACGGCGTCCAGGCCGCCCTCGCCCGCCCAGACCGACACGTCGTGCTTGTTGGCCTGGCCGCGTTCGACGATCAGCTCCGGATTGGCCGTGTTGAGCCTGGCGTCGATGCCGACGGCACGCCAGTACCGAGCGACCAGGTTCATGATGTCCGGCCACGTGGGGATGATGTTGGCGACGTCGATGATCAGGGAGATGGGCTTGCCGTCCGGACCCAGCCGGATGCCGTCCCTGTCCTTGTCGGGGAAGGCGCGATCGAGGAACTCGTTCGCCCGGTCGACGTCGTACTCGACGTACTGCGTGGCCATCTCCTCGTCGAAGAACGTCGACTCGCGGCGGGGTGCGACCTGCCAGGCTTGACCTTGGCGCTGGAACACCGCGTCAATGATCTCTTGGCGGTTGATGGCGTGCGACAAGCCGATGCGGACGTTTTTGTTCGACAGAATCTGCCGCTTGACCGGGTCCTCGTGGGTGAGGTTGGGGTAGATGCACACGACGTTCATGGCCTCCGGAACGACGTCGAACAGCCGATAGTCGCCGCGTTCACGGTTCCGGGCTACGACGGGCTTGTCCTTCAGCTGGTGAGTGGCCCAGTCAATCTCGCCGTTGAGGATCTTGAGCAGCGCCGCTTCGTCCTCCTTGATGACCTCGTAGTCGAGGCGGTCGACGTAGGGCAGTTGGCTCCCTTCGGGGTCAACCTTCCAGTAGTACGGGTTGCGTTCGAGGACCACGCGGGTGGCGTTGTCCGAGGCGGTGGTAAGCAGCCACGGGTTGAGTGTCGGCTTGCCGACCGTCCGCCCGAAGCTCCAGGAGCTGCTGATGTCGTGAAAGACGGCCGTCCACTCGTCGAAGCCGGCCTCCCGAGCCGCCGTCGCGTGGTCAGGGTTGTAGCGGGGGTGGAAGCGCGACAGGTAGTGCTTCGGGTAGTCGGTGAACCAGGAGCCTTGGCGGGTGGCGAGGTAGTGGAGGAAGAGTCCGTATGGTTCGGCGAAGGTGAGGACCACCGTGTGCTCGTCGGGTGCCTCGGCACGCATCCTCCCGAACGGTGGTGACGGGTGGAGCTCCTCGTTCATCATGACGTCCTCGACGGCGAAGACGATGTCCTCGGCCGTGAACGGCTCTCCGTCGGACCACCGGATGCCCTCGCGTAGCACGAACGTGTACTCGGTGCTGTCGGCGCTGGCCCGGTACTCTCGGGCTAGGTTCGGGATGATCTCCTTGAACTCCACGTCCCAGCGGACCAAGTGCTCGTAGCCGGCGGTGGAGTAGATGGCTGCGGCGTTGCTGTAGGCATCGCCGGGGAGACGAAGACGCAGTGCGCCGCCGTAGACGCCGACCGTCTCGTTGGGCTGGACGACGTAGGGGTCCTTGGGCACTCGCTCCTCGACTGGGGGCAGCTCGCCGGCCTTGACCTTGGCGGCCAGCATGGGGGCTTCTTTGCCTTTGGGACCGCGTGGCGCGCGTGACGATGGCCTCCCCGCGGGCTCGGTCGAGAGGAGCTCGCAGCCGGTCATGGCACCGCTGGCCATGAGGGCGAGGCCGCTGGCGAGCAGGAGGTCCCTCCTGGTGACGTGGTGAGGACGCGATCGGGGCATGGCTCACCTCCATTCGGGGGGTCGCGCCGCGGTGGGGACCTCTGGGTAACAAGGAGACCGTGTTTGGTCAATCGTTTGACCGTCGCTGGCCAGCCACCCCGACTCAGGCGTCGTCCACGTCCCGGTCGTCCGGTTCGAGCACCTCGTTCCCGAGCTCCTCGTCCTCGTTCTCCTCGTCGGTGTACGCCTCGCCCAGGTCTCCTTCGTCAAGGCTTTCGGTTGCCGAGTCCCGAAACGCCGGGTCGTCAAGGTCTTCTTGAGAGCCGCTCTCCTCTCGGCTGAGTGGGCTCGGCTCGTCTGGCGGCTCCCACTCCACCGACTCCGACTCCGGTAGCAGCTCGTCGGTGTAGAGCTCTTCGCCCTCGTGAACGTCCATCTGGTCGATGGCCTGGTCGATGTCCGGCTCCAGAATGATGTCCGGTCCTAGGTCGTCAGTACCTGGTGTCTGTGTCTCCGGCGTCTCGGGGATCTCGGAGTCGGGCAGGTCGGGTCCGCCGTCCTCGGGTGGGCGGAAGTCCGGCTCTGGGATGTCCGGGCCTGGGTCAGGCGCGTCAGGACCGCTCATGTGGCCCTCCCTCGTCGGTCGGCGCCGTGGCTCCTGTCACCTTCATCCTGACGCGGCTTCTGGCGCACGCGGTGGGCGCGAGGACAGGGTTCGGTGGAGCGCGACCTTCCTGTGACGGGTGCTGTCGCGGTATGTCCGGGTGCGTGTGGCGCAAGGGTCGAGCGCGGCGCCCGCGTCGACCTGTCCCGAGGGTCGTCATCGGGCTGCACGTGGAGATTCATCCGCAGGTGGGTGCTGCCGTGCGGGCGAGGCCGGGTGGTGTAGACCTGGGGCTCGTGGTGGAGGCGTTGTCGCGTCCAGTCGTGGTGGGGGCGGCCATCGTCCGAGGCGGGCGTCTGCTCGCCCAGCAGCGGGCATACCCCGACCACCTCGCCGGCCAATGGGAGCTTCCCGGTGGGCGGGTGGAGCCCGGCGAGACCGAGGTCGACGCGCTCGTGCGCGAGTGCGTGGAGGAGCTGGGGGTCCAGGTTCGGGTCGGTGGCCGGGTCGGCCCGGACGTCCCCTTGCCGGAGGCGGGTGCCATCCTGCGGGTCTACGCTGCGACCCTCGTCCAGGACGGCATCGACCCGATCCCCAGGGAGCACCGGACCGTGCGGTGGGTCGCCAAGGAGGAGGTCGCCGCGCTCGACTGGTTGCGGCCCGACCGCCTGTTGGTTCCACATCTGCGCGACCTGTTGAGCTGACCCGGCCGTCAACCTCGCGATGTCAGGTCCGAGACGAAGGCACGACGAAAGACACGACAAAAAAGGGAAGAGCTGTGATGCCGCGCGCTCATCAGGCGCGAACGCCCGCCCTCCGACCGCGCTGTCGAGGAGGGCGGGCGTTGGTCTGACGATTGACAGCTTCTCGGTTACAGCTTGTCGGCTGTCACGGCGGCCAGGAACTCACGCCACGCGGCCATGCTGAACACGAGCACCGGCGACGCCTCACCGAGCTTCGTGTCACGGACGCCAACGTGGGTGCCATCAGTGCCGACCTCGACACACGACCCGTTGGCGCAGCTGTAACTCGACTTCCGCCAGTTGCGCATCGTGACCCCTTCTGTCAGACGAAACGAACTCGTGGTGTGCGGTCAGGGTGGTCACCACCCCGCAGGAAAGCGTGTGCTTACGCCGCTCCGATCCAGCGCTGGATGAACGACAGAACGCCGTCGAGGTCGTCGGCGGGGAGACGAGGGAGGGTGGAGACCCACTCCCATGCCGCACGTCCGTCCGCGATGACGCACCAGAGGGTCATCCAGAGTCGCGCGTCGCGAGGGTCGTAGACCTTGACTGCCCAGCCCCGGCCAGCCTCCTCGAACGACTCGACCCGGTATCCCTCGCGAAGGAGACGTTGCTCGAGCGCGGTCGCGTGGTGGTGACCGGTTGCCCGTCGCTCGGTCAGCCACCGCTCCGCCGCCGCTGCCACCGCATCCATCCCAGCTCCTTCGTGGTTCGGACCGAGATCGACGTCACGAACTGCACGTGCAGCACTACGAGTTGTGCTCACCCTGCCATCGTTCAAACCTCGCATCAAGGGTGAAATGGGACCACTTCGGACAGTGTCCTTCGACACTCAGCTGCGCTCGACCCACAGGCCCGCGACGACCTGCTCGCGTCCAAGGCCCGACTGGACGTGAGCGATCTCATCGGTGTCGGAGGTCGACGCGTCTTCGATGCCGTACAAGCGCGATGGGGCAGCGAGCGAAGGCCTCGCCTCCTGACCGGGTGCCGGGTAGGCAGGCCGACAGGCCTGGTGTCACTCCGTGAGTAGAGTGAGCCCCATGTCGGACAAGCTCCACCCGAACGCGCAGCGGGTCGCCGACGAGCTGCGGCGGCTCGGCGCGAAGGGCGAGGTCATCGTCCTCCCCGAGCCTGCTCCGACGGCGGCGGCCGCGGCGGCGCAGCTCGGCTGCGAGGTGGCCGCGATCGCCAACAGCCTCGTGTTCGACGCCGACGGCGCCCCGCTGCTCGTCCTCACCAGTGGTGCGCACCGGGTCGACGTCGACCTCGTCGCGCGCACGATCGGGGCGCGGAAGGTTCGACGGGCGAGTCCGGAGTTTGTCCGTGAGGCGACCGGACAGCCGATCGGCGGCGTGGCACCAGTGGGGCACCCGGCGCCGATCCGCACCTTGGTCGACGTCTGGCTCAAGAAGCATGAGGTGGTCTGGGCCGCGGCGGGCCACCCGCACACCGTCTTCCCCACCTCCTTCGACGAGCTGGTTCGCATCACCGGGGGCGCGCCCGCAGACGTGGAGTAGCGTGCGCCGTCCAGGAGTCACCGCCGCGCTGTGACGCCCGCGGACGTGGAGTGACACGCCTGGGTCGCACACGGTCGGCGCGGCCACACGCGGTCGCTGCGGATCCGGTCGTCTCAGTCGGGACATGTCAAGCCGGACTGGACGGCGAAGACGACGAGCTGGGCACGGTCGCGGGCGCCGAGCTTCACCATGGCGCGGCTGACGTGGGTGCGCACCGTCGCCGGGCTCACCACCAGCTCCGCCGCGATCTCGTCGTTGGAACGGCCGGTGGCGACCCAGCTGAGGATCTCCCGCTCGCGTTCGGTCAGGCGGCCGATGTCCGGGTGCGGCGCCGCGGCGGCCGGACGACGCGCGGCGAACTCCTCGATGACCCGGCGGGTCACCGACGGGGAGAGCAGCGATCCTCCCTCGGCCACGACGCGGATCGCTCGCAGCAGCTCGGTCGGCTCAGCATCCTTGAGCAGGAAGCCGCTCGCGCCCAACCGGAGCGCCTCGAAGACGTACTCGTCGAGCTCGAACGTCGTGAGCATGATGACTCGGACACCCGCCAGCGCCGGCTCGGCCACGATCCGTCGGAGCGCCTCCAACCCGTCGAGCCCGGGCATCCGGATGTCCATGAGGACGACGTCGGGCACGGTGCGGCGAATCAGCTCGACCGCCTCCTGGCCGTCGGCCGCCTCACCGACCAGCTCCATGTCGTCCTCGGCGTCGAGCAACGTGTGCAGCCCCATCCGCACGAGGGCCTGGTCGTCGACCACCACGACGCGGATCATGCCGTCGGTCCTTTCAGTGGGAGGTGGGCGCGGACCACATAGCCGCCGCCCGGCCGCGGTCCGGCCTCCAGCGTGCCTCCCAGAGCCTCGGCCCGCCGCCGCATCCCTTCGATGCCGTGTCCGCGACCCGGGCGGGCCGTCTCGCCACGGCCGGAATGGACCGTCTCGCCACGGCCGGTGTCGCTGATCTCGACGAGCAGCTCGTCCGCCGTCCGTCGCACCCGCACGTGCGCCGTGGCCTGCGGTCCCGCGTGGCGGAGCACGTTCGTCAAGGACTCCTGGACGATCCGGTACGCCGCCAGGTCGACGGACGTCGGGAGACGAACGTGGTGGGCCCCCGCGCCGTGGGAGTCCGTGCGCCCGGGGGAGCCCGTGCGCTCGGAGGAGCCCGTGCGCTCGGAGGAGCGGGTACCCGTGGACGCCGGGTCGGGTACGACCGACGGGTCCAGGTCGAGTGTGACCGGCAACCCGGTGGACCGCATCCGCTCCACGAGTGCGGGGACGTCGGCCAGCCCAACCGTGGGCCGGCGCGCGGCGTCGGCGTGGCCGCGCAGGGCGTCCAGCTCCGACCGCAGCCCGTCCAGCGCCTCCTTGCTCGTCGACCGGATCGCCTCCAGCGACTCCCTGGCCTTGGCGGGATCCCGGTCGAGGACGTGCAGGGCGACACCGGCTTGCATCGCGATCACCGCCAGCCCATGGCCGACGACGTCGTGAACCTCCTGGGCGATCGCCAGCCGTTCCTCGGACAGCACCCGGCGCACCTGCTCCTCTCGGACGCCGGCCTCGAACTCGTGCCGGGCCCGCACCGTCACGCCGACCGCCGCGGGAACGACGACCCAGGCAGCGGTGCTGCTGAGGAGGTGGTCCCACGCGGTGTCGGCGGCCATGACGCTCCGTACCCCCGCCACGACCGCGGCTCCCGCGAGCAACGCGGTGACTGCCGACAGCGCCGTGCGTGGCGGGCACCGTGAGGCCACGGCGTACACCGCGAGGACGCCCGCGAAGAGGATCGGACCAAAGGCGTAACCAAGCCCCAGGTAGGTCAGGATGGCAAGGCCGGTGACCGCGAGGACCGGCAGGGGGTGGCGGCGCCGGAGCGCCAGGGGGACGCAGGCGGCGAGGACGAGGCCGTACGCCGGAGGGTCGGGCCACGGCAGGCCCTGGTTCAACGCGGCCGGGCCGGACCCGACGATGCCGATGGCCGACACGAGCGCCGCGACCACGAGGTCGACCCACAAGAGGAGACGGCGCGGTTCGGCGGGCGGCATGCGTCGATGCTAGGTCGGCAGGGCCCGGCCGGTCGTCAGCGCGACGACGTACGTCGCCTACGCGGCTCGGCGTAGCTCACATGTCGCTCGCCGGAGGACGACTCGCGACGCCTCGGGCTGCGAGGCTCGCCAGCCATGAGCGAACACATCCTGGAGACCGACCGCCTGACGAGGCGGTATGGGGACCGGCTCGCCGTGGACGCGGTGAGCATGGCGGTCCGACCTAGGGAGGTGTACGGCTTCCTCGGACCCAACGGCGCGGGCAAGACGACGATGCTGCGCATGCTGCTCGGCCTGGTCCGTCCGACCAGCGGCCGGGCGTCGGTGCTGGGCCATCCTCCGGGCTCGCCCGCCGCGTTGGCGGGGGTGGGCGCCCTGGTCGAGAGTCCCGGCTTCTTCCCCTACCTGTCCGGCCGGGACAACTTGCGGGTGCTCGCCCGCCACGCCCGGCTCGACGACGTGGCCGTGGAGGCGGCGCTCGAGCAGGTCGACCTCACCGACCGGGCGTCAGAACCCTTCCGGTCGTACTCCCTGGGCATGAAGCAGCGGCTGGGGGTGGCCGCGGCGCTGCTCGGCAACCCGCGGTTGCTGATCCTCGACGAGCCCACCAACGGCCTGGACCCGGCGGGGATGGCGGACATGCGCGAGCTCATCCGTGCCCTCGCCGACGCCGGGCAGACCGTCCTGCTCTCCAGCCACCTGCTGGGTGAGGTGCAGCAGGTCTGCGACCGCGTGGGGGTCATCTCCCGCGGCCGGCTGCTGGCGGAGCGGACGCTCGCCGAGCTGCGCGAGACCGCCGGCCTCCTCGTGCGCGCCGAGCCGCTGTCGCGGGCGGCGGAGGTAGCGAGCCGGATGGTCGGCGGCGCGAACGTCGCCCGGGTCGACGGTGCGCTACGGCTCGGCGTGGACCCGGCCGCCGCCCCGAACCTCGTCCGCGCCCTCGTGCGCGCCGACGTCGACGTGACGGAGGTCCGGCCGGTGGAGCGGACGCTGGAGCACATCTTCTTCGAGCTGACGACACCCGAGGAGGTCACGCCATGATCGCGAGCGTCCGGGCCGAGCTGCTCCGGTTGTCGAAGTGGCCGGCCACCTGGATCATCCTGGGGACCTGGTTCGCCCTCAGCCTGGCGTTCGGCTACCTGTTCGACTACCTCGTCTACCGACGGGAGGTCGAAGGTCCGCGCGCCGAGGCATCCGGACGGGCGGCTGAGCTGCTCGCGTCCCTGCTGCCCGAGCAGGCGCCGACCGTGCTCGTCCAAGGGCTGCCGATGTTCGGGGGTGCGCTCGTCCTGATCTTTGGCGCTCTCGCGGTGGGGAACGGCTACACGTGGGGTACGTGGAAGACCGTGTTCACCACGGGCCCGCGGCGGCTCACGGTCTGGGGCGGGACGCTGGGCGCGCTCGGTGTCGTCCTGATGGGTCTCGTCCTCGGGACGCTCGCGCTCGACCTTGTGGCCGCGCTCGCGGTCGCCTGGGCGGAGTCGCAACCGGTGACCTGGCCCGGCGTCATCGACGTTCTCGAGGCGTTCGGCTCGGCGTTGCTCATCACGGGCATGTGGCTGGCCGCGGGCGTGCTGCTCGGGACTCTCACCCGCGGGCCGCTGGCCACCGGACTCGGCCTGGTGTGGGTTCTGGTCGTCGAGAACCTGCTGCGTGGGGTCGGTGGTGCCCTCGACGCGGTCGCGAGGGTGAGCGACCTCCTGCCGGGGACGGCGGCCGGTTCGCTCGCCGGAGCGCTGGGCGCGGCGGCCGCCGGTGAGCCGGACGGGACGCCCGGTGTCCTCACGGTGTGGGACGGCGGGATGGCGACGCTCCTGCTCGGCGGTTACCTGCTCCTGTTCCTGGTTCTGGCTGCCACGCTCACCGTCCGCCGCGACGTCCCATAAGTGCGGCGCGGCGTCGTCGTCGGCCGAGCCATCCCAGTTCACCGGTGCGGCGCCTCGCCCACCACGACGTCGCCGGGAAGCTGCCGCAGTGAAGTCGGTGCAGTGAAGCCGTCGCAGTGAACTGGTGCCGGCTGCCTCGACTGCCTGGTCCGCCGCGGCGTGCCGTCGTGCCGGCAATCTCTTGACGGCGGTCAGCCGGTCCACCATCATGGCGCGTCAACAAGTCATTAGATGACTAGATGACGCGATGGTCATCACGTCGACTCGCGTGACCATCGAAGGACCGTGTGACGTGAAGGAAGGCAAGGGGCGGGCACGCCTGACGCGGCGCACCCTGCTGGACGAGCTCACCGCCGGTCTGGTGGCGCTCATCGAGGAGGGGGGCTACCAGATCGGCGACCGGCTGCCGTCGATGTCGGCCCTGGCGGCGCACTTCGGTGTCGCCACGCCGACGTTGCGGGAGGCGGCGAGACGGTTGGAGGCAGCCGGCACCATCACCTTCCGGCACGGGTCCGGCATCTTCGTGACCGGTGACAGTCGCCGCTTGGTCATCGCCAACCCGGCGCGGACCGAGCTGGGCGACCAGACGACGCTCGATGTGCTCGACACCCGACTGCTCATCGAGCCCGAGCTCGCCCGACGTGCCGCCGAACGCGCGACCCACGAGCAGCTGGCCGCCATTGGAGGCCTTCTCGACGAGGCCCGTCAGGCGATCGAGGCCGCCGACGAGCAGAGCCTCACCCCACTGAACATGCGTTTCCACGTCGCGATCGCCCGAGCCGCGGGCAACCAAGTCCTGACGGAGGCGCTCCAGTCGGTGGTCGAGCTGTACGAGCCGCAGCAGAGCGTCATCGGGCAGATCTACGCCGATCCCTGGCGAGACCACAACGAACACCGCGACATCTACGACGCCCTCGTTCGCAAGGACGCCACGGCGGCACACGACCTGATGCGCCGGCACCTGGAGGGCGTGCTCGCGGTCGTCAGCGCCACGCTCCGTCGTGAGAAGGAGAGGGACTGACCTCCGAGCCCGGGGAGTACGACCATGATGTACCGACGGACTTTCCTGGCGTCGGCTTTGGCCGGCGCCGTCGCGCTGGCCGGATGCGCTCGGGGCACCGAGACCGGCGGCAACGACGCGACTGACAACACCACCCTGACGTTGAATGGGGACCGAGCTGACTTCGTCGAAGGCTACGAGGCGGCGGGCAAGGAGCTGGCCAAGCTCACGGGCTACGACATCAAGGCGCGCAACGTTCCCACCACGGAGAACTACCAACAGGTCATCCGTTCGTCCCTGCGGTCGAGCAGCACCACCGACATCATCAAGTGGTGGAGCGGGTACCGGTTGCAAGACCTCGCCCAGTCTGGGGGTCTGGAAGACCTCACCGCCCAGTGGGACAAGGCCGTGGAGAACGGCTGGGTCAACCCCGACACCCGGCCGAGCTTCTCCTACGACGGCAAGGTCTACGGCATGCCCATGTACAAGTCGTACTGGGTGCTCTACTACAACAAGAAGGTCTTCGCGGACCTAAACCTCGAGGTGCCCACGACGTGGGAGGAGTTGCTCGGCAACGCTGAGAAGATCAAGGCGGCCGGCGTCACGCCGTTCTTCGCCACCCAGGAGGCCGGCTGGACGTCGTTCATCTGGTTCGGTGAGATCCTCAGCAAGCTGGACCCGGACTTCTACGTCCAGCTCATGAACGGTGAGGCCAGCTACACCGACCCGACCGTCCGTGAGGCGATGCGGATCTGGGCGGACATGTACGCCAAGGGCTACTTCACCCCGCCGGACACCGCGTGGGACAACGAGCCGGCGCTGTTCCAGCAAGGCAAGGTCGCCATGGTTCCCATGGGCACCTGGCGGAACGCGATCTTCGTCGAGAACGGGATGACCCGGGACGACTACGGCGCGTTCATCATGCCGGTGGTGAAGGAAGGCGCCAAGCCGTCGGTCATCGTCGAGAGCGGCGTCTTCGCGGTGCCGTCGAAGGCACCGAACAAGGAGGCGGCCAAGAAGGCGTTGGGGGAGTGGCTCAACCCGACGGTCCAGAAGGTCTGGGTGAGCTACCTCAACGACCTGTCCGCCAACCCCGAGGTCACCACCGCCAACCCTGTCTTGACGTCGGTGCTCGAGCAGGTCGAGCAGCTAGAGCCGATCGAGCTGGAGCGCTACTGGGAGGCCAGTCCGCCCGACCTCATCGAAGGCAACGTTCAGGACTTGGCCGCCTTCATGGCTGACCCCAAGCCCGCGAACATCGACTCGACACTGGCGAAGATGCAGCAGCGTGCCGAGGCCGAGTGGGCGAAGTGGAAGAGCCGGGAGTAGGCAGATGCCGGCACCGACAACGGTTCACCCGGAGCCGGTGACCGGGTCGGCGCGGGGCGGGCGGGCACCCGCTCCGCGCCGGCGTTCGGTGAGCCGGGACGGAGCGGCCCGGGCAGCTGGCGTGTTGTTCCTCTCTCCAGCAGTGACGCTGGTGGGAGTGCTGCTCCTCGTCCCCTTCCTCGCGACGGTGTACCAGAGCCTCACCGACGACGACGGTGTGGGGACGGCGCGGTTCGTCGGACTCGACAACTACGTCGCGCTCGTCAACGACCCGGCGTTCCTGCGGTCGTTGCTCAACACGCTCATGTGGACGGTCGGCACGCTCGTGCTCCCCGTGGTGCTCGGGCTGCTCATCGCCGTCCTCACCAACACCACAGGTTGGCCGTCCTGGGTGCGTTACGCGTTCGTCCTGCCGTACGCCATCTCGGGGACCGCCACGGCGGTGATCTGGGGCTTCGTCCTCCGCAGTGACGGCGCGCTCAACCAGGCGTTGGGCTTCCTCGGTCTCGAGAGTCTGCAGACGTCCTGGCTGCTGTCGTGGCCGACGAACACGGTCGTGATGATCGTGGCCAACACCTGGCAGGCGGTGGGCGTGGCGGTCATCCTCTTCCTCGTCGGTCTGCAGACAGTGCCGCCGGAGACGGTCGAGGCCGGCACCCTCGACGGCGCCACCGGCTTCCAGCTCTTCCGCGCCATCGTCTTCCCTCAACTTCGGCCGGTGACCGTCGTGGTCGTCGGCATCTCGATCACCAACAGCCTGCGTGTCTTCGACCTGATCTGGCTGCTGACGGGAGGCGGTCCGGGACAGGTGTCGGAGACCCTCGCGGTCACGATGTACCGCCAGACCTTCGTCACGAGCGACTACGGGTTCGGCGCCGCCGTGGCGGTGGTGCTCGCCGTGATCGTGGTCGCCGCGTCGTGGGCGTACCTTCGCCGGCAGATGCCCAAGCACCCCTAGAGGTTGGCCATGACTCGGCTCCTGCGCAACGTCGTCCTCGTCGCCCTCGCCCTCGTGTGGCTCATCCCGACGTACTTGCTGGTCGTCAACGCGCTGACACCTGCCGAGGAGTACACGGGCAGCCCGGTGTGGATCCCTGTCGGATTCGGTTTCGTCGACAACCTGGCCGAGGCGTGGGCGTCCGCTGACCTCGGCCTCGGCATCGCCAACAGCCTGCTCTACGCCACGATGTCGGCGGCGATCGCGGTGCTCGCCGCGGCGCTGGCGTCGTTCGCCGTCGTCGTCATGCCGATTCGCCGGCGGGGCCTGTGGTTCTGGCTCATCTACACCGGCACGCTGCTCCCGCTCCAGATCTTCCTCGCGCCCTTGTTCAAGGCCTACGTCGGCGTCCAGATCTACGACACGCAGATCGGGCTGGTGCTCATCTACTCGGCGGTGTGTGTGCCGTTCGCCTTCTTCGTCGTCCGCAACTACCTGACGACCGTTCCGGTCGAGATCACCGAGGCGGCGCAGCTGGACGGGGCGGGTTGGTTCCGCTTGTTCTGGCTGATCCACCTGCCGCTCGCTCGATCGTCGTTGCTGGCGGCGTTCATCTTCCAGTTCACCTGGGTGTGGAACGACCTGCTGTTCGGCATCACCTTGTCGACGAGCCCCAACATTCGACCGGTCATGGCGGCACTCGCCGAGCTGAACGACGGCTACGCGAGCCTCGGCCCGCCCGTCGTCCTCGCCGCCGCACTGGCCGTCTCCGTGCCCACCGTCGTCCTGTTCCTCGCCTTCCAGCGCTTCTTCGTGTCCAGTCTCAAGCCCGTCGGCTGAGGAAGCGGTGGAAGTCCAACCTTGCTTGGTCCCAGGTCCTCCTGCCACGTTCGTCGCACCGAGTAGGAACCGATGAAGATCACCGACATCCGAGCCACGACCGTCGCCGTTCCCCTCCAGGCTCCACTGCTGCACTCCAACGGGGCGCACTGGGGTCGGTTCGTTCGCACGATCGTCGAGATCGAGACCGACAACGGACTCGTCGGTCTGGGCGAGTTGGGTGGCGGTGGCGAGAGCGCGGAGGCCGCCATCGTCGCGCTCAAGCGGTACCTCGTCGGACACGACCCACGTCAGCTCAACGCTCTACCGTTCATGATCGCCAATCCCACGGCGAGCCTGTACAACAACCGCACTCAGCTCCTCGCGGCCATCGAGTTCGCCTGCCTGGACCTGGTGGGCCAAGACCTCGGTGTCTCCGTGTCGGAGCTGCTCGGTGGGCGGCTACGTGACCGCGTGCCGTTCGCGTCGTACCTGTTCTTCCGGTACGCCGACCCGCGCACCGGCGAGGGGGAGATCCGAGACCCTGACCAGCTCGTCGCGGAGGCGTTGCGACTGAAGCGGCAGTACGGCTTCCGCGTCCACAAGCTCAAAGGTGGCGTCTTCCCTCCCGACTACGAGCTGGAGTGCTACCGCGCTCTCGCCGCCGCGACCGACGGAGACCTGCTGCGGTACGACCCCAACGCCGCTCTCTCGGTGAGCGAAGCGCTGCGGTTCGGCAAGGCCATCCAGGACTTGCCGAACGACTACTACGAGGACCCGACGTGGGGATTGAACGGGCTGCGGCAGCTCCGCGGCCTCGGGTTGCCGCTCGCCACCAACACGGTGGTCATCAACCCCGAGCAGCTCGCCGCGAACGTCCTGAACCCGGCCGTCGACGTGATCCTGCTCGACACGACCTTCTGGGGTGGGATCCGGGCCTGTGTCAAAGCGGCCGCGGTGTGCGAGACCTTCCAGCTGGGGGTCGCGGTCCACTCCTCAGGGGAACTCGGCATCCAGCTCGCCACGATGCTGCACCTGGGCGCCGTCCTGCCCAACCTCGACCATGCCGCCGACGCCCACTACCACCACCTCGTCGACGACATCATCGTCGGCGGCCCGTTCGAGTACGTCGACGGCGCGATCGCCGTTCCGGAGGGGCCAGGGCTGGGCGTACGGCTGGACTACGAGAAGGTCGCGCGTTACGCCGAGTACTACCGCGAGGTCGGCGGCTACCCCTATGACCGGGACCCAGGCCGCCCGGGCTGGTATCCCCTCATCCCCAACGATCGGTGGGCGGACCCCACGGCGCCGCAACCGGACACCTTGACGTGGTGACGACGTCGACGTCAGGCGCGACCTGCTTGGCAGGTACGCCGACGACGAACCGACGCCGCGCGTTCGGGCGGTCACGGTAGCGTCAGCGCGTGCCGACGGACCCCGAGCCGACCGACCTGCCCGACCTCACCCTGCACTACGCCGCGCACGCCGACGGGGTGGTGGACCTCCACGTGCCGACGGCGAGCGACGCCACCCGAGTGGTGGTGTTGCTGTACAGCGGCTTCTGGACGACCCCGGCTCACCGCGAGCACGTCCGCCCGCTGGCACGCGCGCTGGCGCGGGACGGGTTCGTCGTGGCGAGCCCGGGGTACCGGCGGGTCGGCCCGGGCGAGGGCGGAAGCTGGCGGAGAACCGGTCAGGACGTCGTGAACGCGATCACCGCGCTGCCTGGCCTGCTCGGCGAGATCGGGCTGAGACCGGTATGGATCGACGTGGTCGGGCACTCCGCCGCCGGTCACCTGGCGCTGTGGCTGGCGACCGCCGCTCCGCTCGACCGGGTGGTCGCGCTGGCTCCCGTGTGCGATCTACGCGAGGTGGTCCGGCGTGGGCTGGGCAGCGACACCGCTCGAGCCTTCTTCGGTGAGATCGACGTGGACGCGGTTGACCCGATGCGGCTGCTCGACAGGCGGCCCGCGACCGCGATCACGGTGCTGCACGGCACCCGGGACGGCATCGTGCCGATCGACCTCGCCCGGGGGTTGGTGGCGCGGCACCCGTGGATCGAGCTGGTCGAGGTGGACGCCGACCACGACGAGGTGGGCGAGCCGCACGGACCCGCATACTCCGCGCTCGTCGCCGCGCTCCTCGGGACGCCATCGAACTGACGTCTGCGGCGAGTCGAGGGCCTGGGCGCCCCTCCCGTCGGGCCAAGACTGGGCGTGCGGCTGGACGACGAGAGGCTGGCCAGCTAAGCCGAGTATGACCGCTCGTTCGGGGCTACCTGCATGACCGCGAGACGGCCGTCTGACCGGGTGGCGAACCGAGGTGACGCGATGCGGTCGACAACGCTGGCGAAGGGGCGAGGCATGAGTCCGGAACGCGTGCGACACCTGGCCCGCCTCGTCGTGACGTTCGTCGCGGGGGTGGCCCTCCTGCTCGTTGGCAACGTCGGCGCTTCGGCGACGCAGGTCGAGGCCAAGGAACAGACGCGCGACTACGTGAGCCTGGTCAACCCGTGGGTGGAGGCCGACATCGCGCGGTGGTTCTTCTTCCAGTCGGCGAGCAACCCGTTCGGATTCGTCAAGCTCCGGCCTGACACGGGCACCCACTCCAGCGGCGGGACCGGTTACCGGACCACCGAGCACTACGTGAAGGGCTTCAGCCACATCCACGAGTGGAACTTCTCCGGCGTGCAGGTGATGCCGACGAGTGGGAAGAGCGTCCCGAAGACCCAAGGCGACTCGGGGTGGCACTCCTACACCAAGCATGACGAGTCGGAGGTGGTGGAGCCCGGCTACCACAAGCTTCATTTGGACCGCTACGACATCACCGCCGAGCTGACCGTGACTGACCGGGTCGGCATGCACCGCTACACCTACGGCACCGCGGGTCCCAGCGAGATCATCATCAATCTCGGTGGACAGCTCGGCGAGGCGATCATGAAGGACGCCTACGTCACCAAGGTGAGTGACACGGAGCTGGAAGGGTACGTCAACCAACGGGGTGCCGCCTACCCCGACTTCGATACCCGACTGTTCTTCAACATTCGTTTCGACAAGCCCTTCGACTCCCTCCACGGGTGGTCCGACGGCCGACTGGCACGGGGTGGCGCTCCGATCGAGGAGCTCGCCGGCGACAACATGGGTGTGTACGTCCGTTACGAGCACCTCGACGCGGGCGAGGTCGTCCAGATGAAGGTGGGTCTCTCGCTGACTGGAACCGACGGCGCCCGCAAGAACCTTCTGGCGGAGCTCCCGGGCTGGTCGTTCGACGACGTGCGGGCGGCGTCGCGGGCCCGCTGGAACGAGATGCTCGGCCGCATCGACGTGCGTGGCGGGACCGAGCAGCAGCAGATCAAGTTCTACACCGACCTGTTCCATGTGCTGTGCGGCCGGAGCGTGGTCTCTGACGTCGACGGCAAGTACCTGGACGACACCTGGAACGCCGGTCGAGTTCGCCAGATCCCACTGGACAAGCACGGCAAGCCGACGTTCGCGATGTACAACTACGACGCGCTCTGGCTCACCCAGTGGAACCTCAACTCGATCCTGGGTCTGGCGTACCCGGAGATCTACAGCAGCTTCGTCAAGTCCCAGCTGCAGATGTACAAGGACGGCGGTCTGCTGCCGCGCGGCCCGGTCGCCGGAAACTACTCACTCATCATGACCGGCTCGCCGGTCACCTCGTTCATCGCCGGCGCGTGGAACAAGGGCATCCGGGACTTCGACATCGATCTCGCCTTCGAGGCGATGCTGGACGCCCACTCGGTGGGTGGGCTGTTCGACAAGGGTGCCCTGGAGTACCGAACGTGGACCGGGGCTGGCGGCATCCGGGACTATCTCGACAACGGATGGGTCGGTTACCGGCCCGGCGCTGGGCTCAACGGCGGTGCCGGTCAGACGCTGGAGTACGCCTTCCAAGACTGGACGCTCGCGCAGCTCGCCAAGCAGCTCGGCAAGAAGGGCCTCAATATCACCCAGTTCGCCGAGGTCACTGTGTCGTCGCAAGTGGCTGGACCATCGGTGGGGGAGCGCGCGATCGACGGGCGCCCCATGCGCTCGGCGGTAGATCCGAACGAGAGCACCGAATGGAGGTCCGACGGTGAGCGTCATCCCTGGATCGAGCTGCGCTGGGACGAGCCGCGGACCGTGCGGAAGGTCGTCCTGTCCGACCGCCCGGACCCCGACAGCAACGTCAACGCGGGCCGTCTGACGTTCAGCGACGGCAGCTCGGTCCTGGTGACCGACATCCCCGTCGATGGGACGAACAAGGTCGTCGACGTGGGCACGAAGAAGGCGATCACGTGGGTCCGGTTCGAGGTGACCGGTGGCAGCGGCACGGACGTGGGCCTCGACGAAATCGAAGTTTGGGACGACACCGACCTCGGCGAGTACCTGCTCGAGCGGTCGCGGAACTGGCGCAACCTCTACGACCTGTCGACGGGGTTCATCCGACCACGAGCCGCCGACGGCACCTGGTTGGAGGACTTCGACCCACTCAGCCCAAGCGACTTCGTCGAGGCCAACTCGTGGCAGGCGACGTGGTTCACCTCCCACGACGTCATGGGGCTGGCCAACCTCATGGGAGGTGAGGCGGCGTACGCGGACAAGCTCAACTACGCCTTCCGACGTGCCGAGGACTCGAACTTCATCGGCGCCTACGGCCAGGGCTACGTCAGCTACGGCAACCAGCCGGGACTCCAGGTTGCGCACCTGTTCAACTACGTCGGCTACCCGTGGTTGACGCAGTACTGGGTGCGGCAGGTCAAGGACAAGACGTACGGGTCGATCTCCACGACCGACGGCTACGGACACCACGACGAAGACCAAGGCCAGATGGGCGCGATCAGCGCGCTGATGGCGATCGGGCTGTTCGAGGTGACAGGTGGTGGTCACAGCCGTCCGGTGTACGACATCACCTCACCGGTCTTCGATGAGATCACGATCAAGCTGCACCCGAACTACTACAAGGGCGGGACGTTCCGGATCGTCACGCACGACAACTCCGCGGAGAACATGTACATCCAGCGCGCCAAACTCGACGGGCGTCTCTGGCGGCAAGCGTGGTTCCACCACGACCAGCTCGTCGACGGCGGCACGTTGGAGCTGTGGCTCGGACCGGAGCCCAACACCAGGTGGGGCGTGTCGCCGCTGCCGCCGTCGGAGTCACCGTCGGAGAGGAAGGAGCCCGTCTACGCGACGGATCTGGAGATCGTCGGGCCCGACCGTGTGGCCGAGCCGTACAGCACTGTCCGCTTCGAGGCGCGGTTCGATCCCGCGTCGACGACGTGGCAGCGGGCGTTCTGGTCGGTGACCGAACCGGATGGATCGCCAACCGACAAGGCGATCATCGACGACGACGGCAACCTCACCGTCAACCGTCGCGACGGCCAGGTACTGGTCACCGCCATCAACTCAGACAGCGGACCGCGCGTGACGGCGAGGAAGCTCGTCACGCTGGACCTGGACGTCGGCCTGCTGCGCGGCAACGCCGCCCGCTGGCCCGGCGTGACGGCGACCGCGTCGTCGGAGTACAGCGACGGCTACCGGGCGGACAAGGTGCACGACGGCGTCATCGGCTCCAAGGACGCCGGAGACTGGGCGTCGCGGGGAGAGCGCGAGCCGTGGGTCCAGCTCGACTGGGAGAACCCGATCCAGGCCGACCGGGTCGTCCTCTATGACCGGCCGGGCGACGACGACGCCAATGGCGGGACGCTGCACTTCAGCGACGGCAGCACGGTCGAGGTGACCGACCTGCCCCGGAACGGTGGACCGAAGACGGTGACGTTCCCCTTGAAAACGTTCACGTGGATGCGCTTCCAGATCGAGGGCGGCACGGGTCTCAATCCCGGCATGTCCGAGATCGAGGTGTACGCCATCCCCTCCGTCCCTGGCCCGCCGACCGACGTGTCTGTGAAACGGCACGACGGTGAGGCCACGGTCTCCTGGCGGCCTCCCGTGTTCGACGGTGGTGCCCCCGTCCTTGGGTACGTGGTGACGCCGTACCGGGATGGAGTGGCGCAGGAGCCGACGACCGTCGACGAGAGCACCACTCAGACCGTCGTGACAGGGCTCGACGTCGACGCGGATTACGCATTCACGGTGGCGGCCACGAACCTCCTCGGGACCGGGCCGGAGGCGCACGAGCCGGTCCTGGCGGCCCGGATCGAGGTCGTCGGGCCGGACGTCGTGCGGGTGCCCTATGGCTCCGCGCGCTATGAGGCCAAGGTGGAGCCCGACGATGCCACCACGACCCGTGTCACGTGGACGGTGACCGAGCCGGACGGGTCGCCGACCCAGAAGGCGGAGATCGACGCGGACGGCGTCCTCACCGTCAACCATCGCGAGGGTGCGGTGGTGGTCACCGCCACCGCGACCGACGGCAGTGGGGTCAGCGGTACCCGGACTGTCGTGCTCGACCTCGACCCCTCGCTCTACCGCGACAACGCAGCCCGGTGGCCTGGCGTGACCGCGACCGCGTCGTCGCAGTACAACGACGACCACGGACCGGCGAAGGTTCACGACGGCTTCGGCGCCGGCTCCGGCGAGTGGGCCTCGCGGGGTGAGCAGAATCCGTGGATCCAGCTCACCTGGGACCGGCCCATCCAGGCGGACCGAATCGTCCTCTACGACCGGCCCGGTATCGACGACGTCCACGGCGGAACGCTGAGCTTCAGCGACGGAAGCACCATCGAGGTGCGCGACGTGCCGACCACCGGTGAGCCGGCGACGGTGAGCTTCGAGCCGAAGACCTTCACATGGGTGCGTTTCCAGGTCGAGGGCGGCTCGGGACCGAATGTCGGCTTGCGCGAGTTGGAGGTGTTCGCACTCGCGTCCCCGCCGGACGCTCCCACGGACGTGACCGCCACCCCCGGCAATGGATCGGTGACCGTCACCTGGGTGCCGCCGGAGTTCGACGGAGGTGCGCCACTGACCGGCTACCTCGTGACGCCGTATCGGGATGGGACCCCGCTGGAACCGGTGACCGCGGACGCCGACGCGTACCGGGTCGTGGTGCGTGACCTGAGTCCGGGGAGCTCCTACGAGTTCACCGTGGCGGCCACCTCCATCGCCGGAGTCGGCGTGCCGTCTGAGCGTACCCCGCCGGTCACGCCGCGTTGAGACGGCGCTGCCAGGCCCGACATTGACGCGGAGACACGACAACGACGACGGATGAGTTCAGAGAGTGGACTGTCGTCGGGTCGCGTCTGGACGGTCCGCGAGCCCAGGACGGAGCTCCACCCCGAGCCCCGGCGCGCGGGGCACACGCACGTGTCCGTCGGAGACCTCGGGTAGGCCGTCCACCAGCTCGGCGTACCACGTGCGCAGGAACGCCCGAACGGTCTCCTGGATGAGGCCGTTGGGTTGGCTCGCGACCAGATGAACGCACGCCGCGAACGCGATGGGGCCGGAGCAGTCGTGGGGCGCGATCGGAAGGCCGAACGTGTCGGCGAGGCTTGCGATCTTCCGCGCCTCGGTGAGACCTCCGGTCCACCCCGGGTCGATGATGGCGACGTCGATCGCTCCGTCGCGCAGCAGCGGCAGGAAGCCGCGTCGACCGACGCAGGTCTCGCCGAGCGCGATCGGGACGTCGACCGCGCTGGCGAGGTGGTGGATCGAATCCTGAGCGTCGGCCCGAAGCGGGTCCTCGACCCAGAAGGGCTTGAAGGGTGCGAGCGCCTCGCAGATCTTCTCGGCTCCGCGTCGATACCAGAGACCGTGCAGCTCGACCAGGATCTCCATCTCCATGCCGACGGCTTCGCGAATGCTCTCCACCACCGCGATGCCCCGGGCGAGCTGCTGGGGCGTGATGTCGGTGCCCCCGGTCTCCTCGGCGGCGAGGTCGAACGGCCAGACCTTCATGCCCCGGATGCCTTCGGCGTACAGCTCGCGGGCGAGCTCACCGGGCCGGTGCAGGAACGCGTGCAGGTCTTCGTACCGGTTGGCCGCCTGAAGCCCCCAGTTCGCGGACTCCTGGCGGGAGCTGCTGCCCACGTACCCAGGGCCGGCGCAGGTGTTGTAGATCGGTACCCGGTCTCGCAGCGAGCCGCCGAGCAGGTCGGCGACGGGAAGACCGGCGCGCTTGCCGAGCAGGTCCCACAGCGCCAGGTCGACCGCGCCGAGCGCCCGGACCTCCGCGCCACCGCCCTGGTAGCCGACGTACGGCGCGAGGTGCCGCGCCATGGCCTCCGGCGTCGGGTCCTCGACGCCGAGGAGCGCGGGCGCGATGGTCTCGTGCAGGTACGCCTCGACCGCCCCGGCGCCGAAGAACGCCTCCCCGACGCCCACGAGCCCCTCGTCCGTGTGCAGCCTGAGGATCAGCGTGTTCGGCTGGATGCCGAGCCGCAGGGTCTCGAGGGCGATGATCTTCATCCGCCTACTCCACCGTGTCCTCGTCCATGGGGTACAGGCTCGCGCCGCCGTCGGCGACGAGGACGCTGCCTGTGAGGTAGCTGGCGAGCGGGCTCACCATGAACAGGAAGACGTCGGCCACCGCGTCCGGCGGCTGGAGGTATCCGAGCGGGATCGCCCGCTGCGCCCTCGCCCGGTACTCGGGTTCGGTATCCCACTGTCGTTTCGCCATGCCGGCGCCCACGATCCCGGGCGCCACCGCGTTGGCGCGGATGCGGTACGGCGCGAGCTCCCGCGCGAAGCTGCGAGTGAGCGACTTGAGCGCCGCCTTGCTCGCGTTGTACGGCGCGATCTCCGGCCACGGCACGTCCTGCACCCAGGACGTGGTGAAGACGAGCTGCCCCTCCTCGCCCCGGTCGATCCAGCGCTGGCTGGCCGCTCTCGCGAGGAGGAACGCCGCGCGCACGTTGACGTTCATGATCCGGTCGAACGCCTGGACGGGGAACCGCTGCACCGGGTGCGCCTCGACGACGCCCGCGTGGCAGCAGACCGTGTCCGGAAGCCCGTCGAGCAGGTCGGAGGCCGCGTCCAGCAGCCGCTCGACCTCGGCCTCGTCCGTGGTGTCGGCGCGGACGTAGCTCAGGCGGTCGTGGGCGGGCAGTGCCTTGGCCGCCGCGTCGTCGGGAAGGATGTCGTTGACGACCACCGCGGCCCCGAAGTCGAGAAACCGGGAGACCATCGCGCGGCCGAGCGCACCGGCGCCCCCGGAGATGAGAATCCTTCGGCCGGACAGGTCCAACGGGTTCTGGGCAGCCTTCGCCATCGGTCGTTCCCTCACCTCCTGGAACGCGTCACGGTGGTCAGGTCCCCTTCCCCGGAACGTCATCGCGTCGCTGTCCGGACGCGTTCACAGGTCTCGCGGGCGGTCGGCCGACAGATGCGACGCGCGCACCATTGTCGAGCGGGCGGGCGGGTACGTGAAGGACCCAGCGGCCGAGAGGACCAAGCCGGCCGCCCGGGCCCAGGAGGGACTGCCCAGGGCAGGACACCGTCCCGTGGCCAGTCGCGGCCACGCTGCTTCACGGAGCGTGAAGAGACGGTGGCGCGCGGGTAGCGAGACAGCACAGCGATCTCGTGAAAGGCAACGGACCATGCCTGGACGCACGAACTCCATCCGGTCGGGAGACGTCTCACTCCCGCGCAGGTCGTTCTTGACGGGGTCCTCAGCTGTCCTTGGTCTCGCGGCACTTGGCGCGCTCACGTCCTGTGGCTCTGACGGTGGTGGCGGTGGCGGTGGCAAGGCGCTCGTCAGCTGGTCGGTCTGGGGAAACCCCGGCGAGGTCAAGCGGCTCCAGGAGTTCACCGACGACTTCAACGAGCGCAACCCGGGCATCGAGGCGAAGCTCATCCCGGTGCCGACCGACCAGTACGAGACCAAGCTTCTGACCCAGCTCAGCGGCAACACCGCGCCGGACGTCTTCTACGCGGGCGACACGCTCCTCGCGCGGCTCGTCAAGAACAACAGCATCCTGCCGCTCAAGGAGCGGCTCGAGAGCGAGCAGAGCGAGTCACCGCCCGAGGACTTCTTCGAAGGGCTCTGGGGTAACGCGAAGGACCCCAGCGGCGAGATCTACGGCGTGACGGTCGACTGCAACCCCGTCGTCTTGTGGTTCAACACGAAGGTGCTCGCCGACGCGGGAGTGACCACGTTGCCGACCGAGCGCTTCGAGGCCGGGGAGTGGACCCGCGAGGCCTTCGAGGAGATCGCCGGCAAGGTGAAGGCGAGCGGCAGGCGGGTCGGCGCGCTCGGCAGCGACTGGATGTCGGTCTACAGCTGGATGACCGCGAACGGGGGGAAGGTCTACGAGAACGGGAGGTTCGTGGCCCACGAGGACCCCAAGTCCGTCGACGCGTTCGTGTGGTTGCGCCGGATGCTCGACCAGGGGGCCTTCGTCTACGCCGGCAGCCTCCCGGAAGGGCAGGGCCAGGAGGCGCTGTTCATGTCGAACAACATCGCCTTCGCCATGGGCGTGGGTCGGTGGGTCCTTCCGTTGTTCAAGCAGAACTCCGCGCTCGAGTACGACATCGTGCCGTACCCCTCGCACGACGGCGCGCTTCCCGTGACGCCCGTCGCGACCGCTTCCATGGTCATCAACACGAAGGCGAGGGACCCTGACGCGGCCTTCACCTTCTTGACGCAGTTCGTCTCCCGAGAAGGGCAGGAGTTCCGCCTGGCCGACGCCGGCAACGCCGTTCCGAGCATCAAGGGCCCTGACCAGGTCGTGCTCGAGGGCGGTATCCCCGAGCACGCGCGGATCTGGTTGGACCTTCGGGAGAAGGGCTACGCGCCACCGATCGAGGAGTCGCGGACACCGGGACTCCGCCAGGAGATCAGCAAGCGCATCGACGTGGTCTGGACCCGTGGCGGTGACGCTCGCGCCGCGCTCGCCGAGATCGGCGCCGTCGCGAACCGGATGATCGAGAAGGCCGCGAACGGGTGATGCGGGTGAAGACGCCCTGGACGTCGTCGGAGGGGCGAGCGAGCACCGTCGCGCCACCGACGGCGAGCCCGGAGCGAGCCGCGGAGGGCGGGCGGCCTGGTCCTCGTGCGAGCTCGGCTGCCCGCCGCCGCCTCGGGGAGGCGGCCTGGGGCTTCGCCTTCGTCGGGCCGCAGCTCGTCGGCCTCGTGGTGTTCGTCCTCGGCCCGCTCGTGTTCGCGATCGCCTTGAGCTTGATGACGTGGGACGGCTTCGGCACGCGGGAGTTCGTGGGCCTGGAGAACTTCGCCCAGCAGGCGCGGGACGAGACCTTCTGGGTCTCGCTCCGCAACACGGCGTACTTCACGGCGCTGCTCCTGCCGAGCGACCTGATCTGCTCGCTCCTCGTGGCGCTCGCGGTCAACAACGTCCGAGGGAAGGTCCTCTACCGGCTCTTCTTCTTCATGCCGGTGGTGACGAGCTCGGTCGCGGTCTCGGTCGTCTGGCTGTGGCTGCTGAACGGCGAGTTCGGGCCCGTCAACAGCTACCTCAGGGACTGGTTCGGCATCGAGCCGCCCAACTGGATCGTCGATCCGGCCTGGGTCATCCCTGCGATCGCGCTCGTGAGCCTCTGGCGGGGCATCGGCTTCACCATGGTGATCTTCCTCGCCGGCTTGCAGGGGATACCCAGGACGCTCGTCGAGGCGGCGGAGATCGACGGAGCCGGCGCGCTGCGCACGTTCTGGCACGTCACGCTGCCGATGCTGTCGCCGACCATCCTCTTCCTCACCATCACCTCGATGATCGGGTCGTTCCAGGTCTTCGACCTGGCCTACGTCATGACCAACGGCGGCCCCGGCGACGCGAGCCGCACGCTGGTCTTCCACATCTACGACCTGGCGTTCGTCGACTTCGAGTTCGGCGCGAGCGCCGCCTCTGCGGTGGTGCTGTTCGTGATCCTGCTCGTCCTCACGCTCGCCCAGCTGTGGGCACAGCGACGCTGGGTCTATTACGAGGAATAGCCGTCGCTCAGGAAGGAGCCACACCACCATGGCGAGACCCAGACCCGCGGCCTTGGTGTGGCGGGTGGCGCTGCACCTGTTCCTCGCCACGGGGGCGCTCCTCATGGCTCTGCCGTTCATCTGGATGGTCCTGAGCTCGTTCAAGGACATCTCGCAGGTCTTCGTCGTGCCACCCACGTGGTGGCCCAGCCCTGCGCATCCGGAGAACCTCGCCAACGCCTGGAACGCCTTGCCGTTCGCTCGGGCGTACCTCAACAGCGCCTACATCACCGTGACGATCGTCGTCGTACAGTTGCTCACCTGCGCGATGGCCGCCTACGCGTTCGCCCGGATCCGGTTCCCGTTCCGCGGCGGGCTGTTCGTGCTCTTCCTCGCCACGCTCATGGTGCCGAGCCAGCTCACCGTGATCCCGCTCTACCTCATCATGAAGTGGATCGGCTGGCTCGACACCCACTGGGCGATCATCGTGCCGGCCGCGCTGTTCAACGCGTTCGGCGTCTTCATGCTCCGGCAGTTCATCAAGGGGATCCCGGTGACGCTTGAGGAGGCCGCGATCGTGGACGGCGCGAGCCGGTGGACCGTGTTCTGGCACATCGTGCTGCCGCTGCTGCGTGCTCCGCTCGCAGCCCTGGGGATCTTCAGCTTCCTCGCCCAGTGGAACAACTTCTTCGGACCGCTGATCTTCTTGAGCACGCCGGAGAAGTTCACCGTGCCGCTGCTCGTCGCGCAGTTCAAGGGTCAGTACACCACCGACTTCCCGTTGATGATGGCGGCCGCGTCGATCGCGGTGGTGCCCGTCCTGGTCGTCTTCGTCCTCGGCCAGCGGTACATCGTCGAAGGCATCGCCCTGACCGGTGTCACGCGGTGACGTCACCCCAGAGGACCTGATGGGAGGACCCCACAGGACCTGACGGAAGGACTCACAGGACTTGACGGAAAGGAATGGTCACGATGAGCACAGCCGGTGCACTGCCTGGTCGCCGCCTGACCCGGCGAGGGCTGGTGTCGGCGGGGCTCGCGGCGGGAGGGCTCGCCGTCACCGGTGCCCGTGTCGCCTCGGCAGAGGGGAGGCCGCCACGCTCGACCGACGGTCCGCGGATGCCGGTCCTGCGTTCGGTCCGCCGCGCGAGCTGGCTGGAGGACATGTTCACCCGCTACGGCGACGCGGCCGACGCCAACACATGGAGCGGCGGTGACGGCACCTACTCGGCGAAGCTGCCGGACGGACGGCGGATCTGGATGTTCTCGGACACGTTCCTCGGGCCGGTCGAGCCTGACGGGTCACGACCTGACGCGGCGTTCATCAACAACTCGATCGTCGTCCAGGAAGACGGCGAGCTTCGCACCATCCACGGTGGCACCCGCGAGAACCCGGCCGCGGTCCTGGCGCCGGAGGACCCGAACGCGTGGTACTGGGTCAACGCCAACAACATCGCCGGCGGAACGCTCAACGTCATCTACCTCGAGTTCGCCAGGACCGGCAGCGGCATGTTCGACTTCGTCTGGCGGCGCACCGTCCTCGCCCGGTTCCACCTCGAGACGCTCGAGGTCCTCAGCGTGCACGAGCTCCCGTCCTCGGTGGAGAACCTCGAGTGGAACCCCTGGCTGCTCCGCGTGGGTCCGTACACGTACATCTACGGGGTCGAGGATCTCGGCCAGAAGAAGTACATGCGGATCGCCCGCGTCCGGGGCGACGACCTCCTCGGCCGGTGGGAGTTCTTCACCGGTGACGGCTGGTCGTCGGTCGAGGCCGAGTCGACTCGCGTGCTCGCGGACGTGAGCAACAGCTACAGTGTCACGCCGATCAACGGCGGCTACCTGCTCATCACTCAAGACACGTCCTTCCCGTTCAGCAACGAGATCGTCGGCTACTTCGCGCCGACGCCGACTGGCCCCTTCGGTGAGCGCACGGTGCTCTACCGGACACCGGAGACCGGCCCGGACGGGACGTACGGGAACCCCAACGTGATCATGTACGGCCCGCACGAGCACCCGCAGTTCCGTCGAGGCAACACGCTCGTCGTCTCCTACGACGTCAACAGCCTGAACCCGGACGACGTCTGGAACGACGCCAGCATCTACCGCCCGCGGTTCGTCGAGCTCACCTTCGCTCCGCGGTGAGAGGTCCCGACCGGCGTTGTCCATCTCCTGGGCACCGCATCCCCCTCTCGTGGGCGCCGCATCCCCCTCTCGTGGCCACGGCATCGACGGCCGTCCGCGTGGGAGTGTGAGAGTCGGTGTGAAGACGCGGACGCGGGTGGGCTGCGGGCGTCAGGCCGTGCCTTGAAGCCCCGCATCACGTGCTGTTATCTTCACAACCGAATTTCACAACGGCGTGATCGTGGAGGGGTCGGATGCGGGAGGCCCGGCCGACGAGTCGGCGGGCATGGATGGGTGTCGACATCGGCACCCAGAGTGTGCGCGTCCTCCTCGTCGACGAGAGCGGCGCCGTCCTCGGCCGCGGCAGCGTGCCTCTTCCGAGCCGACGCTTCGACGACGGCCGTCACGAGCAGGATCCCGAGACCTGGTGGAACGGGTTCGCGGAGGCCTGCCAGGAGGCGCTGGCCGCGGCCGGACCGGTCGAGGTCGCCGGTCTGGCGTGCTGTGCCACGTCCGGGACCGTGCTCCTCGTGGAGGAGACGCCCACCGACCCCGCCCGACCTCTCACGCCCGGGCTGATGTACGACGACGGCCGGGCGGTCGAGGAGGGTCGCCGCATCGAGGAGGAGCCGGCGCCCGTGTGGGCGGAGCGAGCGCTGCGCCCTCAGCGGTCGTGGGCCTTGGCGAAGGCGCTGTGGATGCTTCGCCGCACGCCGCCCCGCCCCCGGATGCGGCTGGCTCACCAGGTCGACCTGATCACCTCGCGCCTGGTCGGACGGCCCACCGCGGTCGACACCAGCCACGCCCTGAAGACCGGCGCGGACCCGGTGGACGTCCGCTGGCCGGCCGAGGACCTGCGGCGGCTCGGGCTCGACCCGGCCCTGCTCCCTGACCTCGTGCGGCCCGGCACCATCCTCGGCACGGTGTGCCCGGCCGCGGCGGAACGGACCGGCCTGGCGGTCGGTGTCCCGGTGGTCGCCGGGATGACCGACGGTTGCGCCGCCCAGCTCGCGGCGGGGGTGCTGCGCCTGGGCGAGTGGAGCTTCGTGCTGGGCACGACGACGGTGCTCAAGGGGGTGTCCGACCGGCTGCTCCACGACCCGACCGGCGCGCTGTACTCGCACCGCTCACCGGACGACCTGTGGTGGCCCGGCGGCGCCTCGAACGCGGGCGCGGGTGCCCTGAGCGCGGCGTTCGACCTCGACGACTTCCCCCGGCTGGAGCGGCTCGCGGCGGAGCGTGAGCCCGCTCGGTGCCTGGCGTATCCGCTGGTGGGCACAGGCGAGCGGTTCCCCTTCCGGCAGCCGGAGGCGGAGTCGTTCCTCGTCGGCGCGCCGGCCGACGACGAGGTCGACCGCTTCGCCGCGATTTTGCAGGGCGTGGCGTTCGTCGCGCGGCTGTGCCTGGACCACGTACGCGCGTTGGGCGCCCAGGTGGGG
This sequence comes from Thermasporomyces composti, assembly GCF_003386795.1. NCBI lineage: Bacteria > Bacillati > Actinomycetota > Actinomycetes > Propionibacteriales > Nocardioidaceae > Thermasporomyces > Thermasporomyces composti. Next base: position 2,739,513 of record NZ_QTUC01000001.1, read on the forward strand.
GAGCGTGTCGTCGTGACCGGGGGCGCGACCCGCAGCGCCTACTGGACCCAGCTCCAGGCCGACGTCCTGCGGCGCGAGGTCGCGGTGCCCGAGCACGCGGAAGGCGCGCTGGGCATGGCGCTCCTCGCGGCGGCCACCGAGACCGGGCTGGCGACGGCCGCCCAGCGCATGGTTCGACCCGCGCGCGTGTTCCAGCCACGCACGCACGCCGACGTCTTCGACGAGCCGTACGTCGCCTGGGTCGACGAGCTGGCTCGGCGGGGATGGATCGGCGACAGCCTGGCCGACGCCGCTCGTGCCGGCGCCGTGACCCCATGACGGGAGGAGCGACGTGACGCTCGTGTATCTGGTCCGCCACGGAGAGACGCCGTGGCACGCGGAGAACCGGTACTGCGGCCGGACTGACCTGCCGCTGACGGAGCGCGGCCGCCGGCAGGCCGAGGAGCTGGCCTCGTGGGCCGCCACGGCCGGCCTCGCCGCGGTCTACAGCTCGACGTTGCGGCGGGCGAGGGACACCGCGGCTCCCGCGGCGGCCGCCGCCGGTGTCCCGCACCAGGTGGACGAGCGTCTGGTGGAGCTCGACTTCGGCCTGGCCGAGGGCCTCACCTCCGCCGAGATGCGCGAGCGCTGGCCGGAGCAGCGGGCGGCGTTCGAGCGGGATCCCGTGGCGAACCCGCTCCCTGGCGGTGAGGACCCGAAGGCGGCGATCGCGCGCGGCTGTGAGGCGCTCGACGAGATCGTCGCCGCCCACCCGCGGGGCACGGTCCTCGTCGTCTGCCACAGCACGCTCCTCCGACTGGTGACCTGCGAGCTGGTCGGACTCGACCCGTCCCGTTACCGGGAGCTGTTCCCTCGCGTGGCCAACACCAGCGGCGCGGTGCTGCGCCACGACGAGGGCTGGGAGCTGGTGGAGTTCAACCCCTCGTTGCACACCCAATCGACTACGTCTCGTGACGCATTCACCGACGCCACGTGACGAGACGGTGGGACGGGCGTGAAGAATGCCTGATGATCACTTGCTCATACGTGATGGACGTGCCGAGGTAACGGCTCTTCTTGTTAAAGACTCTTGACTTCCGTGTGAACTAGGCCTCAACCTTGTGTGTCAACATCCGGTGCGGCCCGCCTCGGGGCCCACCGTCACGAGGACAGGCGCGTTTCGCGCCGTCTTTCCGGAGGTCCAGGATCGAGATGCACGACACGCGTTTCCACGGAAGCGGCGCCCCCGGCGCGCCAGGTGCGGGGAGCTCCTTCAGCCGCCGTCACGTCTTGCGGGCCATGGGCCTCGGTGCCGCCCTGGCCGCCGGAGCCCCGGTCCTCCAGGCCTGCGGTTTCGGCGGGACGGGCCAGAGCCAGGACTCCGAGGCGAACGAGGTGACCGGGAGCTTCGACTGGAAGAAGCACGACGGCAAGACCGTCCGGCTGCTCATGAACAAGCACCCGTACACCGACGCGCTCAAGGCCAACCTCGGCGCGTTCACGGAGAAGACCGGGATCAAGGTCGAGATCGACGAGTTCCCGGAGTCCAACTACTTCGACAAGGTCACCCTCGAGCTGCGCTCCAAGCAGGGCAACTACGACGTCTTCATGCTCGGCGCCTACATGGTCTGGCAGTACGGCCCGCCGGGCTACCTCGAGGATCTCAACCCCTGGATCCAGAACTCCTCCGCCACCCACGCGGAGTTCGACCCCGACGACTTCTTCCCCAACCTGCTGACCGCGGGTCAGTGGAGCTTCAAGAACGGTGACCCCCTCGGCGGAGACAAGCAGTGGATGCTGCCGTGGGGCTTCGAGACCAACACCATCTGCTACCGCAAGGACGTCTTCGACACGCTCAAGGTCCAGCCGGCGGAGACGTTCGACGAACTCATCGAGCTCGCCACCATGCTGAAGAAGGAGGCGCCGGCCGCGGGCTTCGACGGGATGTACGGCATCTCCGTGCGCGGCTCGAAGGAGTGGGCCACCATCCACCCGGGCTTCATGACGATGTACTCGCGGCTCGGCCTGAAGGACTTCGAGGTCGAGGGTGACCGGCTGGTCCCGAGGATGAACACGCCCGAGGCGGTCGAGTTCACCGAGAAGTGGGCGAAGATGGTCCGCGACGCCGGGCCGGCCGGGTGGACCTCCTACACCTGGTACCAGGCCTCCAGCGACCTGGGCGCCGGCAAGGCGGCGATGCTGTTCGACGCCGACATCGCGGCCTACTTCCAGAACGTCGACACGCCGGCCGCCGGCAAGCTCGCCTGGCACCCCGGCCCGAAGGGCCCGGACGGCTCGCTCGCCACGAACATGTGGATCTGGTCGCTCGGGATGAACTCCGCCTCGAAGAACAAGGAGGCGGCCTGGTGGTTCCTGCAGTGGGCGACCTCCAAGGAACACCTGCAGTACGCCGCGACCCAGCAGCAGCACATCGACGCGGTCCGGCAGTCGGTGGCGTCGTCGGCGGAGTACAAGGACCGGCTGTCGCAGGCCACCAACTTCATCGAGACCTTCGAGGAGGTCATCGACCACACCAAGATCCAGTTCACACCGCAGCGCAACTTCTTCGACGCGACCACCTCCTGGGCGGCGGCGCTGCAGCAGATCTACGGTGGCGCTGACGCCAAGACCACGCTCGACAAGCTCGCCTCGGACCTTGAGGAGAGGGTGAACGCCTAATGACGGCGACCGAAGCGCCCGGCCGACGCCGCGCCGGCGGCGTGGTCACCGACGCGCCGCCGCGAGTGGACACCGCGCCCGCTGTGTCCCGGCGTCGCCGGGCGCTGCGGCCCTACCTGCTCGCGGTGCCCGCGGTGCTGCTGTGCGTGGGCATCCTGTACCCGTTCTTCCTCGCGGTGGCGTACACGTTCTTCAACTTCTCCGACGCCAACCCGCAGCCCAGCTTCGTCGGCCTGAGGAACTACGTCGAGATCTTCACCAGCGGCTCGTTCTGGAACTCCGTCCGGGTCACGGTGCTCTTCGCCGCGGTGGCCACGACGGTCGAGACCGTGCTGGGGGTCGGGGTCGCGCTCCTGCTCAACCGGAGCTCGCTGATCGGCCGCATCTTCGAGCGAGTGCTCATCGTGCCGCTCATGGTGGCGCCGATCATCGCCGCGATCATGTGGAAGCTCCTCCTGCTGCCCGAGGTGGGCTGGGTCCGTCCCGTCTTGGAGGCCGTCGGCGTGACCGGCTACCGCGGCACCGACTCGCCGGTGTGGGCGTTCTTCTGGTCTGTCGTGGTCGACGCGTGGATCTACACGCCGTTCGTCGCCATCCTCGCGTTGGCGGGCTTGCGGTCGCTGCCGGCGTCGCCGTTCGAGGCGGCGGCGGTCGACGGCGCCGGCTGGTGGTTGACGTTCCGCCGGCTCACCCTGCCGATGCTGTGGCCGTACGTGCTGGTCGCGGTGATCTTCCGGCTGATGGACTGCCTGAAGGTCTTCGACATCATCTACGGCCTGACCACCGGCGGCCCCGGCGACGCCACCACGACGCTGCAGATCAACGCGTACCTGGAGGCGATCAGCTACGCCCGGTACAGCAGGGGCGTCACCTTCATGTTCATCCTGTGGATCGCCGTGTACCTGATCTCGATGGTCTTGGTGCGCTACCTCAACAGGATTCAGTCTCGGGCCGCGGGGGTGTGACCGATGCGCAGGATGGTGACCTCCACGCTCGCCAATCTGGCGCTGCTGCTGTACTTCGCGTTCTCGCTCGTCCCGGTCGCGTTCATCGTCGCGCTCAGCCTGAAGACCAACGCCGAGCAGACCTCGACGTACCTGTTCTTCACGCCGACGCTGGAGAACTACGCACGGGTGCTCGGTCTCGAAGGCGGCGGGTCGTCCTACGTGCGGTTCTTCCTGGCCAGCCTGGTCACCTCGGTCGGCGCCGTGCTGGTCTCGCTGGTGATCGGAATCCCGGCGGCGTACGCGGCCGCCCGCTACCAGTTCAAAGGCAGCGAGAACCTCATGTTCACGCTGCTCAGCTTCCGCTTCGCGCCTGAGCTGATCGTCATCATCCCGCTCAGCGTGATCTACCAGCAGCTTGGCCTCTACGACACGTTCGTCGGGATGATCTGGGTGCTCCAGCTGGTCACCATGCCGCTCGTGGTGTGGATCCTGCGGTCGTTCTTCCGGGAGATCCCGGCCGAGCTGGAGCAGGCGGCGTTGCTGGACGGCTACTCCCGTCGCCAGGCGTTCCTGAAGCAGGTGCTGCCGCTGGTGCGGCCCGGCATCGCGGCGGTGTGCCTGCTCGCCTTCATCTTCGCCTGGAACAACTTCATCTTCCCGTTCACACTCACCTCCAGTAACGCGCAGACGGTGACCGTGAGCTCGTTGGCGTTCCTGGGCGGGAACCAGGTGCGCTTCAACCTCGTCGCCGCCGGCGCGGTGATGGCGGCGCTGCCTCCGCTCATCCTCGCGCTCGCCATCCAGCGATACCTGGTTCGTGGCCTGTCGTTCGGGGCGGTGAAGGGCTGATGGCGACGATCGAGCTCGAAGGTCTCACGAAGCGGTTCGGCAAGGTCACCGCGCTCACCGACGTGTCGTTCACGGTGAACGACGGTGAGTTCTTCTGCCTGCTCGGGCCGTCTGGCGCCGGGAAGACCACGACCCTCAAGTGCGTCGCCGGCCTGGTCGAGCCGGACGGCGGGACGGTGCGCATCGACGGGGTGGACGTCGCCGACGTGGAGCCGACGCATCGCCACCTCGCGATGTGCTTCGAGAGCTACGCGCTCTACCCGCAGTACAACGTCTTCGACAACATGGCCTCGCCGTTGCGGTCCCCGCGCATGCGGCTGCCGGAGGCGGAGGTCAGGCAGCGGGTCAGCCGGGTCGCCGAGCTGCTCGGCATCGACCAGCTCCTGGATCGCTCGATCACCCAGCTCTCCAACGGCCAGCGGCAGCGGGTCGCGCTGGGGCGGGTGTTGGTCCGCCCGGCCCACGCCTACCTGCTGGACGAGCCGCTCGCCCACCTGGACGCCAAGCTGCGCTCCACCATGCGCGCGGAGCTCAAGGCGATCAGCCGAGGCGACGGAACGGCCGACGCCGGCCGGACCACGACCATCTACGTCACCCACGACTACGTTGAGGCGCTGTCCCTCGCCGACCGCATCGGCGTGATCCGCCATGGCCGTATCCTTCAGGTCGGCACGCCCACCGAGGTGTGGGCCAAGCCGGTGAACGCGTTCGTTGCGCTGGCGTTCGGCAAGCCGCGGATGAACATTCTCCAGGGCACGCTGGTGGCCCGCGACGACGGCGTACGCTTCGTCAGCCGGGACGGTGCCGTCGAGGTGCCGACGCCGGCGGTGGACGCTCAGCCGGGGGAGGCGGTCCAGTTGGGGATCCGGCCCCGGGACGTGACGCTGCACCTCGGTGCGGGGGACCCGCCACCAGGCCGCGTGCGGCTGGACGGCGTGGTCTACGTCCTGGAGCACCTCGGTCGGCAGACGGAGGTGACCGTCCAGATCGGGGAGAACCTCGTGTCGCTGGTCGCGTCACGGAGCGTGGCGCGGTCTCTGCGGCAGGACGACAAGGTGGGCATCCTCGTCGATCCCACGACGACGCACGTCTTCCTCGCGGGGGATGAAGGGAAGCGAGTTTCACGGTGACCGAGCAGCACAACGGCCGGGGCGGCCGCGTACGTTCGCCAGAGGAACGTCAGCGGCAGATCACCGACGTGGTGGCAGAACGCGGCAGCATCTCCGCGCAGGAGCTGGCCGCCATGTTCGGGGTCAGCGTCATGACCGTCCATCGCGACTTGGACGAGCTGGAGCGTCAGGGGGTCGTCCGCAAGTTCCGCGGTGGCGTCACCGCGCAGCCGTCGGGGGTCTTCGAGTCCAATGTGGCCTACCGGCAGAAGGCGATGCGGGAGCAGAAGCGCGCCATCGCCCGCCAGGCGGTTCGCCACGTCGAACCCGGCACGTCGATCATGCTCGACGACGCCACCACAACGGCGCAGATGATTCCGTTCCTCGCCGAGCTGACGCCGCTGCGGGTGGCCACGAACTACCTGGAGGCGATGCGTCAGCTCAGCCAGATCAAGGGCATCGGCCTCATGGCGCTCGGCGGTGACTACGACCCGCTGCACGACTCGTTCCTCGGCACGACGTGCCTGGAGTGCATCGACGCGTTACGGGTGGACGCGGTGTTCGTCTCCACCTCCGCGCTCTCCGGGAAGTACGCCTACCACCAGGAGGACCGCATCGTCGCCGTCAAGCGCAAGATGCTCGAGGTCGCGGCCAAGCGTTACCTGCTCATGGACCACAGCAAGCTCGGCAAGGTGGCATTGCACAAGCTCGTCCCGCTCTCGGCGTTCGACCTGGTGATCGTGGACGCGGGCGCGCCCGCGGAGGTCCTCGCGGACCTGGAGCGGAACAACGTCGCGTACGAGGTGGCCTCATGACCTGCGTCAAAGGCGTGATCCTCGACCTCGACGGCGTGATCGTCGACAGCGAGCACCTGTGGGAGCGCAGCTGGATCGACTGCTGCGAGAGTCGAGGCGGCACCTGGACCCACGAGGACACCACCACCTGCCAGGGGATGAGCGCGCCGGAGTGGGCTCGCTACCTCGCCGAGAAGGTCGGCACGCCCGACGAGGCGGAGGCCATCCAGGCCGAGTGCGTCGACTACGTCGTCGAGGCCATCCACGCCGGGCAAGCCCCGCTGCTCGACCGCGCCGACGACCTCGTCCTCAAGGTGAGCGCCCAGGTTCCGCTGGGTCTGGCGTCGTCAGCCGCCCGCCGCGTCATCGACGCGGTGCTCGAGCAGCACGGCATCGCCGACCGGTTCACCGCGACGGTGTCGAGTGAGGAGGTCCCGCGCGGGAAGCCGAACCCCGACGTCTACGCCGAGGCCGCGCGCCGGATCGGGATCACCCCCGACACCGGGATCGCGGTCGAGGACTCCAGCAACGGAATCCGCGCCGCGCACGCCGCTGGGCTGACCGTGGTCGCGATTCCCAACCAGCAGTACCCACCCAAGCCGGAGGCACTCGCCCTCGCGACGTACGTCGCCAGCGACCATGGCGACGCGCTCGACTACCTGCTGTCCCGACTGCGTTGACGGAGGCCGCCGTGACTCGCCTGTACAACGATCCCGCGAGGTTCAAGGACGACATGGTGGAGGGCTTCCTCGCCGCGTACTCCAGGTATGTGGAGCGGGTTCCCGACACCTCCGGGGTGATGCGCGCGGGAGGACCCAGGCCGGGCAAGGTGAGCGTGATCGTCGGTGGTGGCTCGGGCCACTACCCGGCCTTCTGCGGTCTGGTCGGGCCGGGCCTCGCCGACGGCGCGGTCATCGGCGACATCTTCACCTCCCCGTCCACCCAACAGGCCTACCGGGTGGGAAAGGCGCTCGACGGAGGCGCCGGCGTGCTGTTCAGCTACGGCAACTACGCCGGCGACGTGATGAACTTCGGGCTGGCCGAGCAGCGGCTGCGCGATGAGGGCATCGACTGCCGCACCGTGCTCGTCACCGACGACATCGCCTCGGCTCCTTCGGACAAGCCGGAGAAGCGCCGGGGCATCGCGGGCGACTTCGTGGTCTTCAAGGTCGCGGGCGCGGCGGCCGAGCGAGGGGACTCCATCGACGAGGTGGAGCGGCTGGCGCGCAAGGCGAACGACCTGACCCGCACCATCGGCGTCGCGTTCGCTGGCTGCACGTTCCCGGGCAAGGACGAGCCGCTGTTCCGGGTCGACCCGACGAAGATGGAGCTCGGCCTGGGCATCCACGGCGAGCCGGGGGTGCGGACCACCGACCGGCTGAGCGCGGCGGAGCTGGCCGGGGAGCTGGTGTCCGCGCTGTTGGCGGAGCGACCGGACGGTGCCGACGGCCGCGCCGCGGTGATCCTCAACGGGCTCGGCGCCACCAAGTACGAGGAGCTGTTCGTCCTCTGGAAGGACGTCGTGCCGCGGCTGCGTGAGGCAGGCGTCGAGCTGATCCTGCCCGAGGTGGGCGAGCTGGTCACCAGCCTCGACATGGCCGGCTGCTCGCTCACGATCTGCTGGCTCGACGACGAGCTCACCCCGCTGTGGGAGGCTCCCGCCGACACGCCGGCGTTCCGTCGTGGCTCGGTGTCGTCCGCGTTCTCGACGGGCGCTGGGGCGTCGACAGGATCGGCGACGTCGACGGCCGCGGTGCGGGCCGCGCGTGAGCGCCAGGCTGAGCGTCGCGTGGAGGAGGCGAGCCCGCAGTCGCGCGAGGTCGCCGCGACGGTCCGGCGCGCGCTCGACCGCATGCTCGAGGTGATCCGCGAGAACGAGGCCAGGCTCGGTGAGATCGACGCCATCGCCGGTGACGGCGACCACGGACGAGGCATGGTGCGCGGGCTGACCGCGGCGTGCGGGGCGGCGAACAACTCCACGTTGGGTGCCGGGCAGACGCTGCGGGCCGCCGGCGAGGCCTGGGCCGACAGCGGCGGCGGCTCGTCCGGCGTGCTGTGGGGCGCGCTGCTCCAGGCGATCGGCCGCGTGATCGGCGACCAGGAGGTCCCGGACGCCCGCACCGTGGTGGCGGCGCTGCGCGAGGCCACGGACGCCGTCACCCGGCTGGGTGGCGCCAACGTCGGCGACAAGACCCTCCTCGACGCGCTCGTCCCGTTCGTCACGACTCTCGACGAGCGCGTCGCCGCTGGTGAGGCTTTGGGTGCCGCCTGGCGACGCGCCGCCGAGGAGGCCACCGCGGCCGCGGAGCGCACCCGTGAGCTCGTGCCGAAGGTGGGGCGGGCCCGCCCGCTCGCGGACAAGAGCGTGGGCAACCCGGACCCGGGAGCGGTGTCGCTGGCGCTCTGCCTGACCGCCGTGGGTGAGGTGCTGAGCGGAGGTGAGCAGGCATGACGATCACGTGGCGGGTGGCTGTCGGGTCCGACGAGGCCGGTTACGAGTACAAGGAGGCGATCCGGCAGGACCTCGAGAAGGATCCGCGCGTGGAGCTGGTCCGCGACTTCGGCGTCAAGGCCGGCGAGGTCGTGGCGTACCCCGAGGTGGGTCTGGCGGTGGCGGAGGCGGTCGCCCGTGGCGAGGTGGACCGCGGGGTGCTCGTGTGCGGCACCGGGATCGGCATGGCGATCAGCGCCAACAAGGTCCCCGGCGTCCGAGCCACCACGATCCAGGACAGCTACTCGTGCGAGCGGTCGGTGCTGTCGAACAACTGCCAGATCATCACGTTCGGGCAGCGGGTGATCGGGCTGGAGCTGGCCCGACGACTGGTCCACGAGTGGCTCGGGTACGTCTTCGACCCCTCCTCGCCGTCGCAGGCGAAGGTCGGCGTGATCACCGCCTACGAGCAGAGGAGAGGCACATGACCCCGCCGACGTTTCTCGAGGCTCGCGCAGCCGTCGAGGTGTCCCTGCCGGAGGTGGCCGGATGAGCGACCTCACGCTCCAGAACGTGCGGAAGGTCTACCGCACGAAGGGACGGCCGGAGGTGGAGGCGGTCCGCGGCATGACCCTGACCGTGCGCAGCGGCGAGCTGGTGGGTCTGCTCGGGCCCTCCGGCTGCGGCAAGTCCACCACGCTGCGGATGATCGCCGGCCTGGAGGACGTCACGAGCGGTGACATCCTCGTCGGCGGCAGGTCGGTGGTGGGGTTGCCGCCCCAGCGGCGCAACATCGGTGTCGCGTTCGAGAACTACGCGCTCTACCCGCCGCTCACGGTCCGGGAGAACATCGCCTTCGGGCTCGAGGCTCGGGGGGTCCGGGACCGGGACGCCAAGGTCGCCGCGGTCGCCGAGCGGATCGGGCTCACCGACATCCTCGACGCCATGCCGGCGGGACTGTCCTCGGGGCAGAAGCAGCGCGTGGCGCTGGCGCGGGCCGTCGTTCGGGAGCCCGACGTCCTGTTGCTCGACGAGCCGCTGTCCCACCTGGACGCGGCCGAGCGGGACACGACCCGTCGAGAGCTACGCCACCTGCAGCAGGAGCTGAACTACACCACGATCCTCGTCACCCACGACCAAGAGGAGGCGCTCAGCCTCGCCGACCGGGTCGTGGTGATGAACGACGGCGTGGTGCAGCAGGTGGGCACCCCGGACGAGGTGTACGACGACCCGGCGAACCTGTTCGTCGCCCAGTTCGTCGGTGAGCCGGCCATGAACCTCGTCGACGGTGTCGCCGACGGCGGCAAGGTTCGCTTGTCAGCCGAGGTGGTCGTGCCGGTCCCGGTCGAGCGGGCGAAGGGAGAGGTCGTGCTCGGCGTCCGCCCCGAGGACGTCCTCATCACCGAGCCGGAGAAGGCGGACGTCACCGGTGTTCTCGTCGTCTACGAGGACCTGCTGGAGTACGGCCTGGCCACGATCGCGCTGCCGGGCGTCGAGCAGCGCGTCGTCGCTCAGACTCCGCCGGGGATGTCGCTCCACCCGGGCGACGAGACGCCGCTGGCGTTGCAGCGAGAGCGCACGTACGTGTTCGACAAGCGCACAGGGGAGCGTGTTCGATGACCGAGCCACGGACGATCCTCGTCGCCGGCGACGAGTTCGTGCTGCCGGAGTCCTTGCGAGGCGCCCTCGTCGAGGAGGTGGGCTCCGGCCACGAGGTGCGCGAGCTGGCGTTGCCGTGGCCGTCGACCCCGTTCGGCCCCGTGGCGGAGGTGGACGAGGCGTCCGGGACCGAGGAAGAGGTCATCGCCGCGCTCGACGGGGTGGAGATCGCGGTGACGCACCTGGCGCCGTTCACCGCGAAGGTGTTCGCCAACGCCCCCACGCTGCGTCTGGTCGTGGTGTCCCGAGGCGGGCCGGTCAACGTGAACCTGGACGCGGCGACCGAGCGCGGTGTCGCCGTCTGCTACGCGCCCGGGCGGAACGCCAACGCGGTCGCGGAGTTCACCATCGGCCTCACCATCGCGACCTGCCGCAACCTGGTGGCCGGGCACAGCGGTCTCGCCACGGGCTCCTGGCCGGGCCACTTCTACCAGTACGCCCACGCGGGCTTCGAGATCGCGGGCTCCACCGTCGGACTCGTCGGGTACGGCGCCGTCGGCCGTCTCGTGGGTCGGCTGTTCACGGCGTTCGGTGCGCGCGTGCTGGCCTACGACCCCTACGTCGCCGACATGGAGCCGGGCGTCACGAAGGTCGAGGACCTGAGCGAGCTGTTGGCGGCCTCCGACATCGTCAGCCTGCACCAGCGCGTCACGCCGGAGACGCGCGGTCAGATCGGCGCGGCCGAGATCGCGCGCATGCGGCGGGGCGCGGTGCTCATCAACACCGCCCGCGGCGCGGTGCTCGACTACGACGCGCTCTGCGACGCGCTGGACAGCGGCCACCTCGCCGCGGCCGGTCTGGACGTCTACGCCACCGAGCCGCTTCCGCCCGACTCGCGTCTGCTGCGCACCCGGAATGTCGTCCTGGCGCCCCACATCGCGGGATGCAGCCGCGAGGTGGCGGAGCGGGCGGCGCGCATCTGCGCCGCCGAGGTCGGCCGGTGGCTGCGCGGGGAACCGTTGCGCAACTGCGCCAATCCTGTGGTGCTGGAGGGGTAGCCATGTACCTCGGGATCGACATCGGCACCTCGGTGACCAAGGCCGCCGTCTTCGACGCCGACGGGCGGCTGCGGGCGGTCGAGGCGCGTCGGACTCGGCTCGACAGCCCTACGGACGGCTGGTTCGAGCAGGATCCGGACGAGGTGCTGGAGTCGGTCGCCGCCGTCGTCCGCGCTGTGGTGACCACGGTCGGCACTCCGCCGACCGTGGTGGGGCTCACCGGCCAGGGAGACGGGGTGTGGCTGGTCGACGCCGACGGCCGCCCGGTGCGTCCGGCGATCTCCTGGATGGACGGCCGCGCCGTCGCCATCCTGCGGCGCTGGGTGGCCGACGAGGTGGTGGAGAAGGTGTTCCGCACCACCGGCAACACCATGTTCCCCGGCTCGGCTGCCCCGATCCTCGCGTGGCTGGCCCAGCACGAGCCTGACACCTTGGCCCGTGCCGCCACCGCCGGCTACTGCAAGGACGTCGTCATGCAGCGGCTCACCGGGGTTCGGGCCACGGACTCCTCCGACGCGTCGCTGCCGTTCCTGAACCCGCACAGCCGTCGCTACGACGACGACGTGCTCGCCTGGACGGGCCTGTCGGCGTGGGCGCACCTGCTCGCGCCGATCGTGACCCCGCGCCCGACCGGGACGCTCACCGCCGAGGCGGCCGACCTGCTCGGCCTGCCGGCCGGCACACCGGTCGCCGCCGGGCCCTTCGACCTGCCGGCCTGCGCCCTGGGGTCGGGCGTCGGGCGACCTGGCGAGGGGCACGTCATCATCGGGACCACGCTGGCCTGCCAGGTCCTCGTCGACCGCGTGGACACCTCCGGCGAGGTGGCGGGGATGACCCTGGCCACGGCGACCCAGGGCAGGTGGCTCCGGGCGATGCCGGCCATGGTCGGCACGGCCGCGATCGACTGGGTGCTCGACCTGGTCGGGGAGTCGCACGAGGCGCTGGAGGGGCTGCTCGCCCAGGCGCCGCGCGGCGCTCGTGGGGTCACGTGCCTGCCGTACTTCTCCCCGGCCGGGGAGCGGGCGCCGTTCCTGGAGCCGGCCGCCCGAGCCAGCTTCGACGGGCTCACCGTGCAGACGACCAAGGCCGACGTGGTGCGCGCCGCCTGCGAGGCGGTGGCGTTCGCCGCCCGACACTGCTTCGAGGCGGCGGGCCTGTCCGGTGAGGTGGCGGCGTGCGGGGGAGGCACCCGCAGCGCGACGTGGCTGCAGATCTTCGCCGATGTGCTCGGCCGACCGGTGCGGATCGCGCCGCAGCCGGAGACGGGAGCCCGGGGCGCGGTGCTCGCCGCGCTCGACGCGCTCGGTCACCAGGTCGACCTGGCCACCTGGACGGCCCCCGACGGGGTGGTGGAGCCGGGACCAGACGCGACGTACTACGCCGAGGCCTACGCCGGCTTTCGCGCCCGCGTGGACGCCGCGCGCGAGCGATGGAAGGGAGACGAGTGAGCGATCCGATCGACGAGCTGGTCGCGTTGTCACGCACGCTCGGCGAGCCGCACCGAGACCTCGTCGTGCTCGCGGAGGGCAACACCTCCGTGCGGGTCGACGAGGGTCGGATGGTGGTGAAGACGAGCGGATCGCGGCTCGGTAGCGCGAGTCGCGACGACTTCGTCGAGGTGGAGACCAAGCCACTGCTCGAGCTGATCGACTCCGCCGAGACCGACGACAGCCTGGTCGACGCGGCGATGCGCGCCGCGCGGGGCGGGCAGGAGCGACCGCGGCCCTCGATGGAGGCGCTCGTCCACGCGGTGTGCCTGCGTCAACCAGGCGTTGACGTCGTGGCCCACACCCATCCGGTCGCGGTGAACGCGATCCTCTGCTCCGACCAAGCCGAGCGGCTGGTCGACGGCGCGTTGTTCCCCGACCAGGTCGTGGTGATGGGCCGGCACGCGGTGCTCGTTCCGTACGCCGATCCCGGTCTCGCGCTCGCGCGCGCGGTGAACGCCGAGCTCGAGCGGTTCGTCGCCGAGCACGGCCGGCCGCCGAAGGTGGTCTACCTCGCCAATCACGGGATCTTCGTCCTCGCCGGCAGCACCGCGGAGGCGTTGGCGGTCACTGAGATGACGGTGAAGACGGCGCGGGTGCTCTCCGGGGTGCTCGCCGTCGGGCGTCCCCGGTACTTGACCGAGGCCCAGGCCGACCGGATCGACACCAGGCCGGACGAGGCGCTGCGGCGGCGCCGACTGGCGGAGGGGTCGCCATGCTGATCGAGGAGGCGCGCGTCGAGGTCGTCGAGTACGCGCGGCGGCTGGTCCCCGATCGCCTCGTGGTGGGCACGGCCGGCAACATCAGCGTGCGGGCGGGGGACCTCCTCGCGGTGACCCCCAGCGGCTTGGACTACGACAAGCTCACGCCTGAGCTGGTGTGCGTGTGCGACCTGGCCGGCAAGCAGGTGGACGGCCCGCTCAAGCCGACCAGCGAGATGCCGATGCACCTCGCGGTGTACCACCACACCGAGCACACCGCGGTCGTCCACACGCACTCGACGGCCGCCACCGTGGTGTCCACGCTGGTCGACGAGCTCCCGCCCGTCCACTACGTCATGGCGTTCTTCGGCGGGCCGGTCCGGGTGTCGCCGTACGCCACGTTCGGCACCCAGCAGCTCGCCGAGAACATGCTGAAAGCCCTGGAGGGGCGCACCGGCTGCATCCTCGGCAACCACGGCACGGTCACCGTGGCCGACAGTCTGGCCAAGGCGTACACGCTGAGCCAGACCCTGGAGTGGCTGTGCGAGGTGTGGCTGCGCGCGAAGAGCGTCGGCGAGCCACGGCTGCTGCCGCCCGAGGAGATCGCGAACGTCGCCGCGAGGGTCGTCGGATACGGTCAACAACCGCCGGAGGAGACCTCATGAAGTCGACGCTGAACCGCGACCAGCGTGCCGATGCGTTGCGACGCATGGCGCACGACACCTTCGACGTCGTCGTCATCGGAGGTGGGGTCACCGGCGTCGGCACCGCGCTGGACGCGGTCTCCCGTGGCCTGTCGGTGGCGCTGCTGGAGGCGGACGACCTGGCCAGCGGAACGTCGTCGCGCTCCGGGAAGGTGTTCCACGGCGGGCTGCGGTACCTGGAGCAGCTCAACTTCAAGCTGGTCAAGGAAGCGCTCACCGAGCGCGACCTGATGGTGGACCGGCTCTGCCCGCACCTCGTGTCGCCGGAGAAGTTCCTGTTCCCGTTCACCCGGCGGTGGGAGCGTCCTTACGTCGGGGCCGGCGTCCTGCTTTACGACCTGCTCCGGCTCACCGGCACGCGCAGTGTGAAGGGGCACCGGCACCTCACCCGGGCCGGTGTGCTGCGGGAGGCGCCGGCGCTCAAGCCCAACGTCACCGGCGGTGTGCAGTACTACGACGTCCGCGTCGACGACGCCCGCCACACCATGACGGTCGCCAGGACCGCGGCGGCGCTGGGCGCCCAGATCGCCACCCGGGCTCGGGTGGTCGACGTGCTGCGGGAGGGCGACCGGGTCACCGGTGTACGGGCCCGAGACGAGGAGAGCGGTGAGGAGGTCACCGTCCGGGGACGCACGGTCGTCAACGCCACCGGCGTCTGGGCCGCGGAGGTGCAGGACCTGGCGGGACAGCGCTCCATCGACGTCACCGCCGCCAAGGGCATCCACTTGGTCGTGCCGGGCGACCGCATCGACTCCAAGACCGGGCTCATCGTCAAGACGCACGACAGCGTGTTCATCATCCGGCGGTGGTTCGACTACTGGCTCATGGGCACCACGGACACGGAGTGGGACCACGAGCGGGACGACCCCGCCGCCACCAAGGCCGACGTTGACTACCTGCTCACCCAGGCGAACCGCCTGTTGCGCACACCGCTCGCGCATTCCGACGTGGTCGGGGTGTACGCGGGGCTGCGGCCACTGGTGAGTGGGAAGGGGAGCGCCGGGACGACCGCGGCGCTGTCCCGGGACCACGCGGTGGTGGAGGGACCTCGCGGGATGTTCACCGTCGTCGGCGGCAAGTACACCACCTACCGGATCATGGCGCGGGACGCGGTGAACGCCGCCGCCACCCGGCTGGGGCGCGAGGTGCCGCCGTCACGGACCGAGCGGCTGCCGATCCATGGCGCGGTCGGCTACGAGGCGATGTACCACCAGCGTCGGGCGTTGGCCGCCGAGTCCGGTCTCGACGAGCGGTGGATCGTCCACCTGCTCGGCCGCTACGGCACCGCGACGACCGACCTGCTGGACCTCATCGCCGACCAACCATCGCTGGGGCAGCCGGTGCCAGGGGCGCCCGGCTACCTGGCCGCCGAGCTCCACTACGCGGCGAGCCACGAGGGAGCGCTCCACCTGGAGGACGTGCTGGTCCGCCGTACCCGGATCTTCATGGAGACGCCCGACCACGGTCTGGAGGCGGCGCCGTTCGCGGCGACGGTGGTCGGTGAGGTGCTCGGGTGGGATGAGCTTCGGCGCAAGGAGGAGGTCGAGCGCTACCGCGTGGAGCGGGAGGCCGACCGACGGGCGACCGAGGCGCTCACCGACGCCGAGGCGGTGCGGGTCCGCCACGCAGTCCGCGCCGGGGAGGGCGAGTGAGCCGACCGGTCGTCGTCGGGGTCGACGTCGGCACCACCTCGGTGAAGGCGGTGGTGGTCGACGACACCTGGCACGTGCGTGGCCAGGCCGGCGAGGAGTACCCGACCCGGTACGTCGGCGCTACCGGCGCGGAGCAGGACCCGGACGACTGGTGGCGCGCCACCGCCTCGTGCGTGTCCGCGGCGTTGTCAGACGCGGGCGTCGCGTCGAGTGACGTGGCGGCGGTCGGTGTCTCCAGCCAGGCGCCGACCGTGGTGCTCCTGGACTCCGACGGCAGGCCCCTCGGGCCGGCGCTGGTCTGGCTGGACCGGCGCGGCCAGTCCGAGTGTGCGCGTCGCGCCGGTGACACCGACCGGATCGTCGAGCTGACCGGCAACCGTCCCGACTCCTACTACGCCGCGCCGAAGCTGGCCTGGTTGCTGCGGGAGAATCCCGGGCTCGCCACCCGGGCCGCCGCCATGGTGATGGCGAACGGCTACGTCGTGCACCGGCTCACCGGCGTGGTGTCGGCGGACACCACCCACACCGGGCTCTCCCTGCTCAACGACTTGGACGCCGGTGACTGGTCGACGGAGCTGGCCGAGCTCTGGGGCGTTCCCCGGCGCTGGCTGCCGCCGGTGTGGGAGCCGACCGCTGTGGTGGGGACGGTGCGTCCGGAGGCGGCGAGCGTGACCGGGCTCGCGGCCGGGACCCCGGTGATCGCCGGGCTGGTCGACGGCGCGGCCGCCAGCGTCGAGGCCGGGGTGGTCGCGCACGGCGACGTGTGCGAGATGACCGGCCAGTCGACGGTGGTCAACGCCGCGGTGGAGGTGGCCGCGGCGCGGGCCTCGACCGGGGCGCTCAGCGTCATGCCGTACCCGATCCCAGGGCACCACCTGGTCTTCGGCGCGATGGTCGCCACGGGCGGCATCCTGCGGTGGTTCCGCGACGAGCTCACCGAGGACTCGACAGGTGACACGTACGCGGCCCTCGACGCGCTCGCCGGCACCGCGCCGCTCGGCAGTGGAGGGCTGGTCATGCTGCCGTACTTCCTCGGTGAGCGCTCCCCGATCTGGGACAGTGACGCTCGCGGCGCCTTCGTCGGGCTCTCGCTGTCCACGAGCCGAGCGGACTTGGTGCGCGCGATCCTCGAGGGCACCGCCTACGGGCTGGCCCACAACCTCGACGAGATGGCGGCGCTCAACCTGCGTCCCAGCACGCTCCGCGTCGTGGGCGGCGGGTCTCGGGGACGCACCTGGAACCAGATCAAGGCCGACGTGACCGGCGTGCCCGTGGAGGTGCCGGCCGAGTCGCTGGGGGCTCCGGTGGGGACCGCGCTCGTCGCCGCGGCCGGCGTCGGGCTCCTCACCGACCTGGTGGAGGTGGCCCGTGCCCGGTACGCCGTCGGCGAGCGCTACGAGCCGGATCCCGCGCGGCACACGGCCTATCGCCGTCGCTACCAGATCTACCGCGAGCTCTACCCGAGCCTGGCCAAGGTGCACCAAATGCTCGCCGAGCTGCGGTGACCCCGGGCGACGGTGACGTGACCCCGAACCACGGTGACGTCCGCCCCGAGCTGAGGTGAGAGCTCACGGGGCGAACGCGTGCGGCGGCCCGACCGAGACGACTCGGATGACGGCGTGGCCGGCCTCGTCCGAGGCCGGCAGGTCGACCTCGGCGCTGATGCCCCAGTCGTGGTCGCCGTTCGGGTCGTCGAAGATCTGGCGGACCTTCCACCGGTCCGGTTCGGTCTCGACGAGGAACAGGTGGGGTCCGCGCGCGTTCGGACCCGTGCCGAGCTCGTCGTACTCGCGGAAGTACGCCTCGATCGCCTCCGCCCAGGCGTCGGCGTCCCAGCCCGACTCGGCGTCCAGCGCCCCGAGCTCGTCGTAGCGACGTAGCGCGGCCAGCTCGACCCGGCGGAACATCGCGTTGCGGACCAGGACCCGGAACGCGCGGGTGTTGGCGGTGACGGGTGCCGGGCGATCGGGCTCGGTCGGGCGCGACGTCGACTCCTCGACCGGGTTCGTGAGCCGCTCCCACTCGTCGATCAGGCTGGAGTCGACCTGCCGGACCAGCTCACCCAACCATTCGGTGAGGTCGACGAGCTCCTCCGTCCGCGCCTCCTCCGGCACGGTCTGCCGCAGCGCCTTGTAGGCGTCGGCAAGGTAGCGCAGGACGAGGCCTTCGGAGCGGGCCAGCCCGTAGTAGCTGATGAACTCGGTGAACGTCATCCCCCGCTCGTACATGTCGCGGGCAACCGACTTCGGCGACAGCTCGTGGTCGGCGACCCACGGATGCCCCCGCCGGTAGATCTCGTACGCCGTCTCGAGCAGGTCGGCCAGCGGTCGGGGGTGGGTGACCTCCTCCAGCAGCTCCATGCGGGTGTCGTAGTCGAGCCCTTCCGCCTTCATGGCCGCCACCGCCTCAGCGCGCGCGTTGGTCCGCTGCGCGTCCAACACCGGGCGGGGGTCCTCGAGGGTGGCCTCTAGGACGGAGAGCACGTCGAGGGCGTACGTCGGAGACTCGCGGTCGAGCAACTCCAGCGCCGCGAGGGCGAACGGCGACAAGGGCTGGTTGAGCGCGAAGTCGAACTGCAGGTCGACGGTGAGCCGCACGCGGCGCCCCGTCTCGTCCGGCTCGTCGAGCCGCTCGACCACGCCCGCCGCGAGCAAGGCACGGTAGATGGCGATGGCGCGACGGATGTGGCGGCGCCGCGCCGCCGGGTCCTCGTGGTTGTCGGTGAGCAGGCGTCGCATCGCCTCGAAGGCGTCGCCGGGTCGGGCGATGACGTTGAGCAGCATCGCGTGGGTGACCTTGAAGCTCGACGTCAGCGGCTCCGGATCGGCCGCCACGAGACGGTCGAAGGTGGGACGGCCCCAGCCGACCCACCCCTCCGGTGGCTTCTTGCGGACCACCTTGCGCCGCTTCTTCGGGTCGTCGCCCGCCTTGGCCAGCGCCTTCTCGTTCTCGACGACGTGCTCGGGTGCTTGCACGACGACCCGGCCCATCGTGTCGAAGCCGGCCCGGCCGGCGCGCCCGGCGATCTGGTGGAACTCGCGGGCGTTGAGGAGGCGCACCTTCTGGCCGTCGAACTTCGTCAACCCGGTGAAGACGACGGTGCGGATGGGCACGTTGATCCCCACGCCGAGGGTGTCGGTTCCGCAGATCACCTTCAGAAGCCCGGCCTGGGCGAGGGTCTCGACCAGCCGGCGGTACCTCGGCAGCATTCCCGCGTGGTGGACCCCGATGCCGTGGCGCACCAGCCGGGACAGGGTGCGGCCGAAGCCCGCGGTGAAGCGGAAGTCGCCGATCGCGCGGGCGATCGCGTCCTTCTCCGCCCGGGTGCAGACCTTCAGGCTGGTGAGCGCTTGGGCACGCTCCACCGCCGCCGCCTGGGTGAAGTGGACGACGTAGATCGGCGTCTCGCGGGTGCTGATGAGCTCCTCGAGCGTCTCGTGCAGGGGTGTGGTGACGTAGGAGTACACCAGCGGTACCGGTCGGTGCGCGGAGCGGATGACCGCCGTGGGCCGGCCGGTCCGGCGGGTGAGGTCCGTCTCGAAACGGGTGACGTCACCCAAGGTCGCCGACATCAGGAGGAACTGCGCTTTCCGCAGCTCGAGCAGCGGGACCTGCCAGGCCCAGCCACGGTCGGGGTCGGCGTAGAAGTGGAACTCGTCCATGACCACCTGGCCGATGTCGGCGTCCTCGCCTTCGCGAAGCGCGATGTTGGCCAGGATCTCCGCGGTGCAGCAGATGAGGGGCGCTTGCGGGTTGACGCTCGCGTCGCCGGTCATCATGCCGACGTTCGCCGGCCCGAACGTCTCGCAGAGCGAGAAGAACTTCTCCGAGACCAGGGCTTTGATGGGCGCGGTGTAGAAGGTGCGCTGTCCCTGTGCCATCGCGCTGAAGTGCGCGCCGGTCGCCACCAGGCTCTTCCCGGAGCCGGTGGGGGTGTTGAGGATGACGTTGGCGCCGGACATGAGCTCGATGAGCGCCTCCTCCTGGTGGGGGTAGAGCGTGAGCCCTTGGTCGGCTGTCCACCGGGTGAAGGCGTCGAAGAGCGAGTCCGCGTCGGGTTCGGCGATGTCCAGCGGCTGCAGCGGCGATGTCATGACAAGCCTCATCGTGCCGTAGCGGCGGCGGAGGCCGCCGCCCTGGTACGGCTCGTGCGTACGGAGGTGGGCTCGTGAGCTCACGACGTGGACAGGTGGGAGGATCCCGGGGTGCGCGCGGTGTTCTTCGATCTGGACGAGACGTTGCTCGACCACACGTCCGCGGTCCGTGTCGGCGCGGCCGCGTTGGCGAAGGAACTCGGGCATCCGAACCCCGCCGAGGCGATCGAGTCGTGGTTCGCCCTGGAGCGACACTTCTTCGACCGCTACCTGGCGGGCGAGCTGTCCTTCCTCGAGCAGCGACGGGCGCGAGTTCGCGGGCTGGCCGCCGAGGTCGGTCGGGAGCTCGACGACGCCGAGGCCGATGCCGTGTTCGCCACGTACTTCTCCCACTACCAAGCGTCGTGGGTGGCGTTTCCTGACGTGGAGGCCTGTTTCGCCGAGCTTCGGACGCGCGCGGACGTTCGGCTCGGGGTCGTGACGAACGGCGACGCCAGAGGCCAACGGGCCAAGCTCGCCCGACTCGGGCTGCTCGACGCCATGGACGTGGTGGTCACCGCCGAGGAGGTGGGCTGCGCCAAGCCGGATCCGAGGATCTACCGCGCGGCGTGCGAGCGCGCCGGCGTGCCGGTTGAGGACGCGGTCATGGTCGGGGACCGGCTGGACGTCGACGCCGACGGCGCACGCGCCGCTGGGCTGCTCGGCGTGTGGCTTGACCGCGGTGGCCAGCTCAGTGGCGCGCGACACCCCGCTGCTCACGACGGCTCCCGACTCGTCAGGATCTCCAGCCTGACGGAGCTTCCCGCGCTCGTGGCGGACGGGACCGGTCAGTCCTGACCCGCACGGACGTCGAGGTTCGCGTCAGGGCACGGTCGTCCAGGCGTGTCCCCGTGGTGGCTAGAGGCCGGTCAGCCGGTGGATCCACACGTGGGGCAGTCGGGTGGGAAGCGTCTCGACCACGCGCCAACGTCGCCGTGCCGCAGTGAGGAAGTCCCCGGCCAGGGGGCGATCCGGGTCGGCGATCCACACCTGTCCATCGGGCGCGACCAGTCGAGGGAGCAGGTCGAGCAGCTCGTCAACGTTGCGTTGACCGTAGAGCACATCGGAGGCCAAGACCAAGCTCCACGGTGCTCTGGGGAGCAACGGAGTCGGATCGTCCCACGAGCACACACAGGTCTCGACGTCGACGCCGTTCTGCTCGGCGTTCACCGCCGCGAACACCGTCGCGTCCTCGGAGCGGTCGGTCGCCAGCACACGCGCGCCAGACAGTGCCGCGGCGATCGACGGCAGACCCAAGCCGCAGCCGAGCTCGAGTGTGGAGACGCCCTGCCAATCATGCGCTGACAGCGCGTAGGCGAGCTCGATGCCGCTCGGCCACAGCTCGGCCCAGTACGGCGGGTAGGACTCGTCGACGTCCTCCTCATACAGCAACGCGGCTGGATCGCGCGGATGTACGAACCGAATGCTCCCCCGGTGTAGCTCGATCGACCCCGCCACGAGATCCAGTCGTGGGTCGGTGCGCTCATCACGTGGGGGCATGTCGGATGGTGTGGGGGAGTCGGATGTCACGGTCCAAGTCTGCCGGGACCTCGGCGCGCCTCGACAACGCGTCCCCTCGTCTCGATTGGTGAGACGTCGCGTGGCTACGACGCCAACCCCGACGACGCCGAGGAGGCGGGGTCGCGAGGTCACGTCCCGGACACCACCCCACGTTGTCAATACCTCCTTGTCACTTCGTCTCCTGTCACTCTGTCTCCTTGCCACTACGAGGCCGTGTCACCAGGACGTTCAGCGTCGTGACGTCTCCGCCCGGACCTCGCCCTAGCGCGGAAAGGACGAAGCAGGAGCATCTGTCCGGAACCGCGGCGTTCCCGCTGGTACGACCGTTCCCGCCCGACGGATAGACGCGCTTGTTCCCGCGTTTTGCCTTCACGGGTCCACTTCTTGCGCAGACTGAGGTAAGGAGACGCCGCCTGGGTGTCTCGCATGCTCGTCACCGGCACGGTCGGTCGCCGGCACGGTCGGCGCCCGCGTGTCAGGTGCGAGGAACGGCCCGAACAGGCCTTCCGCACAGAACAGCTGAACGTGGCGGAGGCGACACGCACTGGTACGAGATCGCTCCACGGATGACGACACGTTCGCGGACAGGCGCGACGTTCCGCGGGCGGGTGCCCACGACAGCGGTGACCGGTGACACCCGCCACCGCGAACGTGAGCACGGCGGAGCGAACTCGGGGGAGTGGGCTCGTGGTGGAACGACAGGATGACGCCCGGCAGAACGCGCAGGGGGCACGTCCCTGGGTTCGCACGTTGGCGATGGTGGGACTCTTCCTGCTGGCGCTGGCGGCCTTGGCGGAGACGGTGACGGCGGGCGCGTTGCGGCCGTTGACCGGGGCGCTGATCCTGCTCGCGGTGGCGGCGTTCGCGGTGGCCGGTGTGGGGAAGCTCACCGAGCCATCGACACCGGTCGAGGAGCACGTCGAGGACGCCGTCGACGAGGAGGACGTGGAGGACACGGACGCCGCGGTCGAGGACGACGTCGAGCGGGCACCAGGTGGTCCAGAAGGCGTGACCAGCGGCGGGACGCGGGCCCAGGCGGAGCGCACTGGGGCGAGTCCTGCTCGCACGACGCCACGACACCGCGCTCGGGAGGCACGCGAGCCGGTGCGGGAGGCCCCGGAACGGCAGCTTCCTCGGCTGTCCGACCTCACCGATGTCGCGCTCGGTGCGACGGCCACCCAGTTCACCGCACGGGGGCAGGCCCCCTACGTGCGCCGACCGGCGGTCGACGGACGGCTCGCGACGCTGGTGGGCACCAGCGGCGCGCCGTACCCGTTCGTCGTCGTGGTGGGCGCCGCGAAGGCGGGGAAGACCCGCACCGCGATCGAGGCGGTCCGCGCGGCGCTCGGGGCGAAGAACCCGCCCGTCTTCGCGCCTCGGACCGGTGGGGAGCTGGCGGAGGTCGTCCGTGAGCACCGCGAGGTCGCGCGGGCCCGCCAGCGCGCTGAGCCTCGGCGTGGTCGTGACACCGGCCGGGGAACCGGCCGCCCGCCGGACCGGAGCGCTGGCCAGGAGCCGACGCGGCGGCAGGTGTCGAAGACCGCGCAAAAGCTCGCGGCCGCTCGCCGCGAGACGGTCAGTCAGCGCATCCCCGGACAGCGGTCCAGCGAGTGGGGCACGGGTTCCCAGCCGTGGCTGATCTGGCTGGACGACCTGCGCGCGGCGGATCTGATGCACCTGTCGAACGACGTCCTCGACGCGGCCCTGGAGCGTGGCGTCATCGTCGCCACCATGACCGACCTGGAGTGGGACCGGGTGATGGCGAGTCGAGGCGAGGTGGTGGCACCCGCGCGAGAGGCGCTCCGGCGGGCGACGAAGGTGTGGCTCGACTCTCGTCTGACCGCGTCGGAGAAGAACGAAGCCGAGCGGATGTACCCACACATCCAGGTGACATCCAGCATCGGTGAGGCGCTCATCGCCGGCGAGCAACTGATCGCGAGGTTCCACAGCGGTCGGGAGTCGTCGCCGGCGGGCTACTCCATCGTTCAAGCGGCCGTGGACGCGCGTCGGGCGGGTCTTGGTCGACCGTTGACCGAGGCCGAGCTGCGTGGGCTCTACCCGCTCTACCTGCGCCGAGTCCGGATGGACCTCGACCCGACCACGCGGCTGTTCGAGGAGGGCCTGGCCTGGGCGAAGGAGCCGGTCTCCTCCGGCGTCGGTCTGCTCGTCAGCCGGAACGGCACGCCCGGCCTGGAGGCGATCGACTACGTGGTCGCGATGGAGGAGGGCGCCGACGGCCGCGAGGCGCGTCCGGTGTTCGACGCCATGTGGCAGGAGCTGATCGCGGCGGTTCCCGCGCGGGACGCCTTCGCGATCGGTGTGGGAGCCTGCTTGCGTGACAACAGTGCCGCGGCGGAGGCGGCGTTCCGCAAGGTGATCGAGGAGGACCACGCGGGACCGGCGCCGCAGGCGGCGGTCAACCTCGGCTTGCTTCTGTGGGAGCAGGGCGACATCGCCGGTGCTCGGTCGGCGTTCCGGCAGGCGATGGAGTCGCGTGACGCTGACCAGGCCCCTCGCGCCGCCGACCACCTCGGCACGCTGCTGCTGCAGGTCGACGACGTCAGCGGTGCGCGTGCCGCTTACCAGGAGGCGATGGACTCGGGCCATCCGGACGTCGTGCCGATCGCCGCGGACCACCTCGGCACGCTCCTGCACCAGCTCGGGGACGTCGCCGGCGCTCGGTCGGCGTACCAGCGGGCGGTGGAGTCCGGCCACCCCGCTGTCGTGCCGCGAGCCGCGCTGAACCTGGGCTCGCTGTTGCTCGAGCGTGGTGACGCCGCGGGCGCGGAGGCGGCGTTCCGGCGGGCGGTGGACTCCCGCCATCCGGACGTCGTGCCCGAGGCGGCGTTGCGGCTGGGGTCGCTGCTGGAGGACCGCGGTGACCGTGCCGGCGCGGAGACGGCGTACCGACGGGCGTTCGAGTCCGGCCGGGAGGACGTCGCGGGGGTCGCGGCGATGCGGCTGGGGTCTCTCCTGCGGGAGCAGGGAGATCTCACCGGCGCGCGGGTCGCGCTCCAAGCGGCTGTCGACGCCGACGACCCGCAGGTGACGCCGAAGGCCGCGCTGCAGCTTGGCACGTTGCTCATGGAGCAGGGCGACCTCTCCGGGGCGGAGAAGGCGTACGAGAAAGCGATGGACTCCGAGGACGAGGACGTCGTGCCCATGGCCGCGATGCAGCGGGGATCGCTGCTCAAGCAGCGAGGGGACCTGGCCGGGGCCCAGGTGGCGTACCGGCGGGCGATGGAGTCCGGCCATCGTGACGTGGCGCCGCGCGCGGCCAACAACCTTGGTGTGCTGTTGGCGCAGCAGAACGACGACCGCGCCGCCCGAGCGGCGTACGAGCGGGCGGTCGACTCCGGGCACCCGGACGTTGCGCCGCTCGCCGCGAACAACCTCGGCGTCCTGTTGGCCCAGCACAACGACGTGGAGGGCGCGCGACGGGCGTACGAGCTGGCCGTCGAGTCTGGCCACGAGGACGCCGTCCCCCGCGCCGCGCTCAACCTCGGCATGCTGCTCGACGCCCACGGCGACGTCGCTGGCGCGCGGCGGGCTTACCAGCGGGCGGTCGACTCCGGGCACACCGACGTGGTACCGGTGGCCGCGGTGAATCTCGGCGTCCTGCTCCGGGAGCAGAAGGACTTCGCCCGGGCTCGCGCGGCGTTCCGCCAGGCGATCGACGCCGGCTACCTCGACATCCCGCCGGTGCCTCCTGACCGGCTGCGACTCCTCATGGCCGAGGACGGCGGTGTGGTGCGCACCCAGCCGGCCTGGCTCGCGGGTCGCGGCGGTCTCACCGGCGAAGGCGCCGACGGCGACGGCTCGTCGGATCAGGCGACCCCCGACGCTGCCATCCGAGTCACCGGCACGCCGACGGACGCGGCGTCCCTCGACGGGGAAAACGTCGACGGGGAGAGCTTCGACGGGGACGGCCACGACGGCCGGGTCGCGACCGGCAACGGGTCACCGGGCACGTCGGACGGTGGGGCGGACGAGCAGACAGGCAGCCGCTGAGGCCGGACGGCATAGGTCCGTCCAGAGAACGGCCCGTCCAGAGCGGCTCGTTCGGAGAGGCCTGTCAGGGCCGGGCCGAGAACCGGCTACCAGGTGACCGGGAGGTTGTGGACCCCGTAGATCACCATGTCGGTGCGCATCCGGATCTGCTCCGGCGGGACGGCCAGGCGCAGGCGGGGGAACCTGTCCAGCAGCGCCGCGTACCCGGTCCGCAGCTCCAGCCGCGCCAGCTGCTGGCCCAGGCACTGGTGGATGCCGTGGCCGAAGGTGAGGTGGGACGTCGACGGTCGGGTGACGTCGAGGCGGTCGCCGTCGTCGAGCAACGCCGGGTCCCGGTTGGCGACGGGGAGCGAGAGCGTCACCACGTCACCGGCGCGGACCAGCGTGCCGTCGAGCTCCACGTCCTCCAGCGCGGCGCGGGTCGGCCCCACGTGGATGATCGTGAGGTAGCGGAGCAGTTCCTCGACCGCGTCGTCGATCAGCTCAGGGGCGGCGCGGAGCGCGGCGAGCTGGTCGGGGTGGCGAAGCAACGCGTAGACCCCGATCCCCAGCATGTTGGCGGTGGTCTCGTGGCCGGCGACGAGGAGCAGCTGGGCGATGCCGGTCAGCTCCTCGTCGGTGAGGGAGCCGTCCCTGGCCAGGGCGCTCAGCAGGTCATCGGCCGGGTGAGCCCGCTTCGCCGCGACGAGGTCGCCGAGGTAGCGGCGCACGGCGACGAACGCGGACATGACCTGCTCGGTGTTCGAGCGGAGGCTCATCAAGACCTTGGTGTGTCCCTGGAACTCCGCCCGGTCGGCATACGGGACACCCAACAGCTCGCAGATGACGAGGGAGGGAATAGGAAACGCGAACGTCGGAACGAGGTCCACCGGCGGGCCGTGCCGCTCGACGTCGTCCACGACCTGGGTCGTGATCTGCGCGACCCGAGGCGCGAGCTCGCTCACCCGCCGCTGGCTGAAGTGCCGCGTGAGCAGCCGACGGTACCGGGTGTGCTCGGGCGGGTCCATGCCGAGGAACATGCCCGGCTCGGCGGGCTCCGGACGCATGCTCACGGTGAACGGCAGCGGAACCCGCTGGAGCTCCCGGCGCCGGCTGAAGCGTCGATCGGCCAGGATCCGTCGGGCCAGGTCGTAACTCGTCACGAGCCAGCCCTGGTGTCCCTCCGGGTACGCAAGCGGACTGATCGGCTCCTGCTCCCGGAGCCGAGCGAGCTCCTCTGGCGGGTCGAACGGGTTCGTACGTGCGGTCGGCAGCTCTGGGGCCTTCGAGGATGACGTGTGAGCGGCCATCGCCTTCTCCTCCCCCTCGTCGGTGGCCCTCTCCTGGTGGACGTGCGTCGCGCCAGGCGACCTCGCAGGACTGGGGCCCTGCTAGCCAGCGAAGCATTCGGTGACTCGCCATGCCAACTCGCGCTTGCCCAGGGCGGGACGGCCAGGTGTCCCATTCGATTCGCACGCGGGCATAGCGGACCACCCACTCGGGTAGGGCAGCCGGGTAGGGACGGAACGGCCAGGGACGTGCCGCCTTCATCGCCCGAGCCACTGCGCGCCCGGTGTCGCGCATCGGCGTCCCTGCCGTCGCGGATGTCCCAGCTCCTCACGTCCGGACGGTGCGTGACGGGCGGCGCCGCGTCGTGGCGTATCGAGAGAGGGCTGGTGGGCGAGATGGACTGGTGGAACGGGCTCGACGCGGACGTCCAGCGCTACCTCCTCCTCGCGGCCGCCGCGTTGGCGGGAGCGCTCGTGGCGATGGTCGCGACACCGGTGGGCGCCCGTCGCGGCACGCGAGGCGTCCTCAGGTTGCTCGAGCGCCACAGCTCCGCCGAGCGCGCCCGCTGGGAGGCCGAGCTACGCGACCGCCGGGAGCTGGTGATGCTGCGAGAGCGTCAGCACGCCTACGCCACCTTGCTCGCCGCTGCGTGGCGGTACGAGCACACGACTCTCGACCTGCGCCGCGCCCGTCGGGACGCGGAGGAGCCGACTCAGCGCCACGCCTCTGGAGGCTTGGGCCTCGGCCCCGCCGACCAGCCCGCGACGACCGGCGACCCGACGCTCGCCGCACTGACGTCGACTCAGGAACACCTTCGCGACGACCTGGCGCAGGCGCGGGAGATGGTGCGGCTGCTCGCCCCGAGCCCGGTCCGGCAGGCGATGGACCGGTGGTTCGTCGAGTTGCTACGCGGCGACCTCGCGGCCGCGACGCGAGCTCGCAACGAGTTTCTCGCGCACGCCCGCCGAGACCTCGGCGTCGACCCGCCTCGGGAGCTCGTTGACGAGCCGGCCTAGCGCGGGTCGAACGGCGACGTCGTCGTCGCCGTGGTCGCGGACGCGCCAACGGAGACCGACCAGGAGACGTCTGAGATCTGGGCGAGCTGCTGCTGTGGCGGTGGCGAGGGCTGCTGCTGTTGCGGGGCGGGCATTCGGGGCAGGTCGCCGAGCTTCTCGACTTCCTCGGCCAGGGCGTCCAGGACGGACTTGAGCTGGACCTGCGCCACGCGGGCGAACGTGCGGACGTACTCGATCTCCGGGATCGGGCGCTGGTAGCCACCGGCCTCGACCTTCTCCGCTGCCGCATCGCTGCGCTGTGCGGCCTTCTGCGCCGCCTCGTGTGCGCGTTGCAGGATTTCTCGCTGCTGCCGGCGGGCGTTCGCCATGAGGTCACGCGCGTGCTGGACGGCTTCCGCGACGAGCCGATCGGCGACCTGCTGAGCTTGGCTGAACAGCGCGACCGCGTGCGCGTTGATCTCGCCCGTGCTCTCGGTTCTCGCGTCGCGTTCGGCGCGCAGGCGTTCGACCTCGGCGCGCAGCTTGGCGCGCTCGGCGTCGGCTTCCTCGATCTGGGTCGCGAGCGTCTCGAGGAAGGCGCGAACCTCCTGTTCGTCCAGGCCTCGCATCCGGTGGCTGAAGGTGGCGTTGCGGATGGCCCGAGGGGACATGTGGCGTGTGGTCCGCGGGGAGAGCTCTGTCATCGGTCGTCACCTGACCTGCTGCCTGACGCTGTGGGTCGTTGCTCGAAGGCGAAGTCCTCGGCTCGGATGTCCTGACGGGGCATGCCCGCCTTGGTCAGCTCCGACACGGTGTGAGCGACCATCTGCGGGGACCCGCAGACCATCGCGACCCTGCCCCGCCACTGCCCGCTCTGCGCGGCGACGGTCCCGACCAGGCCCCGCGGCCCGGGGAACGTCGGGTCGTCGGAGACCACCTCGGTGTAGGTGAACCAGGGACGGCTGGCCAACTGCGTGAGTCGTTCGCGTTCGTAGAGGTTCCACGGCACGCGCGCTCCGTGGAAGAGGTGGACGTTGGGTGCGCTGCCTTGGGCGAGCCACTCTCGGTCGATCTGTTCGAGGACCGCGCGCAGGGGTGCCAGGCCGGTGCCACCCGCGACGAGGAAGAGGTCACGGGTGTCGCCGGGCTCGCGGGTCAGCTGCTCGCCGATCGGGGCCGCGATGCGTACCGTGTCACCGACCCGGCTGGACTGGACGATCGCGGTGCTCACCTGTCCACCGTCGACGAGCTGGACGTGGAACTCGAGCGTGCCGTCCTCTCGGGGAGCGTTGGCGGGACTGTAGTAGCGCCAACGCCGTGGCCGCTGGGGTACCTCCACCGCCAAGGACTGGCCTGGCCGGAAGGTGTACGGCTCACGTGGCTTGACCTGCAGGATGGCGATGTCGAGAGTGCGCCGCTCGACCGCGACGATGTCGGCTTCCCACCAGGCGGGCTCCGACGCGGCGGCGGCTTCCGCGGCCTGCACCATGATCCTCGCGATGATGCCGTAGGCGGAGGCCCAGTCGGCGGCGAGCTCGTCGGTCCAGGCGGGCCCGAGGAAGTGCCGTAGGGTGGCGAGCAATGACGCGCCCACGCTGTGGTAGTGCTCGGCGATGACGCCGAATCGTCGATGGTCACGGCCGAGCTGCTCGACGAAGGCGGTGACCTCGTCGAGGTGGTCGACGTAGCTGACAATGTGGCCAAGCGCGCTCACGAGCTTGTCCCGCTGCGCGGCCATCGAGACCGGGAACATCTCGCGCAGCTCGGGATTGCTCAGGAACAGGTGGGAGTAGAAGAACAGCGGCACCTCGTCGCCGTTCTTTATCACGAGCTCCCAGCTATTCTTGAGAGCTTCGGTGTCCATGAATTCAGAGCGTCCCAGCGGTGACGATGTCTTTTTCGTGGGCGACCAGCGTGCTTCCGACCCGGTCGATGATGTCGGGGGCGACGTCGGCCTCGCGCAACGCGGTGACGAGATGCATCACGACGCGAGCGAAGTCGTCGCTGCCGATGCGCAAATGCGCGTGAGCGTCGTGCAGGTCTCGGCCGTCGTATTCGGCGGGTCCGCCGAGGACCTGGGAAATGAGCAGGACTTGGTGTCGCTTGAGACGCGGCATGTCGACGCCGTCGAAGAAGGGTGCGAGCTGGGGGTCAGCGAGGATGAGTTCGTAGAAGCGTTGGACGACGTGACGGACAGCTGGAGCGCCGCCGATGCGCTCGTAATCACTTGGAGTGTTGGTGATGGGGGCGTCAGTCCCGCTGCTGGCGCTATCCCGCATTGAGTCTCCCTCCCCTTTAGACAGGGCATTGCTACCAGCGCTTGACCGGACCGCGCAACACAGTGGTCCGGTATATCCGTTTTTTCGCGTGTGATCTTGCCGCTGTCCCAAAGGGCATTTGACGCGCCAAGCGAGCTCCTGGTTCCACGGTCTTTCGACGCGAGCTGGCCAACGCCTGCGGCCGACCACGCCGTTGGTGTCAACGAGACATTGACGATCGCGCTCGGTGATCACGTCGGCGTCGGAGCCCTTGCCCTCCGGGTGTCGCGACGCGTGTGACCCGCTTCGCCTCATCGAGCACCAAGGTCGGGTGTGAGTCGACGGTTGCGGTCGATGGCTCGCCGGCCGGGTGGCTCGTCGAGGGGAGTCGATCAGCCGAGTGCGGTGCGTGATCGTCTGCGCGACTCTCGTCGCGATTGATGACCATGTGTGGTAACGCGAGTACCGTCCGTAGGGACCTAGGAGGTGCCATGAGCGGATGGACCACGTGGGGTCGACGATTGTGCCGAGTCATCCTGCTCTCTGGGATGCTCGTCGCGGCGGTCACGACCGTGGCCGCGCGGTCGCGTGTGGTACGTGCGGTCCACGAGTCCGTTCGAGGGCTCGGTCGGCGGTCGCGACCGCGCTGGTGGGTGCGTAGCGACGAGGACTCGGAGGGCCGGCGACGGGATCGGCTGCGCGGCGAGCACCTCGAGGCGGTGCAGACGGCGCAGCGCTTGGAAGACGCTCGAAGGACGGAGCGTCGAGACGCCTACGCGCGCTTCATGTGCCTGGTGCGGGAGTACGAGCGGGCCACCGCCGAGGTCGTGGCGGCACGGCGAGGCTCACGTCGCGCGATCGATCGGTCCGGGGCGGAGTGGACCGGCCTGGAGTGGATCGGGAACACCTCCGACATCATCCTCGAGGCGTCCGAGCGGCAGGCCCGCGTGTGGACCGACCTGTGCCAGGCGCGCGAGGTGGTCCGGCTCTTGGGGCCGACCGGGATCCAGCCCTTGGCCGACCGCTGGCTCGAGGCGCTCGACGCGGGCCCAACGGCCGCTCAGCAGGCCCGAGAGGCTTTCGTCGCCTACGCGCGGGCCGACGTCGGGGTCGAGCCGAGCCCTGACCCTCACGTCGGGGACCACGCCGACGTCGCGAGGGCGCTGTCGGGACGCGACGCCGTGGGTGGCCGAAACGTCCACGCTCGGGACGTTCCTCGGCTTGAGCCTGGGACTAAGCCCGGCCGTCGCCAGGGCGGCGCCGCGGATCCGGACGGTGACTCTCGACCCGGCGGTCACGTGGACTCGAGGCCTGTGACCTGAAACCGGCCACCTCGATCCTTCGGACATGAGGTCGCCAGTGACGAGTAGGCTCGAAACGTACCCGTCGCCGGGCTCCCCGCGAGGGAGGGGGACGCCATGGTCGTCCAGGTTCACGAGTCCCAACGGGTTCCCGTCGCGGGCGTCGAGCTGCACGCCGATCTCGGCGTTCCCGACCACGCGCGCGGTGTCGTGGTCTTCGCGCACGGGAGCGGCAGCAGCCGCTTCAGCCCACGGAACCGCTACGTCGCCGACGAGCTCCGGACCGCGGGTCTCTGCACGGTACTCGCTGACCTCCTGACCCCACGGGAAGAGGAGATCGACCGCCGCACCGGTGAGCTGCGGTTCGCCATCGACATGCTGGCCGTCCGCGTCGCGGCGCTCACCGACTGGGTGACGACCTACGAGCCGACCGCGGATCTGCCGGTGGGCCTGTTCGGCGCGAGCACGGGCGCCGCCGCCGCGCTCATCGCGGCAGCCGCGCGACCCGAGGTGGTCACGGCGGTGGTCTCCCGAGGCGGTCGAC
Organism: Thermasporomyces composti; assembly: GCF_003386795.1. Classification (NCBI taxonomy): domain Bacteria; kingdom Bacillati; phylum Actinomycetota; class Actinomycetes; order Propionibacteriales; family Nocardioidaceae; genus Thermasporomyces; species Thermasporomyces composti. The sequence goes on from NZ_QTUC01000001.1 coordinate 2,771,534, forward strand.
CCGACCTCGCCGGCGAGTTCCTTCGCATCGTGCGCCAGCCCACACTGCTCATCGTCGGCGGCGCCGACACCACAGTCCTCGAGCTCAACGAGGCGGCGCTCGAACTCCTGCCAGGCGAGAAGCGGCTGGAGGTCGTCCCGGGCGCTTCGCATCTGTTCGAGGAGCCCGGCGCTCTGGAGCAGGTCGCCGGGCTGGCGGCGTCTTGGTTCGTCGGTCACCTCGGCGGGTCGTAACCGCGCCCGCCACCCGAGCTGCCTGAGGTGTCTCACCACCAAACCTGACGAGCTGCGCCCACGAGTTGACACGCCTGTCGGATGATGGGTGTAGGAGGGGGTGGCGTCGCGCAGGTGAGTCAGCCTCCTGGCATCACGGGCGGTCGTCTCGCGTCGTCCGCGGGGTCCGCCACGGCCATGGCACCATGTCAAGTTCTGGTCCAAGGCGTGTCCCACGAGCACCTGCGCCGTGGGGGACCGCGGGTTTGGGGGAGCTGCGATGACCGATGACGGGCGGCTGATCGCCGGGCGCTACCGGCTGACCGCTCGGCTCGGAAGCGGGGGCATGGGGGTGGTGTGGCAGGCGCGCGACGAGCGCCTCAACCGCCCCGTCGCGGTGAAGCGACTCTTCGTGCCCTCGTACCTGACGGGACCGGAGGCTGAACAGGCCAAGCTGCGCGCGATGCGGGAGAGTCGCATCGCGGCGCGCATCCAGCACCCGAACGTCGTCGCCATCTACGACGTGGTCGAGGACGACGGGCACCCCTGCCTCGTCATGGAGTACGTCCAGTCACGCAGCTTGGCGGAGGTGCTCGCCGAACGGGGCAGTCTCACCCCGGCCGAGGTCGCCCGGATCGGTGTCCAGATGGCGCAGGCACTGGCGTCCGCCCACGCGGCCGGCGTCGTGCACCGAGACATCAAGCCGGCGAACGTGCTCCTGGGCGTCGACGGCATGGCCAAGCTCGTGGACTTCGGGATCGCCCGGGCCGTCGGTGATGTGACCTTGACCGCGACCGGGCTGATCTCCGGCACGCCCGCTTACCTGGCGCCCGAGGTCGCGAGAGGAGGGGACGCCACCTTCGCGTCCGACGTGTTCTCCTTGGGCTCGACCTTGTACGCCGCGGTCGAGGGCGAGCCGCCCTTCGGCCGGGACGAGAACGCCATTGCGCTGCTCCACAAGGTGGCGTCCGGCGTCATCCGACCGCCGCGCCGGGCCGGACCGTTGACCGGCGTCTTGCTGCGTCTCCTCCACGTTCGCCCCGAGCAGCGGCCGACCATGGCCCAGGCGGCGGTCGCGCTCGCGAACGTGGTAGCGGGATTCGCGCCGACCCAGCGGTTGGCCGCGCTCGCGGCGACGGAGACGAGCGCCGCCGAGACAGACCAGGAGGCCGTCGAGACGCGTGCGTTGCGGCCCGCGGCGGAGTCGCGAGCGTCTCACGCGCAGACGGCGGTCCTGCGGCCGGAGAGCACGTCGGGCGAGGCCAAGGTCGCCGAGGCCCCGACCGCGAAGGCCCAGGCCGTCGGAAGCGTGGGGAACACGGCCGTCGGCTCGTCGACCGTGGCCGTGCCCGCAGCCGAGCCGCTCGCCGCGTCAGGCGGCGCCGCGTCACCTCGGGTGACCACACGCCGGGGGAGTGGACTCCTGGACGCTTTGCGCGTCCGCCGCGCCGGGCGCCGGGCGCCGGTCGACTCCGAGCCGGTTCCGACAGCGCGGGCGGCCGAGCCGTCCGCGCCGGGTTCGACGGACGCGCCGGCCGTGACTGTCACCCCACCGCAGCTCGACGAAGACCTCGGCGGGGACACGGCGAGGCGGCCTGACGACGCCCAGACGTCCGCGATCGACGAGGCCCGCGTACCTCAGACGAGCCGGCTGTCGCGGCCCGCGGTCGGGGACAGCTCGACGACGGACGGGATCGAGACCGCTGACGAGGCAGCGACCGGTCCAGGGACAACCGACCACGAAGCGGTCGACGGCACGGCACAGCCGACGACGGACCAGGAGGCGGCCGACCCGGCTGGGGATGGCGCCGCGGTCGGGCGGGCCACGGACGAGGACGCGAACGCCGACCAGGCCGTCGACTCGGAGGCGGCCACGGACGAGGACGCGGCCGCCGAGCTCTCAAGGACCGAGCCCTCGAGCACCGAGGTTCCGACAACCGAGCCGGCGGACGCTCAGGCGCCCACGGTCAGCTCGGCTTCCGAGTCGCCGGCCTCCGCCGCGGCGGCTCTCGGCAACGGCGAGGTGTCCGAGCGGGCCGAGCCTGACGCCACAGCGGCGGTGACACATCGGCTTGACGCCGTGGCCGCTCCCACACTCGCCCTGAGCCAGCCGGTCACCGAGTCGGCGGGGGTGCAGGACTCCGCGCCGCTGGGCGACACCACACCGGGTGACACGACCCCGGGTGACACCACACCGGGTGGCGCCGCGCGAGGTGAGAGCGACGCAGGGGACGTCAGGTCAGCGGACGGCAGGTCGGGTGACCTCGTGTCGCCCGGACCCACGGAGGCGCTCACGCCTGTTCCCCAGGGCGCGCCGCTCGCCACCACGTGGCTCCCGGGCCAGGATGAGCTCTGGACCGACCGCACCGGTCGCCGCTGGGTGCCCGTGGTCGTGGTCGTCGTGCTGCTCCTCGCCCTCATCGGTGCCGTCGTCGCGGCGGCATGGGCGGCGTTCGGCGACCGGGACACGAGTCGGCAGCTCGACGACGCGAGCAAACCCTCGCCACAGGTGAGCTCGGTCGCGTCGGCGCCACCGTCGTCCACACCGACGCCCACCCCGTCGCCGTCGGCGAGTCCGACGGCAGCACCGACGGTGACGGTGACGGTGACCGTGCCACCGCCCTCGTCACCGCCTGCGCAACCGCCTGCGCCAGCGAGCAAGGTCGCCGCCATCACCGAGTACTACGCCCTGATGCCTCACCAGCTCGAGGTCGGTTGGGCGCGCTTGACCCCGAGGTATCAGCAGAGGACCGCGCGAGGCTTCGGTGGCTACCAGAGCTTCTGGAACCAGATGGCGAGCGTGTCGGTCACCAACGTCCGCGACGCCGGAGGGAACCGGGTCACGGCCCAGGTCACGTACGTGCGGAAGGACGGCCGGGTCTTCGTCGAGCGTCACCTCTACACGCTGGTGAACCAGGGTGGTCAGTGGCTCATCGACGCCTCGTCGGTCCTGTCGAGCGTCCAGCGCTGACACCCATGTGCCCGAGCCGGCACCGTGCCGTTCGCGCCGGCCGAACCGCCGTGGCTCCGCATGTCCCCAGTTCGCCCGCCGGCGTGACGGCATGAGCCCGAGGTTCCGCGGATGCCTCGCCGCGAGGGACATCACGAGGCAACCCGAAGCGTCCGGCGGGCGTCCAGGGTTATGCCCACACGGTGACGGGGTGGCTGGTGGAGACGCGTCCATGACACCGGGGATGGGAGGAGCCGACGACATGGCGTGGAGTGGGGTCAGTCGGTGGCGTGTCGGTGTCCTCGTGTCGGCTCTGGTCGTCGGATCGCTCACGGGCTGTGGCGCCGGCTCGTCGCCCGAGCCGTGGACCGCGCCGAGCCGGGAGCCCGATCCCCCGCCCACGACCGAACCCACGCCCACGCGCGAACCGACGCGCGACCCGACACCGGCGAGGACCCCACCGCCCGGTGTTCGCATCTCCGCGCAGGTCACCCAGCTCGGCGACAGCCGCCTCGCGATCGACTACCAGGTCGCCAACGGTGGTGACGAGCCGATCGTGGTGTTCGACGGGGTGCCCGCGCGGGACAGCCCGAACCCGGCCGAACCCGTAGCGGAGGCGTTCTACGCGATCGGGACCGGCTCCTTCGGCGCACGTCTCACCAAGCAGGTGTTCCCGACACCGCCCGGGGTGGCGGTCCACGCGCGGCACGTGCTGCACGGCACGGTGGTCCCACCCGGCCGCTCCGTGGAAGCGCACGCCGAGACCGATGTGCCGACGACAACCCGGTATCCGTACCAGGGGGTCGGCGGCCAACCGCCCGTGCCGGCGACGATCCACGAGGTCGAGCTGTGTCTGGGGGTCGCCCGCGCGGCGGACGTCCACCCACTCCCCACCGGTTCCGACCCCGCGCATCCGGTCTACGCGCACGACGAGTTCACGTTCCGCCACCAGTACGTCTGGTGCTCTGGGCCCTACGGCGTGAGCGTCGGCGAGTGAGATAGCACCGCGCCCGGGGCACAGGCGCCCCGGGCGCCTCCATCCCGCGCGCTCGCTCGCCGGCGTCGTCAGCGACCGGCGAGCACCCGGATGATCTCGGCGAACAGATCGAGGTCGGCCACGAAGTCCTCCGGGCTGGTCTTGGGCGGGAAGCCCTCGGTGACGGCCCGGTGGAAGTACTCCAGCTCGTGGGTGTACGGGTCCTTCAGATGCGGCCGGGTCACGGTCCGGGTGAACGCGTCGCCGGAGGTCTCCTCGATCACCAGAAGCGTCGGGAAGTGCCGGACATAGGGGGTGTCGTACTGGACCCGCACGGAGGACGTCTCGCCGTAGACCTCGATGTGCGCGTCGAAGCGACGCTGCTCGTCGACGCCGGTCTCGTAGGTGACGACGAAGTCGTCGTAGTCGAGCAAGGCCGCGAGGAAGCCGCCGCCTTGCCAGTGCCGGGCGGCCGCGACCCCGCGGGGTCGTCCGAGTAGCTCCCGCAGGGCAGACAGGTCGTGGCAGCCCAGGCCGCACAGGAGCCGGTAGGCGGCGACGAGGTCGTCCGGCACGTCCCCGATCGCGTCCCGGACCAGACGTCGGCCCCGCGCGCGACGCTCGGCGATGGCGTCGGAGGGAACATCAGGTGGCCGGACGACGGGGGTGGTCTGCTCGATGATGAGCCGGTTCCGGCCGATGATGTCGCGCACCCTCGCGTAGTTGACCCGACCGAGGCTGGCGACCTTCGCCTTGGCCTCCTCGAACGCCGGAGCGAAGCGTCGCATGTAACCGACCATGACGGTGAGTCCGGTCCGGTCGCGGGTGTCGATCACCTCGTCGGCCTCACGACGGCTCAGGCACATCGGCTTCTCCACCAGCACGTGCGCGCCTTGCCGCAGGGCCTCGACGACGTACTGGGTGTGGTACTCGTCGCTGGTGAGGACGAGGACACAGTCGAGCTCTTGCTCGCGCAGCATGGTCGTCGCGTCGGTGTACCTGGCGTGGACGCCATATCGGTCGCCGACCGTCTTCAGCAGTGTCGGGGAGATGTCGCAGACTGCGCGAAGGTCGTAGAGCTCGGGGAGCGAGCGCAGGATCGGCAGGTGGATGATCTGCGCGACTTCGCCGAGGCCGATGACCCCGGTCCGGAGTGGACTCACCGCTCGGCCCTCCTCGACGGCCCGATCTGGCTCAGCATCGGGCGCTCCTCGTGAAACCCTGTGGCAATCGTGGCTCTACGCCGGCCGTCGTCACCGCGGGGAGACGACGACCAGGCCGTGGCCGTCGACCAGCGTGACGGTGGTGCGCACGTAGCCGTCCTCCCACGACGCCGGCAGCTCCTGCCCGTGCGGCTGCAGAGTCACCCGCGGGGTGGGGCCGTCCCACCGGATGGCGAGCTCACAGTCGACGAGCGGGAAGGGATCGGTCACCAGGTCGAGCCGGTCACCTTGGCGAGACGGCAGGAAGCTCAGCAGGTGGACGACCCGGGTGTCGCCCCGGTCGACCACGGAGGTCTCCAGGTGGGCTGGTCCACCGGCGCGAAGCAGCGGGTCCGGCAGGAGGCGCCGGAGGCACGCGCCGAGCACCTCGCGGTAGGCGACGTAGCCGTGGCGGGCGAACGCGTACAGCAGCGGCTCCGCGACGGTGATGACCCGGCCCCGGCCCACCGCGTTCTCCACGATCGCCGCGTGGTCGGTCTCGCGGTCGGGCGGGGTGTAGCTGTGCCCACAGAAGTTGTCGTAGGAACGCTCGAAGTACGGCTCGACCACCGTCGCCAACGTCGTGGCGGTGGCGGACGGCCGCAGGCGCAGGCCGCGCTCGTACACCACCGTGTCCCGGTCGGAGACGGACCCCGCGAGGTCGCGGAGCGGGTCGGTCAGGCGAAGGAACGTGTGGGTGTACGGCGACTCCTCGAGCGCCTCCACACCCAGCTCCGGCAGGATCGGCGCGGTCCCATCGGCACAGGCCGCCCCGACGACGAGCGCGCTCCCACCGGCGTGGAGGTAGTCGGCGAGGGCTCGGCGGCCGGCAGCGTCGAGGCGGGTGGACTCCGGGACGACGAGGACCCGGTAGCGATCGAGCCGCGCGTCCGGCGTCGTGACGTCGAACTGGTGACGGAGCTGCTGGAGCGCTCGCACCGCGCCGATCTGCGCGTCGTCGGGCGCGTGGTCCAGCTCCGGTCCCTGGCTCACCAGGATCGCGACCTCCGTGCGGATCTCGCCGTCGACCACGAACGGCTCGCAGGCGCGCAGGTGTCGGTAGACGTCACCGATCAGTCGGTACGCCGCCCGGTCGGGAGCACCCCGGGGATGGAGCACGTCCCCCACGCTCACCCCGAACCCGAGGGAGAGCAGTTGGCACGCCTCGTACTTCAAGGCGGCGGCCGGCTTGTAGCCGGCGTTGTCGCCCCAGCTGCGGTGGAAGCGCCCGGTCATGCCGAATGCCGGTAGCCCGCACGCGCGCACGAACCGCCCGATGAACGGCGTATAGCTGTAGCCCCAGCCCCCGGTGGGGAGGGCCTCGATCTCCACGTGGGTGGCGAACTCACGCTCGTGCGGGGCGAGGGTCCGGGGCCTGGAGTTGAAGAAGATCGTGGCGGGCTGGCTCCGGGCGTTCGCCGCGCGCACCATGTCCCGGTACCGCGCCATGTAGCGGTGCGCCACCATGCGCGCGTAGCGGCTCCGGTGCTCTGGGTCGGTCGGGTCCAGACCGGCCTTGCGCATGCCGTCCACGGCCCAGCGGCTCACGCTCGGCTGGTCCCAGCACATGTCGAGGAAGATGCCGTCGACCGGCGCGAACCGGCGCAGCACCTCGTCGAGCTGGTCGGCGAAGTAGTCCTGGTACGGGCTGGACATGTCCAGGATCTGCCAGCCCGCCTCGAAGGCGGAGGAAGCCCGCTTGACCTGTCGCAGGTCCGGGCCGAGGGCGACCCACTCCGGGTGCGTGTTGGCGGCGTACTCGTCGCACTGCACGCTCAGGTAGATCGGGGTCTTGATGCCGACCGCCCGCAGCGCCTCCCGCTGCTCAGCGAGCAGGTCCAGGCCGGCCGGCAGCCCAGGGTGTCGCGCCGGATGGTCGGTGTCGAAGTAGAGGTGGCCGTGATGGCACTTGGCGAAGAGCGTGACGGCGTCGACCCCGGCCTCGACGAAGGGCTCGGCGAACGTGGAGGGGTCGAAGTCGGTGCCGACGTCAGGGATGCCTGGTCCGGTGTGGAAGTCGAGGTGGATGTGACGCCGGGGAAGTGAGGGGGCGACGGTCGTGGAGGCGTCTGACATCTGACTCCTTCCGGTCTGGACTTCGACCTACTCTGCCGCATCGCGCCAGCGCGCGGGGATGTCGTCTCGGCAGCGTGCGTGTCCTATGACGGACTCGGACCGGGTCACGCTCTGTCCCCCGTTGCTAGCGTCCACGCACAGGAACCGTGGGACCGCGTCGTGGAAGGCCTCGCATGAAGATCACCGATGTGACGGCGTATCCGGTCCAGGGTGAGCGACGTCCGTACCTGCTGGTCGCCGTCGACACCGACGAGGGCATCACCGGGGTCGGCGAGGCCGGCCTGTCCGGCCATGAGCAGGCCGAGGTCGGAGCGTGCCAGCAACTGCGGGAGCTCGTCCTGGGGCAGGACCCGTTCCGCACCGAGCACCTGTGGCAGGTCATGACCCGCGGGACCTTCTTCCCCGCACGAGGTGTGCTGGCCTCCGTCGTCTCCGCGATCGACATCGCGCTCTGGGACATCAAGGGGAAGGCGCTCGGCCAGCCGCTGTACAACCTGCTCGGCGGGCGAGTGCGCGACCAGGTGCCGTGCTACACCCACCTGCGAGGAGGCCGCCGCACGCACGACGATCCAGAGGGTCACCACGACGCGGTGGAGGCGGCGCGGGCGGCGGTCGCGGAGGGCTGGCGGTACCTGCGGTTCAGCCCGGACGACGAGGACGGCGTTCTGGAGCCCGGCCGGTCGGCTCGCCGCGCGGCCCGGCGCATGGAGGCGCTGCGCGACGCGCTCGGGGATGACGTCGAGCTCCTCGTCGACGTCCACACGCGTTTCGGCCTGCCGGAGGCGGTGTGGTTCTGTGACGCGATCGCTGACCAGCGGCCCTACTTTGTCGAGGACGCGCTCCGCTCGGAGTACCTGGAGGGCTACCGCCGCCTGCGCCAGGCGTCACGGGTGCCGCTCGCGGCCGGCGAGCAACTCGACTCCAAGACCGCGTTCCGGCCGCTCCTCGAAGAGGAGCTCATCGACTACGCCCGGATCGACCTGTGCAACGTCGGCGGTATCACCGAGGCGCTCAAGGTGGCGGCCATGTGCGAGGCGCACGACATCCGGGTCGCGGTGCACAATCCGCTCGGTGTCGTGAGCACCGCCGCGTGCCTCCACTTCAATCTCGCGCTCACCCCGTTCGGCGTCCAAGAGCAGCCCTATCGACCAGGCGTTGACGCCGAGGTCTTCCCGGTGCAGGCGTTCGAGTTCCGCGACGGCGCGCTGGTGCCCGGTGACGCGCCGGGACTCGGTGTCGAGCTGGACCGTGACGCCGCGCTGGCGCGGCGGTTCGACGGCAGTGCGCGTCTCCCGCTGTTCCGCCGCGCGGACGGGTCGTTCACGAACTGGTGAGCGCGCGCTCGGCGCCCTGAGCCCAGGGGCGTCGAGTCTGTGTCGAGAAGTTCAGTGTCGAAAAGAGCAGTGTCGAGAAGCCGAGTGTCGAGAAGACCAGTGTCGAGAAGAAGGGTGGCGCTGTGACGGAGCCGTTGCGGATCGGTGTCGTCGGCGCGGGCACGCTCGTGCAACGCGGCATCCTCCCGCACTTGAGCCAGGAGGACGTGCACGATCGGGTTCGCCCGCAGGCGGTGTGCGACCCGGTGCCCGGACGCGCGGCGGAGGTCGCCGCGAGGTTCGGTGTCCCCCGCGCGTACGAGAGCTACGAGGAGCTGCTGGAGCACGGGGACGTGGACATCGTCACCATCGCCTCCCCGATCGGTCTGCACTACGAGCAGTGCCGGATGGCGCTCGACGCGGGCAAGCACGTCCACGTCAACAAGACCATGACGACGACGGTGGCTGAGGCGACCGACCTCATCGAGCGGGCACGCGATCGCGGTTTGAAGATCGTCGCCTCACCGGGCGAGGCCCTACGGCCGCACAACACCTACATCAAGGAGCTTCTCGCCGACGGCGCGATCGGCACCCTGTGCTGGGCGACGTGTGGAGCGGCGTTCGGCACCTACCACGAGGACGAACCCGAGCGCCTCGCGCAGGGTACCCCCATCGACCCGTCGTGGTACTTCCGCAAACCCGGAGGCGGCCCGCTGTACGACATGACGGTCTACAGTCTGCACGGTCTGACCTCCATCCTGGGGCCGGTGCGACGGGTCAGCGCGATGTCCGCGACACGCATCCGAGAGCGCACGTTCCACGGCACGACGGTCCCGTGCGACGCCGACGACAACACGGTCATGCTGCTCGACTTCGGCGACGGGTTGTTCGCGTTCGCCTACGGCACGGCGGCCGGCACGATCAACCGTGGCTTCACCGGCAACTACTTCGGGACGAAGGGTGCGATCCTCGGGCTGGAGATGAACGGCCGTCCGTTGGAGTTCCCCGGCCACGAGATCGCCCGCCAGGCTCCTGGAGTCCTCGGCCTGCAGTGGCTGCTGCCACACGTCGTGGGGCCTCATCGGCACATCGACGAGCAGCACGTGTTCGAAGACATCATGCAGCTCGTCGACTGGGTTCGCGACGACATCCCGACCGTGGTCACCGCCGAGCACGCCCGCCACGTCATCGACATCATCGAGTCCGCCTACCGGTCTGCCGCGACGGGCCAGACCGTCGAGCTCACCACGACGTTCTAGCGCCTCGGCATCCGGGTCGCGCTCGCCCGGCGAGCTCGCGGTCTGGCCGGCGTCGTGACCACGCTCGGCCTACTTGAGGGCACCACGGGTCAAGCCGGCGACGAACTGCCGCTGGAAGAAGATGAACACGAGGATCACCGGCAGCGAGGCCACCAAGGCTCCCGAAAGCAGCATGCCGTACCGGTAGTCGTAGGGGCCGACGAGCGACGAGATCCCCAGGTTGAGGACGAACATGTCCGGGTCCGTGGTGATCACCAAGGGCCAGAAGAAGTCGTTCCACAAGGTGAGGAACGTCAAGATGCCGAGGACCGCCAGGCCGGGACGCACCAGCGGCAGGACGATCCGCCACCAGATGCGGAACTCCGTCGCTCCGTCGACGCGGGCGGCGTCCAGCAGCTCGTTGGGAACCGCCAGGGTGTACTGCCGCATGAGGATGATGCCGAACGCGGTGACCGCTCGCGGAACGATGAGCCCTTCGTAGGTGTTGAACCAGCCGAACGTCCGCATGATCTCGAACTGCGGGACGAGCAGCACCTGCGTGGGCAGCAGGATCGTCGTCAGCATGATGACGAGCAGCACGTTCTTGAACCGGAAGTCATGCTTGGCGAAGGCGAACCCGGCGAGCGAGGCGAGCAGGACGGCCAGGACCGTCCCGCTCACCGCGACGACGGCCGTGTTGAAGATCCATCGCAGCACGGGGAAGCCGGTGACCAGCGCCTCCATGTTCGACAGCGTCCACACCCGGGGGAGCAGGGTGAGGTCGGACGAGAAGATCTCCTCCTGGGGCTTGAACGCTCCGAACGCCATGTAGAGGTAGGGCACAACCTCGACCGTGACGCCGGCGAGCAGCACGAGGTGCAGGACGACGATGCCGGCGAGCGTCAGCCACCAACGTGGCGGCCGGTCGCGTCGCACTCGAACCGCGTAGTGTCGCCTCGACGCCTGTACTTCCTTGTCCACTACCGCCATGTCCGTGGCGTCCTCTCCGTGTCCGAGCCAGTGCGTCCGCTAGTCGCCGGGTGACGCCCAGCCGCCGAAAAGCTTGATGTTGATGGCCGAGACGATCAGCAAGAAGAACGTCATCACGTAGGCGATCGCGCTGGCGTAGCCGACGTTGAAGAACTGGAAGCCCTGGTTGTAGATGTAGAGCGTCACGGTGAGCGAGGCGTCGGCCGGACCGCCGCCGTCGGTCAGCAGCAACGGCAGCGCGAAGAGGTTGTACGAGCCGATGATCGCCTGGAGCACCACGAAGAGCGCGATGGGACGGAGCAACGGCATCGTGATGTACCGGAACGACTGCCAGCGTCCTGCTCCGTCGATCGCCGCGGCCTCGTAGAGATCGTTGTCAATGCCGTTGAGCCCGGCCATCCAGTACAGCGCGTTGATGCCCGTCCACGTCCACAGCCCCATCAGGACGATGGTGAACATCACGATGCCGCGGTCGGTCAGCCAGGCGACCGAGTCGAGCCCGATCCTGTTGAGGCCGAAGTTGAGCAGGCCGTACTGCTCGTCGAAAACGCGGGCGGCGATGACGGCGATGACCACCTCGGAGGTGAGGACGGGGAAGAAGAACGCGGTGCGAAAGAAGGTCTTCCACCGCACCCACCGGGAGTTGATCGCCAACGCCAGCAGAAGCGACAAGCCGCCGATGAGGACGATGCTGCCGATGGCGTAGAACGTGGTGTTCCGCATCGCGAGGGCGAAGCGCTCGTCGCTGAACAGGTGCAGGTAGTTGGTGAGTCCGGCGAACGACCGTTCCTCGAACCCGAAGCCCTTGGTGAAGCTGAGCCAGAAGGAATAGAGGATCGGGTACAAGCCGAAGATGAGAAAGAGAATGAAGAAGGGGGAGATGAAGAGGTACGGAGCGATCTGACGCTGGCGACGCCACCACCACTCCCGGGCCGGCTGGAAGGGCCGGCCGAGAGTGGACGCGAGTGTCGAGGCTGACATGGGCGTGGTCCTTTCCCGCTAGGCCGTGGCGAACTCGATGGCGTCGAGCGCCTTCTGTTGGGCCCGTGCCAGTGCGTCCTTCGGCGACATGTCGAGGTCCTGGAGAGGAGGCGTCAGTCCGTGACGCACGAAGACACTGGTGGTCTCGGGCCAGAACGGCGAGACATAGGTCGTGTTGATCTCCGGTGACACCTCGTTGATGAGGCTGCCGACTCGCTGACCGTCGAAGAACTCCATCGGCTGGGTCAGCACGGGGGCGTCGAAGGCCGGTCGGTAGGTCGGCCAGACCTGGCGCAGCTCGAAGTCCCCCAGCAACGCCTCGACGTTGGTGTGCTCGAAGAGCACGAAGTCCAGCGCCTCCTCGATGAACTCACTGGTGTTCAAGACGGCGACGCCGGTGCCGCCCTGGGTCGCCGTTCGCGAGCCGCCCTCGCTCCAGCGCGGGAACGGCATGAGGTGCCACTTGCCTTTGGTCTTGGGGATGTTCTGTTGGATGAAGCCACTGAACTGCCACGAGGGACCTAGCAGGGAGGCGATGCGTCCCTCCTCCAGCGCGATGTTGTAGCTGTGTCCTTGGGGGCGGTGGGTCGACCAACCATCCTTGAGGGCTTGCTGCATCCAGGTGAGAGTGCGCAGACTCTTCTCGCTGTCGAGGACCGGTTGGCCCTTCTCGTCGAAGAAGCCGCCGCCCTGCTGGAGCGTCATGAGCCACCACTGGCCCCAGTCCAGGTACTGCTGGTCGATCAGGTAGTTGCCGGTGTCCCGGTGGAAACGCTTGGCCTCCTCGACGAACTCGTCCCAGGTCTGAATCTCGGTGTTGACGCCGGCCTTTTCCCATATGTCCCAGCGGTAGCTCAGCAGACAGGCGTTGAGCTCGTTCCCGATGCCATAAACCTTTCCCTGCCAGGTCCAGGGGTCGGTCGCCGACGGGTGGTAGAGGTTGTCCCACTCGCCCATCTCGACCAGCTTGGGCTTGAGGTCGACGAACAGGACGTCACCTTTGATGTAGCGGGCGAACTGGCTGATCTCCACGTCAGCGATGTCGGGTCCGCCCGAGCGGGCCTGTGCGGTGACCAGGAGCTGGTCGTGCATCTGCCGATAGGGCAGAATCAGCCACTCGATCTCGAAGTCGGGGTTCTTGAGCCGCTTATAGAGCTCGAACGCTCGCTGTTGCCAGGCGATGCGCGTGTCCGTGAAGGCCCAGAAGCTGAGCTTCTTCTTCGCTCCGCGGTTGAAGTTCGGGGCTCTGCCACAGCCGGAGAGCAGAGACGATCCCGCCAGGCTCGCTCCCACCGCGGCAGCCTTCTTGAGAACGGACCTCCTGCTAATCTGCGCCATGCTCGTGAAGCCTCCAAGCGCTCGAAGACACGAAGAGGCCGCACATCAGGCAGCTGGCCGAGGGCCGGTGAATCCTGAGGACTTCCCGTGCGAGCCCTGTGTCGTTGTCCCGGATTCAGCTTGTCGTCAGGCGTGGCGGACGTATTCAGATGTGTCTCGACGCCGCTGAGCGGCGCCGACCGGAGTCTGATGGTGATGTCGGCGCTCGTGAGCGTATCGCCCGGCCTGATAGCGGGCCAGCCCGTGACCTCAATCGGACCCCGTTCCACACACGGCGTTCGAGATTTCGGCTGGTGGACCCACGGGAGGGCGTCGAATTTCCGGGTCGACGCGTGAGGCAGTCGGTCGTCCTGTCCATTTTTCCGTCAGAGATGTCTCCTCGTTATCGCCAATTTCACGCCGGTGCCCGGTGTGGGCTCTTGCGGCTGGTCACGATCTCGCGACGACACGGGGCGCCCCGGGCGTGGGTGGCTGGCTGTCGAGCTGGCTCTGTCGAGGACCGGTCGTGACGAGAGGAAGTGCCAGGGTGGGACCACGGTCTGGTGGGTATGGGGACCGGGAAGGTCTCGCGGGCGTGGAGACGTTGTGCGGGGAGTACGCCGCGAGGCGACGGGGACCGTTGTGGTCAGCTTCGGCCGGCCATCGGAGGGAAGTGGCGGTCCGTCGTGATGAGGTACAAGTTTCGGGTTTATGTCGCCGGCCACACCGAGCGCTCGGAGGCAGCGGTCGCGAATCTCACGGCGGTGTGCGAGACCTACGTGCCCGGGAGGTACGAGATCGAGGTCATCGATGTCTCCGAGCGTCCCGATCTGGCAGAGACCGAGAGCATCGTCGCCACACCGACCGTCGTCCGCCAGGGGGTCATCCCGCAGCGTCGGGTGATAGGTGACCTTTCGGACTCCGCCCGCACAGCCGCCGCGCTCGGCCTACCGGCGGTAGGCGAGCCCTATGGGGAGCTGTGGTGGACATGATCAGTGCACAAGCTCAGCTCGACCGGACGCCGACCGGGATCAGCGGCCTGGACGAGGTGATGATGGGGGGTCTTCCCTCGGGGCGGACCACGCTCGTCACGGGGACGTCGGGGAGCGGGAAGACCGTGGTCGCGATGGAGTTTCTCGCGCACGGGATCGCGGAGTTCGGCGAGCCGGGCGTCTTCGTCACTTTCGAGGAGAGCGCCCCGGTGATCCGGGCGTGCCTGCTTGAGTTCGGCTTTCCGATCGAGGAGTGGGAACGCGAGGGACGATGGGAGTTTCTCGAGGTGCCGACGGACCTCACCGACAGCGTGGAGGTCGTCGGCAGGTATGACTTCGGAGCTCTCGTCGCGCGCATCCAGCGCGTGGTCGAGCGCACGCACGCCAAACGCCTCGTCATCGATTCCTTGGGTGCGCTCTTCGCCACCCTTCCCGACAAGCGGTACGTGCGGGTCGAGCTCGTCCGCATTGCCCAAGCGCTGGCTCGCATGGGCGTCACGGCGATGATGACCTCGGAACGGAGGGAGGAGTACGACGGGATTTCCCTCCACGGTGTCGAGGAGTTCGTGCTCGACAACGTCCTCGTGCTGCGCAACGTCTTGGACGAGGAACGCCGGCGTCGCACGGTCGAGGTCGTGAAGTTCCGGGGCGCTCCCCACCACACCGGTGAGTGGTTGTTCACGATCGACCCGCGGCGAGGCGTCACGGTGCTTCCCCTCGCCTTCATGTCGTCGCGAGGTCAGGCGTCGACCGAGCGGGTCTCGACCGGTGTCGCCGAGCTCGATGACATGTGCGGGGGCGGCCTCTTCCGGGACGCCATCGCGTTGGTGCGCGGTCCCGCGGGAAGCGGCAAGACGCTGCTGGCGTTCCACTTCCTCGCCACGGCGTTCCGGACGGGAGAGCGCTGCCTGTTGGTCACCTTCGACGAGTCGCGGGCGCGGGTCGTTCGGGACGCGGCCGGATGGGGCGTGGACATACCCGCGATGGAGCGCACCGGACAGCTGCGGTTGCGCGCGACCTATCCGGAGGCCGAGTCCCTCGAGGAGCACTTCCTGACGCTGAAGCGCGACATCGAGGAGTTTCGTCCCGACCGGTTCGTCCTGGACCCGCTGTCGGCGCTCGCCCGGATCGCTCCTCGGCAGAGCGCCCTCGACCTCGTGGTGGCGCTGACCACCGTTCTTCGCGAGCACGCGGTGACGTCGTTGCTCACCTCGTCGCTGCTCCGACCGGGCGCGCTGTTCGGAGCGGCAGGACCGAGCGGGTTGTCGAGTCTCATCGACGTGCTCATCCTGCTCCACTACCGGGAGTGGGACGGGCGGCTCGAGCGGTCGATCGCGATCCCGCAAGTCCGCGGCTCAGACCACGACCTGGCGGTTCGGCCGTTCGTCATCGACTCGTCCGGTATCCACATCGAGACAGCCGAGCGTGTCATCCCGGATGCGCGTGCCCCGGCGGCCTGGCCGTTCGAGGCCGGTGAACCGCAAGGAGGAAACGTCTGAGGCGGGGCAGCCACGGATCCTGAGTCGCAGACGCCCCTTGCCTCGCCCGGGGCACGAGCGAGGCAGGGGATGAGCGAAGGGCGAGACGTTACTCGCTGATCGCCTCCCGAGCCCGGTCGGCCGCGTCGCGGGCGCCGGACTCGTTCATGCCGGACCTGGCCTGGTCGTCCCGCATCTGCTGCTCTTGTGCGGCACGATCCTTGGCCTTGGCCTTCTCCGCCTTGTGCTTCGCCTTCTCGCGGGCACCCATGACGTTCCTCCTTGCGTGATGTGCGCCCCGGAGGGCACCTGCCGAGCGTCTACCCGCGAGCTCCTGTGGACGAACCGGCGTCGACGCCACGTCCACCAAGGTGCGAACTTCGGCGCGGACGGTGACGCGGGGTGACCCCGTTGGACAGACACCGTTGGACGGGCCCCGTCAGACGGGACCGTCAGGCAGACGCCGTCAGACAGTCGTCAGGCAGACGCCGTCAGACGATGGGTGGTCGCCCGAGCATGGTCATCCGCCACACCGTCCGCCAGCGCAGGGGGCGCCGCGGTCCGCAGGGTGAGGTCCAGCCCTCGATGAAGCCGCCGAACCAGGCGCGCAGTCCGGCCAGTGGCGGGCGACGGACGAGCGTGATGAGGATCCACATGCCGAGGTAGATCGGCACCAGGACGGCGGGAAGGTTGCGTCGTGCGAGCCAGACCCGGTTCCGCGCGTTGAGCCGGTAGTAGAGCGCGTGGCGGGTTGGCGAGGTCCGCGGGTGGCGAAGCACGATGTCCGGGCGGTAGTCGATGCGCCAGCCCGCGTCGAGCGCGCGCCACGCGACGTCGGTCTCCTCGTGCGCGAAGAAGTAGTCCGTTGGCCAGTCACCGGCCTGGTCGAACACAGCCATACGAACCGCGCTCCCGCCACCGAGGAAGGTCGTGACCTGTGACGGCCGGAGCGGGTCGCTCGCGCGAAGCCGCGGGACGTGACGGCGCTGTGTGGCGCCGGTCTCGTCGACGATGCGAAAGCTGATGATGCCGAGCTTGGGGTCGGCGGCGAACGCGGCGCGCACCTTTTCCGCGGCATAGGGGTCAGGCAGGTACCCGTCGTCGTCGAGGAACATGACGACGTCCACGTCGTTCGAGACTCGAAGCGCCGTCAACGCGGCGTTGCGGCCTCCCGCCACGCCGATGTTCCGCGGGATCACGATGCCCTGGACGCCTGCCGGCAGCTGCGGCAGCGTCGTGCCATTACCGACGACGACGATCCGCATCGGAGGGCCCGCCTGGGCCAGGACGGACTTGAGGAGCGCGGTGAGCTCGGCAGGTCGGTCGCCCATCGTGAGGATGACGACCCCGAGCCGCACCCGCGCGGCGACTGCCGTGCGGGTGGCGGTCCGCGGCTGGCCGATTGCCCTCACATAACCCCCCGCTCACGCCCTGGCGGAAGAAGTGACAGATGGAAAGTACCCCGCGACGGATCGTAACGAACTATGGGTCGATTCGGGGGGAATGCGCGAGTGCGGCTGGCCCGGTCACGGGGCGCTCGGGGCTGGGCCGGCTCGTCACGACGTGCCTGGCGATCATGGCCGGGTCGGTCCGCTGTGAGGGTTGGCGGTGCTGCCGTGCGGAGTCAGCCGCGGCGCGGCGCGTCCTGCCTCGCCGCGTGCTCGGCCAGCCCTGAGGCACAGGCCTCGATGAACTCCGTCAAGATCCGCCGGTAGAGCCAGCCGGTCCCAGGCAGCTTCGGCAGGAAGGACGAGCGCCAGTGGATGGTCGTGCCGCCCTCGGTGGGTTCGAGGTCGACGTCGGCCCGGTAGTCGCGGAGCGGCAGCCCGGAGAGGAAGGCGTAGCTGAACCTGCGCCCGGGCACGAGCTCCACGACCTGTTCGCGGCTGGTGACCTTGCTCCCGCGCCAGCGGCTGCGGAAGACCCGGATAGCGCCGACCCCCTCCGGATCCTCGCCGTCCGCGGGCTGTTCCAGCTCGAAGGATCCGATGGGGGACCACTGAGGCCAGCTGGCGCCGTCGCGAAGCAAGGCGTACACGGTGTCGGGGTGCGCGGTGGTGTGCGCGCGGACGTCGATGTGCTGCCGTTTCACTGCCCCCTCCGCGGGTGAACCATGTGGTACATGTACCAGATGGTACAGAGGCGATCGTGAGGAGACACGGTGGGTGACGCGCGACAGCGACTGCTGGCAGGAGCGATCGAGTACGTCGCGGAGAACGGCGTCAACAACCTCACCCTGAGGCGGCTCGCCGCCGAGCTCGGCACCAGCCACCGCATGCTGCTCTACCACTTCGGCTCCAAAGAGGGCCTGCTCGTCGAGGTGGTCCGGGAGGTGGAACGGCGGCAACGCCAGGCGCTGGCGGAGCTCGAGCGAGAGCTCGACGCCAACGTCGACGGTGTCGCCGCGGCGGCCGAGTTGACCCGGCGCTTCTGGGCTCGGCTGGCCGATCCGGCCATGGCTCGGTACGAGCGACTGTTCTTCGAGCTCTACGGCCACGCGCTCCAGCGCGACCCGGGGGCGGCACCGCTCCTCGACGGTGTCGTCGAGAGCTGGCTGGCGCCGCTCACCGAGCTCGTCCGGACCTTGGGCGTCCCGGCGGAGTCGGCGCCGGCCCGGGCCCGACTCGGCCTGGCGGTCGTGCGCGGCCTCCTTCTCGACCTGCTCGCCACCGGTGACCGTGCTGGCGTGGACGCGGCGCTGGAGGAGTTCATCGCTGGTTTCACCCATCACGACGCGGCACAGTCGGGTGACGGTGCCGCGGGTCGGCCGAGTGGCCCGGTCAGTGCGGACAGCGCATCCAGCTGACCACCGGGCGCGGGCGGATGGTGGGACGAGACGCGGGAAATGGGCACCGTGTGACGTTCACCGAGGTGATGAGCTGGGCCGCCCGAGGTTTCGACGGGCTCGGAGTCGTCGTCCTCCTCGTCGGTCTGGTGTGGTCTCTCGTGCTTGCGGCGCGCATCTGGCGGCGCAGTGGGGAAGGCCGACAGGGGTATCACGCGCTCCGGGAATCCTTCGGTGGCGTGCTTCTCCTCGCCGTGGAGATCCTGGTGGCGGCCGACCTGATCAGGACCGTCGCCGTCGCGCCGACGCTCGAGAACGTGGCGGGCCTGGGGCTGGTCGTGGTGATCCGGACCCTGCTCAGCTTCTCGCTCCAGATCGAGATGGAAGGCGTGGTTCCGTGGCGGCGTGGCCTGACCGGCGGGCTCGGCCGGGCGACGGCGCGGGCGAACCCGCCCCTGGAGCCGCCACCTGGGTGAGGCGGGCGCTCAGCTCCCCCTCTTGCGTCGGAACTCACGGCGAGCGCGCGCCGGGCCGGCGCCTTCTCGCAGCTTCGGCTCGGCGTAGCTGGCACCGCCAGCGAGATGCCGTGCCTGGTGGTGCCGCTGCTTACGTTGGAGAGTCTCCAGGAACTTGCGGCGTACCTCGTCATCCTCCACGCCGCGCGCGGCGTCCGGTGTCTCAGGCCCGCCCGTCCTGCTGGGCTCGTGGGTGTCGTGATCCTGGCCGACCATGGGTGCAGCCTGTCATGCGCAGCGGGGCGGAGGCGAGCTTTCCCGGGGTTTGTGTCGTGCCGAGCGTGCGTCAAGCCTGTCGGACACCGCGTTTGGTGCGGCGAGGCGCGGGGAGTCTTCTCTCATCGACAGCGGCGTGCTCGACGGCCGCGCATGCCGTCGGCGACCAGTTGGGGGACCTCGGTGGCCACACTGCGCACGGAGACAGCGGCACAGCCGGGTGAGCGCCCACGCCCGCGACACGCCCGAGGCCGGGCCATCGTCCGGTGGATAACGACGACCGACCACAAGCTCATCGGCCAGCTCTACCTCGCCACCTCGTTCGTCTTCTTCCTGCTCGCCGGCTTGATGGCCATGTTCATGCGCGCCGAGCTGGCGGTTCCCGGCCTCCAGCTGTTCGGCTCCGACCGAGGGCCGGAGATCTACAACGAGCTGTTCACCATGCACGGCACGATCATGCTGCTCCTGTTCGCGACACCGCTGTTCGTCGGCTTCGCGAACGTCATCATGCCGTTGCAGATCGGCGCGCCGGACGTGGCGTTCCCGCGCCTGAACATGCTGAGCTACTGGATGTTCCTGTTCGGCGGGCTCATCGTGATGGGTGGCTTCCTCACGCCGCACGGCCCGGCGTCCTTCGGCTGGACCGCGTACCCGACGCTCAGCGAAGCGCGACACTCGTCCTACATCGGCGCGGACCTGTGGGTCATGGGGCTCTACCTGGCGGGTCTCGGCACGATCCTCGGCGGTGTCAACTTCGTCACGACGATCTTCTGCATGCGGGCGCCGGGCATGACGATGTTCCGGATGCCGATCTTCACCTGGAACACGCTGCTCACCAGTGTGATGGTCCTGCTCGCGTTCCCGATCCTCGCGGGCGCCTTGGTCATGCTCGAGGCGGACCGACGGCTCGGCACGCACATCTACGACGCCGCGCACGGCGGGCCCATCCTGTATCAGCACCTGTTCTGGTTCTTCGGCCACCCCGAGGTCTACATCATCGCGCTGCCCTTCTTCGGCATCATCACCGAGATCATCCCGGTCTTCAGTCGCAAGCCCCTCTTCGGCTACGTCGGCATGGTGGTGGCCACCATCGCCATCGCGCTGCTCTCGATGGCCGTGTGGGCGCACCACATGTTCGTGACCGGGGCCGTCAACCTGCCGTTCTTCTCGCTCATGACGTTCCTGATCGCGGTGCCCACGGGCATCAAGTTCTTCAACTGGATCGGGACCATGTGGGGAGGATCGCTCACCTTCGAGACACCCATGCTGTGGGCGCTCGGCTTCCTCGTGACCTTCCTCTTCGGCGGGCTGACCGGTATCGTCCTGGCGTCGCCCCCCATGGACTTCCACGTCAGCGACACCTACTTCGTCGTCGGCCACTTCCACTACACCGTCTTCGGCACGGTGGTGTTCGCGATGTTCGCGGGCTTCTACTTCTGGTGGCCGAAGATGACCGGTCGAATGCTGAGCGAGCGCCTCGGCAAGATCCACTTCTGGACGCTGTTCGTCGGCTTCCACACCACGTTCTTCGTCCAGCACATCCTCGGCGCGGAGGGAATGCCCCGCCGCTACGCCGACTACCTGCACACCGATGGCTGGACGGTGCTCAACATGGTCTCGACCGTGGGCGCGTTCCTGCTGGGGCTGTCGACGCTGCCGTTCCTGCTCAACGTCATCCAAGCGCGGCGCGGTCCTCTCGTGCGGGTCGACGACCCGTGGGGTTGGGGCCGGTCCCTGGAGTGGGCCACCTCCTGCCCGCCACCCCGGCACAACTTCACGTCGATCCCGCTGATCCGCTCCGACAGCCCCACCTTCGACATGCATCACCCCGAGATCACCAGGCTGGAGATGGACCGGTACGGAACGCGTCGAGTTCCGGAGCAGCGCTAACTCTCGCCCGGAGCGTTGGCGCTGTCTGTGCCCGCCTGAGACTCGCCTAGCGGTAGTGGCGCGCACGCGCCGGACGGAACCGAGAGCCCACCGTCAGTCCGTGGCGTCGTGGCCGGCTCGGGGTGAGCGGTGGTGAGCCGAGTCCGCAGCGGCTGACGGGACGGGGCGCGCCGGAGCGCCAGCGCGGGCCTCAGCGATCAGGCTTCCGTCAAGGTGTTCTTGCTCTGTGGCCGGTGACACGCATGCGACCGCTCATGACGCCTTGTACGCAAGGGGATCCGCCGCTGGCCAGTGCACCCGGCTTCCCGAACGACGCGACATGTCGGACCCCCGAAAGTTGTCGGGAAACAGGATCTTACGTGCTTTGTCGTTTGCAACCGGCGGTAATGCGGCAATACAGAGGCAAGGGCGAATCACGGGGAGGAACGGATGGATCAACAGTACCCGCCGACGGCTTCACCGAGGGTGGAGGTTGGCCCCGAGTCCGCCGGCGCGCCGGGTGTCATCCCTGTCCAGCGTGTGGACCCGGTCCAGCGAGTGGAGACGCAGTCCCGCGGCGGCGTCACCAAGCAGGGACGTGGGCGTCCGTCACTCGGAGGTCAGGGTCGCTCGCCACAGGTGACCTTCCGCGCGCCGCCTGCGCTGCGGGCCGCGGCGGAGGAGCGCGCCGCCCGGGACGGCAAGACGGTCTCCCAGCTCGCGCGGGAGGCCTTCGAGATGTACCTCCACAGCTGATGCGGACGAGCGCCGCGAGGCGGCGCGCCAGACACACCCCCACGAGGTGCGGTCAGTCTCACCGCCCTTCGTGGGGGTGTGATTCTTGCCCGGTGGTCGGGAAGGGTGGCGTCAGCGACGAGTGCGTCTGGCGCTGGAGGAACGACATCTGCATCGTGGGAGCGCTCTCACTCGGGGTGTCCTTGGCGGCGGACCGGAGCCACATTCGACGGTAGGGGCCCTCGGACTGGATCAGCTTGGTAGGCGCGCCACGTTGGACCACCCGCCCGCCGGCCAGGACGATGATCTCGTCGACGACGCTCAGACCGGCGAGTCGGTGCGTGACGAGCAGGGTGGTACGTCCCTGCGTGGCGACGAGTAGGTCCCGCATCAGCACTGTGGCGGTGACGTCGTCGACGTGAGCCGTCGGTTCGTCCAGCAACAGGATCGGCGGGTCGGCGAGCAGCGCGCGGGCCAGAGCGAGCCGCTGGCGCTCCCCGCCGGAGAGCCGGACGCCACGCTCGCCCACGGGAGTGTCCAGGCCGTGCGGCAGGCGGCACACCCACGCCCACATCCGAACCTTCCGCAACGCCTCCTCCAGCTCCTCGTCGGTGGCGTCGGGTCGCCCGAGGAGCAGGTTGGCCCGGATCGTGGTGTCGAACATGTGAGCGTCCTGGGTGCAGGCTGTGATGGCCCGGCGTCGCTCGTCGTCCTCCAGGTCGGCCAGGTCGACGCGCATGTGACCGCGTCCCACCAGCGCGACGCTGCCCGACGCCGGGGGCAGGAAGCCGAGCAGAGCGGCCACCAGCGTGCTCTTCCCGGCTCCGCTCTCGCCGACGACGGCGATCCGCTGACCGGGGCGCAGCGTCAGGTCGACGTCGTACAAGGTCGGAGCGGTGTTCCCCGGCCATTGGACGGTGAGCCCTCGGGCCTCCAAGGACAGCGGGCCGATCGGGGCGGGAAGGTGTCCTTCGGTCAGGGCCGGACGCGGCAGCTCCGACAGCGCGCGGAGGCGCGCCACCGCGCGCATGCCGTGCGCGAGATAGTGCGCCGCCACAGGGAGGGGCGTCGTCACGTCGAACACCGCGAGCGCGGCCAGGGCCAGGACGGGCACCATCGTCGAGGACAGGCGACCGTCGTCCGCCGCGGCGGCACCGATCAGCAGCTGGCCGACGACGGTGAGACCGGCCGCCAGCGTCGCCAGCGCGGCCGCGGCGCCAGAGCTGGCCGCCGTACGTCTGGCGATCTCGGTGAGCTCGCGGTCCTCCCGCTCGAGACGGTCCAGCCACCGACCCGTCGCGCGGTGGGCGGCCAGGTCCGCCAGCCCGCGGAGCACCTCGACGACCGAACGGTTGAGGGCGCCGCGAGCACCGGCCATCCTGCGGTCCGCCCAGCGAGCCGTGAGCCTGCCCACGTACGGCGCGACGACCCCGCCCACGAAGAGGCCGAGTGCCAAGATCACCGCGGCGGATGGGAGCACGGTGGCGAGCCACGCGGTGGCGGCGACGCTCGTGAGGGCGGCGACCCCGATCGGAAGGAACGCCCGCACCAGCAGGTCTTGGATGGCTTCGACGTCGCTCACCACGCGGGTGAGGACGTCACCACCGTGGACCCGGCCGAGCCCGGCGGGTGCGGCCCGCTCGAGGTCGATGTACACCTGGACGCGCGTGCGCGCCATCACCCGGAATGCGGCGTCGTGGCCGACGAGCCGTTCGCAGTACCGGAGGACGCCTCGGCCCACCCCGAGGACCCGCACCGCGACGATCGCGGCCGTGAGGGCGACGAGTGCCGCTCCTTCCGCCGCGCGGGCGACCAGCCAGGTGGCGGTGGCGATCAGGGCGACCGCGGTGCAGGACGCCGCGAAGCCGAGCAGGACGCCGGCGAGCACCCGGAGAAGCTCCGGTCGGGCCGTGCGCAGCAGCCACGCGAGGGAGCTCGGCCCCTTGGTGGTCGCGCGGTGTCCACCCCCCGAGCCGGACGGACCGACGGGGCCGGCCTGGCCGCCGGAGCCCGCGTGGCCGCGAGAGGTCGACTGGAGGGCACCAGGCTGGCCGGTGCTCGGGTTGCTGCTGGTACTACCGCCGGGTCGCGGCGTGGTCGTCGAGTCGTGCGTCATGTCGACACCGCCAACTGGTCGAGACGAACCACGTGGTGGCACAGCTGGAGCAGGCCCGGGCGGTGGGTCACCAACACGACGGTCCGGCCAGCCAGCAGGGGAGGAAGCGCGCGAAGCAGCGCCGCCTCGGTCTCCGGGTCGACTCCCTCGGTGGGTTCGTCGAGGAGCAGCAGCGAGGCATCTCGGAGCAAGGCGCGGGCGAGGGCGATGCGGCGTCGCTGGCCGGCGGAGAGGCCGATGCCGCGGTCGCCGACCTGCAGCTCCAGGGGCACGTCGACCGCGGCCGCCCGGGCGGCGGCGACGACGGCGGCGGGGTCGACCGTTGGGTCGTCCAGCGTGATGTTCTGGGCGACCGTTCCGGCGAACAGCACAGGATCCTGGGGCAGCCAGCCGACTCGCTCGCGCCAGCGTTCGGGGTCCACGGTCGCGAGGTCCACGTCACCCACGAGCACGCGGCCGGCGTCCGGTCGAGCGAAGCCGATGAGGAGCGCCAGCACGGTCGACTTCCCGGCGCCGCTGGGCGCGACGATGCCGGTCACCCGTCCGGCGGGCAGCTCCAGCGACAGCCGGTCGAGCAAGGGGACCGAGCGGTCAGGGTCGGCGACGGTGACCTCGTCGAGGCGGATCGAGGCGGACCTCGGGTCGGGCACGGGGCGGCCACCATGCTCCACCGCCAGCGGAGTCGGTTCGTCGAGGATCGCGAACACCTGGTCGGCGACGCTCATGCCCTCGACGTTGGCGTGGTAGTGGGCAGCGGCCTGACGGATCGGGTGGTACGCCTCGGGGACGAGGAGCAGCGCGGCGAGCGCCGCCCGCAGGTCGAGAGTGTCTGCGAGCACGCCGTGCGCCAGCTCGATCGCCACCACGGCGATCGAGCTGGCCGCCAACAGCTCCAGCGCCAGCGACGACAGGAACGCCACCCGCATGGTGGACCGGCCCGCGGCGCGTTGCTGGTCGGCGAGCCGGGCGATGGTCTCCACCTGCTCACGGGAGCGACCGAACGCCTTCAACGTTCCGAGCCCCGACACGACATCGAGGAAGTGGTGGGAGAGGGCCTGGAGGGTACGCCACTGCCGGTCGATCCGACGCCGAGTCGCCCGTCCGATGAGCAGCATGGCGAGCGGGACGAGCACGACAGTGACGACCACCACGAGCGCACTGCGGGGATCGGTGCGGAGCAGCGTCACTGCCACGGCCAGCGGGACCAGCGCGGCGAGCAGCAGCTGCGGCAGGTAGCGGGAGAGGTAGCCGTCCAGTGCGTCGACGCCCTTGGTGACGAGCGTGGCGAGTTCGCCCGTGTGCTCGCTGGCCAGCCATCGCGGGCCGAGCGCGACGACCTTCCGCAGCACCGTCTGTCTCCACTGCCGCTTGAGCGCGGCCGACGCTCGGTGCGCGACCACCGCCGAGGCCCACGACACGCCGGCGCGCCCCGCGAGAACCCCGACGAGCGCCACGACCGGGGCGAGCTCGAGCCGCGCTCTCACCGCGTCCACGAGGAGGGTCGCGAGCAGCCACGCTTGGGCGACGACGAGTCCGGCGTGCACCAGGCCGATGCCCGCCGCCGCCGCGAGATAGGCCCGAACAGGTCGAGCGCGGTGCAGCAGGCGGACGTCGAGCGGCGGCATCAGTTGCCCCCGGGGCGTGGTGGGGTGCAGCGAGGGGCGACGCGGCAGCGGGGCGCCGCGCTCGACCCCGTGGGCGACGGCGTGGGCACGGCCAGGCTCAACCTCCGGTCCAGGGTTGGGCGGGAAGCTCGCAGACATCTGGCAATAGAGGGTATGGAACACCCGACGGCGTGACGGTCCGGGTGCGCCGAAGCGCCTCCGTTGGAGGGAGGCGGAGCGCCTGAGCGTCGAGGCACGGAAGCGTCGAGGCACGGAGAGGCCCCTCGTCGGTGCCCGCGGTCACGCCGTTCTCGAGCCACCCTCCTCGTGCCCGGTGCGGCGGTCCGCCGATGCTCGCGGCGTGCCCGAGGCCTGCGGTGTCTGTGAGGCTTCCCGCGCCCGGCGGCTTCCATCGGTGGGCTCGTCGTCGGGAAGCCGGCCACGAGAGGCCGGGTGCTCCACCAAGGCCAGCACCCGGTTGGCCATGAAGCGGGCCGTGCGGACCGGCGTCCCGCCGCGGGTCACCTCGGTGACCTCGACGATGCCCCGTCCGGTGGTGATCTCGACCCGCCGGCCCTGTCGAGTCGCGACGACGTCGTAGGTGCGGGTCTCGCCGCCCGCGTCGATGACGATCTCGACCCGGTCGCCCTTCATTCCTCGATGGTCGTGGACGCGACGACCGACGTCCAGGGCGAGGGAGAGCCGGCGGGACGACCGAACGGCCCGGCTCGGACGTTTCGGAGCGCTCGGGAGGAACGGGCGGCTCGGCTAGAAGCTCGCGTACAGGTAGGGCGTGGCCGCCGGGAAGAGCGTCCGCAGCGTCTGAGCCGTCGCGGCGTCCATGGTTCCGTAACCGCGGAGGTGAATCTCGGTCGGGTCGAGGACGCCGTACACGAGGGCGGCCAACCCGTGAGAGGTGAGCGTCGCGGTCGGCGTTCCGCCTGAGCGGACCTCCAACGAACCGGTGGAGCCGTCGAACGTCCACGTCCCCGCGACGAACGGGTCGTCGACGACCTCGACCGTGGCGCGGGCCGCGCCGACGCGGAGGCCGGCCAGGCCTGGAACCGAGAGCACGCGTCCCATGGGCGCGGAGTGCAACGGACCCGCCACCTTGGTCTCGTCGGTGTAGCGGATGTCGACGTACCACAGGTCCGGACGCTCGTCCGGCGGCAGCTCGAGGGTGAACGCCGCGTGTTGGTCGTGGTGCCGGGCGAGCCACCGCAGCAGCAGCATGCGGCCCAGCGGACCACGTGTGAGCAGTTGGTGCCCTTCGAAGTCCTTGCCCAGGCCGTGGCTGCGGTAGAGCAGGACGCCGACGACCTCGCCGTCGTGGCGGGCCAAGGCGACCCAGCGGTCGTCCTTGCTCCGGTACCGCGCCATGGCCTCGGGGGAGTACAGCGAGAAGCCGTGCCGCTCGAGCAGCAGGTGCTCGAGCGCCTGGCGGAACTCGTCGAGCGCTTCGCCGATTCGGTGGAGGGTCACCTCGCCGGGGATCGCGTCGGCGCGAAGGAGCCGGTCCAGCCCGTCGGGGAACAGCCGGATGCGGCGAGGCATGGGGAAGCCGACGTAGCCGAACCGCTCGTAGAACGACGGTCGGAACGGGTACAGCGTGCTGACCACGTGCCCGGCGTCCCGCATCGTCTCGTGGAGCTGGGTGAGCAGGGTGCGAATGTGTCCACGCCGTCGCGCCGCGGGGTGGGTCGCCACACCGCTCACCCCCATCATGGGGAGGATCACGCCGCGGACGTTCTGCCGCATGGGGATGCCCACGACCACGGCGGACGGCTCGGCGCCGTCGAAGGCGACGAGCCGTACCTTGTCGTCCTCCTCC
This sequence comes from Thermasporomyces composti, assembly GCF_003386795.1. Classification (NCBI taxonomy): domain Bacteria; kingdom Bacillati; phylum Actinomycetota; class Actinomycetes; order Propionibacteriales; family Nocardioidaceae; genus Thermasporomyces; species Thermasporomyces composti. The sequence goes on from NZ_QTUC01000001.1 coordinate 2,798,930, forward strand.
TCGGCGGGTGCCGCTGGCTCGTCGCTGGTGGGGACGGTGGGCGTCGTGCCGAAGGCGTACGCCTGCAACGGCTCGACGGTGGTCGCCGCTTCCGCGCGACTGACGCGTCGGATGGTCGGCGGGGTGGGGGCATCTCCCGACGGGGACTCGTCAGCGCCTCCGGCTACACCGGTCGCGTCGAGGTGAGGCTCGATCGTGTCCACGCGTCGACTCTAGGGCCTACCGTCCCCACCTTGCCTGTCGCGGGCGGCGCGGCCGATCCGGCGGCACGCTGCCGATAGCCGGCGACACGCTGCCGATAGTCCGTCGGGGTCAGTCCCACGAGCGCGCGGAAGCGTCGCGCGAAGTACGTGGGGTCGGGCCAGCCCACGAGGGCGCCGACGCGGGCGACCGGAAGGCTCGTCCCCGCCAAGAGCTCGGCCGCCTTCTCGGCGCGCACCCGGGCGAGGTAGGCGATCGGAGGCAGCCCGAGGTGGCGACGGAAGAGACGGGTGAGGTACGCCGGGTCCAGATGGACGAGGGTCGCGGCCTCCTCCAGGGTCCACGGATGCGCTGGAGCGGCCTGGAAGCGTGCCACCACCGTCGACACCGCCGGATGCGGGGGAGTACGCCGCGGCGCCCCGTTGGCCGGCGCACTGTCCGGTGTCCGAGCGAGCCGGCCGAGGACGGTGAGGAGGTGGCCGAGGAGGAGAACGCGCTGGTGGGGCTCGTCGGCCAGGCGTCGTCCCAGGACGTCGATCGCGGTCACTGCTTCGTCGGCGTCCCGGCCACTGATCGACGTCCAGAAGACGCCCTGACGTCCGTTGCCCGCGCTTCCCAAGAGCTCTCGTAGACCGGGGTCGTCGCGCAGCATGGCGAGGTCGGTGCCCAACGCGACAGGCGACAGGCAGGTGTTGGCGACGACGAGTCGGCGACACGACGCGAAGCCATGCCAGGCGCCTGGACGAAGGACGATCACGGTGCCACGACGAAGCGGTATGCGACCTTGTGCGGACACGTGGACGCCCGACCCGCCGCCCACGACGGCGATCTCGACGAAGTCGTGCGCGTGGATCTCGCTGTCGCCGTCGAGCTCGTGGACACCGGCGTGGATGGGGAGGGCCGCCAGCGTGAACAGGTCGTGCTCGCGGTAGACCGGGGCGGGCACGTCGGGCGCGACGCCCATGTCAGGATCGTACGACCGTCGGTCGACATCGCCCTAGCTCCCGGCCGGCCTTGGCCGCGACTCTCGAAGCGTCGAGGCTCGCCCCGCCCAGAGCGGCTCAGCGTCAGGTGGGTCGAGATCGCTGACGCGGAGCCCATCGACGCGGAAGGACAGTCGTTGACGCGGAAGGAGTCGCCATGACGGTGGCAGAGGCAGTCACGTGGCGCCGCGACGTTGACTCATCGGGGACGATCCCGGACGAGCTCGTCGAGGCGTATCGGAGGGACGGGTTCGTCCGCGTCCGCGGAATCCTCGAGCCCGACGAGGTGGAGCGTTTCCGTCAGGCGGCGCAGGCCTACCTGGAGGCGCACCGCGCGGAGGACTACTCACGTCACTCGGTGTTCACCCAGCTGGTGAACGTCTGGCAGCACGACGAGGTGCTCCGGGAGCTGACCCTGCACCCGCGTCTGGCGCGGGTGGCCGAGCAGCTGGCCGGTGTGCGCCTGCGGATCTGGCACGACCACATGCTGGTGAAGGAGCCGCACAACAACGTCGCCACGCACTTCCACCAGGACCGGCCGTACTGGCCGCACACGGGTGAAACGCTGTCGCTGTCGGCGTGGGTGGCGCTCGTCGACGTCCCACCCGAGCGCGGCTGCATGTCGTTCCTGCCGGGCACCCACGGTCTCACCGGGTACCGGCCTCAGGACCTCCACGACGAGGAGGACCTGTTCCGTGTCAACCCGGAGTTGCGTTGGCACCCACGGGTGACGATTCCGCTCCGTGCGGGTGACTGCACCTTCCACTCCAGCTACACCGGCCACATGGCCCTCCCCAATACGACGAGCATGGCCCGGCTGGCGTTCGTGATCGCCTACATGGACGCCGACACCACCTACTCCGGGGCGCCGCACGTCGTGACTGACCCGCTCGGTCTGCGGCCCGGTGATCGGCTCGATGGTGAGGCCTTCCCTCGTCCGCTGGACTGAGCTCCTCACGCGGACGACGTGAGACACGGCAGCGGTCACGCGTGGCGCGCTCCTCCGCTCGGCCACGCGTGACCGCCCGTCGCGAGACCCTGACCGGCGCGCCGCCTCCTTGAGACAATCGGCTCGATGCCGGATCTCATTGCGCTCCTCACCGACTACGGCACCCGCGACGGCTTCGCGGCCGTGTGCCACGGCGTCATCGCCCAGGCCGCGCCGGAAGCCCGGGTGATCGACATCAGCCACGACGTCCCACCCCAAGACGTCCGGCACGGTGCCAGGGTGCTCGCCCGGGTGGTGCCGTACTTCCCGCCCGCGATCTACCTCGCCGTGGTCGACCCAGGGGTTGGGACCGCGCGACGCGGGCTCGCCCTGCGGGCCGGCCACAGTCTCTTGGTCGGACCGGACAACGGCCTGCTCATCCCCGCTGCGCGCGCGCTCGGCGGGGTGACCGAGGCGTACGCGCTCACCAACGTCGCGTTGTGGCTGCCCGACGTCGACCGGACCTTCCACGGTCGGGACGTCTTCGCGCCGGTCGCGGCGTACCTGGCGCGTGGCGGCCCGTTGAAGGAGGTGGGCGAGCCGGTCGACGTCGACAGCCTCGCCCAGCTGCCGACGCCGCTGTGCCAGGTGACGGGTGACGCGGTGACCTGCGAGGTCACCTATGTCGATCGGTACGGCAACGTGCAACTGGCGGGCGGGGAGAGCGAGGTCGAGCTGGTCCGCGACTGGGCCGGGCAGGGCCGGATCGGCGTCGAGGCTGGTGAGGTCCAGGACGACGCGACGGTGGCGTCCACCTTCGGCGACGTCGCCGACGGCGAACTGCTCGTCTACCAGGACTCCGACGGCCGCCTCGCGCTCGCGGTCAACAACGGTGATGCGGCGCGACGGCTGCGCGCGGTGCCGGGCGACCTGGTGACACTGCGGCCGGTGGAGGCGCGCTGACCTCGCGGCGGTTTCCGGGTACTCCGGTCAGCCGGGCTGGTGCGCCGCGCGGAACCGTTCCTGGGAGGCGCGGATCTCCGCCTCGGCTTCCGCCCGACCGACCCAGCGCGCACCCTCGACGGACTTGCCGGGCTCGAGCACCTTGTAGACCTCGAAGAAGTGGCGGATCTCCAAGAGCTGGAACTCCGGCAGGTCCTCGACATCCTGGACGTGGCTCATCCGCACGTCGGTGCTCTGGACGCAGAGCACCTTGTCGTCGGGGCCCTTTTCGTCGCGCATCCGGAACATCCCGATCGCCCGGGCGCGGACCAGGCAGCCGGGGAACGTGGGCTCCTCGAGGAGGACGAGAGCGTCCAGCGGGTCCTCGTCCTGGCCGAGCGTGCCCTCGATGAAGCCGTAGTCGGCCGGGTAGAGCGTGGCGGTGAACAGCGTGCGGTCGAGCCGGATCCGGCCCGTCGCGTGGTCCATCTCGTACTTGTTGCGCTGCCCCTTGGGGATCTCGATCGTGACGTCGACGTCCACGGCCGCCCCTCTCCTCGGCCTACCGCTCCAGTCTGCACCCGAGCGCGTGCCCTGCGTAGCGCGGCCGTTCAGTGACGGAGGAGGGGTGCGGGACGTCCCGCTGGCCCCTTAGGGTCCCGTCTCACCGGGTACGGCTTACTCCGGGGGGATTGACGATGACGCGAGGTCTACGGGGGGACGACGCCTGGACGTCCGATGACCGGAAGGTCGGCTGGACACGAGCGGATGACCGGTCCGCTGGTCACGTTCACGCGAGTCGCCGGAACCCCCGGGACGAGCACCCTCGGGACCACCACGGGGGACGCCGGCCGCCCGGTCACCGGCGCCTCACGAGGCCGCGGCGAGTGCTCAGCAGGCGACGACAAACCGGGCGACGACAAGCCGGAAGGGTGAGCCTCACGGTCGCGCTGGCGCTGCTCGTGGCCTTCGCCGTCGTCGGCCTCGGCGCTGCCGTCGTCCTCACCAACGGGGTCCTGGCGGGAGCCGAGAGAACCGCCAAGGAGCCCGCGGCCACCGCGCCGACGAAGGCGACCTCCCGCCCGACGCCGTCCCCGACCCCCACGGTCGAGCGGTTGGCCGGTCCGGTCCTGCCGGTACGCGACGCGGCCACGCTTCCCACGAAGGAAGGCCTGGCCGCCGCCCTCGGGCCGATCCTCGCCTCACCCGACCTCGGCTCTCATGTCTCGGTGGCCGTTCGCGACGTCGCGACCGGCCGGCTCCTGTACGGCAAGGACCCGCACGGCGCCTACATCCCGGCGTCCACGACGAAGATCCTCACCTGCGTGGCGGCCTTGGCCGCCCTGGGACCCGACCACCGCTTCGAGACCAAGGTCGTCACCGGCAGCGCACCGGACCAGATCGTGCTCGTCGGCGGCGGCGACCCCTTCCTGGCCACCGAGGCGGCGAGGAAGCGGGCCACCGGTTCCAAGGCCTACCCTGTCCCGGCCACGATCGAGCAGCTCGCCGCCGAGACCGCGAAGCAGTTGCGCGTCGCCGGCACCAAGCGGGTGCGGGTCCTCGTCGACGACACCCTCTTCCGCGACCGGTCGAGCCCCACCTGGGAGAGCCAGTACATCCCGACCGGTGTGGTGTCGCCGCTGTCCGCGCTGTGGGTGAACGAGGCGAAGCTGTCGTGGCCGTCCTGGCAGCCGCGGGCCAAGGACCCCGCGCTCAACGCGGCGGACGCCTTCATCGAGGCCTTGCGGGAGGCCGGTATCGCCACCGTGGGCGAGCCGGCCAGGGGACGCGCGCCGGCCCAGGCCCGCGTGATCGCCTCCATTCAGTCGCCGCGACTCGACGCGATCGTGGAGCGGGTGATCCGCATCAGCGACAACGATGGGGCGGAGGTGCTCGCGCACCACGTCGCGCTCGCCGAGGGGAAGCCGGCGACGTTCGAGGGAGCCGCTGCCGCGGTGAAGGCGGTGCTGGGTCGGCTCGGCGTCCGAAGCCTCGAGGAGATCCAGCTCTACGACGGCAGCGGGCTGTCCCGCGACGGTCGGCTCAGCGCCAACGTCCTCACCGAGACCATCGTGGTGGCCGCGAGTCCGGAGCATCCCGAGCTGCGGGCCGTGCTGACCGGTCTTCCGGTGGCTGGGTACGACGGAAGCCTGGAGAAGCGCTTCTACCACGACCCGTCCGACCCCGGGGTCGGCATCGTGCGCGCCAAGACCGGGACCTTGAGCGGTGTGTCGTCGCTCGCCGGAGTCGTCACGACCAGGGACGGCGCCGTCCTGGCTTTCGCCCTCATGACCGACAAGGCCACGACCGGCGACCCGCGCCCACCACTCGACGAGCTCGCAGCGGCGCTCGCGGAGTGCGGCTGCCGCTGACGGGCTGTCGCTCACGGCGCCCTTGGGCCGTCGACCAGCGTGACGGGCCAGGCCTGCGGGGTGGACCTGGCCCGATTCGCCCGGTGCGGCCGATAAGGCCGGGCGCCCGCCTGTTCCCATCGGTCGGAGCACCACCGGTATGACCGCGTACGGTGGGGGCATGAGCGAAACCGCCGCAGCCCAGGGCGGCGACGACGTCATGGTCGACTGGGACGTCGCCCGCGCCACCGCGTTCCGGCTCCTACGACCGGGTCCCGACGTCACCGTGGAGGAGGCCCGCGAAGCAGTCGCCGAGCTCCGGGAGTTCGCCACGAAGGCGGAGGAGCACGTCCGGGCCTACACCGGTCTGCACGCCGCCGGCGGACGGGCCCCTGTCCTCGTCGTCGACCGGAAGGGCTGGGTCCAGGCCAACCTGGACGCCTTCCGCGGGGTGTTGCGTCCGCTGACGACCAAGCTCGCGGCCAAGCGTGGGGCCCCCGTCTCGTCCCCGCTGGCGAGTGTCGGTCCTCGGCTCACCGGGGTGGAGGCCGGTGCGCTCCTGGCGTTCCTGTCCACCAAGGTGCTGGGACAGTTCGATCCGTTCTGGGCGGACGCCGCCTCGGTACCGAGTCCGCGGACGAGCGCGGAGCTGGACGGCGGGTCGGCCGGTGAGCCGGGCCCGTCCGTGAACGGCCCTGGCGCGGTGGGTCGGTTGCTCCTCGTGGCCCCCAACGTCGTCCACGTGGAGCGTGAGCTGGAGGTCAATCCCCGGGACTTCCGGCTGTGGGTGTGCCTTCACGAGGAGACCCACCGAGTGCAGTTCACCGCTGTCCCCTGGTTGCGGGACCACCTGCGCGGTGAGATCGAGAGCTTCCTGAACCACACCGACCTCGACCCGACGGTCATGCTGTCCCAGCTCCGCCAGGTGGTGGAGCAGGTCGGCCGCATCGGTCGCGGCGACGAGGAGGTGTCGATTCTCGACCTGCTGCAGACGCCTGCCCAGCGGGAGATCCTCGACCGGCTCACCGCCGTGATGTCCTTGCTCGAGGGACACGCCGACGTCGTCATGGACGGCGTGGGTCCTGAAGTGGTCCCGAGCGTCGCGACCATCCGGGAGCGCTTCCAGCGGCGCCGCGGCGGCGGATCCTGGCTCGACCAGTTCCTCAAGCGGATCCTGGGGTTGGACGCCAAGCTGCGCCAGTACCGCGACGGTGCGGCCTTCGTGCGAGCGGTGGTCGCCGACGTCGGCCAGGAGGGGTTCAATCAGGTCTGGGCCTCGCCCGACCATCTGCCGACACGGGGCGAGATCACCAACCCGCGCGCCTGGGTGCGCCGGGTGCACGGCTAGGCCGGGTGCGCGGCTAGGAGGTCCGGCGAGGGGGTGTGACGGAGCTGGGACCACATCCCGCGGTGGCGGCGGTCCGGGCCGCGGTCCGGGCCGCGCTGGCTGACTTGGAACCTGGTGACCGGGTCCTCGTCGCCTGCTCCGGGGGCGCCGACTCGACGGCGCTCGCGGCCGCGACCGCCTTCGAGGCCAGGCGGCGCGGATGGCAGGCCGGCGGCATCACCGTCGACCACGGTCTCCAGCCCGGCTCGGCCGAGCACGCGGAGCGAGTCGCCGCGCTGCTGCGCGAGCTGGGCCTGTCGCCGGTCGAGATCGCGACGGTCTCGGTGAGCGGGGCCGGCGGGCCTGAGGCCGCCGCGCGCCGGGCGCGGTACGCCGCGCTCGACGCCGCGGCGAGTCGCCACGCCGCGCGGACGATCCTGCTCGGACACACCCGCGACGACCAGGCCGAGACGGTCCTGCTGGGCCTGGCCCGCGGCTCGGGCGCCCGTTCCCTCGCGGGCATGCCCGCCCAGTCCGCCGACGGGCGGTATCGCCGTCCTCTGCTCACCTTGGACCGGTCGGTCACCCGGGAGGCCTGTGCCGCGGCGGGCCTGCCGGTCTGGGAGGACCCGCACAACGACGACCCCACCTATACGCGGGTCCGGGTTCGCCAGCGCGTTCTCCCGGTGCTCGAACGGGAGCTCGGCCCGGGCGTCGCGGCGGCGCTGGCGCGGACGGCCGACCTGTTGCGGGCCGACGCGGATGCGCTCGACCTCTGGGCCGACCAGGCGTACGCCGAGTGCGTCGTCGGCCCGGAGTCCGACAGCACCCGGGTCGTCCTCGAGGTGGCCCGGCTCGCATCCCTCCCCGCCGCTGTGCGTCGCCGCGTGCTGCGTCGGGCGGCACGACGGGCCGGCAGCCCCGCGACCGACCTGTTCGCCTACCACGTCACGGCGGTCGAGGCGCTCGTCACCGACTGGCGTGGCCAGGCGTGGATCGACCTGCCAGGCCGAGTCCGAGTGGGCCGGCGCGAGGGCAGGCTGTGGTTCGTCCGGACGGCGACGGCCGCCGACGACGCGAGCAAGGACCAGGTCATGAGCGCCCGCGTGACCGATGGCCGGGTGACCGGGAACGGCGAGGCCTCCGGGGATGGCGTCGGTGCTTCGCCGCCCCACTCGCGGTGACCCCCGAGCGGTGACCCCCGATTGGTGATAGAGCCTTCCAGCGACGTCGCCTTCGAGGCGGTCGGGTAGCCGGGCGGGGGCTCGCTCGGCAGGGTGGGCGAACGCGTCCACGTCGCTTGTGGCACGCTTGGAGCCGTTCCTCCCCGAGACGTCGGGTCAGGAACGACTCTGCCGTCGGGCCCGTGGTCGGCCTTTGCCGCAGATGGTGAGCCGTGGTCTCCTCGCCGACTGGCCGCCGTCGTCGCCAGGGTCCGGTCGCCTGTCCTGCCCACCCGAGACACGCTGGAGCGTCGGTGAATCCCGACCAGATCAGCCACGACCTGAAGAGCATCCTCCTCACCGAGGAGCAGATCCAGGCGAAGATCCGCGAGCTCGCGGCCGAGGTCGAGAAGGACTACGAAGGGCGCGACCTGCTCCTGGTCGGCGTCCTCAAGGGCGCGATCATGGTCATGGCGGACTTCGCCCGCGCCCTGAACCGCCACGTCGAGATGGACTGGGTCGCGTACTCCTCCTACGGCTCAGGGACGCGGTCGTCCGGTGTCGTCCGCATCCTCAAAGACCTCGACACCGACATCACCGACCGTCACGTCCTCATCGTGGAGGACATCGTCGACACCGGCCTGACCCTGTCGTGGCTGGTGGCCAACCTCCGCTCGCGCGGTCCGGCGTCGGTCGAGATCTGCACGTTGCTCCGTAAGCCCGAAGCCACGCGCATGTCCGTGCCGGTGAAGTACGTCGGGTTCGACATCCCGGACGAGTTCGTGGTCGGATATGGCCTTGATTACGCCGAGAAGTACCGCAACCTACGGTGTGTGGGCACGCTCGCGCCGCACGTCTACCAGACGTCGGGCTGAGCCACGGTCCTCTCGCCCGCTCTGGGGGCATCCGGGCGACTCCGTCCGCGGGAACACCGCGGTCGGGCCGCGTCGTTCCGTCATTGAGAGACGTGGGCTCGAGGCACGCCGCTGCCGCACCGGCCGGACGTCCGGTGTACCGTCGTAATCTCCCCACGTCGTGGGGAGAGAGCGGCACGGTGATCGCTCGAGCAACCGAAGTTGTCCTGGTGAGCCGTAACGCCTGTGGCTGGCGATGGCGGGGTGGATGAGCAGGAGGGACGGGGCCGAAGTCCCGGGAGCATGGACCTGAAGCGCTTCTTCCGTGGGCCGATCTTCTGGATCGCCGTACTCATCATCATGATCCTGCTCGTCAGCGAGGCGGTGACGAGGTCCGGCGGATTCCAGCCCACCGACACCTACAAGGTGGTCAACCACATCCGCAACGACCAGGTCGCCTCGGCCGTCATCGTCGGTGGCACCGAGCAGGAGATCCGGATCACCACCAAGGACGGGCAGAAGCTGTCGGCTGCCTGGGTCGACGGGCAGGACCTGGAGCTGCAGCGCATGCTCCAGGCCAAGGTGAACCAAGGCAAGCTGCCCGAGGGCTACAACGTGGAGATCGCCCAGCCCAGCCTGCTGGGGTCCATCATCTCCACACTTTTGCCGTTCGTCCTGATCGGTCTGCTGTTCCTCTTCCTCATCAACCAGTTCCAGGGCGGCGGCGGCCGAGTGATGAACTTCGGCAAGTCCAAGGCGAAGCTCATCACCAAGGACACCCCCAAGACGACGTTCGCTGACGTCGCCGGCTGCGACGAGGCCGTCGAGGAACTGCAGGAGATCAAGGAGTTCCTCCAGGAGCCCGCGAAGTTCCAGGCGGTCGGCGCCAAGATCCCCAAGGGCGTGCTCCTGTACGGCCCGCCGGGCACCGGTAAGACCCTGCTGGCACGCGCCGTGGCGGGTGAGGCCGGCGTCCCCTTCTACTCGATCTCCGGCTCCGACTTCGTCGAGATGTTCGTCGGCGTCGGCGCCTCGCGGGTGCGCGACCTGTTCGAGCAGGCCAAGGCGAACGCCCCCGCCATCGTCTTCATCGACGAGATCGACGCCGTGGGTCGGCACCGTGGCGCGGGCCTCGGTGGCGGTCACGACGAGCGGGAGCAGACCCTCAACCAGCTGCTGGTCGAGATGGACGGCTTCGACGTGCGCGGTGGGGTCATCCTCATCGCCGCCACCAACCGGCCGGACATCCTCGACCCCGCGCTGCTGCGCCCGGGCCGGTTCGACCGGCAGATCAGCGTCGAGGCGCCTGACCTCCTCGGCCGGTACAAGATCCTCCAGGTCCACGCGCGCGGCAAGCCGGTCGCGGAGGGCGTCGACCTCATGGCGGTCGCCCGCCGAACGCCCGGCTTCAGCGGCGCCGACTTGGCGAACGTGCTCAACGAGGCGGCGCTGCTCACCGCCCGACAGAACAAGAAGCTCATCGACAACGACGCGCTCGACGAGGCGATCGACCGGGTCATCGCCGGGCCGCAGAAGCGCACGCGGCTGATGAGCGACAAGGAGAAGAAGATCACCGCCTACCACGAGGCCGGTCACGCCCTCGTCGCCGCGGCGCTGCCCAATACCGACCCGGTGCACAAGGTCACGATCCTGCCGCGTGGTCGTGCTCTCGGCTACACGATGGTCCTCCCGGACGAGGACAAGTACTCCACCACCCGGTCGGAGATGCTCGACAAGCTCGCCTACATGATGGGCGGTCGGGCGGCCGAGGAGCTGGTCTTCCACGACCCGACCACCGGGGCGGCCAACGACATCGAGAAGGCCACCGCCCTGGCTCGAGCCATGGTCACCCAGTACGGCATGACGGAACGGTTGGGCGCGATCCGCTTCGGTGAGAACAGCGGCGAGCCCTTCCTGGGCCGTGACCTCGGCCACCAGCGCAACTACTCCGAAGAAGTCGCCGCGATCGTCGACGAAGAGGTCCGCCGCCTGGTCGACAACGCCCACCAGGAGGCGTTCGACATCCTGGTCGAGAACCGCGACGTCCTGGACAACCTCGTCCTCGAGCTGCTCGAGCACGAGACGCTGGACAAGCAGGAGGTCGAGCGGATCTTCGCGCCGATCCGGCGTCGGCCGCCGCGGCCGGCGTGGACCGGCTCGCCGACTCGGCGGCCGTCGGAGATCCCGCCGGTGGAGATGCCGAAGACGGCGATCTCGCCGAACGGCCGGGGCACCGAGGGGTTGGTGATCGCGCCGGCTCCCGAGGGCGAGTCGGACGTCCAGGAGGGCCGCTCCCAGCAAGGGCCCGCGCCAGGCACCACCCCAGGAGCCTAGGACGGTACGAAGAACAGATGTCCTGCGACGGTGACACCCACCGGGAGGGCCAGGTCTCGAACGGCTCCGTCCACGTGGACGACGTCGACGAGGCGTTGACGTCGGGATCGGCCGACCTGTTCGAGGCCACCCAGGCACGCCCGTACGACTCTGAACGCGTCGAGCGGGCGATCCGTGAGCTGCTCTATGCCATCGGAGAGGACCCGGATCGGCCCGGCTTGAAGGACACGCCCGCCCGGGTCGCCAGGGCGTACGCCGAGATGTTCGCCGGGCTCCGGATGAGCCCGGAAGCGGTGCTGTCCACCACTTTCGATCTCGGCCACGACGAGATGGTGCTCGTCAAGGACATCGAGGTCTGGTCGGTTTGCGAGCACCACCTGGTGCCCTTCACCGGCGCTGCTCACATCGGATACATCCCGAACACCGAGGGCCAGATCACCGGGCTGTCCAAGCTCGCGCGGCTGGTGGACGTCTTCGCCAAGCGGCCCCAGGTGCAGGAGCGGCTGACGACGCAGATCGCCGACGCGCTGGTGCGCATCCTCAAGCCGCGCGGTGTCATCGTCGTCGTTGAGTGCGAGCACTTGTGCATGACCATGCGCGGGGTCCGGAAGCCGGGAGCCAAGACCGTGACCTCCGCTGTTCGTGGTCAGCTGCGCGACCCGGCCACGCGTGCCGAGGCGATGAGCCTCATCATCGGCGCCTGAGTCGTCCGGAGCGCCTGGGCTCGGAGGGGCAGCCGCTGGGATCCGGGGGAAGGCCTCGAGCTTCTGGTCCGGAGAAGGCGTTCGGGTCCGAAGACCACAGCGCCGTGGCGACCAGGAGGCCACCACGGCGTCGTGACGAGGACTGAGTGGACGAAAGGACGGATGCGAAGGAAGACGACGTCAGGTTGTCACGGGGTCAGAGTCCGACCGGCACGTCTGCCATGTGAACCCAGAGTTGACGCTGGTGCACGTAGGTGCGCTCCGGCAGCTGCTCCAGAAGCGCGATGACTTCGGGACGGGCGCCTTGCGCGCGGGCTGTCGCGACCAACGTCTGGCGGGTCGCCGGTCCGTTGGCGAAGGCGTCGTCGAGAACGTCAAGGATTTCCACTCGGGTGACGGGCTTGGGGGACGCGACATCGTGGGCGGGGGTTGGAGCGATGTCGGCGGCAGCGGGGCCCATGACACTCCTTTCTGTGCGAGGCCGACGGTCTCTCCGGCGGCCGGTCGAGGGCTGATGACCCATCCCCACAGGTTCAACGGTTCACCAGTCAGCAGGCTACGGCCAGTAACGGCACATTCGCCGGCACTCTGGGAAAACTGTGGGCGAGAATTCGCCGAACGTATGAGGTCGCCCCTGTGCGCCGCCCAGCCGTGGTGCCGGGGCACGCGCTCGACCGTCGGGAGCTGCGTCGTTTCGGGGTGAATCCACTACCGGAGCGCCGAGAGCAGGAGCGGAAGCGACCGTTTGAACTCCCGCTCCCAGTAGGGCCAGGAGTGGGTTCCGGCCCCGTAGAAGTTCGTCACCAGACGCTTCGCGCCCAGGTCCCGTAGCCGCTGGGCCAGCAGCAGGTTCTCCTGCTCCAGGAGCGTCTCCAGGGCGCTGGTCCGGTCAGGTGGGTCGAGTGGGCCCGCGTCGCCGTTGCCGCAGGAGAGGTAGACCGGGATGGTCCGGAGCCGCGTGGCGAGGTCGACCGGGTTGTGGGCGGCCCAGACATGGGCCTGAGCGATCGGATCGCCCCAGAGAGCCAGCGGGTCGTCGACGTATCGGCTGGCGATGTCGAGAACGAGGTCAGAGGCGCCGGGGGTGTGGACTGTGTCCACGACGCCGCTGTAGGACGCCGCGGCGCGGAACATGCCCGGGTGGCGAGCGGCGTACGACAGGGCTCCGAACCCGCCCATCGACAAGCCGGCGACGACACGACGGTGGCTGGCGCCGTAGTGACGCTCCACGATCGAGCGCACCTCGCGGAGGTGGAAGGTCTCCCACGCCGGCGGGCCGCCGTGCCCGTCGTTCCACCAGTCGCTGTAGAAGCCGGCGTTACCCGCCTCTGGCATGACGACGAGGACGTCTCGCAACGCGGGGATCGAGGTGATGTCCGCCAGGGTGGTCCAGCTGGTGTAGTCGCCGCAGCAGCCGTGCAGCAGGTAGAGGACGGGCCAGCGCTGGCCAGGTCGGCGTTCCCGCCAGCCGTCTGGGATCAGCAGCCGGACCTTGGCCGTGGTGCCGAGGGCGGGGGACTGGATGGTGAGGTCGAGCTGGCGAGACGCGACCCATTCCTCCGCCACCACGCGGGCACGGCCCACGCGGGACGCGTCGGCCGGCTCGCCGCTCGGCGGCGTGGCCGCACGGGCGGGCTGCGTCACGCCCAGCAGGCCGGCGATGAGCAGGAGGACCAGCAGCCCAACGGCGAGGATGCTCCGCCGTGAGGCGGGTTCGCGTGTCGCGGTCCGCGACCCGGCGACGACGGCGGCTGCCGCCGGGTGATGGGGGGTTGGGCGTGGTGGGCTGGGAGGGTCGGGGGCGACGAGGCGCCCGCGGGCAGGAAGACCACCGAACGAAAGACCACCGGATGAAAGAATGGCGCCGGTGCGGGTTGAGCCTGAGACCGTCGGGTGATGTCGCGGAAGGCGGCGGATGACGCGGACACGGCGCATGCGAACCTCCGGTGCCGACGGTCCCGGTACGATCCGCCTCCCCGCGGGTCAGCGTCGCCCACGCGGGTGTCGAGTGGCGCACGACGACGGGCCGCTCGACGGGCTAGCGGCTGGAGGCTGGCACGCGAGGAAGGCGTTCCTGGTCAGCCTTGGGTCACTGATCAGCCCTCGTGGCCAGTGACGATCGTCGAGCGTCGGTGGCGCGTCAAGGCGGTTGGCCGCCCGATGACGCGACGGATCCGGAATCGGCCGGACCTCCGGGGAGCGGGCCAGAGGGGACTGGGGTCGACGGAGCACGTGGTCTGGCGCTGGCACGGCGACGGCGGACAGGCGGACCGCCGGTCAGAGCAACCGCCCTGGGGAGAAGGGACATCGGACTGTGCAGGGTGTACCGACGCGGTATCTCGCCGGGTTTCCCACGCCCGAACGCGCGCTGGTCATGGGTGTGCTCAACGTCACGCCGGATTCCTTCTCCGACGGCGGCCAGTGGTTCGAGCCGGACCGTGCGATCGCTCACGGCGCCGAGCTGCTCGCGGAGGGGGCCGACCTCGTCGACGTCGGTGGTGAGTCGACGCGCCCGGGTGCGCAGCGGCCGTCGGAGGAGGAAGAGCTGCGTCGCGTCCTCCCCGTGGTCCGGGCCCTCGCGGCCGACGGCGCGCTCGTGTCGATCGACACCATGCGGGCGAATGTCGCACGTGCCGCGGTCGACGCGGGGGCGGTCATGGTCAACGACGTCTCGGGTGGTCTCGCCGACCCGGAGATGCTGCCTTTCGTGGCCTCGGCTGGAGTCGGCTACATCTGCATGCACTGGCGAGGGCATTCCGACCAGATGCAGTCGCGGGCGGTGTACACCGACGTGGTGGCCGAGGTGCTCGCCGAGCTTCAGGCGCGCGTGGAGGCCGCCCTCGCGGCCGGGATCGCGCCGGATCGGATCGCGATCGATCCCGGTCTGGGTTTCGCCAAGACGGGAGAGCACAACTGGGCGCTGCTCGGTGCGCTCGACCGGTTCACCGCGCTCGGCTATCCCGTCCTCGTCGCGGCGTCCCGTAAGACCTTTCTCGGCACTCTGCTGGCCGACCCGGCGACCGGCCAGCCTCGCCGCACCCTCGAGCGCGACGACGCCTCGGCCGCGCTGGCCGCGCTGGCCGCTCGGGCCGGCGCCTGGTGCATCCGCGCGCATGCGGTCCGGCCCACGCTCGACGCGGTCAAGGTGGCGGCGCGGTTCGCTGCGGCCGAGCGCGCCGCGGCCCAGGCTGAGGTCGACGGGTGACAAATCGGCCAAGCCGGCGTGGTCTGTGGGTGAAACCTGTCGACCCGGTCCCGTGGTCGCGGGTGCCTCGAATAAGGTGTGGCGCCCAACCTGTTGAAGACCGCGTGAGACGGGCGATGGGGACAGGGGGGAAGTCCTGCGCCCAGGCGGTAAAGGGGTCCTTGGTTGCGGGCCCGCCCAAGGCCGCAGGTACTGTCGTGCAGGGGTTGAACGTCAGGGAAGGAGGGCGCCGTTGACGGACCGGATCACGATTCGGGGGCTCCGGGTGTTCGGCCACCACGGCGTCCACCCGGAGGAACGTTCCCTTGGCCAGACGTTCGTCGTCGACCTCGTGGTGGGCACTGACACGCGCGAGGCCGCGCGGACGGACGATCTCGCCGCGACCGTCGATTACTCCTCGTTGGTCGACCAGGTGGTCGCGGCCGTGGCCAAGGACCCAGTGAACTTGATCGAGACGGTGGCACAGCGTGTCGCCGATCTGTGCCTCGACCAGCCCGGTGTGTCGGAGGTCGAGGTGACTGTCCACAAACCGCAGGCGCCAGTCGGCGTACCGCTCGACGACGTCGCCGTCACTATCCACCGGAGCCGTACGTGACAGAGACGCCCAACCCGCACATCATCGACGCCGACACCTTGACTGGCGGTCTGCGCCCGATCAGGCGCGTGGTCATCGCGCTGGGCAGCAACCTGGGCGATCGGGCGGCCACCCTCCAAGGAGCTTTGAACGCGCTCGCGGACACTCCCGGAGTGGACATCGTGGGTGTGTCGCCGGTCTACGAGACCGCTCCAGTCGACGCTCCGGAGGGGTCCCCCAAGTTCCTCAACGCCGTGGTCGTCGCCGACTCCACACTCCACGCGCGGACGCTGCTGGAGCGTGCGCTCGCGATCGAGGACGCCTTTGGTCGGGTGCGTACCACGCCGGGCGCGCCACGGACGCTCGACGTCGACCTTCTGGTGGTCGGTGACAAGGTGATCCACGAGGACGATTTCGTGCTGCCGCATCCCCGGGCGCACGAGCGCGCGTTCGTGCTCGTGCCGTGGGCCCAGGTCGACCCTGATGGCGTGATCCCGGGGCGTGGCCGGGTCGGGGACTTGGTCCGCTCGGTCGACACCACCTCGGTCACCCGTGTCGCCGACCTCGAACTCAGGCTCGAGTGAGGCCGGTGCGCACGACCCGAGCGAGGACTCTCGTCGTCCTGTTCCTCCTGGGGGCGGCGGTCGGCTGGAGCGGCGCCGCCATCCTCCAGGCGGCCGGTCTGGGGGTCAGCCGGACGCCCTGGTCGGCCGCGGGCGGTCTGGTGTTCTTCGCTGCGCTGCTCGGGTCTGGCGCGTGGTACATGTACGACCGGGTGCACCGCAAGCGCCGCCGAGTCGACAGTCTCACCGCCGTTCGCCTGCTCGCTCTCGCCAAGGCGAGCGCCTTGGTGGGCTCCCTGGTTGCTGGGGTCTACGCCGGTGTGGCGCTGCGCTTCCTACCTGACGCGGGCGTCCCGCACATCCGGGACCGAATCATCCGAGCCGCGATCACCGCGGGGTCCGCACTGCTCGTCATGGCCGCGGGGCTGCTGCTGGAGCGGGCCTGCAAGGTACCCCGGGGGCCGGAGGACGACGACAGCGGTGTGGCGGGTGACGCCGGACCCTGAGCCTCCCGCGGCCGGAGCGATGGCAGCGCCTCCACGCCGGGGCGTGGTCGCTCACCGTGCTGATCGGCGTGTCGCCGGTGTTTGTGTCCGACCTTGGGTCAAACTTCCTGTATCGCTGCCGGTACTCTGCGTAAGCGACTCTCCGAAGAACCGGAAGGTCTGGCGGAATCTGGACAACAGCCCATAGCCTCTGCGCATGGCTCGTAGCGGCGATCACCGGATCCGTCACCTTGCCCGTTGGGTGGCCACGCCTCTCCTCATGCTGGCGGGCGCCCTGGTCGCTTTCGCCGTGTACGAACGCGAGGTCTCCCTCCTGATCACCGCGGCGGTGGGTGCCCTCGCGGCTGGTGTCATCGCGGTCGTCGTCTTCGACATCGAGCTCATTCGGGCTCGGCGCGCCCACGGTGCCGACCGGGTGGCGCAGGCGCGGGCCTACGCCGCGATGTACGCCGCGCACGTGCGCGTGATGGCGGAGGGCTTCGCCCTCGCTGAGCAGCGGCGACGGGCCGCGGAGGAGCAGGCGAGCGAGCAGGCGTCGCCCGACGAGTCGACGACCGAGGCGTCCACGGAGAGCACCTCCCCGAGCGTCGCGAGCCAACTGGAGCCGGTGGTCCTGGCGATGGCGACCGCAGGCATGGCCGAGGACGCGGCGACCGGTAGGCCGTCGGAGGCCGACCCGGCCGACCAGGCGGCCACCTCTCGACCGACCCTCGTCGAGCCGAGCCACCCGCGTCTCGTCGAAGCCGAGGCGACGTCCGCGGCCGAGGTGGGTGTGCCGGACACCGATCCCGAGCCGGTCGCCAGGCGCGAGGACGAGACCGAGCACGTGGCGATTCCGATCCGGATGCCCGTCGCCGCGGACGACGACGATGCGGCCGACCTCTGGGACACCTTCGACGCTCCCACTGTCGTCGACCTCATGGCCTGGGAGGTGCGTGCGCGTCTCGCCGCCGAGGAGGAGCGGGAGCGTCAGGCGCGGTCCACGGGCGGCGCGGAGCCGACGAACGAGTCGCCCGCGAGCGCGGCCGGCGCGTGAGGCGCTCGATCGCCGCTTCTCGAGCGACCTGTCGCGGGTCGATCGCTCGCGAGGTCTCGAACGCCTTGACTTGTCGATGTCGCCCTACTTGTCGATGTCGCCGACGACGAAGAACATCGACCCGAGGATGGCCACGAGGTCGGCGACGACGCAGCCGGCCACCAGCCTCGGCAGGACGGCGATGTTGTTGAACGACGGCGAGCGCAGCTTGAGCCGCCAGGGTGTCTTCTCACCACGCGACACCAAGAAGTACCCGTTGATCCCGAGCGGGCTCTCCGTCCAGCAGTAGGTGTGACCTTCCGGCACCTTGAGGATCTTGGGAAGCCGGACGTTGACCGGGCCTGGGGGCAAGGAGCGGAGCCGGTCGACACACGCCTCGGCCAGGTCCAAGGAGACGTGCACCTGCTCGCGGAGGACGCTGAATCGGGCGAAGCAGTCGCCGTCCGTGTGCGTCACCACGCGACCTGGCTGGCCGGGAGCGAACAGCTCACCGTAGGCGAGGTAGGGCTCGTCTCGACGCAGGTCCATGTCGACGCCCGACGCGCGAGCGATGGGGCCGGAGACCCCGTAGGCGTGGATGACCTCGGGAGACAGCACGCCGACGCCGCGTGTCCTGGCCTGGAACGTCTCGTTGTCGAAGATCAGGTCCTCCAGCTCGGGTAGGCGCCGTCGGCAGGCCGCGATCGCCGCCGAGACGCGATCGAGCCAGCCGGCCGGCAGGTCCTCCTTCAGGCCGCCCACCCGGTTGAACATGTAGTGCATCCGCCCGCCGGAGACCTCTTCCATGACCTGTTGGAGCGTCTCCCGCTCGCGGAAGGCGTAGAACATCGGCGTGATCGCGCCGAGCTCGAGCGGATAGCTGCCGAGGAACATCAGGTGATTGAGCACACGGTTGAGCTCGGCCAGCAGCGTCCGCGCCCAGACGGCGCGCGCCGGCACCTCCAGACCGAGCATCCGCTCCACGGCCAGGACCACGCCCAGCTCGTTGGCGAACGCGGAGAGCCAGTCGTGGCGGTTGGCCAGCATGATGATCTGGCGGTAGTCGCGGACCTCGAAGAGCTTCTCCGCGCCTCGGTGCATGTAGCCCACGATCGGCTCGCAGGCGACGATGCGTTCGCCGTCGAGCGTGAGGCGTAGTCGCAGGACGCCGTGCGTGGCGGGGTGCTGCGGTCCGATATTGAGCACCATGTCCTGGGTGGCCAACTCCTCGCCGCCGCCCCGCTCGTAGGAGTCGGACACCGGGGGGAGGCCCGCCGCGCCCGCCCCGAGACTCACGATCCGCTCCGACGTCACGTGGACCATGCTCGCACAGGGTCACTCGATATAGCCTCCCTGCTCATGGACAGCTTGTTCGCGCCACCAGGCCAGCGGTGGCAGACCGTCTCGCCCCAGCTTCGCGCGCTTCGGCGGCTGATCCTCTCGGTGGTGCTCGGGGTCGTCGGCCCGCTGTCCGCGGTTCTCGCTGGCGTCCTCGTCGCGTGGTGGTTGGCGGTCGTGGTCCTGGCGGTGGCTGTCGTCGTCTTCGCGTGGGGCTGGTGGCTGATCGACCGCAACTGGCGTTCCTGGGGGTACGCCGAACGCGGAGACGACCTCCTGGTGACGCACGGCGTGCTGTTCCGGCGGCTCGTCGTCGTCCCGTACGGGCGGATGCAGTTCGTCGACGTGACCGCCGGACCCCTGGAGCGCAGGTTCGGTATCGCCAAGGTCCAGTTGCACACCGCCACGCCGGCCACCGAGGCCGACATCCCAGGGCTGACGGCGGCGGAGGCCGCGGGTCTGCGGGACCGCTTGGCGGCGTTGGGCGAGGCGCGGGCGGCGGGTCTATGACGGCGATGGTGGGACCAACCCAGGGGCCAGAACCCCACCAGGAGCCTGGTCGGGACGACGATCCCCAAGGCCGAGAGCCGGGTCACGGATTCGGCTCCGACGCCACCGAACTGCGGCGGCTCCATCCGGTCACCCCGTTCCTCAAGGGGTGGAAGTTCGTCGCGGTCCTCGTGGCGATCGTCGGCCAGCAGTCCTTTCGAGGCACCACGCTCCGCGTTCTGGTCGCGGAGCTGGCCGGCGTTCTCGTCTTCGGGCTGGTCCTGGGCGCCTGCTCCTGGTGGTTCACCAAGTACCGGATCGAGGGCGAGGACCTACGCGTCGACAGCGGCATCCTCTTCCGACGTTCCCGGCGCGTCCGGATCGATCGGTTGCAAGCGGTCGACATCGTTCGACCCGTCGTCGCGCGCTTGCTGGGTGTCGCCGAGCTGCGCCTGGAGGTGGCGGGTGGCGCGCAGACCGAGGCGCCGCTGGCCTACCTCTCCGAGCACCACGCCCAGCGTCTGCGGGCCGAGCTGCTCGCTCGAGCCGCCGGGCTCGCGGCCGACACCCCCGAGGCGCCGGAGCGCCAGCTCGTCGCGGTCCCACCGAGCACCCTGCTCGCCTCGACGATCATCAGCGCGCCGTTCCTCGTGGCCGCGCTGGGCTTCGTGGTCGTGGCCGTGACGACGAGCTTCGTTCAGCAGATCGCCGGGGTGGCGCTCCTCGTGCCGTGGGCCCTGGGCGGGGTGGGGGTGGTGTGGCGTCAGTTCGTCAGCGAGTACGGCTTCTCGGTGAGCGAGTCACCCGACGGTCTCCGGATCCGCAAAGGCCTCCTCGACACCTGGGCACAGACCGTCCCACCGGGGCGGGTCCAGGCGGTCGAGATCGAGCAACAGCTGTTGTGGCGGCCGAAGGGATGGGTGAAGCTCACGGTCAACGTCGCCGGATACGCCGGACGGAACACCGAAGGCCCCACGTCGTCCACCTTGCTTCCCGTGGCGCCCTGGCCGGTGGCGCGGGCGTTGCTCCAGCGGGTGTTACCGGACGTCGACGTCGACCGCGTGCCACGGGTGTCCGCGCCCCGGCGAGCCCGGTGGCTGCGGCCGATCGGCTGGCGCTTCCTCCGGTACGGCAGCGACGAGAAGGTGTTCGTCTCCGAGGTGGGCTGGCTCACCCGGCGGATTGCGGTCGTTCCGCACGCCAAGATGCAAAGCGTCCGGATCACCCAGGGACCCCTCCAGCGCGCGCTGCGCTTGGCGACCGTCCACGTCGACACGCCCGTCGGCCCCGTCGACGCGGTCGCGTTGCACAGGTCGAGTGACGAGGCGCGACACATCGCCGAGGCGCAGGCCGAGCTGGCCCGGCACGCTCGGAAGCTCGCTGGGCCCGAACGCTGGATGCGCCCGCCCGATTCGCCGTGATCACCTATCGCCGGGACGGGCTGGGCTCGAAGGGTGGACACGACGACGCGCGGCGCGGCACAGCTCGGCCGGCGGGTCGACGTCGCGGGCCTGGAGCACCCACCAGAACCCGCCGAGCCCACCGGCGTCCACCAGCTCCGAGGCCTCGCAGCTGCGGGCCAGCGCCGCGAGGTACCCACGCGGGTCGGTGTGCGCGAGGGCGTGGGGCGGACGTGCGGCGCTCACCCCGAGCGCGCGGAGCGCGTCTCGCTGCCGGGTGACCAGGGTGGACTGGGCGCCCGCGCACTCGCCCGCGTGAGCCACCGCGTCCACCGCGACGTGGCTGGTGATGTCGCACGACGTGTCCGGGACGGGAGAGACGACGCGACCGGACCGGTACGCGGTCAGGGTCCCCCGCCAGGGCCGCTCCTCGCGCAGGTGGCCGTAGTCGATGGCGACGGCGACACCGTGCCGGAGCCGGCGCACGACGTCAGCCCACGCGTCGTCACGAGGCCACCCGATCTCGCCTCGGCTCCCGGGAGGCGCGTCGGCGAGCGGCCACCACTCGTCCAGCCAGGCCGCGTCACGTCCGGTCACCGGCGGCCCGAGTCGTTCGTTCCCCGTCGCGACGTCGACCTCCACGATCCGGGCGGTACCGTGCGGATCGACCTCGGCGACGTCGACGGGGACGTTGTCGAGCCACTCGTTGGCGACGATCAGCGCGTCGACGTCGTGGGGCACGGTGTCGGTCCAGGTCGCCGCCGCGGGGACGGTCGAGGGCCGGTCGGCCAGCTCCACGCCGACGAGGGTGAGATCAGGCGCCAGGTCGTGCAGCGCGGCCAGGAGCTCGCCCCGGCCGGCGCCGACGTCGACCACCGTCGTGAGCCCCGTGGACCGGGCCAGGCGGAGCAGAGCGGCCGCGAACTGCGTGGACACGTGAACCGAGGTGCGGAAGTGCTCCGCCGGTGCCTGGGTGCGGAAGAAGCCGTCCGGCCCGTAGAGCGCCTCGGTGGTCGCCTCGCGCCAGGTTCGCCAGCGTGCCATGTGCGCGACTGTAGGCCGGGCCGGCTGGTGTCGCGGGAGCCAGATGTCCCTCTCCGCGGAGGAAGTTCCGGCCGTACCTCAATGTCTGCCGTGGCTGGCCGGGCGTGCGGGGCGTCTCCTCCCGGACGTGGACCGGACGTAGCCTCTGATGTCGTGCCGCAGCGCAGGGTCTACGAGTGGTTGCGCCGTCGTCCGCTGATCGTCGACGGCGCGATCGTCGCCCTGCTCCTGGTGATCCTGCTGCCTGAGACCGCGGCGGCGAGCGCGGACCCCGGCCCTGCTGGCACCGTCCTGGGTGTCGCGCAGCTCGTGCCGCTGGTGTGGCGGCGCCGTCATCCGGTGCGGGTCTTCACCGTGGTCTCCCTCGTGTGCCTGGCCCAGGTGATCCTGCTCGACGTGCCGCTGCCCGCCAACGCCGGCTTCCTGCTCGCCCTGTACGCCGTCAGCGCCTACGCGCATGGTCGCGTGCGTCTCGCGGCCTTGGCGGTCGGCTTCCTCGGCGCGGCGCTGGGTCCGCTGGACTGGCTGGCGTGGAGCGAGCTCTTCGACCATCCGGAGTACTTCGCCAGGTTCTTCGTCGTCCTGGCCGCGTTCGTCGCTCTCACCTGGACGTTGGGTGACCTCATGCGTACGCGGCGTGCCTACGTCGCGGAGCTGGAAGAACGCGCGCGGCGTCTCGAGGTGGAGCGCGACCAGCAGGCGCGGCTCGCGCGAGCCGCCGAGCGGGCCCGCATCGCGCGCGAGCTGCACGATGTCGTGGCGCACTCCCTCTCGATCGTGGTGGCCCAAGCCGACGGCGGCCTCTACGCGGGGGAGAAGGATCCGAACGCGGCTCGCTCTGCCCTGGCGACCATCGGCGTGACCGGTCGCCAGGCGCTCGCCGAGATGCGGCGACTGCTCGGGGTGCTGCACTCCGGGGGCGACGCGGCCGACCTGGCGCCGCAACCCGGCCTTGCGCAGCTTCCCGAGCTCGTCGCCCAGGTCCGTGCCTCGGGACTGCCTGTCGAGCTGGTCCTCGAGGAGCCGAAGTTCGAGATCAGCAGCGGTGCCGAGCTGGTCGTCTTCCGCATCGTCCAGGAGGCCTTGACGAACACGATCCGGCACGCCGGCCCAGGCGCTCGCGCACGGGTCGAGGTGACCTACGGTGCGGACACCGTGCGGGTTTGCGTGTCCGACGACGGGCGGGGCGCCGCCGCGACGAGCGACGGTCAGGGCCGGGGCATCCACGGCATGCGGGAAAGGGTCGCCGTCTACGGCGGTACCCTCAGTGTCGGTCCGCGAGCTGGCGGAGGTTTCCAGGTCGTCGCCGAGCTGCCGCTGGGTGAGAACGCCGCCACCGCGGGGCAGTCGAGCGGCGCCGGGGAGGCAAGCGACGGGGGAGGGTAGGTGTCGGATCGCATCCGTGTGTTCCTGGCCGACGACCAGCAGCTCGTCCGTGCCGGATTCGCCATGGTCGTGGGTGCCCAAGCCGACATGGAGGTCGTCGGCGAGGCCGGTGACGGCGTCGAGGCGGTGGAGAAGCTGGCAGCGGTCCGGGCGGACGTGGTCCTCATGGACGTGCGCATGCCGCGCATGGACGGCGTCGAGGCCACTCGGCGCATCCTGGCCAGCGGGGCGGACGCGCCTCGCGTCGTGGTGTTGACGACGTTCGACTTGGACGAGTACGCCTACGCCGCCCTGCGCGCGGGTGCGGCGGCGTTCCTGCTCAAGGACGCACCGCCGACCGACCTGCTCTCAGCGATCCGTTCCGTGTACCGTGGTGACGCCGTGGTGGCGCCCAGCACCACCCGTCGGCTGCTGGAACGCTTTCTCCCCCACCTCTCCGAGGAGCCGTCGGACGGCCGGGTCGAGATGCTCACCGAGCGGGAGCGACAGGTCCTCCTCGAGGTGGCGCGAGGGTTCTCCAACCAGGAGATCGCCGAACGGCTCTACCTCTCCGAGGCGACGGTCAAGACCCACGTGGGCCGCATCCTCGCCAAGCTGGGCTTGCGTGACCGCGTCCAGATGGTGGTCTTCGCCTACGAGAGCGGCCTGGTACGCGCTTCGCGCTGATCCTCTGGGAGGCGGGTCGCTCGCGCCTCCAACCGTCGTCCGTGGTGGCGGAGCCGTCGGCGCGTCGGTGACATCCCTGAGTCTCCCCTGAGTCTGTCCTCGTCCCTGAGTCGGTCCACGGAGTGGCGCCGTCCCCCCTGGGGCGGACGGAGGACGCCGACCCTGGCGGTAGCAGAGGGTGAGGAAGAGTCACCGCTGGACGGACGCGTCCTCCCGTCCTCGCTTCCTAGGGTGTGCTTGCCCAACGGTGTGGACTCCGCGAGCCGCGGGAGCGACCGCGCCGACGAGTCCGACGACTGTCCTTCGCGTCGTGATGTAAGGAGCGCAGCATGCCTGCCATACCGGCCACCTCTGTACGCATGGCGGCGAGCGCCGTCGACCTCGTCAAGGTCTACGGCTCTGGGCCGACCGCCGTTCGCGCCCTCGACGGGGTGACCGTGGGATTCGAGGCCGCGCGGTTCACGGCGATCATGGGGCCCTCCGGTTCAGGCAAGTCGACCCTCATGCACTGCCTGGCTGGCCTGGACTCCGTGACCTCGGGAACGGTGCGGATCGGCGACACAGACCTCAGCAGCTTGTCGGATCGCGAGCTCACCCGGCTGCGTCGGGACCGAGTGGGCTTCGTGTTCCAGGCGTTCAACCTGATGCCGACGTTGACCGCCAAGCAGAACATCCTGCTGCCGCTCGAGCTCGCGGGGCGCAAGCCCGACCAGGCGTGGTTCACCACCCTCGTCGACGTCCTCGGCCTGGCCGACCGGCTGAACCACCGACCCGCGGAGATGTCGGGCGGGCAGCAGCAGCGGGTGGCGCTCGCCCGAGCGCTCGTGACCCGACCGGAAGTCGTCTTCGCCGACGAACCGACGGGCAACCTCGACTCGCGGACGGGGGCGGAGGTGCTGTCGTTCCTGCGGACGTCGGTCCGTGAGTTCGGCCAGACCATCGTCATGGTGACGCACGATCCGGTAGCCGCCTCGTACGCGGAGCGGGTCGTCCTCGTCGCGGATGGGAAGGTCGTGGGCGAGATCGCCCAGCCGACACCGGACTCGGTCCTCGACGCGATGCGGAAGCTGGGGGCCTGATGACGGGGCAGCTGACACTCGCCAACCTCCGGTCGCACACCGCCCGCTACGTCGCGGGCGGAATCGCGATCGTGCTGGGCGTCGCGTTCATCACCGCGGCCATGCTCGTGTCGGGGTCCACGCGCGCCGCCTTGGCGCGGGCCGTCGGGGCGCAGTACGACCAGGCGGACGTGGTCTTGCTCAGCGACAGCTTCATTTCGTCCGACGTGGTTCGCCAGGTCAGGGGCCTGGACTCGGTCGAGGCCGCCTCCGGCGTCGCGGCGACGGGTCTCGGTGTCGTCTATCCCGACTCCAGGCAGCCGACGTGGGTAGGCGCCCGGAGCCTTCCCGTCGATCCCGACCTGCGCTGGCACAAGCTGACCGAAGGTCGCCTGCCGCGCACCGCCGATGAGGTCGCCGTCTCGGAGCTGGTCGCGGCGGACCGGAACCTTCGGCCAGGCTCCGTCCTGCGCGCTGAGTCGAGCGCCAGCCCATCGGGGGATGCCGACCAGGCTCTGACCACGCTCCGAGTGGTCGGCATTGTGGCCCGGGACTCGCTCCCGCCGAGCGCCGCGCTCGTGGTGACCGAGGACTGGATCATCGGCTGGCGGGGCAGCGCGCAGTACAACGAGGTTCTGGTCAAAGCCGCCCCCGGTGCTGACGTGCCCCAGCTCCTCGCGGATGTTCGCGCGGTGGCCGGGTCCGGCGCGACCGTGCGGACCGTCGAGGCACACGTCGACGCGACGGTCGAGGGGCTGACCGGCGGCGTCAACGTCCTTGGCGCGTTCCTCCTCGGCTTCGCGGCGATCGCGGTCTTCGTCGCGACCCTGGTCGTGGCCAACACGTTCACGATCCTGCTCGCCCAGCGCACCCGCGAGCTCGCGCTGCTCCGTTGCGTGGGAGCGCAGCGCGGTCAGGTGCGCAGGTCCGTGCTCGGCGAGTCGGCCGTTCTCGGCCTCGTCGCGTCCGCGGTCGGTGTGGCGGTGGGTGCCGGCCTGGCGGCCGTCGCGGTGGTCCTGCTCGAGCGGACCAACACCGCTGTCGTGATGGGAATCCAGCTCGACCCGGTCTCCGTGCTGGTTCCCATCGGTGTCGGCCTGCTCACCACGGTGGTCGCCGCCTTCGTCCCGGCCCGACGGGCCACCCGCGTGCCACCCCTGGCCGCGTTGCGACCCGAGCTCGCGATTCGAGTGCGCTCCCGGGGTGGGCTTCTCCGGCTGTGCTTGGCGCTGCTCCTGGTCCTCGCCGGCGTCGGGTTGATCGCCGCGGGTTTGGGGGCCGAGGACATCACGGTCGGGATGCTGCTCGGGGTCGCCGGAGGTGCGCTCTCCTTCCTCGGCGTCCTCCTCAGCGGGCGGTTCCTGGTTCCCGTGCTGGTCCGGTTGCTCGGCCTGGTCGTCGGCCGAGGCGTGCCGGGACGTCTCTCGGTCGCCAACGCGGTCCGCAACCCGGGACGAACGGCGGCGACCGCGGGCGCCCTCCTCGTGGGAGTCACCCTGATCTCCCTCATGAACGTGGGTGCCGCGTCGGTCGAGCGCACGATCAACACCTGGCTGGACGATCAGTACCCGCTCGACCTGGCCGCCGAGATCGGTGGCTCGGCCGGGATCTCCGCCCAGACGGTCGACGCGGTCCGCGACGTCGAGGGTGTGCAGGAGGTGGCGGTCCTGCGTGCGGCACAGGTCCAGACCGACGGTCCGGCCGGACCGGTGGACCGCGAGGCGTTCGGGGTCGATCCGGAGGTCGCGTCGTCGGTGCTCCGCGAGCCGAGCGTGGTCCGCGACCTGCGTGACGGCGTCGCCGTCATGGGCCCGAGCTTCGCGGATGGGCTGGGTGTCGAGGAGGGGGACACCGTCCAGCTCCGAGGCGAGAACGACGCGACCGTCACAGTCCAGGCGCGGATCGTCAAGTCGGATGCGACGCCGGATCTCCTGCTCACGGCTCGCGACCTGGAGCGACTCGCGCCCGACGCACCGACCGCGATGGTGTGGGCCCGGCTCGCGGACGGTGTGACTGAGCAGACCGTGATCTCCCGGGTCGAGGACGCGCTCGCGGATGCCGAGACCGTCCAGCTCTTCGGAGGTGCTCCAGAGCGAGCGTTCTACAACCAGGTACTCACCGTCATGCTCCTGATCGCCACGGGTCTGCTGGGCATCGCGGTCCTCATCGCCTTGGTCGGCGTGGGCAACACCTTGAGCCTCTCGGTGATCGAGCGGACGCGCGAGCAGGCGTTGCTCCGTGCTCTCGGACTCACCCGTGGGCAGCTGCGCGGGATGCTGGCGCTGGAGGCCGTGCTCATCGCCGGCGCCGCGGTGGTCCTCGGTCTCGCGCTGGGGATCGGGTACGGAATCGCGGGGACGACGGTGCTACTGGACCTCGCGACCGAGAACGTCGAGTACGCGATCCCGGTGGAGCGCCTGCTCCTCGTGGCGGTGGTCGCCCTTCTCGCCGGTCTCGTCGCGTCGCTGCTGCCGGCTCGACGCGCGGTACGAGTGCCACCCGCCTCCGCGCTCGCGGACGAGTGACGGGTCGCACCTCGCACCACGGCCGCCACGCCGAGGGGACGTGGCGGCCGTGGTGTGTTCCACGGCTGGATCAGCCGAAGATCGCCGCGAGGACGAACCACACAGCGACGAACGCCAGCTCCAGGTAGCCGAGGACCATACCCGTGACGGCGAGTCCCGTGCCGTCGCCACTCGTCCGTCGGATCCGACCGAGGGCCAGGTGTCCCGTCACGATCGCGGGCACGGCGGTCATCCCGCTGGTGCACAGTCCGAGCAGAGCGCAGCCGATCGAGACCTTCGCCAGTGGCTCAGTGGCGCGCACGGGGGCGGGCACGTAGGTCGACCAGGGGTTCGTGAGGGGAGCGGGCGGTGCTCCCATGCCCCCGTCGCCGAGCCGTATCGGCTGTGTCGGATGGGTTCGGAGCGGCTCGAGACGAGAGGTGCTCGATGTTTGGTCCAGCCTCGAGGTCTGGCCCAGTCTCGGCGTTCGGTCCAGCCACGACGTCTGGCCGGGCAGGGCGATGGGCGGGCGGATCGGGAGCGACGGCCCCGCCGGGGGCGTGTGGAAGGGGAGTGGTCCGACCGGTAGGTCGGCGATCAGCTCGTGGAGCTCGCCGTACGTACGCGAGCGCATCACTGCGTCCAACCGCTCGCGGTGTTCGTTCCAGTCCAGTCGCCCCTCCGCGACGGCGGCCTTGAGTACGTCAGCGGCGCGCTCCCGATCAGCGTCGGACGCCCGCATGGACTCCCAGTCGGTGCTCATCTCACCCCCTGCGGGTGAACCGGTCCGCCGCGCGGCGAGGAGCGCCACACGCCCTCTCCTGCCATTGTGCAGGGCATCTCGACGTCCGGCCGGGCTCTGCGTGGGCTCACTCGTCGGGAGACTCTCGTGGTCGGACATACCCGACGTCGAGGTCGGCGACTCGGGCGTGGAACGCCCCGCGAATGTGGGGGATAGGTCCCGAAAGTCCCGTAGGAGGGAGACGGGTCAGAAGGGGCCTGTCCGCCGGGCGGCTGGTCGGCGGCTAGAGCGCGGCGGCGAGAAAGACGAACATGAGCCAGAGCAGGGAGAAGCCCGTGACCACGTACCCGAAGATCAGGCCTGCGATCGCCATGCCCCGGCCCGCGTCTCCGGACTTCGCGATCCGGGCCAGGGCCAGGTGGCCGGTGATGATCGCCGGCACGCTCGTCACGGAGCACAGGAATGGTGACAGCGCGCCGAGGATGAGGGACGCCTTCGCGAGCGGTTCGGTTTCCCGCACCGGGACGGGTCGATAGGTCGCCCAGGGGTTGACGGCCGGCACCACCGGCCCGGACGTGGGGGAAGAGGCAGCGGGCAGCGGGGTCGGCCCGGAGGGCAGGTCGGACACGAGCGCTTGCAGCTCGCCGTAGGTTTTCGCGCGCAGCGCCTGGTCGAGCCGACGCTGGTACTCCCCCCAGTCCAGACGACCCTCGGCGTGAGCGGCCTTGAGCACGTCCGCGGTCCGCTCCCGATCGGCGTTGGACGCTCGCATCGAGTGCCAGTTGCTGGTCACCGGCTTCTCCCCTCTTGTCCGCCCCGCGGTGAGAACACTCGAGGCGTCCACGTCGCGCATGGCCCGACTGCGAGTTCCATTGTGTCCCGGCTGGTCATCCGCGGTCCCGGCCGCCTGAGACCCGACGGGTGTGGACCCGTTCGACGCGCGACCCGCGAGTACGCTGACATGCCGGATTGGCGGGCGTCAGGGCCCGGGCACCGGTAGGGAAAGGCGGCACTGCGTGCTTCTCGCGGTCGACGTCGGCAACACGCACTCGACGCTGGGACTGTTCGACGGCGCCACTCTGGTCCAGCACTGGCGGGTCGCCACCGACGACCGCAGGACCGCCGACGAGCTCGCAGTCTTGCTCGACGGTCTCCTCGCCGGTCACGGTGGCCGCGCCGGCGTGAGCGGCGTCGCCGTCTGCTCGACGGTGCCGGCCGTTCTGCACGAGATGCGGGAGATGCTGCGTCGCTACTACGGCCGGGTTCCCGGGCTCATCGTGGAGCCGGGCGTCCGGACTGGCGTTCCGGTGCTCATGGACAACCCGCGCGAGGTGGGAGCGGACCGCATCGTCAACGCGCTCGCTGTCACCCACCTGGTCGATGGCACGCGCATCGTCGTCGACTTCGGCACCGCGACGACGGTCGACGTCGTGAGCGCACGTGGGGAGTACCTCGGCGGGGCGATCGCGCCCGGTATCGAGATCTCCCTGGAGGCACTCGGCCAGCGGGGAGCCCAGCTCCGCCGGGTCGAGCTGCTGCGACCGCGGACGGTGATCGCCAAGAACACGGTCGAGGCCTTGCAGTCGGGGGCGATCTTCGGGTTCGCCGGCCAAGTCGACGGTCTGGTTGAGCGAATGGTCGCCGAGCTGGGGGTGGACCGGTCCACGGTCACCGTGGTCGCGACCGGCGGGCTCGCACCCCTGGTGATCGACGAGTGTCGCTCGATCGACCGGCACGAGCCGTGGCTGACCTTGCATGGGTTGCGGCTGGTCTACGAACGCAACAACGCGACCACGCGCTCGTGAGCGCGCGCTCCCGGCGTTCACGCCTCGACCGGCAGATGGTGCCAGTGTGACCGTTCGAGAGCTCGAAGGGCAGGTCGGCTCAGCGCCGACAGATCCACCTCGAACCGGCCCTCCCCGTAGCGCTCGAGGTTCAGGAGGAAGCACAGCCCGGCTCGCCCCATCGTGGTGACGTCGCGGGCGTCGACGACCACGCGGTCGAGGTCGTTGATCTCTTCGAGGAGCGCAATCTCGCGGAGTGCCGCGCGCAGGTCGTGCTCCATGGCGTCGTCGATATCGCCACGCAGGAAGACCACGATCTCGTGACTGCCCCGATCGACCACCTCGACGTCACGCACCCTGATCGCCTCCTCGATGGCGGGCTGCCGCCGACGTGGCTGGAGTCGGACGAGTTCCTACCCCGGACCGATGGAGCGTCGAGCGACTGCTCGCTCACCCTGAGGCTGACCACCGAAATCCGCCCAGGCCAAGAGGGCGAAATGCTCCTGGATCCCGGTCCGAAGACCGGAGATCTGGAAGAGTCAGACCTGCCTCGCCAGCCGCCCGGAAAGCAGTGCTTTGACCTCGGGGTTGCGGTCGCAGGCATTCCGCAGCAAGCCCGGGACATCGGAGGTGACGCCGTCCGCACCGGACCGAAGGGCGTGGAGCAGCCGCTCGGTGTCGTTGACCGGCCAGCCCATGATCTGGAGGTGGGATCGATGTCCGAGATCGACGACCTCGGCGTCAAGTGCGCCGATGCCAAAGCACAGCACCTGGACGCCCATCGACCGGGCGAGGTCGACGTACTCCCGCGGTGCTTTGGAGGAGATGAGGCCGGTGCGAAGGCCGGGAAGCAGCGTGAGCGCCTGCCGAATCACCTCGACGGAGAAGGAGGTGACCGTCACCCGGTCGAGGAGGCGTCGATCACGAATCACGTCGACGGCGACAGGCAAGGCCTCCGGTGCCTTGATCTCGGCCTGGATAGGGACGTCGACCGCGTCGAGGACCTCGTGAAACGTCGGGACGTGCTCACCGTCGCCGGCGTCGAGCTCACGAAT
Organism: Thermasporomyces composti; assembly: GCF_003386795.1. Classification (NCBI taxonomy): domain Bacteria; kingdom Bacillati; phylum Actinomycetota; class Actinomycetes; order Propionibacteriales; family Nocardioidaceae; genus Thermasporomyces; species Thermasporomyces composti. Next base: position 2,830,046 of record NZ_QTUC01000001.1, read on the forward strand.
CTCCGCGAGCGTCATCCGCGCCACCTCGCCGCGTCCATTGGTGGTCCTCGCGACGTCACCGTCGTGAAGAATCACCAGGTGGCCGTCCGCGCTGAGGCGCAGGTCGAGTTCGATGGCGTCGGCGCCGTCCTCGACGGCTCGACGAAAGGATCGGAGGGTGTTCTCGGGCTCCAAGCCCATGGCTCCGCGGTGCCCGACGAGCGTAAACGTCACGTGGCCCTACCTCTTCGAGACGACGGTACGTTTCGACCAGTGACGACCCTCTCATAACGGGAGCGTTCTCATCCGCAGGGCACGCGCGGTGCGGTCCGGTTGGCCGACCACGGACTGAGCTGCTCCGGCGGTCCGACTCCAGCACGGGCTCTCGCTCTCGAGCTCGACCCCCAATATGGGTTCCGTTCGAGCTATCCCATAATGTGGTGAGCCATGACCGAGACATCCCCGCCTGATCGCGCCGTGACCGATGATCTCCCCGAGCAGGTGCGGATTAGGCACGAGAAGCGCGCTCGCCTCCTCGAGCGGGGGATCGATCCCTATCCGGTCTCGGTCCCACGGACCCATTCCATCGCCGAGGTTCGCGCCGCCTACGGTGAGCTTCCGCCCGACTACTCCACCGGGCGGATGGTGACGATCGTTGGGCGTGTCATCTTCAACAGAATTACCGGCAAGCTGTGCTTTGCGCGCCTCCGCGACGGTGACGGATCGGAGATCCAGGCGATGATCTCCCTCGACCGGGTGGGTGAGGAGGCGCTCGCCGACTGGAAGTCGTTCGTTGACATCGGAGACCTCATCGGGGTCGAGGGCGAGGTCGTCACCAGCCGGCGGGGCGAGTTGTCCGTCGCCGCCACCCGCTGGTTCATGGTCTCCAAGGCGCTGCGTCCACTCCCGGTGGAGCACAAGGAGCTCTCGGAGGAGTCACGGGTTCGCCAGCGCTACCTCGACCTCATTCACCGACCGGAGGCCAGACGGCTCCTGCTCGCGCGGTCGACGGTGACCAACTCCCTACGCCAAACGCTGACCGCACGTGGCTTCGTCGAGGTGGAGACCCCGATCCTCCAGGCCGTCCACGGTGGGGCAGCGGCCCGGCCGTTCACCACTCACCTCCACGCGTTCGGTCGTGACTACTACCTGCGCATCGCGGTCGAGCTCTATCTCAAGCGGCTTCTCGTCGGCGGTGTGCACCGGGTCTTCGAGATCGGTCGGAATTTCCGGAACGAGGGCGTGGATTCCACCCACTCGCCGGAGTTCACCATGCTGGAGGCCTATCAAGCCTTCGGCGACTACCACTCGATGGCCGAGCTGGTTCGGGCGCTCGTGCTCGACGCGGCGCAGGCGTTGGGATCGACGGTCGTTCCCGACGGTCGCGGTGGTGAGGTCGACCTGGCGGGCGAGTGGCGATGGCTGCCCGTCCATGAAGCGGTTTCGGCGCGGCTCGGCGAGGAGATCACGCCCGATACCCCCGCCGAGCGGTTGCGTGAGTACGCCGAGCGGTTCGAGGTGGCGTTGAAGCCGGACTGGTCGGCTGGCGAGATCGTCCTCGAGCTGTTCGAGAAGCTCGTCGAGCACACCATCGTGGAGCCAACATTTGTCTGCGACTATCCGGTGGATGTGCGCCCCTTGGCCCGGCGGCACCGCAAGGACCCTCGGCTCGCCGAGGCCTTCGATCTCATCGTGGCCGGTGTGGAGCTGGCGCCGGCCTATTCCGAGCTCACCGACCCGGTCGACCAGCGGGCCAGGCTCGTGCAGCAGTCGGTTCGGGCAGCCGGGGGCGATCCCGAGGCGATGCAGCTCGACGAGGACTTTCTCCGGGCGTTGGAATACGGCATGCCGCCGACCGGTGGTTTGGGTTTGGGAATCGACCGACTGGTGATGCTCCTGACCGGAGTGCGCTCCATTCGTGAGACGATCCTCTTCCCGCTCGTGAAGCCGGAGGGATGAGCCGTGCGCCGAGCGCGTCAGTCTAGGTGTTGGACGTGACGTGGTGGGCATCACGTCGAAAGTGACGGACCAGCCGAGGTTGGTGCCGCATCGCTTGGGTACAAGCAGATATTCTATGTTTGCCGAGAAGCTTGAATTGCCACTATTGTTGTGGGCATCGCCTCATATGTGAGAAGGGGACTTGCAGTGGCGACGAAGACCTCCGTGGTTCTCATCGACGACATCGATGGCTCTGAGGCTGACGAGACCATCAGGTTCGCCCTGGATGGTGTGTCTTACGAAATCGACCTGTCGAGCAAGAATTCCACCAAGCTGCGGAACGCGTTGGCGCCTTACGTCGAGGCGGCTCGGCGGGTCGGTGGTCGTGCGGTTCGTGGGCGTGCCGCCAAGACCGCGCGTGGTGCGGCGTCCCGCAAGCCTGAGACGGCTGAGATTCGCGCCTGGGCGCGGGAGCAGGGTTACGACGTGAGCGACCGTGGTCGCATTCCGTCCGAGATCATCGAGGCGTACAAGAAGGCACGTCGGTGATCGGACGCTCGCGAACCGTGGCGGTCTCTCTCGCTTCCTGATGTGTGGCTCCCGGTGCCCTTCGGCGCCGGGAGCCCAAATCTGTAATTCGTCGCAATGTGCCCGGCTCCGACCGACCTTCACGAAATGTCTCGTGCGAGGTGTCGCCGAGCGGAAGCCACCGTTGACGACGATCCACTGGGAGCGGGCGAGGTGAGCACGGCCTCCCGTCCCGGTTCTGGGCCCGACCTCGTGGGGAGGCGAGGGGCCGTGACCGGGATAGCAGCCATGGCGCGCGCCACGTCAGCGCGGCGGGGACGTTCCGGGCGGTCGGCGCGATTCCGACGTTCGCGACCCCTGCGTGAGCGAGACCCCGGATGCGGTGACGTCCGGTCTCAGCAGACAGCGGGTGGTGCTCGCCCACACTCGCCAGCTCGCCGGGGGCGGTGGGGTGGGCGGTGCGGAGCGAACGATAGGCCGGAGAAGCGTGCCGTGGACGGTCGTCCGCGCCGCTCTCGGCCGGTCCGTGAGCGGTCAGGGCTCGCGGCCACGCTGCGTGTCCGATGCACTCACGGTGACCGGTCCTCGGGGTCAGGCTCGAGGGTCTCGCGTTGGACCCACAGCCAGATGGTGTCCGTTTTGATACTTTCGTCCCGAATTATCAGGGGTACTCCAGGCGCTCCGGGCGTTCGCTGGCGGCGTAACGCCTCGATCTCGGCCCGCTTCGGGAACAGAGTAGAAGTCCCAGCAGTTGCATCGTCACGTACTGTTTACTGACCGCATCTCATTGATCTCAGCCTGAGACCTAGTGGGATCGGGGTGGGTCGTGAGCGGCGACTAGCATGAAACGCAGGGGCCGGGGCTCGCCCGACCCTGAGCCGTCTCCAGCCCGGGGAGCGAAGCAATGTTCGAGAGGTTCACCGACCGCGCGAGGCGGGTTGTCGTCCTGGCCCAGGAAGAGGCCCGGATGCTCAGCCACAACTACATCGGCACCGAGCACATCCTCCTGGGTCTCATCCACGAGGGCGAGGGCGTGGCTGCCAAGGCGCTCGAAAGCCTCGGTATCTCCCTGGAGGCCGTCCGTGCGCAGGTCGAGGAGATCATCGGTCAGGGGCAGCAGTCGCCGAGCGGGCACATCCCGTTCACGCCACGGGCCAAGAAGGTGCTCGAGCTGTCCCTGCGCGAGGCGCTCCAGCTCGGCCACAACTACATCGGTACTGAGCACATCCTGCTGGGCCTGATCCGCGAGGGTGAGGGCGTCGCGGCCCAGGTGCTGGTCAAGCTCGGTGCTGATCTCGGCCGGGTCCGCCAGCAGGTCATCCAGCTGCTCTCGGGTTACCAGGGCAAGGAGACCGCTGGCACTGCCTCGGGGAGCACAGGCGAGGGCACTCCGCAGGGTTCGCTGGTCCTCGACCAGTTCGGGCGCAACCTCACTCAGGGCGCTCGTGAGGGCAAGCTGGACCCGGTGATCGGACGGGAGAAGGAGATCGAGCGGGTCATGCAGGTGCTGTCCCGCCGGACCAAGAACAACCCCGTCCTGATCGGCGAGCCGGGTGTCGGTAAGACCGCCATCGTGGAGGGCCTGGCCCAGGCGATCGTCCGCGGTGAGGTGCCCGAAACGCTCAAGGATAAGCAGCTTTACACCCTTGACCTTGGTGCCCTGGTCGCGGGCTCGCGCTACCGCGGTGACTTCGAGGAGCGCCTGCGGAAGGTGCTGAAGGAGATCCGCACCCGTGGCGACATCATCCTGTTCATCGACGAGCTGCACACTCTCGTCGGTGCCGGGGCCGCGGAGGGTGCGATCGACGCGGCGAGCATCCTCAAGCCGATGCTGGCTCGGGGTGAGCTGCAGACGATCGGCGCGACGACCCTCGACGAGTACCGCAAGTACCTCGAGAAGGACGCCGCGCTCGAGCGCCGGTTCCAGCCGATCCACGTCCAGGAACCGTCGATCGCGCTCACCATCGAGATGCTCAAGGGCCAGCGCGACCGCTACGAGGCGCACCACCGGGTCACGATCACCGACCAGGCGATCGTGGCGGCGGCGCAGCTGTCCGACCGGTACATCTCCGACCGGTACCTGCCTGACAAGGCCATCGACCTGATCGACGAGGCCGGCTCGCGGCTGCGGATCCGCCGGATGACCGCGCCGCCGGACCTGCGCGAGTTCGAGGAGAAGATCGCGAAGGTCCGCCGTGAGAAGGAAGCCGCGATCGACGCGCAGGACTTCGAGCGTGCGGCCGCGCTGCGCGACGAGGAGAAGAAGCTCATCGCGCAGAAGACCGAGCGGGAGAAGCAGTGGAAGGCCGGCGACATGGACGTCGTCGCCGAGGTCGACGAGGAGCTCATCGCGGAGGTCCTCTCGACCGCCACGGGTATCCCGGTGTTCCGCCTCACCGAGGAGGAGTCGCAGCGTCTGCTCCGGATGGAGGAGGAGCTCCACAAGCGCTACATCGGCCAGGAGGACGCCGTCCACGCGCTGGCGAAGTCGATCCGGCGTACCCGCGCCGGCCTGAAGGACCCCAAGCGTCCCAGCGGGTCGTTCATCTTCGCCGGCCCGTCCGGTGTCGGTAAGACGTACCTGTCCAAGATCCTGGCGGAGTTCCTCTTCGGCGACGAGTCGGCGCTGATCCAGCTCGACATGAGCGAGTACTCCGAGAAGCACACCGTGTCGCGGCTGTTCGGCTCGCCTCCGGGGTACGTCGGCTACGACGAGGGCGGTCAGCTGACCGAGAAGGTGCGCCGCCGCCCGTTCTCCGTCGTGCTGTTCGACGAGATCGAGAAGGCCCACCCCGAGATCTTCAACTCGCTGTTGCAGATCCTCGAGGAGGGTCGCCTCACCGACGCCCAAGGTCGGGTCGTCGACTTCAAGAACACGGTCATCATCATGACCACGAACCTCGGAACCCGGGACATCGCCAAGGGCGTGAACCTCGGCTTCAGCCAGACCAAGGACACCACCAGCTCGTATGAGCGGATGAAGTCGAAGGTTCAGGAGGAGCTCAAGCAGCACTTCCGGCCGGAGTTCCTCAACCGGGTCGACGAGATCATCGTCTTCCCGCCGTTCACCGAGGAGCAGATCCTGCAGATCGTCGACCTGCAGATCTCAGAGGTCGAGGAGCGGCTGCGTAACAGGGACATGGGCATCGAGCTCACGCAGGCCGCCAAGCAGCTGCTGGCCAAGCGGGGCTGGGACCCGGTCATGGGTGCGCGGCCGCTGCGTCGGACGATCCAGCGGGAGATCGAGGACACCCTGGCCGAGAAGCTGCTCTACGGCGAGCTCACCTCGGGTCAGATCGTGGTCGTCGACGTCGAGGGCGAGGGGAAGGACGCCCGGTTCACCTTCACCGGCACCCCCAAGACCTCGGTGCCCGAGCTCCCGGTCATCGAGACCACGCCGCAGGAGTAAGGCCGCAGGACGTCGGCCAGGCGGACCTGATCGAGGGCCACCATGGGGCTCCCATGGTGGCCCTCGGCTTTGCCGATGTCTTGCCGATGTTCTGCTGATGCCTGCCGATGCCACTGCCCGTGCCAGCGTCGCGGGCGCTTCGCGGAACGCCCGCGACGCTCGGCGTACGCCTGACCCGCGCTCACTCGGCGTACGCCTGACCCGCGCTCACTCGGCGTACGCCTGGCCCGCGCTCACTCGGCGAGAGCGGTCAAGCTCCGACCGCCCGCCGCTTGCCAGCGGCGAAGTGGTTCATGGCGGCCTCGACATCCTCGATGGTCCCGTCGAGGTAGTGCAGCCGACACAGCCGCCAACATCTGCCGGAGGGGATCCACAGCGACTGATCGGCGCCTTGACCGGCGTCGGGGACGTGGTCGTGAGGCCACACGATCAGGCTGGGGCTGGCGGAGTCCGTGAAACGGCCCATGCCCCACTCTCCGATCCCCCAGCTCTTGACGTCGGTCCAGGGGATGGCGAACCGGTGTCCGGACACGGACACGTCCAGCCCGTTCTCGCCGATGCGTAGCGTGACCGGACGGAGCCAGGTCATCAGGCCGTACGCCATGACGCCGCCGAGGAGCAGGCTCAGGATGATCAGGATGGCGCCCGCGCCGACATTGCCCACGTTCCACAGCACGACGCCGACGACGAAGAGGCCGAGGGTGAGGAGAAGTCCTCGCCAGATCGCCGAACGCCGTCGAGGGCCCGGACCGAACGTCGTACGGATGGGCTGGTCCAACTTGATCCGCCTTCCATCTCGTGAGCGCGAGTTGTCCACAGCCTAGGTAGATCGTCCTATCTTCGACCAGTCGTCCTTGTTAGTGTGATCTGAGTTCTGGGCTGGTGTCCCCCCGAGAAGGGCACCTCGGCGGCGGTGTCATGTCGGCGGACGTGACACCGGGATCGGAGGCGCTATGCCAGAGATCAATGGGCCGGAGATCGTTCGTGGCGCCAAGGAGCTCATCGCCCCGGAAGGGCCCTATGACTGCATCGTGACCGCCAAGCAAGCGATCGCGGACGCCAAGCTGGACTGGCTGGACTTCGGCGTCATCGACATCGCCGGCGTCCGAGGGACCGACCTGCGCCTGCCGAACACCGGCAATCCGCTGCGCGACGCTCAGGAGCTGCTGCGGCGATTCGGAGGGTAGCCCTCGTCGGGACTGGTCGCGGCGAGGCGCCTCGCCCCCGCTCGCTCCGGACGTCGCTCGGCCACCATCCGGCCCTGCGGCAGGCGGTAGCGGTCGTGGTCGAGCGGCTCGACGAGCCCGTCGGCGACGAGGCTGTCGAGGGCGCGTTCCCGCTGTACGGCGTCGGGCCAGACCGCCTCCAACTGGGCCCGCGGGACCGGGTCCCGCGCCTCTCGAAGCACGCGCAACAGCCGTCCGCGGCACTGTCGGTCGGTCCCCTCGTAGAGCTGTCGACGGCGTGGCGGACCGTCGTAGGCGGGTCGGCCGGCGAGCCGCCAGGCGCAGTGCCTGGCGATTGGGCAGACGTCACAGCGCGGATTGGACGCTGTGCACACCAACGCACCGATCTCCATGACCGCGACCGACCAGCGGGGGGCGAGGGCAGGGTCGTCGGGCAGCAACGCCTCCGCGGCGCGCCGCTCGGCGGCCGTGAGCGTGGGCGGCGGATACTCGCGGCCGTCAAGCAGCCGCGCGAGGACTCTGCGGACGTTCGTGTCCAGCACCGCGTGCCGCTGTCCGAAGGCGAACGACGCCACCGCGGCGGCCGTGTAGGAGCCCACGCCCGGCAGGGCCAGGAGGTCCTCGTAGGCGGAGGGAACCTGGCCGTCGTGGCGCTCGACCATGGCGACCGCGGCGGCGTGCAGACGGAGCGCACGTCGGGGGTAGCCCAGCCGACCCCACTGCCGGACGGCCTCCCCTGGCGGGTCGGCGGCCAGCGCCGCGGGAGCCGGCCAGCGGGCCAGCCAGGCCTCGTAGGCGGGGAGCACGCGACGAACCGGGGTCTGCTGGAGCATGACCTCGCTGACCAGCACACCCCACGGCGTCGTTCCGGGACGGCGCCAGGGCAGATCGCGCGCGTGGCCGGCGTACCAGGTGAGGACGGGGCCGTGCAGCGATGAACCCGGTAGCGACGGGGCCGGTAGCGATGGGGTCGGCGGCGATGAGGTCGGCATGGCGGTCTGATCCTCGCATCGTCCCTTCGCGCACGCCGACGGGGGACCGGCCCAGGGCGTCAGGACGCGGGGGGTCGGCCGGTCTTCGTCGGTGATGATGTCCGGTCCTCCGGCGTGGGACCGCAGCGTCCCGCGGTGGGCTTACTACCCTCCCGATCATGAGGGGCCTGCTGCGGCCGGTCGGGCCATTGCCGGCATCCGTCTACTGGGTGCGCCGGTTGGTGCTGCTCGCCGCCGTCGGACTCGTGATCTACCTGGCGGTGAGCTTGCTGCGGCCGGATGAGCCGGAGACGTCCTCACAGGCCTCCCCTCGCCCGTCGTCCTCGCGGACGCCGGCCGCGCTCATCACACCGACGAACGAACCGACCGGCGGTGTGGTGTCCCGCCGGCACCGGTCGAGCGGCGGCGGTGGTGGATCAGGATCCAGCGACCAGGCCACGGAGCGAACCTCGGGCGCGGCCCGTGGATCCAACGCGAAGGAACCCGCGCCGGTCGGGACGAGCCCAGAGGGAGCGGAACGATCGACGAGACGGTCACCTGGCCAGCCGGAGGACTGCTGGAGCGACCAGATCCGGGTGGCCATGGACCTCGAGAAGGACTCGCTCGCGGCGGGCCAGCCGCTGGCGATCACGCTTCGCCTCGACCAGACCGCGCCCAGGCCCTGTCGGCTGACGATCGGACCCGAGACCTTGCGACTTCGGATCACGTCGGGGTCCGACCTCATCTGGGATAGCGAGCAGTGTCCCGCGGCTCTGCCCCGCGGGCCGGTCGTCCTCGAGCCTGGGACGACGAGCAGTCTGGTCGTGACCTGGCCCGGTCGGCGGTCCGCGCACGGCTGCCCGTCGGACACGGCGACGGCGCTGCCCGGCTACTACCACGCGTGGGCGACCGTGGCCGGCGTCGACCACGGTCATGTCCGCTTCCGGCTGACCTGACGGCGGTTCCCGGTCGCCTCCGCCCGCGCGGCGACGTCTTTGACGTGCTCGATCGCGAGCTCGCGGAGCAGAGTCACCCGCGCCGGGACGACACGCGGTGCTGACACGACCGAGGGACGGGCGCTAGCGTTTCCCCGCGGACTGCGTGAATCGGACCGCGAGAACTCGTTTTCGAACACCTACGCGCAGCTGGCTCGGTGGCGGCACGAGCCGGTAGCGGAACGGAGCGCACGCCATGAGCGACCTGGCGATCGGTGTGATCGGATACGGCCTGCGAGGCAGCCTCGCCAAGCACGCGCACCACCCCGGGGAGGGGTCGCGGGTGGTGGCGCTGTACGACCCGGACCCCGCTGCGCACGAGAGGTTCCGCGCCGACTTCGGTGCAGACGTCCACGTCGGCGACGACCTGGAGGCCTTCCTCCGTCTTGGTCTGGATGCGGTCTTCGTGCTGAGCCCGGACCACATGCACGAGGAGCACGCGGTCACCCTCCTGGAGGCGGGCATCGCCGTCTACCTGGAGAAGCCGATGGCGATCACCACCGAGGGCTGCGACCGGGTGCTCCGGGTCGCCCAGAAGACGGGCGGACGCCTGTATCTGGGGCACAACATGCGTCACATGCCGTTCGTCCGGGAGATGAAGCGGCTGATCGACTCCGGCGCCATCGGCGAGCCCAAGGTGGCGTGGTGTCGACACTTCGTCGGGCACGGCGGTGACTTCTACTTCGCCGACTGGCACGCCGAGCGTCGCTACGCCACCAGCCTGCTGCTGCAGAAGGGTGCCCATGACATCGACGTCCTGCACTGGCTGTGCGGCTCCTACTCGCGCGACGTCACCGGCATGGGTGACCGTCTGGTCTACGACGTCGACCAGGCGGGGGAGGAGGCGCCGTGGTGGCAGCGTCGCTCACTCGACCGTTGGCCACCGAAGTCGCTCACCGGGCTCAACCCGCGCATGGACGTCGAGGACGTCTCGATGATCCTGATGCGACTGGAGAACGGGATTCTGGCGTCGTACCAGCAGTGCCACTTCACCCCGGACTACTGGCGCAACTACACGATCATCGGCACCGAGGGGCGAATCGAGAACTTCGGGAACGGTGAGCCGGGCACCGTCATCCGGATATGGAACCGCCGACACAACTACGACGCGGAAGGCGACGTGGTGGTGCCGATCGAGCCGGAGACGGGCGGTCACGGGGGTGCCGACCCGCGGATCGTCGCCGAGTTCCTGCGCTACGTGCGCTCCGGTGGCGCGACTGAGACCTCGCCGATCGCCGCGCGGTACGCCGTCGCGACCGGCTGCGCGGGCGCGGAGTCACTCCGGGCGGGTGGCACCCCCGTCCGCGTCCCGGAGGCCGACCCGGCGGTCGTGGCGTACTTCGAGGGGTAAGGCCCGAGGGGTCAGCCGTCGAGGGGCCAACAGTCAAGGGGTCGTCAAGGAGTACGGTGGCGGCCCCCTTGGGTCGCGACGGCCGGCCAAGACCAGGCGGCCCAGGCGAGCACCGCAGCTCAGACGTACCGTTCGAGGATGCTCGACTCGGCGAGCCGCGACAGACCCTCGCGGACCGATCGGGCGCGCTGTTCGCCGACACCCCCGACCGCTTGCAGGTCGTCGACGCTCGCGGCGAGGAGCTTCTGCAGGCTTCCGAAGTGCTCGACGAGTCGGTCGATCACGGCGTTGGGCAGGCGAGGCACCTTCGCCAGGAGCCGGTAGCCACGAGGGCTGACAGCCGCGTCCAACGCGTCGCCGCTGTGGCCGAGCGCCCTGGCGACAGCGCCGAGGTCGAGCAGGTCCGTAGCGGAGAGGGAGTCGAGCTCCTCGAGCGCCTCCCGGACGTCCTTGGCCCGGCGGCCCGGCGTTGGTGCCGGGAGGTAGTCGCGGACGATCAGCTCTCGCTCCGGTTCGACGCCCGCGACCAGCTCGTCGAGCTGGAGCGCGAGGAGACGACCGTCGACCCCCAGCTCGACCACGTAGCCCTGGATCTCGTTGGCGATCCGGCGCACCATCTCGAGGCGCTGAGCGACCTGCGCGACGTCACGCACCGTCACCAGATCCTCGATCTCCAACGCCGACAAGGTGCCCGAGACCTCGTCCAGCCGCAGCTTGTAGCGCTCGAGGGTGGCGAGCGCCTGGTTCGCCCGCGACAGGATCTGGCTGGTGTCCTCCAGGACATACCGGATGTTGTCGACGTAGAGGCCGATGATCCGCATCGATTGCGACACGGAGATCACCGGGAAGCCGGTCTGCTTGGCGATCCGCTCGGCGGTGCGGTGGCGGGTGCCCGTCTCCTCCGTGGGGATGGACGGGTCCGGCATCAAGTGGACGGCGGCACGGAGGATCCGGGTGCAGTCGCGGTCGACGATGATGGCGCCGTCCATCTTCGCCAGTTCCCGCAGACCGGTGGCTGTGAACTCCACGTCGAGCTGGAAGCCGCCGGTGCACAGTGACTCCACCGTACGGTCGTAACCAAGCACGATGAGCGCGCCCGTGCGTCCGCGAAGCACCCGCTCCAGCCCGTCACGGAGCGGCGTCCCGGGCGCTACCAGGGCGAGCGTCGCCCGAAGCTTGGCGTCCGAGCTCTTGTCACTAGCAGCCACGACACTCCTGGTTTCCTCAGGCCTGCTCGCGTCAGTTTACGGGCCTGGCGTGTCGCGATTCCTCCCACCATGCGGGCGCAGGCACACGTCGGCCCTCGTCTTGTTTCGACGCCGAGCAATCAGAAATGGATCATGACGTCCGCGAGGTGACCGGTAGTGGACACAGCGATGCCGAGCGTGGGCGCTGTGATGGGCGCGCGGCGATCCTGGAGCGCGACATCGCGATCCACGGACCAGGAGGACGTCAGCGATGACCGCTGCCCTCGTTCCCTACCGGCTGCGCACCGAGTACGCCGACGAACCTCTCGGCGTCGACGAGCCCGCACCGCGGTTCTCGTGGCTGCTGAGCGTCCGCCTCCCAGCCTCCGACGGGCAAGGGTCGGGCGAGCTCGACGCCGCCGCGGCACGCCAGTCGGCGTACCAGGTCATCGTGGCCAGGGACGTGGAGAGACTGCGGGCCGGTCAGGGCGATGTGTGGGACTCCGGACGCGTCGACTCCGACCAGACCAACCAGGTGGAGTACGCGGGTGCGCCGCTGCGGTCGGCCACTCGGTACGTCTGGGCGGTGCGCGTCTGGGACGGCGCCGGACGGCTCTCCGACTGGTCCGAACCCGCCTCGTTCGAGACGGGCCTGCTCGGCGAGGACGATTGGGGCGGCGCGCGATGGATCGGGCACCCCGCCGGCCGGGACGGCGACGCCCACGCGCCGGTGCCCCCGTCGCCGCTGCTGCGGACAACGTTCACGCTGCCAGCCGGGCAGGTGACGCGGGCCCGGCTGTACGTGAGCGGACTCGGGTACGGCGAGTACTTCCTCGACGGGCAGCGGGTCGGCCGCGCGGTGCTGGACCCGGCGCCCACCGCGTACCACGCGACGGTCCTGTACTCGACATACGACGTGACAGACCTCCTGCGGGGCGAGGGCACGACACACGCGCTCGCGGCGGCGTTGGGCCGCGGCCGGTACGGCGAGCCGACGCCCAACGTCTGGTACTGGGAGAAGGCTCCGTGGTGGGACCATCCCGCGCTGCTCGCTCAGCTGGTGATCTGGTACGCCGACGGGCGGATCGAGCGCGTCGTGAGCGACGAGACCTGGCGGTGCGTCGACGGACCGACGCGTGCCGATTCGCTCTACGCGGGTGAGGAGTACGACGCTCGCCACGAGCAGCCGGGGTGGACCCGAGCTGACTTCGACGACAGCGCCTGGGTGCGCGCGGTGGCAGTCCGGCCGCCCGGTGGCGTGCTGCGCTCGCAGCAGGTGGAGCAGATCGAGCCGGTGGCGGAGATCGCACCGGTGAGTCTGACCGAGCCGGCTCCCGGAGTGTTCGTCTTCGATCTCGGGCAGCAGCTCGCCGGATGGGCGCGGCTACGGCTGTCCGGCCCGGCCGGCACGCGGGTCCGCATTCGCTACGGGGAGCGGCTGCGCCCCGACGGGACGGTCGACATCGAGCAGCGGCTGATCTACCGCGACATCCAGACCGACCACTACGTCCTGCGCGGGGGCGACGTCGAGGTCTACCAGCCGCGCTTCTCCTACAAGGGTTTCCAGTACGTCCAGGTCGACGGTCACCCGAGTCGACCGACGCTGGAAGACCTGCGTGGGGTCGTCGTCCACACCGCGGTCGCCTCGACCGGCGAGTTCGACTGCGACGACGAGGTGGTCAATCGGCTGCACGCCGGGACCAGGTGGGCGGTGCTGAACAACCTCCATGGCATCCCGACGGACACGCCGGTGTTCGAGAAGAACGGGTGGACCGGTGACGCACACCTGACCGCTGCGGTCGCGGCGTACAACTTCCACATGCCGCGCCTGTACACCAAGTGGTTGCGGGACTGGGTGGATGCGCAGCTCCCGAACGGCGCGTTCCCGCCGATCGTCCCGACCAGCGGCTGGGGCTATCCCGGCGACCCCAACGCGGCGATCGTGGGACCGATCCCCGCCTGGGACGTGGCGTACGTCGAGATCCCGTGGGTGATGTACCGCTTCTACGGCGACGAGCGGGTGCTCGCCCGTCACTACGACGGGGCGCGGCGCTACCTGGACTACCTCGTCGACGGGTTCTTGGAGGACGACGTCGTCCTGGTCGGGCTCGGCGACTACCTCCCACCCGGTGTCGGCGGCGTCCCGCCGGAGGGCCCGGGCGTGTACGAGACGGCGTACACCTACCGGTTCGTCCAGCTGCTCCGCGAGTTCGCGACCGTCCTCGACAAGCGAGCCGACCTCGCCGGCTACGACGAGCTGATGTCTCGACTGCGGGACGGCTTCAACCGCGCGTTCTTCGACCCAGCGACCGCGACGTATCACGGTGAACGCCCGACGGGGTACCGGCAGTCCGCCAACGTGGTGGCGCTGGCGTTCGGGCTCGCCCCGGAGGAGGTTCGGCAGGCTGTCCTTGACAACCTTGTGGCCGACATCCACGCGCGACAGGATCACCTTGACACCGGGGTGATCGGGACGAAGTTCTTGTTCCCACTGCTCACCCGGCACGGCCTGGTGGATCTCGCCTACACGGTGGCGACCCAGCGCACCTACCCGGGCTACGGGTTCTGGCTGGAGCAGGGCGCGACCGCGCTGTACGAGCACTGGCAGGCCGACTCCCGGTCACGGGACCATCACTTCTTCGGGCACATCGACCAGTGGTTCATCGAGGACCTCGCCGGTGTCGCACCGGCCGCACCGGGCTTCGCGCGGGTGCGGGTACGACCGGTGCCGCCGCGTGCCCTCGGGCGGGCGAGGGTCGCGCTCGACACCGTCCGCGGACGGGTCGCCTCCTCCTGGCGTCGGGTCGACGACGGCTTCGAGGTCCGGGTGGAGCTGCCCCCGGGCGTGACCGCGGAGGTGCACGTGCCGCAACCCACCGGGGACTACGTCGTCCAGCACTGCGGGCCGGGGACGCACACCTTCCGCTCGTGACCGGTGGGCGGCCTCGGGACGTCGGCGACGACGCGCTGGCAGCGCTCGTGGCGACGGCAGCGTCGCCGACGGCGCGGCCCGGGCGAGGTCAGCGTGCCTCCGCCTCGCGGTGTGGAAGGCTCACGACGTTCCCGAGCCGGACCGCGGCGTGGAGCGCCTCCCCGATGCTGGCGACCTCCCGGACGTGCACGCCGGAGGGTGGCGTGCCGCTGTGCGGCGGCACCAGCGCCTCGGTGAAGCCGAGCCGGGCGGCCTCGGTGAGCCGCCGTTGGATACCGGTCACTGGTCGCAGGTCGCCCGCGAGCCCGACCTCGCCGAGGGCCACGAGACGGGACGGCAACGGCTGGTCGGTGGCGGAGCTGGCGATGGCCAGGGCGACGGCGAGGTCTGAGGCCGGTTCGCGCAGCCGGACGCCGCCCACCGTCGCCGCGTAGACGTCGTCCTTCCCCAGCCGCAGCAGCCGGGCGCGGCGTTGGAGCACGGCGAGGATCATGGCCAGCCGGCTGGAGTCGAGCCCGGATGTCGCGCGGCGTGGAGTGGCCAGGGCGGACGGGGCGACGAGGGCTTGCACCTCGGCCAGCAGCGGGCGCTGACCCTCGAGGGTGACGGTGACGCAGCTGCCCGACACCGGCTCGGGGCGTCGGGTGAGGAACAGCCCGCTCGGGTCGGGGAGGCTGACCAGGCCGCCGTCGGCGAAGTCGAAGCAGCCGACCTCGTCGGTGGGACCGAAGCGGTTCTTGACCGCGCGGACCATCCGGAGGCGGGAGCTGCGATCTCCTTCGAAGTGGAGGACGACGTCGACGAGGTGCTCCAGCACCCGTGGGCCGGCGATCGAGCCGTCCTTGGTGACGTGGCCCACCATGATCGTGGCGATACCACGTTCCTTGGCCACCCGGATGAGTGCCGCGGCGACCTCTCGAACCTGTGTCACACCGCCCGCCACCCCCTCGACCTCACTGGACGCCACGGTCTGCACGGAGTCGAGCACGAGGAGGTCAGGCCGCACCGCGTCGATGTGGCCGAGGACAGCGGACAAGTCGGTCTCGGCCGCGAGGTAGAGCCGCGACGTCATCGCGTTGACGCGCTCGGCGCGGAGCCGGACTTGCGCCGCCGACTCCTCGCCGGAGACGTAGAGGCTGCGACCGCCGGCGCGGGCCCGTTCCGCGGCGACCTCGAGGAGCAGGGTGGACTTGCCCACGCCCGGTTCACCGGCGACCAGGACGACGGCCCCCTGGACGAGGCCACCGCCCAACACTCGGTCGAGCTCACCGATCCCCGTGGGTTCGGCCCGCGCCGCCTCCACGTCGATCTCGTCGATCGGTACGGCGGGTTGGCTCACGGGCCCCGGGGAGGTGACAGCCGCCGGGCGGGCGAGACCGACCTCCTCGACGGTGCCCCAGGCTTGGCACTCGCCGCACCGACCGACCCACCGCACGGTCTGCCATCCACACTCGACACAGCGGTAGGCGGGCTTGCGCGACCGAGAGGTGGTTGCCTTGGCCATGGCCGACAACCTTAGGGCCTCCCGCCGACATCGCGATCAGCCTCGCCGAAGCCGAGCCGACGGTCGGCGTCACGGGTCAAAAAAGCCGCCACCACAGGTTGACGGCGTAGTCCACCTCGAGCCCGTCGTGCTCGACGAGGATGCGCTCCGCCACGGCGGGAGGGAACTCGATCCGGACCACCGCTTCGAAGTCCTCCCGCCGCTCGAAGCGCCACCGGATGTCGAGAGAGTCCCGCGCGTACCCCTGCCGAGCCCAGAAGCGCTCGACGCGGTCGGGGTCATACGAGGGGAAGGCCTGGCGGAACCAGCGACCGAAGCTGCTGCGCGTGGCGTCGTTGTCGATGATGAACGCCGCCCCGCCGCGGCGCACCACCCGCCGGATCTCGGCCAGTCCGGGCTCGCAGCCGGGGCCGAAGAAGTACGCCCAGCGGGCGTGGACGACGTCGACCGACGCGTCCGGCAGCGGCAGCGCTTGGGCCACGCCTTGGCGAACCTCCACCGTGGGGAGTCGCGCGCACCGTCGGCGGGCGTACTCCACGAGCCGGCCGTGCGGTTCGACGCCGACGACGTGAGCGGCCAGGGCCGCGAACCGGGGGAGGTGGAACCCCGTGCCGCAGCCGATGTCGAGGACGCGCGCACCAGCCCACGGGCGTCGCCGATGCATCGCCGCCTCGATGACCCGGTCGGGGTCGGCGGCCCGATTCTCCAGCTCGTAGCGATCTGGGTGGTTCCAGATGTTGGGGCTCGGCCGGGCCCCTTGCGCGATGAGCGGCACGACGCTGAGGGTAGCGGCGCCGCGCGTCCCAGCCGGGCCGGCTATCTGATCAGGCGAGCCCGGCCGGTCGAGGTGCGGCGCCGACCCGTGGTGGTCTTGGTCGAGGCCCGCCGGGCCGGGTCGGCGGGGTGGCGGGTCAACCGCTGACGCGCAGCCAGGTGCGCCTCGCAGTGCTTGACCAGCTCGGCGTAGGCGGCCTCGCCCATCAGCTCCACCAGCTCGCGCCGGGCGGACAGATACAGGGGCTCGCGGGCGGTGTGCGCCTCGGTGTTGCCTGTGCAGTACCACTCGAAGTCGTGGCCACCAGGCCCCCACGCCCGACGGTCGTACTCGGTGATCGTCACCTCCAGGTACGACGTTCCGTCGGTGCGCTCGACCTCGCGGTAGAGCCGACGGATCGGCACCTGCCAACAGACGTCGGGCTTGGTCTCGACGGGGTGGACGCCCACGCGGAGGGCGTGGATGTGGAGGGCGCAGCCAGTGCCGCCCGGCCACCCGGGCTCGTTGTGGAAGATGCACGCGCCGTTGACGACGCGGGTCTTCCGCTCACCCTCCTCGTCCACGTCGATCCAGCCGTTCTTGCGCCCTTCGGCCCGGTTCTGCCAGTCCTCAGCGGTGAGCTGCTTGACCCAGCGCCGGACGCGGCGTTCGTCCTCTTTGCCCGCGAAATGCGCGCCGAGCTGGCAGCACCCGGCGTCAGCGCGTTCCGTTATGATCCCCGGACAGCCGTTGTTGAACAGACAGTTCCAGCGCGACGTCAACCAGGTCAGATCGACACGGAACACCTGGTTGGCGTCGGCGGGATCGATGAACTCCACCCAGGCGCGCGGGAAGTCGAGCGGTACCTCAGGCACTCTCGCAACCCTATGTGGCGGGCGCGGCCGATGGTGCTTGACCCGCCGGACCGTCGGGCGGATCAAGCGAGCCGAGCAGTTGAGCCGACGCCGTGGAGCGTCCCGCGGGTCGCACTGTGTCCGGCGTCGGGCGGCCTGTGGAGACATCGCTCCGCGCCTCACACCCGAGGAGAGATGCTGCACGAGGCGCAAGGCCGCGAGACGTCATGTCGGCATCAGCTGCGTCCGGCCACGCTTCGTCGGGGACCGGCGGGCGTCCAGCGGGTAGCGTCGAACCATGCGGCTCGGCGTGCTCGACGTGGGCTCCAACACGGTGCACCTGCTCATCGTCGACGCGCAACCCGGCGCTCCCCCTCTCCCGGCCTTCTCCCACAAGACCGAGCTCCGGCTCGCCGAGCACCTGGACGAGGTGGGCGCTCTCACCTACGCCGGCACGCGGATGCTGGCGACCAGCGTCCGTCAGGCCCTGGAGATCGCCGAGCGCGAAGGGTGCGAGACGGTGGTGTCGTTCGCGACCTCGGCGATCCGAGACGCCACGAATGCCGAGGACGTCCTGCGCTCCATCGCGGCCACGGCCGGCGTCCACCTCACCGTCTTGTCCGGCGAGCAGGAGGCGCGGTTGACCTTCCTCGCGGTCAGACGGTGGTTCGGCTGGTCGTCACGGCGGCTCCTCGTCCTCGACATCGGCGGCGGGTCACTCGAGCTGGCTATCGGCGACAACGAGGATCCAGACGCGGCCCTGTCGCTGCCGCTCGGCGCCGGCCGGCTGACCCGAGAGTGGCTCACCTCCGACCCGCCCCCGGCGGAGGACGTCGCGGCGCTGTCCCGGCACGTCAGGTCCGTGATCGAACGCGAAGCCGACGTGATCCGACGCCACCGCGAGCCAGACCGTGTGGTGGGCACGTCCAAGACCTTTCGGCAGCTGGCGCGGATCTGCGGCGCCGCGCCGTCGGCGGCGGGACCGTACGCGCGGCGCACCATGACCCTCGACAGCCTTCGGGCATGGCTGCCCTCACTCGCGGCGATGACGGCCGCGGAGCGGGCCGTGCTGCCGGGCGTCTCGCCGACGCGGGCCCCTCAGCTGCTCGCCGGCGCGGTCGTCGCCCAGGCCGCGATGGAGGTCCTCGACGTCCACGAGCTCGAGCTGTGTCCGTGGGCTCTCCGTGAAGGTGTCATACTCCGGCACTTGGACACGATGCGCTCGGAGGCATTCGAGTGAACGACGACGACCATTCACCCGGCGTTCGCCTGGCCGTCGATGGCGGCCAAACCAAGCTCGTCATGGCGACCGTGGAGGGCCACGGAGATCAGGCTCGCGTGGGCGCCCAGGTGCTGGTCCCTGGCTTCCAGTGGACCGCCGGCATGGACCCGGTCGAGCAGCAGTGCGACCGGGTGGTCGCCGCGTGGGAGGAGCTGGGTCGGCCCGGACCGGTGGAGGTCATCGCCCTCGGTCTGGCCGGCGGGGCCTCCGACCGAGACAGCCGACAGCGTCTCGCGCCACTCGTCGCCGAGCGGCTCGGCGCCCGTCGGGTGCTGTTGACCGGGGATGACGTGACCACCCACCTCGGCGTCCTGGGCGGAGATGTGGGCGTCGTGGTGGCGGCGGGGACAGGGGTGGCGTGCCTCGCGGTGACGCCGCAGGGTGAACTGCTCAACGTCGATGGGCTTGGTTACCTCTTCGGCGACGCCGGCGGTGGATTCTCCCTGGGCCTCGCGGGGCTGCGCGCCGCCCTCGCCGGTTACGAGGGACGCGGTGCGCCCACCGCACTCACCGCTCGTGCGGAGGAACGTGTTGGACGGCCGCTCCGGGACGCGGTGAAGCGGTGGTATCGCCGACCGACGCTGGTGGCCGACGTCGCCTCGTTCGCCGCCGAGGTGACCGAGGCGGCGAAGGACGACGCCGTGGCGAGGGTGCTGTGCCAGGCGGCGGGGGAGGAGCTCGCCGTGAGCGTCACCGCCGCGGTGCGGCGGGGCTTCCCGGGAGCCGGAGACCGGACTGTCCCGGTGTCGTGGGCCGGCGGGCTGCTCCGAGCCCCGATCATCTTCGAGGCGTTCGCCTCCGGTCTCAGCCAGCTCTGCCCATCCGCCGACCTTCGCGAGCCGCAGGGCGACTCGCTCAGCGGCGCCGTCCGGCTGGCGAGCGGGGTGGACGTCCCCCATCTGGCCAACGTCGTCGTGCACCCGGCGTTGTCCGGCTGACTGTGGTCGCTGGCAGGAGTCACTGTCAGGAGTCACTGTCAGGGGGGTCACTGGCAGGCTGGCGCCGTCGCTGTCAGGCGGACGTCGCCGCTGCGATGGCTCCCTGACCGGAACGAGACCCAGACCGCTGTCGCTCACGCGGCGAGGAGACGAGGAAGGAGGGCGGTGTGACCCAGAACGAGGCCGCGCCCATCGACCAGCCCACCCTCGACGACGCGGTACGCGTCCTGCGCGGGGCGTTCGAGCGGGTGGTGGAGACGCAGCGGGACGCCATCGCGGCCGCCGCGGATCTCATCGCCGCTGCCATCCCCGAAGGGGGGATCATCCAGGTCTTCGGGACCGGCCACAGCAGAGCGCTCGCGATGGAGATCGCCGGCCGAGCCGGGGGCCTGGTCTGCGCCAACATGCTGGCCATCAAGGACCTGGTGTTCCTGGGCGGCGAGGATCCTGCTTCCCTTCTCGACCCGCTCGCCGAGCGGGACCCGAGCCTGGCGGCGCGGGTGCTCGCCCTGCACGAGATCCACCCACGGGATGTGTTCGTGATCGTCTCCAACTCTGGAGGCAACGGCTCCGTGGTCGAGATGGCGCGGCTGGTCAAGGAACGCGGCCACCCCGTCGTCGCCGTCACGTCGCTGCAGCACAGCCGGGCGATCACCTCCCGCCACCCCTCGGGGCTCCGGCTGTTCGAGCTC
This sequence comes from Thermasporomyces composti, assembly GCF_003386795.1. Classification (NCBI taxonomy): domain Bacteria; kingdom Bacillati; phylum Actinomycetota; class Actinomycetes; order Propionibacteriales; family Nocardioidaceae; genus Thermasporomyces; species Thermasporomyces composti. Next base: position 2,850,547 of record NZ_QTUC01000001.1, read on the forward strand.
GCCGACATCGTGATCGACAACGGCGCTGTCCGGGGTGACGCCGAGCTCGAGCTGTCCGGTGGCGTCTCGATCTGCCCGACCTCCTCACTGACCGGCGCGCTCATCGCCCAGATGCTGACCGTCGAGGTGTGTGGGCGGCTGCTCGCGGCTGGGCACCAGCCACCGGTCTACGTGTCGGCGAACGTGCCCGAGGGCGACGCCCACAACGACCGGATGCGGGAGCGCTACGGCGCCCGAGTCACGCTGAGTGAGCCGTAAGGTACGAATGTGGGAGGTGTCGAGGCCGACGGCACCGGCTCGCGCCGTACCCTGGACGCCGTGCACGGTGCCGCCAACACGCACGTCCGAGGCAAGGGTGTCGTTCGGGTGCCCAATGCCCCAATCGCCCTGTCGACGGCGTCGGTGTACCCCGAGTCGACGGCGACAGCGTTCGAGCTGGCCGCCCGCCTCGGCTACGACGGGGTCGAGGTCATGGTGGGCACCGATCCCCTGAGCCAGGACGTGGAGGCCCTGCGCCGGCTCAGCGAGTACCACCAGATGCCGATCGTGTCGATCCACGCCCCGACGTTGCTCATCACCCAGCGGGTCTGGGGCACCGACCCGTGGGGCAAGCTGGATCGCGGCGCCGAGGCCGCGAAGGCGCTGGGCGCGAAGGTCGTCGTCGTGCACCCGCCGTTCCGTTGGCAGCGCGACTACGCCCGTCAGTTCGTGGCGGGAGTCGCCAAGCGCGCGGAGGAGACCGGGATCACCTTCGCGGTCGAGAACATGTACCCATGGAAGGCGGCCGGTCAGGGCCTGCAGGCGTACCTGCCGGGGTGGGACCCCCGTGATTTCGACTACGCGGCGGTGACGCTCGACCTCTCCCACACGGCGACGGCCGGTGTCGACGCCTACGAGATGGCGTACGACCTTGGCGACCGGCTCGCCCACGTGCACCTGGCGGACGGCAACGGATCGATCAAGGACGAGCACCTGGTGCCTGGTCGTGGTAACCAGCGATGCGCCGATGTGCTGGAGTTGCTGGCCCGCCGTGGCTTCACCGGCGCCATCGTGCTCGAGGTCAACACCCGACGCGCGGCCAGCCGCTCGGAGCGAGAAGCCGACCTCGCCGAAGCCCTCGCCTTCGCGCGGCTCCACTTCGCCGCACCCGTGGTGCCGGCGTACACCGTCGCCTCCGACGGCACCATCGAGGCGGTCGGTCAGTAGGCCGCGCGCAAGACCTCCCACCCACCTCTCGTAGCGCTGCCTCTCGCAGCCCCTCGTGGTCCCGCGGCGCTCTGCGCCTCGGCGCGACGGGAAGACGGACCCGGTCCTGGTTGAGTCGAGCCCTGCCACCGGACGGTCGCGGCCGCTGTCCGGTTCTCACCGTCATCCCGCCCTTGATCGGGCGCTCGTTGTCCTTCACCCTGAACGGGACGATTTGACCCGTTACCGGATTTGTCGTCCGCTCCCTGGCGGAAGGTCCTGGTGCGGGGGTCTGCCCGGCCGGCGTGAAGGGGGCCGAGATGGGCGGGGTCCGACGTCGCCTCGTTCGATTAGCGTTCGTCCTCGGCCTGGTCAGCCTCTGGTTCCCCGTGGCCGCCGCGCCGGCGCACGCCGACGCGCTTCGCTACGTGGCTCTGGGCGACTCGTACTCGTCCGGCGTGGGCACCCGCTCCTACTACTCGGACGGCACCGACTGCAAGCGGTCGCCCTACGCCTATCCAGTGCTGGTGGCCACGCGGCTAGGCGCGGCGCTGTCCTTCGCCGCCTGCTCGGGCGCCACGGTCGCCGACGTGCGTGACAAACAGCTCGCCGGCCTCGACGCGGCGACGAATCTGGTGACCGTCTCGGTCGGCGGCAATGACGCGGGCTGGGCCTCGGTTCTCTTCCGGTGCGCTCAGCCGTGGCCGACGACCTGTTGGGACGAGATCGAGTCGGCGAACGGCTTCATCCGCGATGTCCTCCCCGGCCGACTGGACTCGCTGTTCACGGCGATCCGTGCGGCCGCGCCGACGGCCCACGTCATCGTGGTCGGCTACCCGCGACTCTTCAACGGCGAGGAGTGCAACCTCGCCGCTCGGATCAGCCCAGGCGAGCAGGCCGAGCTCAACGCGAGCGCCGACCTGCTGGCCGCGACGATCGGCGGTCGGGCGCGCGCGCATGGGTTCGACTTCGTCGACGCCCGTCCCGCGTTCACCGGGCACTCGGTCTGCGACGACGTCGAGTGGATCAACGGACTGTCCAACCCGATCGGCGAGTCCTACCACCCGAACCGTCTCGGCCAAGCGGGCTACGCCGACCTCGTCGCAGCGGCGGCTGGCGTCCGTGCTTCCCAGACGTCGTCACCGAACCGCAAGGAATGACGGATCCACGGAATGACAGGGCACGTCAGGCATCCCCCACGAGCGGCCGGTGCCGCACGAACGTGCCCTCGCTAAGGACAGGAGGACGGACATGGTGTCGACGACCGCGCTCCGGCGAATCCTCGGTCGGCGAGACGTCCTCTCCGGTCTGGCCGGCCTGGGCCTGTTCGCGGCCGGTTTCTCCCACGCTCCGGTGTGGGCGGAGCCGCGCCTACGCGAGGACCCGTTCACGCTGGGCGTCGCGTCGGGTGATCCGCATCCCGACGGAGTCGTCTTGTGGACCCGTCTCGCGCCAGAGCCGCTCGCCCTCGACGGCCACGGCGGCATGCCGAACCTGGCGGTTCCCGTCCGGTGGGAGGTCGCGCTCGACGAGCGGTTCCGGCGAGTCGTCCAGCGTGGCGAGGTCCTCGCCGTGCCGGAGCTCGCCCACGCGGTCCACGTCGAGGTGCGTGGCCTGCGTCCGAACTGGACGTACTTCTATCGCTTCCGCGCTGGACGGTTCGTGAGCCCGGTGGGCCGAACGAAGACCGCGCCCGCTCCGGGTACGCCGCTCACGACGCTGCGCGTCGGCGTCGCGTCGTGCCAGGTGTGGTGGGGCGGCTTCTACACCGCCTACCGCCACATGAGCGACGACGACCTCGCCGTCGTCCTGCACCTGGGCGACTACATCTACGAGAACACGATCCCGGCCGACGGCCTGCACCGCAAGGTCACCTTGCCCACGGAGATCCGTACGGAACCGTGGACGTTGACCGAGTACCGGTTGCGGTACGCGCTCTTCCGGACCGACCCGGACCTGCAGGCGGCGCACGCCGCGCTCCCGTTCGTGGTCACCTGGGACGACCACGAGGTCGACGACAACTGGGCTGGAGACTTCTCGCGCGACCTCGACGTGGATCCCGCGACGTTCCGGCAGCGCCGGGCGGCGGCTGCCCAGGCCTACTACGAGCACCTGCCGCTCCGTCTGCCCCAGAAGCCGAACGGAGCCGACATCCGGCTGTACCGCCGCCTCACCTACGGCGACCTGGTGACCGTCCACGTTCTCGACGAGCGCTCCTATCGCGACGACCAGGCCTGTGGGGACGGCCAGCAGGAGGACTGCGCGGAACGACTCGACCCGACGCGGACGATGTTCGGAGCGGAGCAGGAGCGCTGGCTGGCCGAGGGCCTCACCGGCGCTCGAACCCGGTGGAACCTGCTCGCGAACCAGGTACCGATGAGCCAGTTCGACTTGGACGTCGGTGATCCTCTTCCCCTGTTCATGGACGCCTGGGACGGCTACCCCGCGGCCCGTCAGCGCCTCCTCGACCTGTTCGCCGACCGACCGGACCTCAACCCCGTCGTGGTGACCGGCGACCGGCATCGCCACATCGCCGCCGAGCTGAAGCTGAACTTCGACGACCCCGACTCCGCCACGGTCGGTGTCGAGTTCGGCGGCACGTCGATCAGCTCCGACCAAGACGGCGAGGACCTCGACCCACACAGTGAGGTCGTCCTGGCGGCCAACCCGCACGTGCGGTTCATGAACCACCAGCGCGGCTACCTTCGCCTCACCCTGACCCGCGAGCAGTGTCGGGCTGACCACCTCGTGATGCCTTACGTGTCACGTCCTGGAGCGCCCATCGCCGTTCGGGCCAGCTTCGTGACCGAGGCGGGCAAGCCCGGCTTGCAGCTCGACACGCAGTCGCGGGTCTAGACCACCCCAGCACCGGCGCCTCGCCGACCCTCGGTCATGGGACCGGCTGGCCATCCTGCGGATGGCCAGCCGGTGGCGTGTCGGGGCCAGGCCCGAGTCGGACCGCGTGCGCCGTCACCGTGTCTGGAACTGCTCCTCCTCGGTGGATCCGCGCAGCGCCGTCGTCGAGGAGTCCGGTGAGATCGCGGTGCTGACCAGGTCGAAGTAGCCCGTGCCGACCTCACGCTGGTGCCTCGTCGCGGTGTAGCCGAACCGCTCGGCGGCGAACTCCCGCTCCTGCAGCGCGACGTAGGCGGGCATTCCCTCACTGGCGTAGCCCCTCGCCAACTCGAACATCGACGCGTTGAGGGCGTGGAACCCAGCGAGCGTGATGAATTGGAACGTGTATCCCATGTACCCGAGCTCGCGCTGGAACTTGGCGATCGTGTCGTCGTCGAGGTGGCGCTTCCAGTTGAACGACGGGGAGCAGTTGTACGCCAGCATCTGGTCTGGGTACTCCGCCTTGATCGCTTCGGCGAACTGCCGAGCCACGTCGAGGTCGGGAGTGGAGGTCTCCATCCACAGCAGCTCGGCGTACGGCGCGTAGGCCAGGCCACGTGCGATGGCTGCGGGGAGACCGTTGCGTACCCGGTAGAAGCCTTCAGGCGTGCGCTCTCCGGTGATGAACGGACGGTCTCGTTCGTCGACGTCGCTGGTGATGAGCGTGGCGGCCTGCGCGTCGGTGCGGGCGATGATGATCGTGGGAACTCCGCACACGTCGGCGGCCAGCCGAGCCGCGTTGAGCGTGCGGATGTGCTGCCCGGTGGGAATGAGCACCTTCCCACCCAGGTGGCCGCACTTCTTCTCCGACGCCAGCTGGTCCTCCCAGTGCACGCCGGCGGCGCCCGCGGCGATCATCGCCCTCATCAGCTCGAAGGCGTTGAGGACGCCGCCGAATCCGGCCTCCGCGTCGGCCACGATGGGCGCCAACCAGTACGGCGCGTCGTGCTCGCCTTCGGCCCAGCTGATCTGGTCCGCCCGCAGCAAGGCGTTGTTGATGCGGCGCACCACGTTGGGGACGGAGTTCGCCGGGTACAGGCTCTGGTCGGGGTAGGTCTGGCCGGCCAGGTTCGCGTCAGCCGCGACTTGCCACCCGGACAGGTAGATGGCCTTCAACCCCGCCCGAACCTGCTGGACCGCCTGATTGCCGGTGAGCGCGCCCAGCGCGGCGACGTAGTCCTCGGTCTGCAGCAGGTGCCAGAGCCGCTCTGCGCCAAGCCGAGCCAGCGTGTACTCCTCCTGGATCGAACCGCGTAACCGGATGACGTCCTCGGCGGTGTACGTCCGCTCGATCCCTCGCCACCGTGGGTTGGTCTCCCACTCGCGTCGCAACTCCTCGGCGGCGCGGCGTGCGGCCGCCTCGATGTCCGCGCGGCTGGACGTCCGTGCGGCCTCTCGCGGGCGCGAAGCCCGGACCTTGCGCGTGGCGGTTCCCCCGTTGCCCGACCCCGGCGTGGTCGATGTCGGCTCGCTCGGCGTCATCGCTGCTGCCCCCTTTGTCGATGACCTCTCCCTGTTACACCTGAGTCTTGGAGGGAACGGGGCAAGACGCGGCGTTCGGCCCTAGAAACTTCCGCGAATGTTCTCCTAGCATCAAGTTGTGTCAGACGTTCGGGGGGAAGAACGCCGGACGATTCCGCAGGATCTGCATCTTGTCACTCTGGGCCAGCGAGTGCGGCATCTGCGGCGAAGCCGGCGTATGACGCTTGCCGAGCTTGGTCGACGGGTCGGTCGAGCGCCGTCCCAACTGTCCCTGCTGGAGAACGGCCGACGTGAGCCGAAGCTCTCCCTCGTCAGCAAGATCGCGGCTGCGTTGGACGTTTCTGTCAATGAGCTGTTGTCACCCACGCCCCCGACGCGGCGTGCCGCTTTGGAGATCGCGCTCGAGGAGGCTCAGCGAGATCCTCGCTACCAGGCGTTGGGTCTGCCGCACCTGCGGGTCGGACCCCGGGTTCCCAGCGAGGTGTTGGAGCACCTGGTCGCGTTGTACGACGAGCTCAAGCGCCGGGACAGCAGACCGACGGCGACACCAGAGGACGCACGCGCCGCCAACGCGGAATTGCGCCGAAAGATGAGGGAGCGTGGCAACTACTTCGGCGAGATCGAACGGCTCGCGATTCAAAGTCTCACCGCGGTCGACTACCGAGGTGGTCCGCTCTCGGACGCCCACGTGGGAGCGATCGTGGCCCACCATGGCTTCTCCATCCACTACGCCGAGGACTTGCCGGGATCGGTGCGGTCCGTCACCGACCTGCGCCACCGCCGTATCTACCTGCGCAGCGAGCAGCTGGGGATGCACACGCCGAAAGCTGTCGTCCTCCAAGCTCTCGGCCACGTCATCCTCGATCACCGATCGCCCCGGGACTACGCCGACTTCCTGCGGCAGCGCGTGGAGGCGAACTACTTCGCCGCCGCCGTACTCGTGCCCGAACGGGCCGCGGTGCCGTTCCTCAAGCGAGCCAAGGCCGACCGCGACCTCGCCATCGAGGATCTGCGGGACGCCTTCTCGGTGTCGTACGAGATGGCGGCGCACCGGTTCACCAACCTCGCGACCCGCCACTTGGACCTGCGTTGCCACTTCGTCCGCAACGACGAGGCCGGGATCATCTACAAGGCGTACGAGAACGACGGGTTGATCTTCCCGGCCGACGCCAGTGGCGCGATCGAAGGTCAACGCATGTGTCGTCGGTGGGCGGGACGGCAGGTCTTCACCGCACCCGAGCGGTTTCCGTCGTACTACCAGTACACCGACACCCCAGACGGCACGCACTGGTGTGTCGCGCACGTCGACCCGACCCGGGAGCGACACTTCGCGGTGACCATCGGTGTTCGCTACGAGGACTCTCGGTGGTTCCGAGGCCGCGAGACCCGCAATCGCGCGGTGTCGGAGTGCCCGTCCGGTTCGTGTTGTCAGCGGCCACCGGCCGAGCTCGCGTCGCGGTGGCAGGGCTGGAGCTGGCCGTCGGCACGAGCTCATTCGCACGTGCTCGCAGTCCTGCCGCCGGGAGCGTTCCCGGGGGTGGACGAGACGGACGTCTACGGCTTCCTCGAGCGACACGCGCCACCGTCGGCGGAGAGCTGACAGGTCTCGCGAAACACCGCGAACCGGCCACACGACACCCTGGCGGTGCCGTGTCGGCCGTTCCCGTCGTCAGGGACTAGCGCATCGGCCGGAACTTCGACCCCGTACCTTTTCGTCTGTATGTCGCGGGCATACGATGACGTGCAAGCGGCACTGGCCCGGTGCCAGGAGGCCGGTGCGGGTCGTCTCGCGCTGACGCCTCTGGCGACGCTCACCGCGTGACGCCCGCCGCGGTGAGCCGGGCCTTTGACAAGGTGAGAATGGAAGGTTCAGAACGCACTCCCCGAAGACCGACCCCCCGACGATCGGGGTCACGGACACCGGGATCACAACGCCCGTCACGAGCGGCTGATCCTCGGCCCGGACAGACGGGGGGCCGACGGTGACCAGCGTGTTGCTCGTCGGGCTGTCAGCCCTGCTCGTGGTCGCCTGCGGAGTTTTTGTCGCGGCCGAGTTCGCCCTGGTCACCGTGAGCCGCCCGGGCGTGGAACGAGCGGCCGCCCAGGGCCTGCCGGGCGCCCGGGGTGTTCACACGACGCTGAAGTCACTCTCCACCCACCTGTCCAGCGCCCAGATCGGGATCACCCTCACGAACCTCGCCATCGGCTGGCTCGCCGAGCCGGCGGTGGCTCGCCTGGTCGACGGACCGCTGGTGCGCCTCGGTGTCCCGGACAGCATGGTGACCGGGGTGTCGCTGACCCTGGCGGTCGTCGGCGTGACCGTGGTCACGATGCTGTTCGGCGAGCTGGTTCCGAAGAACCTCGCGCTCGCCCACCCCTTCGCGGTGGCGCGGGTCGTCCAGCTTCCGCAGCGCGCGTTCACCGCCGCGACCCGACCTCTCACGGTCGGGCTCAACACGGTCGCGAACCACATCGTCCGGTCGCTGGGCGTCGAACCTCAGGAGGAGCTGGCGTCCGCGCGCACGCCCGAGGAGCTCGTCTCGGTGCTGCGCAACTCCGCCGAGTCGGGCGTGCTCCCACCCACCACCGCGACCCTCGTGGAGCGCGTGCTCCGCTTCGACGACAAGCGCGCCCGTGACGTCCTCACCCCGCGCACCCGCGTGGTGTGGGTGCACGCCGCCGACCCTGTGCAACGGGTCGTCGACCTCGCGCGCGAGCACGGCGTCTCGCGGTTCCCCGTGGCCGGCGCCGACCTCGACGACGTGGTGGGTGTGGTCGAGCTGACCGACGCGGTCGCGGTACCGGTCGCCGAGCGGAGCTCGACACCGGTCGGACGACTGGCCCGGCCCGCGCTCTTCCTGCCGCACACGACCCCGCTCGACGAGGTCCTGTGGGCGTTACGCGACCACGGCACCGAGCTGTGCGTGGTCGTGGACGAGTACGGCGGCACGGCAGGGATCGCGACGTTCGAGGACGTCGTGGAGGAGATCGTCGGTGAGGTCGCCGACGAGCACGACGCGCCCCAGGTGACGTTCCGGCGCGACGGTGACGGGTGGATCGTCTCCGGGCTCCTGCGTCCGGACGAGGTTCACGCGAAGACAGGGCTGCGGCTGCCTGAGGCGCACGCTCGCTACGAGACGGTCGCGGGTTTCGTCATGCACGTCCTCGGCCAGGTGCCGAGGGTCGGCGACTCGGCGGAAGTCGATGGCCTGCGCGTCACCGTCGAACGCTTGGACGGCCGCCGCGTCGACCTGGTTCGGATCGAGCGGGTCGCGGTCGACGACGGGGAAGGAGCCGGCGATGAGTGAGGGCGTGGCGTTGGTCGTCGCCATCCTCCTGCTGGCCGGCAACGCCTTCTTCGTGGGCGCGGAGTTCGCTCTCGTCTCGGTCCGCCGGAGCCAGATCGAGCCGCTGGTGGCCAGGGGATCGCGGCGAGCGCGGGCCACCTTGTGGGCGATCCGCCGGGTGAACCTCATGATGACCGGGGCGCAAGCCGGCATCACGCTGTGCACGGTCGGCCTGGGTGCGGTCGCCGAGCCGGCGGTCGCCGGCGTGGTGGCCCGCGGGTTGGAGGCGGTGGGCCTGCCCGAGGGCCTGGCGCACCCGGTGGCGGTGGCGATCTCCCTGTTGCTCGTGGTGGCCCTCCACGTCGTCATCGGGGAGATGGTCCCCAAGAACATCGCGCTGGCCGCACCGCTCCAGTCGGCTCTCGTGCTCGGGCCGGTGCTGGGCGCGCTGGTCCGCGCCACTCGCCCAGCTGTCACCGGTGTCACCGGGGTGGCCAACACGTTCCTGCGGCTGGTTCGGGTCGAACCGAAGGACGAGGTCGCGGACGCGGTGACCCACGAGGAGGTCGCCCACCTGCTCGAGGAGTCCCGCCGCGAAGGGTTGCTCGACCCCGACGAGCACCGGCTCGCCGAACAGGCGTTGGGCTTCGCCACCTTCACCGCCTCGGACGTGGCGATCCCGCTCGAGTCGGTGGTCTTGGTGGGACCGAACGCCACGGCTGCCGAGATCGAGGAGCTCGCGGCGCGGACGGGCCACTCGCGGTACCCCCGCCTGGACGAGCGCGGCCAGCTCACTGGCTACGTCCACCTCAAGGACGTCCTCACCGACACCGTGGAGCGGCCGTCCGAGCCGATCGCGCCGACAAAGGTGCGGCCACTGCCGGTGATCACCGCCACGACACCGCTCGTCGACGTTCTCGCCGCGCTGCGCAGTGGGGCGAGCCACCTGGCCCGTATCGACGACGCGGACGGCGGGACGATCGGCGTGCTGACGCTCGACGACGTCCTGTTGCGACTCGTGCCGGCCCGACACGTCACCGATGCCAGCGCGGAGGAGCCGGCCCCGTCCGCGGCGGCACCGTCCGGCGGAACAGTCCCGCCCGCGCCGACGGAGGAGCGGCCGGAGCCAGGTGAGCCTGCGGGTCTTCCCACGCGGCGGTGACCGGCCGGGGTGTCGGGGCGGTGATCGGCGGGCCCGTCCGGCCGGGACGCGCCCACGGCGTACCCTGGGCTCGCCGACCGGGCGGGGCGGGAGCGGCGATGGGTCATCACACTCGGGCACGAGAGGAGACTCCTGTGGTGCTACGCAGAGCGCTGCTAGCCGCCGCCCGTGGCCGAGGGGTGCAGAAGCTCGCCTCCACGATGCCGGTGTCATCGACGATCGTCTCTCGGTTCGTCGCGGGCGAGACGGCCGACGAAGCGATCGAGGTGGCCCGACAGCTCCTCGACGAGGGGATCCAGGTCACGATCGACCACCTCGGTGAGCACACCGAGGACCGGGAGGGTGCCGAGTCGGCGACGAGGGCTTACCTCGATCTCCTCGACCGGCTGTCTCGGGCGGGAGTGGCCCGGTCGTGCGAGGTGTCGCTCAAGCTGTCCGCTCTAGGGCGGGACCTTCGGCCCGACGGCGAGAAGCTCGCGCTCGAGAACACACGCACGATCGCGCTCGCGGCGCGCAACGCCGGCACCGCGATCTCCATCGACATGGAGGACTACACCACGGTCGACTCGACGCTGTCGGTGGTCCAGGAGCTGCGCCGCGACTTCCCGGAGACCGGTGCGGTCCTGCAGGCGTACCTGCGGCGAACCGAGGGCGACTGCCGGGACCTGGCCTACCAGGGGTCTCGGGTCCGGCTGTGCAAGGGCGCCTACGCCGCGCCGGAGTCGGTCGCGTTCCGGCGTCGGTCCGAGATCGACCTGTCGTACGTGCGTTGCCTGAAGATCCTCATGGCTGGCCAGGGCTATCCGATGGTCGCCACCCACGACCCGCGGCTCATCGAGATCGCCTCCGCGCTGGCGATGCGCTACGACCGGTCACCAGGCAGCTACGAGTTCCAGATGCTCTACGGTGTGCGGCCGGAGGAGCAGCGCCGACTGGTCTCCCTCGGGGACACGGTCCGGGTGTATCTGCCGTACGGCGACCAGTGGTACGCGTACCTGATGCGCCGGCTCGCGGAGCGTCCGGCGTACGTGGGCTTCTTCCTGCGCTCGCTGGTCACCCGGAGCTGACCGGCGGAGGAGGTCTGGCACGAGGAGGGCCAGCACGAGAAAGCCCAGCGTGAGGAGGCCCAGCGTGAGGAGGCCCAGCGTGAGGAGGAGCGAGAGCGGATGAGTCCTGAGCAGCACACGATCGCCGTCATCGGCGCCGGCAAGATGGGGGAGACCCTCCTGTCGGGGTTGCTGCGCGCTGGCTGGCCCGCGTCGGGTCTCATCGCCACGGTCCGTCGGGCGGAGCGCGGTGAGTACCTCCAGACGCGCTACGGCATCCGGGTCCTCCCGAACGAGGAGGCGGTGCGCGAAGCGCACGTCATCGTCATCGCCGTCAAGCCGCAGGACGCGTCGACCTTGCTCGCCGACCTGGGCCCGCGGGTTCCTCAGGGCAAGCTCGTCGTCTCCATCTGCGCTGGCCTGCCGACGTCGTTCTTCGAGAAGCGGCTTCCCGAGGGGACGCCGGTCGTCCGGGTCATGTCGAACACCCCGGCGCTGGTCGACCAGGCGATGAGCGCGATCTCCGCGGGTTCGCACGCGCGCGCCGAGCACCTCGCGCTGACCGAGGAGATGCTGCGCCCGCTGGGCAAGACGGTGCGGGTGCCCGAGTCGCAGCAGGACGCGGTCACGGCGTTGTCCGGCTCGGGTCCGGCGTACTTCTACTACCTGGTCGAGGCGATGACCGACGCCGGCATCCTGCTGGGGCTGCCCCGCCAGGTCGCGCACGAGCTGATCGTCCAGGCCGCGTTGGGCGCGGCGGTCATGCTGCGGGAGTCCGGCGAGCACCCGGTGACGCTGCGGGAGGCGGTGACGTCCCCGGGTGGCACCACGATCAGCGCGATCCGCGAGCTGGAGCGCCACCGGGTGCGTGCCGCGGTGCTCGACGCGATCGAGGCGGCACGCGACCGGGCGCGCGAGATCGCCGCCCAAGTCGACTGACCGGAGCCCCTCGGGACTCGCGCTGACCCGCGCGTCGAGCCCCACCGGCGGGCACCGACGCGACTGCGGCGCGGTCACAACCCGATGGCGCGCTTGGCGGCGGCCACGGTCGGCTCGGCGAGGGCTCGCGCCCGCTCCGCCCCATCCCGCAGGACCGCGTCGACATACTCCGGGGCGGCGGCGAGATCGGCGTACCGGGCGCGCAGTGGGGCGAGCAGGCTGATCACGGCGTCGGCCACGTCCCGTTTGAGCGCTCCGTAGGAGCTGTACCGGGTGGCGAGCGCGGCGGGATCGGACTCGCCGACACACGCGGCCAGGATGTCCAGGAGGTTGGCGACGCCCGGCTGGTTCTCCGGGTCGTACCGGACCTCGTGACGGGAGTCGGTGACCGCGCGCATCACCTTGTGGCGGATCACGTCCGGGGAGTCGAGGAGGCGGACGCAGCCGGCGGCGTCGTCCGGAGCGTCCTTGCTCATCTTGGCCAAGGGGTTCCGCAGGTCCTTGATCCGAGCGCCGATGACGGCGGGAATCATCTCGGGGACCACGAAGACCTCGCCGTAGGCCCGGTTGAACCGCAGTGCCAGGTCGCGGGTGAGCTCGAGGTGCTGGCGCTGGTCGTCGCCGACCGGCACGTGGGTGGCGCGATAGGCGAGGATGTCGGCCGCCATGAGGACCGGGTAGGTGTAGAGGGAAACCCGGGTCTTGGGCCGGCCGCGCCCCTTCTCCTTGAACTGGATCATGCGATCCAGCTCGCCGACGTAGGCCGTGCACTCCAGCAGGTACGCCAGCTCCGTGTGCAGCGACAGGTCGCTCTGCCGGAAGATCACGCAGGAGGCTGCGTCCAGGCCCGCGGCGAGGTAGAGCGTCGCTGTCTCCACGGTGAGCCGGCGGAGCCGCTCCGGGTCATGGGGAACAGTCAGCCCGTGCAGGTCAACCACGGGGAAGACACAGCGAGCGTCGTGCTGGAGGTCGACGAACCGTCGGAGGGCACCGAGGTAGTTGCCGAGGGTCAGGGAGCCGGTGGGCTTGACGCCGGAGACGATCGTGCGCGGCATGGGACTCCTCGTCGGGTCGGAAGTCGCCGCCGCGGGGACGCCCAGGTCCGTCGGCCGCCCTCGCGGGCGGCCTCGGTCGGGTCAGGTTGATCGCGCGCACGCCACAAGGCCGCCCTCGGGCGGCCACCAGCCACGGGAGCGAATCGTGCGCACGTCGGCACGATAACCGATCAGCCGCGACCGCACGCGCGACCCAGCCTGGCGGAGACGCGCACCGCTGACTCGGCAGCGCGCTCACAGCACGAAGACATCGGGCCCGGGACCGTCGTCGTCACAAGGGCTCGGGCGACTCGACCGCTGAGGTGTCCCTCTGGTCGCGCCGGATCACGCTGATCATCCCGTTGGGTTCGATGCACGCGCGTTCGACCATGGCGATGTCGTCGATGCCGTGCAGCCGCAGCTGGGAGGAGACCTCCTCGGTGGTCATGAGCTCCCGCCGCATGACGGCGCGGTTGAGCTTGCCGTTCTCGATCAGCGTCTTCGGCGTGGCCTTGAGCAGGGTCGCCAGCTTCGGGAAGCGGTAGGCGACGGCATCGACGACGACGCTCCAGAACAGGATCGTGACGACCACCACCATGCCGTCCGCCAGCGACGTGGTTTCGCCGTACAGGCCGGCTGAGGCCGCGTCGGCGACCAGCACGACCACGAGGACGTCGGTGAGTCCCAGACCGCCTGTCTCACGTCGCCCCACGACACGAAGGAGCGCGAGCAGCGCGAGGTAGGTCACCGTGCCGCGCACGACCCCCTCCAGGAGCGGAAGGTGAGGGGCGAAGATGAGGTTCCAGTCCACGTCGCCTCCACTACCCGACGCCGAGCCGGTCGCCGCTCCTTACGATGGGCCGACGATCGGCACCGGTGGCTCGGCTCGGCCCACGGGAGCGCGCCCGCCGGCTTCGTCGCGCTTCGTCGAATGCGCGACAGGACACGACGCCGAGGACGGGACGCCGAGGACGAAAGGAGCGGCATGGGCGGTCGCGGAGTGGAGACCGGGGATCGCACGGCGGCCGTGCGTACTCGACTCCTGGGGCCAGACGACTGGCGGGAGCTGCGCGCGGTTCGACTGGAGGCACTACGGGAGTCGCCGTGGGCCTTCGGCTCGACCTACGCCCGGGAGAGCGCGTTCACGGAAGCTGACTGGCGTCGCCGGCTCAGCGCCGGTGGGGCGACCTTCCTGGCCTACCGTGACGACGATCCCGCGACGGCGGTGGGGATCAGTGGCGGGTTCTTCGAGGAGTCGACTCCGGACACCGCGGAGCTGGTGTCGATGTGGGTACGGCCCGAGGCCCGCGGCAGCGGTGTGGCGGACGCGTTGGTGCGCGCCGTCCTCGACTGGGCCGTGGCCAGGGGAGCGGCGCGGGTGCACCTGTGGGTGACGGCGACGAACGAACGGGCGCGGCGGTTCTACGAACGGCTCGGCTTCGTGCCCACCGACGAGCGGCAACCGCTGCCCTCCGATCCCACCCTCGACGAGATCGGCATGGTGCGACCGCTCAGCTGAGCGCCTGCGCGCGCCGCGTCTCCGCGGCGAGGAAGAGCAGGTCCGGATACCACTCCTCGTTCTCTCGGAGCAGTGCCTGGGCCTCGGACAGGCTGGTGACCCGCACTTCTTTGACCTGCTCGCCGTCGGGTGGGTTCGTGGGCGTCGCCACGAGCTCGACGTCGGCCACACACCACAGCCACGCCTTCTCCGGGTGGGGCAGGTGAGGTCGATACGGCGCGGGGTGGTCGCTGACGCCGCGGTGCGCGCCAAGCCACCGCAGCGGCCCGAGCCGCCGAGCGCCCGCCTCCTCCAAGAGCTCCCGGTCAGCGGTCTGCTCGATGCTCTCGCCCGGCTCTCGGGTTCCGCCGGGCAGGAACCACTCGTTCCCCCTGTGCCGGCACACCACGATGGACGATCCGACGAAGCCGACGACGTGGACGCTCTGCACGAGGGACTCCGGTGGCCGGTCGACGGAGAACGTCGCGTCGAACCCGGCCCACTCCCACCGGGTCGGAGTGAACAGGGTAGGGAAGCGTTCGGCCAGACTCGGGCTGGTCGTCACGCTCGCGGACTCTACCGGCCCGGCTCCGGTGTGGTCAGGCGCGTCCATGTCGCCCACCAGACCGACGTAGGGCAAGGTGGAGCCTGTGACGGAACTCGGACGCCTCGTGTATGACGAGGGACTGACGGCGTACGACTTCGGCCCTGGGCACCCGCTCGCGCCGATCCGGGTGCGGCTCACGGTCGCCCTGACCAGGGAGCTGGGGCTCATCCGGGACGGCGAGCGCGAGCGGTCCGACGAGCACGTCGTGGCGCTGGACGGCTGCGGTCTCGAAGGGCTGACGATGGTCCCGGCTCCCCGGGCCTCCGATGACGTCCTGGCCACGATCCACGACCACGCCTACATCGAGGCGGTCCAGCGCGCGAGCGCCGACCCACGCCTCATCGACGTGACGTTCGGGCTGGGAACGCCGGACAACCCGACCTTCGCCGGGATGCACGAGGCCGCGGCGCGCGTCGTCGGTGCGAGCATCGAAGCCGCTCGCTCGGTCTGGGAAGGGACGAGTCTCCACGCGGCCAACATCGCTGGCGGGCTGCACCACGCGATGCCGGCCATGGCCAGCGGCTTCTGCGTCTACAACGACCCGGCGGCGGCGATCCGGTGGCTCCTCGACGCCGGGTGCCCGCGCGTCGCCTACATCGACCTCGACGTCCACCACGGCGACGGCGTCCAGGAGATCTTCTACGACGACCCCAGGGTGCTCACGATCAGCCTGCACGAGTCGCCGCGCACCCTCTTCCCCTACCGCACGGGCTTCCCGAGCGAGACCGGGGGCCCGGGCGCGGAGGGGACCGCCGTCAACATCGCCTTGCCTCGAGGAACCGGCGACGAGGGGTGGCTGCGGGCGTTCCACGCGATGGTGCCGGCTCTGGTCGAAGCCTTCCAGCCCGCCGTCATCGTGAGCCAGCACGGCTGCGACAGCCACCGGCTGGACCCGCTGGCCCACCTCAACCTCTCCATTGACGCCCAGCGGGCTGCCGCGGCCGCGGTGCACGAGCTCAGCCATCGCGTCGCCGAGGGCCGGTGGGTCGTCACCGGAGGTGGCGGGTACGCCCTCGTGGACGTGGTGCCACGCATCTGGAGCCACCTGCTCGCGATCGTCGGCGGGCAGGCGATCAGGCCCGAGACGACGACACCGCTCGCGTGGCGTCAGTTCGTGGCGGACGAGTGCGGACGCTCCGCGCCCGAGGCCATGACCGACGGCGCCCACGCCTCGTACGCCGAGTGGTCCGCCGGCTACGACCCGGCTGATCCCGTCGACCGCGCGATTCGCGCCACGCGCCGCGCGGTCTTCCCGGCCCACGGCCTGGATCCGGACTGACCCCTGTCCGGACGGGCGGCACCGGACGGATGCTCTCGGTGCCGCCTCGGCGTGCGACACCCGGTCGAGGGACCGGTCCTAGGGGGGAGCCGAGGGTCCCGGTCCGGCGCGCCGGCCCAGCGTGACGCCCGGCCGGCGGCGGGCCGGGGCGCCGACCTCGAGGCGCTTGGCCTGTACGCTTGACCGCGCCAGTACGTCGTGCTCCTCACCAACGCGAAGCGTTCATCCGACATGAGCGAGTTCCGATCCGCGTCCGGTGGGGTACCAAGTTGTTCCGAAAGGGCGTTACGTGGGTTCTGTCATCAAGAAGCGTCGTAAGCGCATGTCGAAGAAGAAGCACCGCAAGCTCCTCAAGAAGACGCGCATCCAGCGCAGGCGCCTGGGGAAGTAGCGGTGCTCGACTCCACGGGGTGAGCGGCAGATGGCGCGCGTTGTCCTGGTCACCGGTGTCTCCCGGGACATCGGGAGCAGGTTCACGCGCCTGCTCGCCGCCGACCCCGCGGTGGACCGTGTCCTCGGAGCGGACGTCGTCCCCCCTCGCGACGACCTAGGCGGAGCGGAGTTCGTCCGCGTCGACCTGCGCAGCCCCGTGGTCTCCCGGGTGCTCGCTCGCGAAGAGGTCGACACCGTGGCCCACCTCAACGTGATCGCGGCGCCTCAGCACGCCGGCGGCCGGGCCACGATGAAGGAGATCAACGTGATCGGGACGATGCAGTTGCTGGCCGCCTGCCAGCGGCTGCCGTCCGTGCGCAAGGTCGTCGTCAAGTCCTCGACCGCGGTCTACGGCGCCTCGCCAGACGACCCCGCGATGTTCACCGAGGACATGGAGCCGCGCGGGGCGCGCTCCGGCTTCGCCAAGGACGCCGTCGAGGTCGAGGGGTACGTGCGAGGCTTCGCTCGGCGGCGTCCTGACGTGATCGTCACGACGCTGCGCTTCGCCAACGTGATCGGCCCGCGCGTGCGCACCCCCATCACGCGGTACTTCACGCTGCCCGTCATCCCTACCGTGCTCGGATTCGACGCGCGACTGCAGTTCACCCACGAGGACGACCTTCTGGAGGCGTTGCGGCTCGCCGTCGTCTCCGACCGGCCGGGCACGTTCAACGTCGCCGGCTCGGGTGTCCTCATGCTGTCGCAGGCGATCCGACGCATGGGCCGGCCCTCCCTTCCGGTACCGGCCTTCGCGGCGGCGACGCTCGGTCAGGCGTTCCGAGCGTTCCGACTCGCCGACTTCACCCCGGAGCAACTGGACTTCCTCACCTACGGCCGCGGGGTCGACACGACCCGGATGCGGGAAGAGCTGGGGTTCAAACCGAGTTACACCACGCCTGAGGCGTTCGAGACGTTCGCGGCGGCGCACGAGCCCGGCGTACTGAACGCTGAGCGGGTCAGGTCCGCCGAGCAGCGCGTGGCCGAGTTCCTCGGTGTGCGGGAGGATCTGAACGGGGTACGACAACGCCATGGCTGACTCGTCCGAGGCGAAGGTAATCCCGATCCGGGCCAGTCGTGGGCGTGAGGAGAACGGGCAGTTCCGGGGGGCGCACGAGCGGGTGTCCTTCTCCGCCACGGACCTGCTTCTCGGGGCGCTTGGCATGGCCGCGCGGGGCGTCGCGGCTCGGACGCTCGGTGAGGGCTGGCAGTCGAAGGTGGCCTCCGGCCTGGCGTTCCTGCGGCGTCGTCTCACCGGCGACTACGAGGTCGACGACTTCGGCTTCGACCCGGACCTGACCGAGAACGTCCTGTTGAGCGTCCTTCGACCGCTCTACCAGACCTGGTTCCGGGCGGAGGCTCGTGGCATCGAGAACATCCCGGCGGTGGGCGGCGCGCTCATCGTCGCCAACCACTCCGGGACGCTGCCGCTCGACGGTCTGATGATCCACGTGGCGGTCCACGACAACCACCCGGCCCATCGCCACATCCGGCTGCTCGGTGCCGACCTCGTCTTCCGCCTGCCGTTCGTGTCGGAGCTCGCGCGCAAGGGCGGCACGACGCTGGCGTGCGCCCAAGACGCCGAACGCCTCCTGCGGAGCGGTGAGCTCGTCGCCGTCTTCCCGGAGGGTTACAAAGGGCTCGGCAAGCCGTTCTCGGAGCGCTACAAGCTCCAGCGCTTCGGGCGAGGTGGCTTCGTGGCGGCGGCGCTGCGGAGCGGGGTGCCGATCATCCCCTGCTCGATCGTCGGTGCCGAGGAGGCCTACCCGATGCTGGGCAACATCGAGCCCTTGGCCAGGCTCTTCGGGCTGCCCTACATGCCGGTCACCCCGACGTTCCCCTGGCTGGGTCTGCTCGGGCTGGTGCCGTTGCCGTCGAAGTGGATCATCGAGTTCAGCGAACCCGTGCCGACCGACGGGTACGAACCCGAGGCGGCTGAGGACCCGATGCTCGTCTTCGACCTCACCGACCAGGTGCGGGAGACGATCCAGCACACGTTGTACGCGCTGCTGCTCGACCGTCCCGATGCCTTCTAGCGAGCCCCCGCGGCGGTCGGCCCGGCGTCCCCTCGGATCCGAGCGGCGACGTCCCAACCCCTGTGCCCTTCGGGCCACCGATCGTCAGGACGCCGGTTCGGACGCCGCTCGGGTGTCACCGCTTCAGCTCGAGGATGTCGCCGAAGGGGTCGTCATCCGAGGGCGTCGTCGTGGTCGGCGTCGGGCTGGGGGTGTGAGGCACCGACGCTTCAGGTGACGGATCAAAGGATGGGGTCGCCGTCGAGCTCGGCCGACGGCTCATCTCCTCCGCCACGGGACTCGGCGAGCTCGGCGGGGTGACGGGCACCGGGCTCGGTGCCGGTGGCTCCTGCTGATCGAACCACGGCAGGGGTAGCGGCAGCTTGAGCACCGTGGGAAGCGGCAGGGGCAACGGCAGCGCCGTCGGCAGGGGCAGAGGGAGTGGCAGCGGGAGAGGGAGGGGCTCGTCTTCCGGAGGCGTCGGTGGTTGCTTCGTCGTGGTCGTCGGCCGCGGGTACGTGGGCCACGGCACCGGCAGCGACGGCTTCGACGTGGGCTGGGGCTCCGGTGGAATCGTCGGCCAGGGCTTGGGCGGGAAGGGATCCGGCTTGGGGTCGCTCGTGGGCGTTGTGTCGGGCTCGGTCTCGGTGCCGTCGTCGTCGGAGTGGGACTCCGAGGTGGGCTCGGACTCGTCACGCCTCTGTGACGTGTCGCTCGACGACTCGTCACGCTTGCGCGTCGACGTGTCCGACCGTCCAATGGGGTCCCGTCCCTTGCTCACGACCTCGGCGTCCTCGACTCCGCCCCTGCCCGGGTCGCACAGGGGGCACAGCGCGAGAGCCTGGTTGTCGAGTCGCTCCAGCGTGGTCCACGCCTTCTGGTAGGCGCCATTGGCCTCGGCCGGCAGGAGCGGAGCCGTCGCTTCCAGCCGGGGCTTGGCGTCGGCGACGAACTCCCGCAAGCGCAGGAGCGGCGCGGTGCGCTGGTCGCTACGGAACGCCTCGATGAGGAGCGCGCCACCGTTTCGGGAGTCGCGGGTGAACTCCTCGAGCGTGGAGACGCTGAGGTCGATCCGTGTGGTGTCGTCGGAGTGGATACGGCCCTCCGCGGTGAGCTCGCCCAGCTCCGTGAGCCTGGTGGACGCGTGAGCGAGGTACTCCAGACCACGGGACTCGGCGTTCGTGGTCACCGCGGCCTCGGTGCGTTCCAGGCCGCGCTTGATCGGATAGAGGAAGTCGCCAGGGAGGGCGGAGCGGGCGGCCGCCGCGGTGCCGACCATGCCGCCCGCCAGCACGATGGAGGCGGCCATCGCGCCCACCCGGAGCCGGGTCGGCTTGCGGTCAGCGGGCCTGCTCGCCGGCGCCTCCACCACGTCGTCCGCCACGCTCGCGGCGCGCGCCGTGCTCGCCGCTCGCTCGGCCGCCACGGCGACCAGCTGGGCCCGCAGTGACTGACGGAAGTCTTCCGAAGGCGTGATCTCGGCCGGGCGCAACCGGTTGACCAGTCCGAGAAGGGAAGCCAGCTCCGGGTCAGACGTGCGCCTCGACCCCTCCACGAGGCGCGCGAAGTCCTCAGCCCGCCGGCGGGAAGCCAGGAGTGAGGTCATCGGCGGTCCTCTCGGACAGGAGGTCGAATAGTGTGTAAGAGGACGACCTCCGGCGAATCAGACACCCGCACCAACGATCCGCCGTGTCTGGAGTTACGACCCGCTGAGCACGCCATACGCCACACCGTCCAGAGCGCACCCACCTGCGTCATCTGATGCCTTTGGGAAGCAGCTTCGCGAGGTTGCGGACGGCGCGGAGCTGAAGCTGCTTCACCGCCCCCTCGCTCTTGGACAGCACCTGGGCGGTCTCCGCGACGGAGAGCCCGTTGAGGAAGCGCAGGACGAGACACTCCTGTTGGTCTGGCTTGAGCTTGCGGACGGCCTTGACGAGCTCCTCGTTGGTCAGGGTGGCGAGCACGTCGTCCTCGGGTCCGTCGGCGGCGAGGTCGTAGTCGAGGATCTCGCCGGTGGCGACCTCGAGGCGGAAGCGTCCGGACTTGAAGTGGTCGGTCACGAGGTTGCGGGCGATGGTGACCAGCCAGGCGCCGAAGTCGCGTCCCTGCCACCGGAACGACGACAGCGCCCGCAGCGCCCGGAAGAACGTCTCGCTCGTGAGGTCCTCGGCCAGGGCGTGTGTGCCGACGCGGTAGTAGATGTAGCGGTAGATCGTGGACACGTAGTGGTCGTACAGCTGGCCGAACGCCTCGGCGTCCCCGTCCTTGGCGAGCTCGACCAGCGCGACGATGCGGGGATCCTGCGTCGTCTCCTGCTCGGTCCGGACGCCCGCGCGGTGGAACGAGAGGGAGGCCGGGCGCGCTTCGGCGGTCTCTTGGTGCGAGGCCTGCAGCAGCCGGGTGTCGTCAGGACACCCACCGGTGGTATGAGGCCAGCTGGGGCAGGTACGGTCGTCGGCCACCACGGCACCGGCTGGGACGGGGTGTGCCGAGGCGGTCGCACCCTCCAGGAGCGCGCGGAGGAGGGCGAAGAGCTCCGCGACTCCCTCCCGGTCGGCGGTGATGGGTCGTTCGGTCTGCGGCGTCAATGTCTGCTCCCGACCCCCCGACCACACGGACTTCTGTCCCACCGAGGGCATCGTAGGAGACATCCGCCCAGACTGGAATACGCCGGGCTAATGCATACCGTGTCTCCTCGGTGTCTCCTCGGTGTCTCCTCGGTGTTTCCTGGACGTCGCCGCGGACGCGGTCACGTTCTGAGACAGGCGACCGGGTGCGGTCCTGGGCTCACGGGCGACGCGGTCACGCTCCGGAACGGCGGTCGCGGACACGGCCCGCGTTGCGTCGAAGCGCCGCCGCGGCCGCGGTCGCGCCGCCGATGGCTCCGGCGAGCCCGGCGGTGGCAAGTCCCACCTGGACGGCGCGCCGACCCCGACGGAAGTCGCGGATGCGCCAACCGTGTCGACGGGCGTGAGCACGGAGCTTCCGATCAGGATTGATCGCGCAGGGGTGCCCCACCAGGGAGAGCATGGGGATGTCGTTGGACGAGTCTGAGTAGGCCGAGCACAGGCGCAAGTCCAGCCCTTCCTCGGCGGCGAGCTGACGAACGGCGTTGGCCTTCGCGGCTCCGTGCATGAGGTCGCCGACGAGCCGGCCGGTGTAGAAGCCGTTGACGGTCTCGGCGACAGTGCCGATCGCGCCGGTGAGACCGAGGCGGTCGGCGATGAGCCTCGCGATCTCGATGGGCGCCGCGGTCACCAACCAGACTCGCTGCCCCTGGTCGAGGTGACGCTGGGCGAGGGCGGCGGTGCCAGGCCAGATCTTGGTCGCCAGCACCTCGTCGAAGATCTCCTCGGAGAGCTCGAGGAGCTCGTGTACCGGCCAGCCCGCGATGAAGTCCAGCGCCTGCTCACGGATCAGCCGCATGTGATCGGGGTCCTCCGACCCGACCACGCGGAACTTCAGCTGTCGCCAGCCGGC
Organism: Thermasporomyces composti; assembly: GCF_003386795.1. NCBI lineage: Bacteria > Bacillati > Actinomycetota > Actinomycetes > Propionibacteriales > Nocardioidaceae > Thermasporomyces > Thermasporomyces composti. The sequence continues at coordinate 2,872,885 of NZ_QTUC01000001.1, forward strand.
GGTGAGGATGTCGCGGGTGGAGAAGAACTTGCGGCTGTGCAGCCCACGAGCGAGATAGAACAGCGACGCGCCGCGCATGAGGGTGTTGTCGACGTCGAAGAACGCCGCCGCGCGGGAGTCGGGTGTGACCTCGGTCTCGCGGGCGGAAGTCGTCGCCTCAGCCGCATCCTCCGCGCGCGTCATGGTCATCCAGCCTAGAGCCTGGACGCCACTCGCTTGGGAGGGATGTCCGGTACGCGCCGTCTGGACCGTGCCATCGTCAGGGTGAAACCCTTGCCACGGAGCGTGCCCGTGCCGCGCGTCGGCGCCGGCATGTGCCAGACTCCCTGTGCCGGCGTCGCGCCGGCCTGGCAGTCCGAGGGAGGGGCCGTGAACGTCGCCGACCTGGTCCGCCGGGCCGCTCAGGCGAGCCCTGACCGGACCGCCCTCGTCGCAGAGGAACGCCGCCTGACCTGGGCGGAGTTCGACCGCGCGGTCGACCGTTGCGCTGCCGCGCTCTCGGGTGGTGGCCTGGTCGCGGGCTACCGAGTGGCGCTCGCCTTGAGCAACTCGATCGAGTTCGCTCTCTGCTATTTCGGCGCGCTGCGGGCGGGGCTCGTCGTGGTCCTGGTCGATCCAGCCGGCACGGCGGCGGAGATGGCCGACGTGCTTGCGGAGACGGGGACCCGCGTCGTCCTCGCCGACGCCGCGAGTGTCGACGCGGTGCGGTCCGCCGTGCGCCAGATCGCCGGTCGTCCGCGCGGGGTCGGAGGGCCAGGCAGTGCCGATCACGACGCGGAGTTCGTGCCTCGCGTGGTGCCGGTCGGTGTCCCGGCCGCGGCCGGCGAACGGTCCTACGACGACCTGATGGCCACGCCGGCGCGCACTCCCGCCGTTCCGCCGGCTGACCCCGAGGCCCTCGCTCTCCTAGCCCGCACGCCTGGAAGCGGTGTCCGACGCCGCGTGGCGATGCTCACCCATCGGGCACTCGTGGCGGCGATCGACCAGTGGTCGGCTGCCGAGCCGACGCCTGTACGAGGCGAGGACGTGGTTCTGGCCACGGTGCCGCTGTGCCACGTCGTCGGTTGCACAGCGGTGCTGGGCGCGGTGGCCCGTGCCGGCGCCACCCTCGTCGTGGTGCGCCACGACCAGCCCGAGCGCGCGCTGGAAGTGGCGGCCACCGAGAAGGTGACGGTCGTTCCAGTCGTCCCGCCGATCCTCGCCGCCTGGAGCCGGAGCGCCGAGTTGGCCGACGGGCTCGTCAGCGTGCGTGTGCTTCAGTCGCTGGGTTCGCCGCTTCCAGCCGGCGTTCGGCAGGAGGTGGAGACGGCGACCGGACTCGTCGTCCACGATGGGTACGTGCTCACCGAGGCGGCCGGGCTGGTGACGACCACCCTGCCGGGTGCCGCGCCGGGCGACGCTGCACAACGACCCAAAGGTCTCGGCGTCCCGCTGCCCGGGGTGGAGATCCGGGTCGTCGACGACGCGGGGGTCGATGTCGAGCCGGGTGAGCCCGGCCAGATCCTCCTCCGGAGCCGGAGCATGTTCTCCGGCTACTGGCCTGATGGCTCAGAGGACCCGGGTGCGGACGGCTGGCACCTCACCGGCGACGTCGGCTACCTGGACGAGGAGGGCCGCCTCACCCTGGCCGGCCGGCGCTCGGAGGTGGTCGTCGTCTCCGGGTTCAACGTCTATCCCCGCGAGGTGGAGGAGGTCATCGCCGAGCTGGACTCGGTGGCCGACGTCGCCGTGGTCGGCGTGCCGGATCCGGCCACAGGGGAGGCCGTCGTCGCCTACGTCGTCCCTCGTCGAGGACGGACGGTGACGCCGGGCGAGGTCTCCGCTCACTGCGCCGCTCGACTCGCCAGGTTCCGTCGCCCCAGCGTCGTTCGGGTCGTCGACGAGCTGCCCAGGTCGGCCACCGGCAATGTGCTCCGAGCCCGACTCGCCGCGGAGCTGTCCGGCTGACCTGTCGCGCCGGAGCGTCCCGGCGGCGTGACCGGCAGGTGAGGCGGGCCCGCTAGAAAGGCTTGACGGTCACGGCGAGCCCCGCTCGCTGGGACCGACGACACTGAACATCCGCCTGGACATAACATCCGCCTGGACATAGAGGACAAACACGTTCACTGGGACGAACGGACACGAATGGCGAGGGTCACCCTTTACAGCAAGCCCGGCTGTCACCTGTGTGACGACGCGCGCGAGGTGATCGCGGCCGTGTGCGAGGACCTGGGCGTCGATTGGGTCGAGGTGGACATCACGACGGATGAAGAGCTGTACCGTCGGTGGTGGGAGCAGATCCCGGTGACCTTCGTCGACGGACGCCAGCACGACTTCTGGCGCGTCGACGAGGCGCGGCTGCGGGCGGCCCTGGCCTAGCAGGGGTGGGCGCAGACCACGCGGAGCGTCCGCGAGGTGACAGCCGGTCGGTCGCGCCCCGTGCTTCGGCGGCGAGGGTCACACCTGGCACGCCGCTCCCGGCGGCCTGACGATCAAGCGTCCACGCTCGATTTTGTTCGCGCGTTCACAAAGTCCTAGGCTTGGATCGCCGACCGGGTTCGTCCGGTCGGCCGGAGGCGTCGTGGGAACGTCTCATACCTCAGGAGTGAAGTGAGTTCGTCGCGTCCCCGCCGTACCCATGACACGGACGCGCGGCCGAGTCGCGGGATTCCCGAGGCGACGGTCGCGCGGCTCCCGGTGTATCTCCGCGCGCTGACCGCGCTGTCCGAACGTGGGATCGCGACCGCGTCGAGTGAGGAGCTGGCCCGCGCCGCCGGCGTCAACTCCGCCAAGCTCCGAAAAGATCTCTCCTACCTCGGCTCCTACGGGACCCGCGGCGTCGGTTACGACGTCGAGTACCTCCGCTACCAGATCGCACGGGAGATCGGTCTCACCCAGGACTGGCCCGTGATCATCGTGGGCATCGGAAACCTCGGCCACGCGCTCGCCAACTACTCTGGCTTCGTCTCGCGAGGTTTCGGCATCGTCGGCCTGTTGGACGCCGATCCGGCCAAGGTGGGTGAGCGAGTCGGCGATCACGTCGTCCGCGCATACAGCGAGCTCGAGGACGTCGTTCGCGAGTACAACGTGTCGATCGGGATCATCGCCACGCCGGCGTCGGCCGCACAAGAGGTGTGTGACCGGATGGTCGCCGCGGGCATCACGAGTGTGCTGAACTTCGCCCCCGTGGTGTTGAACGTCCCTCCTGGTGTCGATGTCCGCAAGGTCGACCTGTCCACTGAGCTGCAGATCCTCGCCTACCACGAGCAGCGCAAGGCGCTGTCCGCGCGGTTGACGAAGGTCGACGGTGTGCCTGCCGAGAGGAGTTCCGTCGCCCCATGAGCCAGCGGCGCCAGTCAGCGGTTCGACTCTCGCGTGCCTTGCGCGCACTCGGAGCGAAGCGAGGTCGCGCATGAGCCTGCTCGTTGTCGGCTTGTCCCACCGAGGAGCGCCCATCGACGTGCTGGAGCGGGTTGTCCCGGCTCCCGAGGGCGTCGAGAAGTTCCTCGAGGAGGTTGTCCAGTGCCCGCGAGTCGCGGCGGCGGTTGTCTTGGCGACCTGCAACCGCGTCGAGGTCTACGCCGAGGTGGAGCGCTTCCACGGTGGCGTCGAGCAGCTGACGGAGCTGCTGGCGCGGCGCGCTGGCGTCACGACCGCCGAGCTCACGCCCTACCTGTACGTGCGGTACGAGGAAGGCGCGGTGAGCCACCTGTTCTCGGTGGCGTGTGGCTTGGACTCCATGGTGGTCGGCGAGACGCAGATCCTCGGCCAGGTCAAGGCCGCGTTGCGCACGGCCCAGGACGCCGAGACGGTGGGCTCGACGCTCAACGCCGTGTTCCAGCACGCGCTGCGGGTGGGCAAGCGAGCCCACGCCGAGACCGACCTAGGCCGGGCTGGGCGCTCCGTGGTGACGGCCGCGCTCGAGCGTGCCGCCCGGGTGTTGGGTGACCTCACCGGGCGTTCGGCGCTCATCGTGGGCGCCGGGTCCATGGCCGCCCTCGCCGCGACCACCCTGCGCCGGGACCACGACGCGCGCGTGGTGATCGTCAACCGCACCCTCGAACGTGCCCGCCGGTTGGCCGAGAACGTGTCCGGTCGGGCCGTCGCGATGAGCGACCTCGCCGTCGAGCTGCCGGCCGCCGACCTCGTCATCTCCTGCACCGGCGCGGTCGGCACGGTCCTCAGCGGCGAGCGACTGGCGTCCGCGGTCGCGGCCCGGGCCGGCGCGCCCCTCGTGGTCTGCGACCTCGCCTTGCCTCGCGACGTCGAGCCCGGTGCCGGGGATCTCGCCGGCGTGACGCTCATCGACCTGGAAAGCCTGGCGGCCGGCGGTGGCGAGACCTCAGGTGCCGCCGCCAGCGACATCGAGGCGGTCCGCTCGATCGTCGCCGAGGAGGTCGCGGCGTTCGCGGCGTCCAGGCGGGCGGCCGCGGCGGTCCCCACGGTGGTGGCGCTGCGGACGATGGCGGCGGAGGTCGTCGACGCGGAGCTGCGCCGCTTGGCGAGCCGTCTGCCCGACCTGGACGAGACGGTTCGGTCCGAGGTGGAGTGGACGGTCCGCCGCGTGGTCGACAAGCTGCTGCACGCGCCGACGATCCGGGTGAAGGAGCTGGCCGAGCAGCCCGTGGAGACCTCCTACGCCGACGCGCTGCGCACGCTGTTCGCGCTCGACCAGGCCACCGTCGAGGCGGTCACCAACGCGGACCCGATGCGCCCTGTGGAACGTCCGGAGCCGGGCGAGGAGACGACGGGGGTCGCATCGTGAAGCTTCGGATCGGCACCCGTGCCAGCGCTCTGGCGGTCACCCAGACCCGGACGGTCGCCACGGTGCTGGAGCGGCTCGGCATCGACGTCACCCTCGTGGAGATCACCACGCAGGGCGATCGGGATCGCAGCCCGCTGCGTCGCATCGGCGGCCAGGGTGTCTTCGTCGCCGCGCTGCGCGACGCGCTCGTCAACGGTGAGATCGACGTCGCCGTCCACTCGCTGAAGGACCTGCCCACCCAGCCGCACGAGGCGCTGGTGCTCGCGGCCGTACCGCCCCGGGAGGATCCGCGCGACGCGGTCGTGGCACGGGACGGCCTCAACTTGCAGACGTTGCCACGAGGCGCGCGCGTGGGAACCGGTGCGCCCAGGCGACTCGCCCAGCTGCGGCTCGCCCGAGGGGACGACCTGACCTTGGTCGAGATTCGAGGCAACGTCGACACGCGGCTCGGCAAAGTTCACCGCGGCGAGCTCGACGCCGTCGTCCTCGCCAGGGCTGGGCTGGCTCGGCTCGGGCGCGAGGCCGAGATCACCCACACCTTGGACCCGACGGAGTTCGTGCCGGCGCCCGGCCAGGGCGCGCTCGCCGTCGAGTGCCGCAGGGCCGACGAGAGTGTGGTGCGCGCTCTCGCCCAGCTCGATGACCCACGCACCAGGGCGGCGGTGACCGCCGAGCGCGCCGTGCTGGCCGAGCTGCAAGCCGGCTGCAGCGCACCTATGGGAGCATTCGCCGAGACCACGGATGGCGAGGAGGGGGGCCAGCTCACCCTCCACGCCGTCGTGGCGGCGGTTGATGGCTCAGCAAGCGTCCGTCTGTCCACATCGGGATCTCTCGGCGAGGCGGAGAGACTCGGCCGTGAGCTCGCGTCCGCTCTCCTCGCTGAGGGAGCCAGCCGTTTGATCGAGGAACGCGTCACGTGACCGCGAAGAACAAGACCACGAAGAAGTCCCAGGGCTCGGTGTCCTTCGTTGGTGTCGGGCCGGGCGACCCGGCGCTTGTCACGGCGAGGGCCAAGGAGTTGCTGGAGCGGGCGGATGTCGTCGCGGGCGAGCTCGCGACCTTTGAGGCTGTGCTGTCCGCCTACGTATCCGACGAGGCCGAACGGATCGAGCTGACCGAGGACTCCGTCACTCCGGCGGAGGCCGGTCGCGTGTTGGCCAAGCACGCGAAGGAGGGCCGTCACGTCGTCCGTCTCTACCGTGGCGATCCCTTCCTCGACGGGCACGCGGCCGAGCACGTGGCGGCGTTCGTCCGGCACAACGTGCCGTTCGAGGTGACGCCAGGTCTGCCGATCGCCAGCGCGGTGCCCACGTACGCCGGGATCCCGCTCATGACGGCCAAGGTGCGGGAGGTTCGGATCGTCGACGTGAGCGCGGGTGAACCGGAGTGGGAGACGTTCTCCGACGGCTCCGCGACACACGTCATCACCGGGGTCACCGACAACCTCAAGGACATCACCGGCATGCTCGTGAAGGCCGGGCGAGAGCCGTCCACGCCCGCCTCGGTGACCACGGCCGGCACGACCACCAACCAGCGGACCGTGGAGGGCACGCTCGAGACGCTGGCCCAGGAGGTCAAGGCCGCGAAGGTGGAGGGCCCGTTCGTCTTGGTCGTGGGCCCGACGGTGCCCCAGCGAGACAAGCTGTCGTGGTTCGAGACCAAGCCGCTGTTCGGGTGGCGCGTGCTGGTTCCACGCACCAAGGAACAGGCGGCCGCGCTGTCCAAGCTGCTCCGGCAGTACGGCGCGGTGCCCGAGGAGGTGCCGACCATCTCGGTGGAGCCGCCTCGGAACCCGCAGCAGCTCGACCGGGCGATCACGGGTCTGGTCACCGGCCGCTACCAGTGGGTGGCGTTCACCTCCGTCAACGCCGTCCGCGCGGTGCGGGAGAAGTTCGAGGAGTACGGCCTGGACGCGCGGGCCTTCGCAGGGCTGAAGGTCGCCGCCGTGGGCGACAAGACGGCCGAGGCGATCCAGGCGTGGGGGATCAAGCCCGATCTCGTCCCGTCCGGCGAGCACTCCGCCCGTGGCCTGCTCGAGGACTGGCCGCCGTACGACCCGGTGCTCGACCCCATCAATCGGGTGTTCCTGCCGCGGGCTGACATCGCGACCGAGACGCTGGTCGCCGGGCTCATCGAGCTCGGCTGGGAGGTTGACGACGTCACCGCGTACCGGACGGTGCGGGCGGCGCCTCCGCCGGCGCCCATCCGCGAGGCGATCAAGACCGGCAAGTTCGACGCGGTCGCCTTCACGTCCAGCTCGACGGTCCGGAACCTGGTCGGGATCGCGGGCAAGCCGCACGCGACGACGGTGATCGCGGCGATCGGTGCTCAGACGGCGCGGACCGCGGAGGAGCACGGCTTGCGGGTCGACGTCCAACCCGAGGAGGCGTCGATCGAGGCGCTCGCCGAGGCCCTCGCCGAGTTCGGCGCCGCCCGTCGAGCGGCACAGATCGAGGCGGGCGAGCCGGTGACCAAGCCGTCGGAGCGCAAGGCGGGGTCACGCCGGCGCGCCCGGTAGCCATCCGGTCCGGCGGCGCGGCACGCTGGCGCTGACAGCTCGGTCGCGACGTCCGGTCAGCGGCAGGGGGAGGAGACATGGGGTTCCCGGAGATTCGTCCCCGACGACTGCGGGCGACGCCGGCGCTCCGGCGGCTGGTGTCCGAGACCGAGGTGCCGCCGCGATCGCTGGTGCTTCCCCTGTTCGTCCGTGAGGGGGCGACCGAGCCGATCCCGGTGCCGTCCATGCCGGGTGTGGTCCAGCACACCCTCGACTCGTTGCGGAAGGCGGCCGTGGAGGCGGTCGAGGCTGGCGTTGGCGGGCTCATGCTGTTCGCGATCCCGCGCGAGAAGGACGCGGTCGGCTCGGCTGCCACGGATCCCGACGGCATCCTCAACGTCGCCATCCGCGAGGTGGTCGCGGAGGTCGGCGACGCCAGCGTCGTCATGGCCGACCTGTGCCTCGACGAGTTCACCGACCACGGGCACTGCGGCGTGCTGACCGCGGAGGGGGACGTCGACAACGACGCCACGCTGGAGCGCTACGCGCAGATGGCGGTCGCCCAGGCCGAGGCGGGCGTCCACATGGTCGGTCCGAGCGGGATGATGGACGGCCAGGTCGGGGTGATCCGGCGTGCCCTCGACGCCGCCGGTCACACCGGCGTGGGCGTGCTGGCGTACTCGGCGAAGTACGCGTCGGCGTTCTACGGGCCGTTCCGGGACGCGGTCGAGTCGAGCCTGCGCGGCGACCGCCGGACGTACCAGCAGGACCCGGCGAACGCGGTCGAGGCGCTGCGAGAGGTCGCCCTCGACGTGGCCGAAGGCGCTGACGTGGTGATGGTCAAGCCGGCGCTGGGGTACCTCGACGTCGTTCGCCGGGTGAAGGACGCGGTCGACGTCCCCGTCGCGGCCTACAACGTCTCGGGTGAGTACGCCATGGTGGAGGCCGCCGCGCAGCGCGGCTGGATCGACCGTGAGCGGGCGATCCGCGAGACTCTCACCTCGATCCGACGCGCAGGCGCCGACATCGTGCTCACCTACTGGGCGACCGAGGTCGCGCGCGACTTCCGCTGAGCACCCTCTGGGTCGGGTGGCGGCGCTGCGTGGCGCCGCAGGTCCGTGACGGTCTGCCCCTCGTCTCTGACGAGACGTAGCAGCGTTGTTGCGTTTGGTGACGGTGGTTGGTGACGTGTGCCTTCTCACACGAGGACGACGCCGTCATGGAGGGGCCGCCGCGGCGCCCAGTCGGGGGGGAGGTAACCGGGCACCGCGGCGGCCGAGGAGGCCCGGCGCGCCCGGGGGGGTGAGGGCGCCGAGCCAGTCGCGGAGGCCGCGTTCGTACGGACCCTCGGAGGGGTCGAGGGAGGAACCACTATGGAGAAGGAGCGGACATGGAGTAACGACGGACGCGCCTGGTCGACATGGTGGCGTGAGGACAGGGAAGGCACAGACCCACAGCACGCGCCGCAGACCACCGAGCGCGCTCTCGCGTCATGTGTGACCTCCCCCCGAAGCTCACGACTCACCTTACGTGGCCACTACCTGTCGTCGCAGGCCGACATGTCGGTGACAGTCGAGCCCGTCGTCGACATCAACGACGGCAGCGCGATGGGGTTACGGCCGTGATCACATCCGATTTCGAACCGGCCTCGTTCGGACCAACCTGGTTGGCCGCCGCCTGGCTCGACCTGCCCGGTTGGCCGCTGCTCGGTTCGAACGGGCCTGATCCGGACCCGCGCGGTCGACGCCGCGCCGTTCGACGCGGATCGCCTCGGCCCTGACCACCCCGAGCCCTCCCGCCGCGGGAGGTTGCACAATGGCGCGGTGGCCACCGATGCTCGCCTCGATCCAGCCGTGCCCACCGCATCCGAGCGGCTCTTCGCCCGGGCTCAGCAGGTGACACCTGGCGGGGTCAACTCGCCGGTCCGGGCCTTTCGGGCGGTTGGCGGCACCCCACGGTTCATCACCCGGGCCCACGGCCCCTACCTCGTCGACGTCGACGGCCGCGAGTACGTCGACCTCATCGGCTCGTGGGGGCCGATGATCCTCGGTCACGCCCACCCCGAGGTCGTGGCCGCGGTGCAGGCGGCGGTCGCGGCGGGGACCTCGTACGGCACGCCCACGGTGCCCGAGGTGGAGCTGGCCGAGGAGATCGTCGCGCGAACCCCGGTCGACCGTGTGAGATTCGTCTCGTCCGGCACCGAGGCGACCATGTCGGCGATCCGGTTGGCACGGGCCGTGACCGGGCGGGCGAAGATCGTCAAGTTCGCCGGCTGCTACCACGGTCACGTCGACGCGCTCCTGGCCTCGGCCGGATCCGGCGTCGCGACGTTCGGTCTCCCTGACTCGCCCGGCGTCACTCCTGCGCAGGCCGGCGACACCCTCGTGCTCCCGTACAACGACCGGGAGGCGGTGCGCGCGGCGTTCGAGCGGTACGGCACGGAGATCGCCGCCCTCATCACCGAGGCGGCTCCCGGCAACATGGGCGTCGTCCCGCCGGAGGACGGGTTCAACGCGTTCCTGGCCCAGGTGTGCCACGACCACGGTGCGCTGTTCATCTCGGACGAGGTCATGACCGGCTTCCGGGCCAGCCGCTCCGGCTGGTACGGCATCGACGGCGTGGTCCCGGACCTCATGACGTTCGGCAAGGTGATGGGCGGAGGCTTCCCAGCCGCGGCGTTCGGCGGGAAGGCGGAGTACATGGAGCAGCTTGCGCCCACCGGCCCCGTCTACCAAGCCGGCACCCTCTCAGGAAACCCGGTCGCCACGACGGCCGGCCTCACCACGCTGCGGCTGGCGACGGAGCAGACCTACACCCAGCTGAACCAGATCGCAGCGAACGTGGCCGACATCGTCTCGTCCGCGTTGACCAAGGAGGGCGTGCCGCACCTGGTCCAGTTCGCCGGCACCCTCTTCAGCGTCTTCTTCGTCGACCCGGAGCGGATACCCAGGGTGCGCGACTTCGACGACGCCCGCTCCCAGGAGCAGCACCGCTTCCGGGCGTTCTTCCATGCCATGCTCGACGGTGGCGTCCACCTTCCGCCGAGCCCGTTCGAGGCGTGGTTCGTCAGCACCGCACACGGCGACGAGGCGCTCGAGCGCATCGCGGCCGCGGTTCCCGCCGCCGCTCGCGCCGCCGCGGCGGCGCGTCCGGACGCCGACGACGGTCCACCCGCAAGCGAGCCCGACACCTGACGGTGTCCCCAGGAGAGCCCGTGAGTCCTACCCGCACGATCGTGCACCTGCTGCGGCACGGTGAGGTCGACAACCCGCGCAAGGTCCTCTACGGACGTCTGCCCGGCTACCACCTGTCGGAGCGGGGCCGGGCCATGGCCCAACGGGTGGCCGAGACGGTCGCGGGGCGCGACATCGTCCACCTGGTCACCTCGCCGTTGGAGCGGGCGCAGGAGACAGCCGAGCCGATCGCGGCGGCCTTGGGGCTCACGCCGGTCGTGGACGACCGGGTGATCGAGGCAGCCAACGTCTTCGAGGGGCAGCGGTTCGGCGTGGGCGACGGGGCGCTTCGTCGACCACGGGCCTGGGTGCACCTTCGGAACCCGTTCCGGCCGTCGTGGGGCGAGCCGTACCGCGCGATCGTCGTCCGCATGCTCGCCGCGATCGCGGACGCCCGGAAGGCGGCCTACGGGCACGAGGCGCTCCTGGTCTCCCACCAGCTGCCGATCTGGATCGTGCGCTCCTACGTCGAGGGTCGCCGGCTGTGGCACGACCCGCGCAAGCGTCAGTGCACGCTCGCCAGCCTCACGTCGTTCACCTACGACGACGACCGGCTCGTCGCGGTGGACTACTCCGAACCGGCCGCCGACCTGCTGCCAGCTCCACCGTCCAAGCGAACCTTCGTGGCGGGAGCGTGAGCGTTGGTGTCTCGTCGGTTGTGGTCGCTGGTGGTCGTGCTGGTCGCGGTGGTGAGTCCGCTCGTCGCATGCTCCGGTGCGGGCTCGTCCGCCGAGGTGACGGCCGAGACCCGGTACGTCAGCGGAGGCGGCACCGTCACGACGGTCCCGCCGAAGCAGCGCCGCCCCGCACCGCCACTGCGCGGCACGACGCTGACGGGTGACGTGCTGGACCTGGCGTCCTACCGGGGGCGGGTCGTGGTGCTCAACGTCTGGGGCTCCTGGTGCCCGCCGTGCCGCAAGGAGGCGCCCGACCTGGTGAAGGCGGCGAAGGCGCTCGAAGCCAAGGACGTCGCCTTCGTGGGGCTCAACACCCGTGACCTGGATCCCGAGCCGGCACGAGCGTTCGTCCGCACCTTCGAGGTGCCGTACCCCAGCGTCTACGACCCGAACGGGGAGCAGCTGCTCGGCTTCCGCGAGACGCTACCAGCCAACGCGATCCCGTCGACGCTCGTCATCGACACGGAGGGGCGCGTGGCCGCCCGGGTGCTCGGACCCGTGGACGACCGCACGCTCGGACATCTCGTGGACGACGTGGTAGCGCGGGGATGAGCGGGATGGTGGTCTCCGAGGTGGCGGTGTTCAACCGGGTGGCTCCGACCGATCACGTGGCGGTGCCCGACCCGGTCACAGCACTCGACCAGGTGGCCGGTGTGAGCGCGTCGGTGGGTGACAGCTTCGCCGACACCGTGCTCCACGGCTCGATGGTGCTCGCGGCACCCGTCGCACTCGTGGCCGGGCTGGTGTCGTTCCTCTCGCCCTGCGTCCTGCCCCTCGTGCCCGGCTACCTGTCCTACGTCACCGGCTTGTCGGGCGCCGACCTCGCGGAGGGCCGGCGTGGGCGGATGGTGGCGGGCGCCCTGCTGTTCGTGGCCGGGTTCTCGGCGGTCTTCGTCTCTGCGGGAGCGTTGTTCGGCGCGGTGGGAACCTTCCTGGCCGCTCACACCCGGGCCCTCACCGTGGCGCTCGGGTCGGTGACCATCGGGCTCGGCCTGGTGTTCCTGGGCGCGGTGCCGTGGCTCCAGCGCGACCTGCGGGTGCACCGGGTGCCAGCCGTGGGGCTCGGGGCCGCTCCGCTGCTCGGTGTGCTGTTCGGGCTGGGCTGGACCCCGTGCATCGGTCCGACGCTCGGCGCGGTCGCCACCCTCGCGGTCAACGAGGCGACCGCGGGACGCGGCGCCGTGCTCATGGTGTGCTACGCGCTCGGCCTGGGACTGCCGTTCGTGGCGGTCGCCGTCGGGTTCCGGCGGCTGGTCGGTGCCCTCGGCTGGGTTCGTCGCCACCACGTCTGGGTGACGCGCGCCGGTGGCGCCCTCCTCGTCCTCGTCGGCGTGCTCCTGGTCACCGGTGGGTGGGATCTGCTCGTGGGGCCGATGCGACAGTGGGTCAGCGACTTCTCGACGGTGGTGTGACGAATGACGCAGACGCAGGCGCCGGAACGGCAGACCGCGCCGGCTGAGCCAGCTCCGCTCGGCGCCTGGGAGCTCGCCCGCTGGGCGTGGCGTCAGCTCACCTCGATGCGGACCGCCCTCCTTCTGCTCTTCCTGCTGGCGCTCGCCTCGGTGCCCGGGTCTCTCATCCCGCAGCGCCGGGTCAACCCGGTGACGGTGGCGGAGTTCGCGCAACAGCATCCAGAGCTGGCCCGCTGGTACGACCGGTTGGGGTTGTTCGACGTCTTCGGGTCGGCCTGGTTCGCCGCCATCTACCTCGCTCTGCTCGTCTCGCTGCTCGGCTGCATCCTGCCGCGAGCGGCGCAGCACGCGCGGCGCATGTGGTCCCCGCCGCCGCCCGCACCACGGCGTCTCCACCGGTTGCCCGTCTCGTCGACGTGGGCCACGGACGCCGCCGCCGAGCAGCTCGTCGAGTCTGCGGTGGCGCGGCTGCGGTCTCGTCGCTACCGGGTGGTCGTGCGCCGGCCCGCTCCTGGGTCACCCGCTCCTGAGCCATCCGGGACGGCTCCGACTTCGACCACCGAGGCCAGCTCGCGGACCTGGACGGTCTCGGCGGAGCGTGGCTACTCCCGCGAGATCGGCAACCTGCTCTTCCACCTCGCGATCGTCGTGGTTCTCGTGGGCGTCGCGGTCGGGAGCCTCTTCGGGTTCCGCGGCACCGCCCTGGTGATCGTCGGAAACGGCTTCGCCAACACGGTCACCCAGTACGACGGCTACCAAGCCGGCGCGTTCTTCGAGGAGAGCCAGCTTCCTCCCTTCGCGTTGACGGTGCGGGACTTCCAGGCGCGCTGGGAGGTCGCGGGTGAGCAGGCCGGCGCGCCGCGCGCGTTCGACGCGACGTTGACTTACACCGAGGCTCCCGGCGAGCCCGAGCGCGAGTACCGCCTGCGGGTCAACCATCCGTTGCGGATCGGGACCGCGCAGATCCACCTCATCGGTCACGGCTACGCGCCACGCTTCACGGTGCGGGACGGCAACGGCGACGTGGCGTTCTCCGGACCGGTGCCGTTCCTGCCCCAAGACACCCGCTTCACGTCGACCGGTGTGGTGAAGGTCCCTGACGCGCGACCCACGCAGCTCGGGTTCCAGGGCTTCTTCCTCCCGACCGCGGTGGTCGACCAAGAGCTGGGGCCGGTCTCGGCGTTTCCCGATGCGCTGAGCCCAGCGGTGTACCTCACGGCCTACCAGGGTGACCTCGGCCTGGATGACGGCGTTCCTCAGTCGGTCTATCGGCTGCGCACCGATGGCTTGACACAGTTCCGCACGGCCGACGGGGACGCGCTCCGGTTGGCGCTGTCGCCGGGGGAGAGCGCCACGCTCCCCGGTGGCGCGGGCAGCATCCGCTTCGACGGTTACGAGCGGTGGGTGAACCTGCAGATCAGCAGCAACCCGGGTGAGCCCATCGCGCTCGGCGGCGCCTTGCTCGGCCTCGCCGGACTGTTACTATCCCTCGTAGTACGTCCCCGGCGGGTCTGGGTACGGATCACCGAGGACGCCGGGCGTACAGAGGTGACGATCGCCGGGCTCGACAAGGGTGAGCGCCTCGCCCGGACACGCTCGAACGACGACATGCCGACGAGCGATTCCGCCGAGGGTGACGACCTGGCGGCGGAGATCGAGACGATCGCCGCGGGCCTTCCGGGGCGCGCGGCCGCTGACGATGAGGAGCACCAGTGAACCTCGCGCTCGCGAGCCTGTCGGACAACCTGGTTTACGCCGCCACCGGGGTCATGGCGTTGGCGATGCTGGCGCACGCCGGGGCGTGGGCGTTCACCCGCGAACGCCGGTCCGCCGCGTTGGCGGAGCGCCGCCTCGCGGCTCGAGTCCGTCAGCCGGCCGTCGCCGTGGCCGCGTCGGGTGACGGAACGCGGCAGGCGGACGTGGCGGTCGCCACTCTCGACCCGTTGGAGACCCAGGACGGCCTCGACAGCGTGACCGCAGGGTCGTCTCCCGACGACGAGGCGACCCGTGCCTACCGTTCCGACGTCTTGGCCCGCATCGGCGTCGCCCTCACCATCCTGGCCACTCTCCTGCTGGGCGCCGGAGTCCTCACCCGAGGCCTGGCCGCGGAGCGGGTGCCGTGGAGCAACCTCTACGAGTTCACGATCAGCGGTGCCTTCGTCATCGCCGTCGGCTACCTGGCCCTGCTGCGGCCGCTGCGGCTGGGTTTCCTCGGTCTGCCGGTCACCGGCTTCCTCCTCGTGGCGCTGGGCATCGCGGTGGTGATCTTCTACACGCCGGTGTCCGGCCTCATCCCCGCGCTGCAGTCGTACTGGCTCGCGCTCCACGTGTCCGCGGCGGTCCTGGCCACCGGTGTCTTCACGATCGGCGCACTGACGAGCCTGCTCCAGCTCCTCAAGGGGCGGCAGGAGCGCCGCGCTGCGCAGGGGGTTCCGGGAGGCTACCTCGCCCAGCTGCCGTCCGCGGCAGCGCTCGAGCGGATCGCCTACCGCCTCAACGCGTTCGCGTTCCCGATCTGGACCTTCGCCCTCATCGCCGGCGCGATCTGGGCGGCGGCCGCCTGGGGACGCTACTGGGGCTGGGACCCCAAGGAGACCTGGATGTTCATCACCTGGGTCTGCTACGCCGCCTACCTGCACGCGCGGGCGACCGCCGGGTGGCGGGACAAGGTCGCGTGGATCGGCTTGGCGGCCTACGGCGCGCTGCTGTTCAACTTGATCGGAGTCAACTTCCTGCTGCCCGGCCTGCACTCCTACGCCGGCGTGTAGCCCTCAGACCGATCCCGCGACGGCCTCGGAGGCGTCCTCTCGACCCGGCGCTCCCCGGTGGACCGCGCGTGAAGGGCCGAACCCTCGTGACGGGCCCCTCCCCGTGGACCCTCGCGTGCTGAACCCGCAGCGCTCCACGCTCACGTGGAGGAGCCAGGGTCGGGGCGGCTCTGGTCGCCGCGGTCGTCGCCACGACCGAGCTCGCGCTCCCGGCGTTCGAGGTCGGCCTCCCATTGCCGGAGGCGTTCACTCTCGGCCTTCAGCCTGAGCTCCTTCAACCGGGCGAGGAAGACGGGGTCGTCGTCGGGTGCCACTGGACGGGTGGCGCTCGCACCGGACACGGTGGGTACGCCGGCCTGGCGACCCGGTCTGCCCATCAGCAACCAACCGATCGGGCCGAGGACCGGGATGAAGAGGATGGCGAGCGCCCACACCCACCGCGGCAAGGCCCGGACCTCGTCGGCTGGACTCTGGGCGAGGTCGATGAGGCAGTAGACCACGAGGACGAGGACGACCAGGACGGGCAACACGCGGAGCACGGGAACCCCTCCCAGCGGCGTACGACGGATGTGGTCTCCGAGCGTAGTCGCCGCCGGAGGGGTCCCGCCGCTCAGCGTTCACAGCCGGTCCCACGAGTCGTCGCGGGGGCGCACACGATCTCTGGGCGCCGGCGGTCGTCAGGGACCAGGATCGTCAGAGGTCAGGATCGTCGGGTTCGGGGTTGTCAGGGGCACCGCGTCGTGGAGGTATCCGCCGCGCGCCGCTGCTTCGGGATCCGCGCAGGACCACTGCGAGCTGGCTGGTGGGAGACGGTGGTGGCGTCACCGGTCAGGTGCTCGGCCGTGGTGCCGGTGTCGCCAGACCGCATGGAACGGGACAGGCCGACCGAGCCAGCGTGGCGCGCGGCCCACCAGCGTCGGAGCTGGCGCTGGAGGCGATGCGTCCGTCGGTGCACCGCCGGGACGCTGGCGCCAGCCAGCTCGTGGGCAGCCGAGCCCTGCGACGGAGCAGGGATGCGTGGACCGGCAAGGAGTGAGCTTCCGCCCAGGTGCGGAAGCCGGCGGAGAGTGGCATACGTTGGCGAGCCAATGTGCATGTAGTGGGCGATCCCCCTCGAATCTATGATGAAACTCGCTCGACTGCCTCAAATTCTAAGGCGAAGGACGACAGTCGGCTAGCGATTTATGGGGAGGGCGGATGATCGGTGGGTCCTTGGACGACGTGGATCGGCAGTTGATCGCGCACCTTCGCAAGGACGGTCGTGCCTCGTACGCGGAGCTCGGACGGATCGTGGGGCTGTCGGGGCCGAGCGTCCTCGATCGGATCCGTCGACTGGAGGAGCGCGGGGTGCTCACCGGGTACCGCGCGCTGGTGAGGCCCTCCGCCCTCGGGCTGGGCGTCACCGCGCTGATCGGCCTCGTGCTCTCCGACAACGCCGACCAGAGTCAAGTGCTCGAGCGCTTGGAGAAGGTCTCCGACATCGAGGACTGCTGGTACGTCGCGGGCGGGGAGTCCTACATCGTCAAGGTGCGGGTCCGTGACGTCGACGCTCTCGAGGAGCTGCTGGGGCGGCTCCAGCGCATTCGCGGCATCAGCCGGACCCGGACGACGCTCGTCCTGTCGACGAAGTGGGAGGGACGGATGCCGCCGGGTGACCTCGGAGCCTTCGGCGTCGACGAGCCGACGCGGGAGCCGAAGGGCTGACCCGTCCGTCGCGACGCCAGCGTGACCTCCGTGGCGCCGACCGGGTGGGACCGGTGAGACCCCTGGCGGGCTACCGTTCCGGCATGGGTCGCCCAGTCACCCTCGTGCAGCTCGCCGACGTCGAGGCCGCCGCCGCGCGCATCGCCGGCCACGTCGTCCGGACCCAGCTCGTGCCCTGGTCCGACGGGGACCGTGACCGGCCGCTGTGGCTCAAACCGGAGAACCTCCAGGTCATCGGCGCCTTCAAGATTCGTGGCGCGGTCAACGCGGTCGCCGCGCTCGACCCGGAGGCCCGAGCCCGCGGCGTGGTCACGCACTCCTCCGGCAACCACGCCCAGGCGCTCGCGCTGGCGGCGCGCCGCCACGGCGTCAAGGCGCACGTCGTCATGCCCACGACGAGTCCGGCGGTGAAGGTTGAGGCCACACGTGCCCTCGGCGCCGACGTGACTCTCGTGCCACCCGCCGAGCGCGCCACCCGGGTCGCCGAGCTGGTCGCCGAGCACGGCTACACGTTCATCCCGCCGTTCGACCACCCTGACGTGATCGCCGGCCAGGGCACGATCGGGCTCGAGATCGTGACCGACCTCCCCGAGGTCGCGACCGTCCTCGTGCCCGTCGGGGGCGGCGGCCTCGTCGCCGGGGTCGCGACCGCGATCAAGGCCCGCGCCCCGCAGGTTCGGGTCATCGCCTGCGAGCCCGAGCTCGCCGGGGACGTCGCGGACAGCATGCGGCACGGCGAGCGCCGGGTCTGGCCGGTCGACCAGACCTATCGGACGATCGCGGACTCCCTCCGGGTCAGTGTGGGCGAGCTGACCTGGGAGCACATCCGAGCTCGGGTCGACGGCGTCCTCACCGTGTCCGAGGACGCGATTCGCGCTGCGGTCGTGGCGTTGGCGACCCGGGCTCGCCTCGTGGCGGAGCCGGGTGGAGCCGTCGCGACGGCGGCCTACCTGGAGCACCGCGCCGACCTGCCTCCGGGCCCCGTCGTGGCCGTGGTCTCCGGGGGCAACATCGACCCCGCCCTCCTGGCCTCGTTGCTCGCCGGCTGACGTACGCTGCGAAGCACTGTGCGTCAGCTGCTCGTCTACACCCTGCTGAGGCTCGTCGTGTTCGCGGCGTGCTTCGGTGTGCTGTACCTGCTGTTCGGCAGCTACGTCACGGGCTGGGCGATCGCGCTGCTGGCCCTGCTCTTCTCGTCCGGTCTGTCCCTCTTGCTCCTCAGGCGGCAGGGCGCCGAGGCGGGCCGCGTGTTGGTGGGGGCAGCGGCCGCCGTCCGCGGTCGCATCGACGCCGCCGCTCGCAAGGAGGACGTCGACTGAGCCACGCGGGTCCGCGCGTCCGTTCGGCTCCGCCGTCCGGCCTGTGGTGATCCTGCTGCGGTCCGGCTGTGCTGAGCCCGGCATGACCTGGTGAGCTTGGGTCCGTCTGGACGGTTCGGTGTGACGCGCTCTGGGGGTGCCATGGCGTGGCTGGTCTTGATCGTGTCCGGCTTCTTCGAGGCCGGCTGGGCGGTGTCGCTCAAGCTCTCCGACGGGCTGAGCAGGCTGTGGCCCACGGTGAGCTTCCTCGTGCTGACGATCGCGAGCCTGCTCGGTCTGGGCTGGGCGATGCGGTTCCTGGCGGCCGGGCCGGCCTACGCCGTCTGGACCGGGATCGGCGCGTCGGTGACGGCGATCATCGGGATCCTCTTCCTAGGGGAGAGCGTGAGCCCGCTCAAGATCGCCTCCATCCTCCTCATCATCGCCGGAGTGGTCGGCCTCAACCTCGCCGGCGGCCACTGACGCGCGCTCTCACCGTCGACCGGGCCTGGTTACGGCACGCGTCACCGGGTACCTGGTCGAGGTGACGGACGAACCTCACCGCGACCCGCAGACCACGAACCGGTGGACCAAGGAGGGTGCCACCGAAGGTGAGGACCCGCGCGAGATCGACGAGGAGCAGCTGTCCCCCGAGTACGTCCGCCGTCTCCAGGAGCACCGGCAGGTGACCCACGCCGAGCAGGAGACGGACGGCGCGATGGGGACCAGCTCGACCACGTACGACCCCACGGAGCGGGACTGACGGGCCCCAGGAGTCGGCCGGGTCGGGTTTCGGCCCGATCGGTCCGGCTGGGTGTGGCTCGGAGGTGGCCCTTCGGTGCTCCTCTGCAAGGGTCGTGACCGACAGCCTTGGCCGACCGACCGGTCCGTCGAGCACGACCGGTCCGTCGAGCACGAGCGGTCAGCTGAGCACGAGCCCGACGGTGAGCAGGACCGCGAAGGCGATCTCGGCGAGGCCGGTGTCGCGGAGGACGCCGATCAGCGCCCGTCCCTCCGCGCCTCGTAGGACCTGCCGAACGGGCCGGACGGCCAGGGGGAGCGCGAGCCAGGCCAGGAGCACCCAGACCTCCGTGGTGGCCGCGAGTACCGCGACGACGAGGTAGGCGACGCCGTGGAGCGCGGCGTAGAGGTGTCGGGTGCGGTGGTCGCCCATCACGACGGCGAGGGTGCGCTTGCCGCTCGCGGCGTCCGTCGGAATGTCGCGGAGGTTGTTGGCGACGAGGATCGCGCAGGTGAGCGCTCCGATCGCGATCGCCCCGGCGACCGCCGGCCAGGTGACCCGCGACGTCTGCACGTACGTCGTGCCGACGGTCGCGACGAGCCCGAAGAAGACGAAGACGCTGACCTCGCCCATCGCGTGGTACCCGTAGGGGCGCGAGCCGCCGGTGTAGAACCACGCCGCCGCCACCGCCGCGGCCCCGACGAGGATGAGCCACCACGCGGTGGCGAGCGCGAGGACGAGGCCGCAGAGCGCCGCGACGGCGAAGCAGGCGAACGCCGCGGTCCGGACGGCCGAGGGACTGGCGGCACCGGACGCGACGAGGCGTCGCGGCCCGACGCGGTGGTCGTCCGTCCCGCGGATGCCGTCGGAGTAGTCGTTGGCGTAGTTGCAGCCGATCTGCAGGGCGAGCGCGACGACGAGAGCGAGTGCCGCCCTCCACGCGACGAAGGAGCCGACCGAGGCGGCCGCTCCGGAGCCGACGAGGACAGGGGAGATCGAGGCGGGAAGCGTGCGCGGTCGGGCTCCTTCCAGCCACTGTGCGGGGGTCGCCACGGCTGTGGAGTGTGGCAAGCTCGCTGGCGCGACCACCGGCCGGGGTCGCCTCTTCGCACCGGACTGGTGCCAGTCCGGGGCGGAACCGTCCAGCCTGGGTCCCAGTCTGGGGCTGAAGCGAACGGTCGCGCAGCGCCACGAGCTGCTTATGCAAGGAATTTCTGTATAAGGTATGAGTATGCCGTCCACCCGGGAGGTCACCTCGGCCGACGAGCTCCGTCGCTGCTCTGACGGTGACAGCGTGGTCCTGTGGGCCGCCCAGGGCATGGCCCCGGGAGTTCGCGCGTGGCGGCGAGGTGACGCGGTCGCGGTGGCGGCACCGTTCGTGGCGTGCCGCAACCGTCTGGCCGTGCGGGGACCCGCCGACCAGGTGGCCGCTCTCGTGACCGAGGTGCTCGGGATCGTGGGACCCACCTACCGGCTCTTCGGCGACGACTCTCTCGTCACGGCCGTGGCCGAGCGAGTCCCTGATCTGAGCCACTACGGCAGCTGGGGCTGGATGGAGTTGAACGGTCCGCCGCGCCAGGCGTCCGCGGACCACGCTGGTCAGTCCCCCGATGGTCGAGGCGACGTGCGTTGGCTGGGCCAGAGCTGGGAGGGGCCCGTCGCCGAGCTGCTCGACGTCGCGTATCCCGGGTCGTGGGTGCGTCCCGGCATGTCCGCGGTCCGTCGCTGGGCAGGGGCGTTCACCGCGGACGGGGACCTCGCGGCGGTGTGCGCCGACGCGTGGGCGGCACCGGAGGTCGGCTACGTCGGCGGCGTCGCGGCCCACCCCCGCTGGCGGGGCCGGGGCTACGCCCGCGCGGTCCTTCGCTTCGCCGTCGACGCCTTGCTCGCCGAGCACGGTCGGGTGGCGCTCATGGTCGACAGCGAGAACAGCGCCGCGGTCACGTTGTACGAGCGCTGCGGCTTCCGCTGGCGGACCGTCGCCGCCGCCGGCCTCACCGCACGACGCGCGGCGTGACAGACCCGTCGAGGTGGCGCCGACCGGCCGAGCCTCGGCGGGGGACTGTCGGTGGGCGTCAGTCGGCGGCACACCTGTCGGTGGAGCGTGGCAGGCTCGCGCGGCGTGAGCCTGCAGCCCTACGACGCCGACCTGCGCGATCGCTACCTCCGCCACCTGGGCCTGAGCGACGGGCTCGGGCCGCCGTCGCCGGAGGCACTCCGAGCGCTGCAACACGCCCACCTCGACCGGGTGCCGTACGAGAACCTCGAGATCCAGCTGGGACGGCCGACGTCCATCGACCCCCGGGAGTCAGCGCAGCGGATCGTCACCGGGCGGGGCGGCTACTGCTTCCACCTCAACGGCGCGTTCGCCGCTCTCCTCGTCAGCCTCGGCTACGACGTCGTCCTCACCCGGGGTGCCGTCCCGTCCGCGGGCGACGGCACGGCGTGGGGCAACCACCTCGTGCCGCTCGTGCGGCTGGCGGAGCGGACGTGGTTGGTCGACGTGGGTCTGGGCGACGGGTTCCGTGACCCGTTCCCGCTCGAGCCAGCCGACCTGCCGCAGCCGCCGTTTCACTACCGCCTGGAACACGTCGCCGGCACGCTCTGGCGTTTCCACCACGACGCCCTGGCCTCGATCACCGGCTTCGACCTCGACGTCAGCCCGGTCGCGCTCACGGCGTTCGCCGCCAAGCACGAGGAGCTCTCGACCTCGCCGGAGTCCCCCTTCGTGCAGAAGCTGGTGGTCCAGCTCCGGCGCGCCGACCACGCGCTCACCCTGAGGGGCTGCGTACTGACCCGTGTCGACGCGACAGGGAAGGCGAGCCGCGACGTGCTCAAGCAGGACGAGTGGCTGGACCTGCTCCGGGACGAGTTCGGGCTGCGGCTGGACGACGTGGACTCGGACCAGCTCACCGCGCTGTGGTATCGGGTCCGGGCCGCGCACGAGGCGTGGGAGCGCGCGGGACGCCCCTGACCGAGGCGTCCACCAGGCGAGCGCAGACCGACAGGCGAGCGCAGACCGACAGGCGAACGGACACCGACGAGGGACAGGCGCCGGGTGAGGGAGGGCTCCTGTGGCGTCGGGCCGCGCGACGACGCAGTCCCGGGATCAAGGCCCGGGATCAAGGGCTAACCGCGTGGCGGCTGGTGCGGCCAGCCGATCCCGCCGCCCGCGCGAGCGCCGAGCGGTCGAGCTTGCCCGACGGCAGCATGGGGAGGGAGTCCACCACGACGACCTCGCGTGGCGCCCAGGCTCGGGGGTGGGTCGCGGCGACGTGGTCTCGCAGGTCGGCGAGAGCGGGCGGTCGCGCGCCGGGCCGCAGCACGACGTACGCGACCACCTTGCTGCCCCACTCCGGGTCCTCGACACCGACCGCACCCGCCTCGGCCACGCCGGGATACGACGCGACCGCTCGCTCCACCGCCTGGAGCGGGACGTTGACGCCGCCGGAGATCACGACGTCATCGAGCCGACCGAGGATCTCCAGCCCACCGTCGGGACGCAGCCGCCCCAGGTCGTTGGTGAGGTGGTGGCCGTCGACCAGCGCCGCGGCGGTCAGGTCCGGGCGGAGCCGGTAGCCCGCGAACACCACGGGACCGCCGATGCGGACCCGGCCCACGCCCTGCTCGTCGGCGCTGTCGACGTGCACGGTCACCCCGCCCAAGGGCCAGCCGTCGTAGACGCATCCGCCGCACGTCTCCGTCATGCCGTACGTCGTGACCACGCGGACGCCGGCCTGGCGAGCCCGTGTCACCAGCGCGGGCGGGCATCCCGCGCCGCCCACCAGCACGGCGTCGTAGGCCGCCAGCGCGGCCACGACGGCGGGTCCCGCGTCGAGCAGGCGCACCAGCTGGGTGGGGACGAGCGCGGTGTAGCGGCGGCGGACGCCCGGGGTCGCGACGAGTCGCTCGGTCGCGACCCGGAACGCCTCGGCGTCGAACCGACCCACCACCGGCACCGGCGTGGTCCCCGCGACCAGGGACCGAACGACGATCTGGAGGCCGGCGACGCGTGTCGGCGGGAGCGCGAGCGTCCAGTGTCCGGGACCTCCGAGTCGGTCGAGCGTCGCCCGCGCGGAGTGCAGCAGCGCCGTGGCGGGAAGCAGGGCCGCCTTGGGTTCGCCGGTCGAGCCGGAGGTGGCGACGACGGCCGCCACGTCGTCCCGTTCCAGCGGCAGGTCGACCCGCAGCGTGCTCACCAGCCGCTCCCGCTCGGGGCTGGCGTCGAGAAGCGCGAGGGCCGGGCCGGATCCGTCGAGGGCGGCGCCCAGCGAGGCGAGGAGCCGCTCGACCGCGCGGTCAGCTCCAGCTGGGTCGTCGGGGATGCGGTCGGTTTCGGCCAGGGCCAGCCGGCGGCTCGCGAGCGAACGCACGGGACTAGGCTACGGGGCCAATCCCCCGTGACGGTGTGTCGCGGACGTCCCATGAGCGGGCCAGGACGGACACCTGGCCGCTGGAGCACGTCTGGTCACGACAAGCTGGCCAGCAGAGACGGAGGGTGTGACCATGATCATCGGCGGGGGCGAGTCTCCGCACGTCTTCGCGATGGCCATGCGCACCCGGTTTCGCGGGATCCGGGTTCGTGAGGGGATCCTGGTCCGGGGTCCGGCCGGTTGGGCGGAGTTCAGCCCGTTCTGGGACTACAAGCCGGTCGACTGTGTCCCGTGGTTGCGGGCGGCGCGCGAGGCGGCCTACGACGTCTGGCCCACGCCGGTGCGCGACACCGTGCCGGTCAACTGCGTCGTTCCCGCGGTCGGTCCGGAGGAGGCGAAACGCGTCGTCGCCGAGAGCGACGGCTGCCGTACCGCCAAAGTCAAGGTCGCTGAGCGTGGCCAGACCGAGGCGGACGACCTCGCGAGGGTCGCCGCGGTCCGCGACGCCCTGGGACCGGACGGTCACGTCCGCGTCGACGCCAACGGCGCCTGGGACGTCGAGACCGCGGTCCGGATGATCGGCCTGTTGGACAAGGAGGCGGGCGGGCTCGAGTACGTCGAGCAGCCGTGCGCCACCGTCGAGGAGCTGGCGCAGGTACGCCGCAAGGTGGACGTGCCCATCGCCGCCGACGAGTCGATCCGCCGCGCCGAGGACCCCTACCGCGTGGCCCGGCTCGAGGCCGCGGACATCGCCGTGCTCAAGGTGCAGCCGCTGGGTGGGGTCTGGCCAGCGCTGCGCATCGCCGAGCAGATCGGCCTACCCGTCGTGGTGTCGAGCGCGCTGGAGACCTCGGTGGGCCTGGCCGCGGGCGTCGCGCTGGCAGCCGCCCTGCCGGAGCTGCCGTACGCCTGCGGCCTCGGGACCATCACCATGCTCGACGCCGACGTGGTGACCCACTCCCTCGTCCCGCGGAACGGCGTCCTGCCGGTCGTTCGACCCGAACCCGATCCGGAGCTGCTGGCGTCCGTCGCCGCTGACGAAGCCACGACCGCACGCTGGGTGGAGCGACTGGCGCAGGTGGAGCAAGCGGTATGAATCCCTCCACGGCACTCGCGCAGGTCTTCGTCGACGAGATGTGGCGAAACGGCGTGCGCGAGGCCGTGCTCGCCCCCGGCTCTCGCAGCGCGCCGTTGGCCTTCGCGCTCCACGCCTCCGACGCGCAGGGGCGGATCCGGCTGCACGTCCGGATAGACGAGCGCGCCGCCGGCTTCCTCGCCCTCGGGCTCGCCAAGGCGAGTCGACGTCCGGTTCCTGTCGTGTGCACGTCGGGTACGGCCGCGGCCAACCTGCACCCGGCGGTCCTGGAGGCCCACCACGCCGGGGTCCCCTTGGTCGTCCTCACCGCGGACCGGCCGCCGGAGCTGCGGGGCGTCGGCGCGAACCAGACCACCGACCAGCTCAAGCTGTACGGCACCGCGGTCCGCATGTTCCACGAGGTGGGGGCGCCGGAGCGGCGGGCCGGGCAGAACGCCTACTGGCGGGAGCTCATCGGGCGCGCGCTCGCGATCGCTCGTGGGTTCCGGGACCGCGACCCCGGACCGGTGCACCTCAACGTGGCGTTCCGGGAGCCGTTGGTCCCCGACGTCGGCGACACCGGCGAGGACTGGCCGGAGTCGTTGGAGGGGCGGCCCAACGGTGCGCGGTGGACCCGCATCGAACGCGCCACGACCGACCGCATCTCCTGGTTGGACCCGGGGCCGCGGACGATCGTCGTCGCGGGCGACGGCGCTGACGTCCAGGCCCGGTGGCTGGCCGAGACCGCCGGGTGGCCGTTGCTGGCGGAGCCGTCGAGTGGTGCGCGGTCCGGTCCGAACGCGCTCGGACCCTACCGGCTGATTCTGGCCAGTGACAGCGACCTGGTCCGCCAGGTCGAACGAGTCGTGGTCTATGGATGGCCGACCCTGTCCCGCCCCGTCACCCAGCTGCTCAGTCGCGACGACGTCGAGGTGGTCGTGGTGTCGCGACGCCCCGCCTGGTCCGACCCCGGGCATCGGGCGTACCGGGTCAGTGGCGCGGTGGCCCTCGAGGGGACCGTCGACGGCGCCGGACGAAGGGAACCGGACGAGTGGCTGTCGGCCTGGCTCGAGGCGGACCAGCGCGCTCGGGCGGCGGTACGGAAGGTGCTCGCTGAGGAGCCGGAACTGACCGGCCCGCTCGTCGCGCGGGAGGTCGCCGCGGCGGTGCCGGGAGGCGGCCTCCTCGTGGCTGGCTCCTCCAACGCGATCCGCGATCTCGACCTGGCCGCCGACCCGTGGACCAACCGGCTCGTCGACGAGAGCGGGCGGATCGACCCCCGCGACCACCGGCGGGTGCTCGCCAACCGAGGGTTGGCCGGCATCGACGGCACGCTGTCGACGGCGATCGGCGCCGCGCTCGTCCACCGCACGGGACCGGCGTTCGCGCTGGTCGGCGACCTGGCGTTCCTCCACGACTCCAACGCGCTCGTGCGCGGGGCCTACGAAGCTCGGCCGGACCTCACCATCGTCGTCGTGAACGACGACGGCGGCGGCATCTTCACCACGCTGGAGCAGGGCGCGCCCGCCTACGAGGACGTGTTCGACCGGCTCTTCGGGACACCGCACGGCGTGGACATCGGAACGCTGGCGGCGGCCACGCGGACGCCGTACACGTTGGTCCGCACCCGGCAGGAGCTGCGCGCGGCACTGTCCCGCTCCCGCGGGCTGCGGGTGGTGGAGGTGCGCACCGACCGGTCACGGCTGCGGGAGCTGCACGAGCGTCTGCGCGCGGCCGTCGCGGACGCGGTCGTGGGCTGAGCGCGTCCGGCGGGTGGTGACGTCGCCGACTCGTCCTCGCAGTGGCGCCGTCCGAACGCGGCGAACCACTGGTGGCGAATTCGCTTGGCGGCGTCGTCGCCCGCTGGCATGCTCGCCGGCATGCGCTGCGAGATCACCTCGGACCCGGGCGAGTTCTGGGCGACGACCGCGGACTTCCTGCTCACCGATCCGGTGCTCAACAACGTCATCCTCGTCAACGTGGACGCGCGGCGGTCGGGGACCATCACCGATCCCGCCCCGGCGAGCTACCTGACGGTCCGGGACGGCTCCGGCGCGGTGGTCGGCGCGGCGATGCGGACGCCGCCGTATCCGGTCTACGTCTCCCGGCTGCCCGCGGCGGCGATCGAGCCCGTGCTCGACGCCTTGCTGGAGGCCTGCCCCGACGCCGCGGGACTCACCGGGACGGTGGCGGAGGCGGACGCGCTCGCGCCCGCGTGGGGTCGGCGCACCGGTCGACCGGTCGAGGTGGAGATGGACGGCCGGATCTACCGACTCGACGAGGTGACCCCGCCCGCGCGAGTGTCCGGCACGATGCGCCGGGCGGGACCCGCCGACCTGGACCTGCTCCTGGCCTGGACGGTGGCGTTCCATCGCGAGGCCACCCCTCCGGCCGCTCGCGAGGCTGGGCCCGAGCCGATCGAGATGTGGCGTCGAGAGCTGGAGCGGAAGGTGGCCGAGGGGCGCGTCTTCCTCTGGGACGACGCCGGCCCGGTCTCCTACGCCGGTACGAGCCGGCCGGTTGCCGACGTCGTGCGGGTCGCCCCGGTGTACACCCCGCCCGAGCACCGCCGGCGAGGGTACGCCAGCGCGCTGGTCGCGGCCGTCAGTCAAGCAGCCCTTGACGAGGGCGCGGTCGCCACCATGCTCTACACGGACCTGGCCAACCCGACGTCGAACAAGATCTACGCCGCCGTGGGCTACCGGCCGGTCGCCGACGTGCGGACGTATCGTTTCGGGCGTCCCGCGACCGACGCGATCCCGCCAAGCCAGAACCGCGCCAGCTGAGAATCCCTCGACAGGTATCGGCGACGCAATCCGGGATTCACGACAGGTCCCGATCCGCGGCACGCCGCCGGGCAGCGGACGTTCGTGCCGGTCGTGGGCGTCGGCTGCGTTCCGCCCGAGTTGACGCCGTTCCTCTGGTCGACGTGTTCCTCCGTCAACGGTCCTCAGTCGACGCTGCTGGTGGTGCCTCGGTGCCGTCGTCTCCACGCGCTCCGTGTCCGGCTCGCCCGATTTCGGGAGTGACGACGGGTCGTCGAGCCACGATTTCTCCCGGTAACCGGCCGGATCGCACCGTAGTGTCTGTCTGAGAGGCAGCACAGCGGGAGGCTCAGCGATGCACATGCCGGACGTCGGCGGCGCCGTTCACGACGTCGCCCAGACCGTCAAGCCGAAGATGCGGGGATGGCTGCACGCCGGCACTTTCCCGCTCGCCGTGGTGGCGGGGATCGTCATCGTGACCTTGGCACCCACACCGCGGGCGCGGATCAGCACCGCGATCTTCGCGGTGACGGCGGCCCTGCTGTTCGGCGTGAGCGCGCTCTACCACCAGGGTCGCTGGTCGCCACGAACCGTCGCGTTCCTCCGTCGGCTCGACCACGCCAACATCTTCTTGATCATCGCGGGCACCTACACGCCGTTCACCATGCTGCTGTTGGACGGGGCCCGGGCCCGGGTGCTGCTCACGCTGGTCTGGGTCGGAGCGTTGCTCGGCGTGGCGTTCCGGGTGCTGTGGCTGGGAGCGCCACGCTGGCTGTACGTGCCCGTGTACGTCGCGCTGGGATGGGCGGCGGCGTTCTGGCTGCCGGACTTCCTCGCCCGGGGCAACGTCACGATCGTGACGCTGATCGTCGTGGGCGGGTTGTTCTACTCGATCGGCGCCCTCATCTACGCGATCAGGAAACCCAATCCGTCGCCGCGGTGGTTCGGCTTCCACGAGGTGTTCCACGCCTGCACGATCCTGGCCTTCATGTCCCACCTCGCGGGGGTCGTCCTGACGGTGACCGCCGTCGCGGCCTGACAAGACGTCCTGGCCGCCGGCTCACCTAACGCCCGCGACTGGCGCCCAGCGTCGGCGAGAGGCCCGGGTCCCCGAGGAGCTCGGGGTCCGCGAGAGCTCAGGGGCTGAGCGCGTCCCTGATCGGGACCAGCTTGGCCTGGGCCTCGGCCAGCTCCGCCTCGGGGATCGAGTCGGCCACGATCCCGCAGCCGGCGAACAACCGCAGCCGCGTCGGGTCGTGGTCGTCGACCTGGGCGCAGCGCAGCGCGATGCCCCACTCGCCGTTGCCGGCGGCGTCGATCCAGCCGACGGGTCCGGCGTACCGACCGCGGTCCATCCGCTCCAGCTCACCGATCACCTGCAGCGCGACGGAGGTCGGCGTGCCACACACGGCGGCGGACGGGTGCAGCGCCGCGGCCAGCTCCAGGGACGTCGAGGAGTCCTTCAGCACCCCAGCGAGATCGGTCGCCAGGTGCATGACGTTGGGCAGGTGGAGGACGAACGGAGACTCCGGGACGTTGATGCTGGAGCAGTGCGGGGCGAGTGCCTCCGCGACCGACCGGACGGCGTACTCGTGCTCCTCGAGGTCCTTGCTGGAGCGGGCGAGCGAGGCGGCCAAGGCCAGGTCGTGCGCGTCGTCATCGCTGCGGCGGATCGTGCCGGCGAGGACCCGTGAGGTGACCAGGCCGTTCTCCAGGCGGACGAGCATCTCGGGCGTCGCGCCGAACAGGCCACGCACGGCGTAGGTCCAGCACACCGGATACCGCTCGGCCAGCCGCCGCAACGGCCAGCGCAGGTCGATCGGCGCCTTCGCGACCGCGAGCAGGTCTCGGGCCAAGACGACCTTGTCGAGCTGACCGGCTTGGATCCGTCGAACCGCTTCGGCGACGGCGGCCGACCACCCGGCACCGGTGAGAGCGCCGTCGGCGAAGGTGACGCCTCGCGGCGGGCACGGCGGGGTCGTCGCCCGGAGCCGGCCCAGCGCGGACGTGCTCGGAAGTGACGGCTCCGCGGAGACCGTGGTGACCCAGGTCCGCCCGGCACGGCGTCCCACCACCACTTCAGGCACGACGAGTGTCGAGTGACCAGGCACGTCGGCGAAGGCGAAGGAGCCGAACGCCACGAGCCCGGTTCCAGGCTCCTGGATGTCATCCCGCACCGCCGCCGCGGCGGTGAGCTGCGACCACCAGCGGCTGGCGATGGCGAACCGGTCGGGTCCGGCGACCTCGAGGCGAGCGGCCTCACCGTGGCCGACGAATCCCTCGCCTCGACGAATCCACGCGGTCGGGTTGTGGACGGCGAGGAGGGCGAGGAGGTCGGGTTCGTCTGGGACCTGGGTTGTCCGGGCCACCAGACGGGGAACCCGGTCCGCGAGGTCGTCGCGGATGGCTGATTCCGTCACGACACCCCAGGGTAGGGGGCGAGGGCTGTGGGGTCGGTCGCTGTGTCCGGCCCGGGCGTGAGAGGTTGGACACGTGCCTCGTGCGTCTTTGGCGAAGTCCCCTCACGACGTGGCGGCGATGTTCGACGGCATCGCCGACCGCTACGACCTCACCAACGACCTGCTGTCCCTTGGCCAGGATCGGCTGTGGCGCCGTGCGGTCGTCCGCGCGGTGGATCCGAGACCGGGGGAGCGGGTGCTCGATCTGGCCGCTGGCACTGGGACGTCGACGCAGCCGCTGACCAGGACCGGCGCCTTCGTCGTGCCGTGCGACTTCTCCTTGGGCATGGCGCGCGTGGGCAAGCGCACCCGGCCGTGGCTTCCCTTCGTGGCCGGCGACGCGCTGCGACTGCCGTTTTCGGACGCCAGCTTCGACGCCGTCACCATGTCGTTCGGTCTGCGGAACGTCGTCGACGTCCACGGCGCGCTCGTCGAGCTACGGCGGGTGACCCGACCGGGTGGGCGGATCGTCATTTGCGAGTTCAGCCACCCGGTGTGGCGGCCGTTTCGGGCGGTCTACGAGCGCTACCTCGCCCGCGTGGTGCCCGCGATCGCCCGACGCGTGGCGTCGGACCCGGAGTCGTACGTCTACCTTGCGGAGTCCATCCAGGCCTGGCCGACGCAGGCGGAGCTGGCGGCGATGATGGCGGCGGCCGGTTGGGAGGCGCTGGAGTGGCGCAACCTCAGCGCCGGGATCGTGGCTCTGCACCGCGGGCGACGTCCGTAGGAAACACCATGTCCCGTGGTGTCCTCGTCCGACCGTTTCGCGGCCGATCGGCGTCCCAGCGGAGGTTTTTCGCAAAGGGAAAGTGCCGAAATTCGTGGGATCTCGGCGGTGCGGGGGGTTGCGTTCAGCGCGACGAGTACCCCGTAGACTGGCTTCGACGCGGATTCGTGAAGAGATTCACAAGTTCGCTCACGGGGGCGACAAGGGGTCCGGACATCTCTCACCCAGGCGCGAGGATCGATGAGCCGCAGCACCACTGACTTCGACGCGGACGTCATCGTCGTCGGTGCGGGTCCCGCTGGCTCCACGGCGGCCTACCACCTCGCGCGTACCGGCCTTGACGTGCTGCTCTTCGAGAAGACCGCGTTCCCGAGGGAGAAGGTCTGTGGTGACGGGTTGACCCCGCGCGCGGTCAAGCAGCTCGCTCGGATGGGAATCGACACCTCGCCGGAGCAGGGTTGGCTCCGCAACCGCGGTCTGCGCATCTTCGGCGGGGGCATGCGGCTCGAGCTGCCGTGGCCGGAACTGGTCGAGTTCCCGCCGTACGGCTTGGTCCGAAAGCGCATCGATTTCGACGAGCTCCTCGCTCGGCACGCCCAGAAGGCCGGTGCACGTCTCCACGAGCGGACCACGGTGACCGGACCGGTCCTCGACGAGCGCACCGGACGCGTCGTCGGTGTTCGCGTCCGACCGACCGTCCGCGCGACCACGGCTGAGACGGTGGCGGAGACCACGACCACGGCCGGGACCGGGACGACGAGCGAGGAGCCGGGCGTCGAGCCCGAGCGCGCCGGTGACGGAACGCCGGCCGGCGACCGTGCGTCGAGCGAGGTCGTCTACCGTGCCCCGATCGTCGTCGCCGCCGACGGCAACTCCTCGCGACTGTCGGTGGCGGTCGGCCGGCAGCGTCTGGAGAACCGCCCGATGGGTGTCGCGGTCCGGACGTACTTCACCAGCCCCAGGCACGACGACGACTGGCTGGAGTCGTGGCTGGAGCTGTGGGACGGTCCGCCGGGCCGCAGCAACCTGCTGCCGGGTTACGGCTGGGTCTTCGGCATGGGCGACGGCACCAGCAACGTCGGGCTCGGGTTGCTCAACACCAGCCGCGGCTTCCGCAACACCGACTACCGCGAGCTGCTGCGGGCGTGGCTGTCCGGGATGCCCAAGGAATGGGGCTTCACCGAGGAGAACCAGGTCGGGCCGGTGCGTGGCGCGGCCCTGCCGATGGGGTTCAACCGCAAACCCCACTACGCTTCGGGGCTGCTGCTCGTCGGCGACGCCGGCGGCATGGTGAACCCCTTCAACGGCGAAGGGATCGCCTACGCCATGGAGTCGGCGGAGCTGGCCGCTGACGTGATCACCCAGGCGCTGACCCGCCCCGCTGGCCCGGCTCGCGAACGCGTCCTCGCGGCCTACCCGAGGGCGCTGCGGGAGCGGTACGGCGGCTACTACACGCTCGGCCGGATCTTCGTGAAGCTGATCGGAAACCCGCAGGTGATGAAGGTGGCGACCAGGCACGGACTGCCACGTCCGCTGCTGATGCGCTTCACGCTCAAGCTGCTGGCGAACCTCACCGACCCGCGCGGAGGTGATGCCATGGACCGCCTCATCAACGCGATGTGCAAGGTCACCCCGGCGGCGTGAGGAGGGGGAGTCCTAGGATGTCGAGCTTGCCTGCGCTGGTCGCGCGCTGGAGCGTGTCGAGGAAAGGGAGCGGGTCGGCGTGAACCTCTATGTGCCGATTCTGGCGCTGCTTCTGCTAGGCGGGGGCTTCGCCGTGATCTCGGTCCTGGCCGGGGCCCTCATGGGACCGAAGCGCTACAACCGGGCGAAGGTCGAGTCCTACGAGTGTGGAATCGAGCCCACACCGCAGCCGCCCGGTGGTGGACGCTTCCCCGTGAAGTACTACATCACGGCGATGCTCTTCATCATCTTCGACATCGAGATCATCTTCTTGTACCCCTGGGCCGTCGCCTTCGACCAGATGGCGATGTTCGGCCTGGTCGAGATGGTGCTGTTCATCCTGACGGTGTTCGTGGCCTACGCCTACGTCTGGCGGCGAGGAGGCCTCGAATGGGAGTGACCGTGCCGCGCGAGGGCCGAACCACTCGGACAGAGGAGAGCTGACATGGGCATCGAGGAGAAGCTGCCATCGGGCGTGCTCCTCAGCACCGTCGAAGGGCTTGTGGGGTACTTCCGCAAGGCGTCCGTCTGGCCCGCGACGTTCGGTCTGGCGTGCTGCGCCATCGAGATGATGGCCACGGGCGCGCCCGCCTACGACACCGCACGCTTCGGCATGGAGGTCTTCCGAGCGTCGCCGCGACAGGCCGACCTGATGATCGTCGCCGGCCGGGTCAGCCAGAAGATGGCGCCCGTGCTTCGGCAGATCTACGACCAGATGCCCGAGCCCAAGTGGGTGATCGCCATGGGCGTGTGCGCGTCCAGCGGCGGCATGTTCAACAACTACGCGATCGTCCAGGGCGTCGACCACGTCGTTCCCGTCGACATCTACCTGCCGGGCTGTCCACCGCGGCCGGAGATGCTCCTCGACGCGATCATCAAGCTGCACGAGAAGATCCGCACCGCCAAGCTCGGTGTCAACAAGGAGCGCCTGCTGGCTGAGGAGGAGCGTCAGGCTCTCGAGGCCGTGCCGACCTCGCAGATGAAGGGGCTGTTGCGATGAGCGACGAGACACCCGACCAGGTGCCGGACGAGCGGCTACCGAAGCGGCGGGAGCCGGCCCCGCCGGAGGTCATCGACGTCCGGCGAGGGGCGTTCGGTGTGCGCGGCTCCGGAGACACCTCGGGCTATGGCGGTCTGGTCCGCAGGGTCGCCTTGCCGGGTGGGACGGAGCCGCCCTACGGCGGCTGGTTCGACGAGGTGGCCGAGCGGCTGGAGGCCGTCCTCGGCGAGGGCGACGGCCCCTCCTTCGACGAGGCCATCGAGAAGGTCGTCGTCGACCGTGGCGAGATCACCTTCTTCGTCCGGCGCGAGCACCTTGTGCGGGTGGCGCGTCATCTCCGCGACGACCCGGCGCTGCGGTTCGAGTTCCTGAGCGGTGTCTCCGGCGTCCACTACCCAGGTGACAAGGACCGCGAGCTGCACGCGGTCTACCACCTGCTGTCGATGACCCACAACCGTCGCATCCGGCTGGAAGTGGTCTGCCCCGACGCCGACCCGCACATCCCGTCGGTCGTCCCGGTCTACCCCACGGCGGACTGGCACGAGCGGGAGACGTACGACTTCTTCGGCATCATCTTCGACGGCCACCCGGGGTTGACGCGGATCGAGATGCCGGACGACTGGCCGGGTCACCCGCAGCGCAAGGACTACCCACTCGGCGGTATCCCGGTCGAGTACAAAGGCGCGACCATCCCGCCCCCGGACGAGCGGAGGGCCTACAACTGATGTCCACGCGTACAGACAGCACCCGACACGACGCGGCCTACGACCCCTACGCCAGCGTCCGCGAGACCACCGAGGGCAAGGTCTTCACCGTCACCGGTCAGGACTGGGACGCCGTCGCCCAAGAGATCGCCGAGGTGGCCGAGGAGCGGGTCGTGGTCAACATGGGCCCGCAGCACCCGTCCACCCACGGTGTCCTCCGGCTCATCCTGGAGCTCGATGGCGAGACGGTGAAGGACCTGCGGTGTGGGATCGGATACCTCCACACCGGCATCGAGAAGAACATGGAGTACCGGACGTGGACCCAGGGGGTCACGTTCGTCACCCGGATGGACTACCTGTCGCCGTTCTTCAACGAGGCGGCTTATGTCGGCGCCGTGGAGCGGCTGCTCGGCATCGAGGACCAGATTCCCGAGCGGGCCAAGATCCTCCGGGTGCTCATGATGGAGCTCAACCGGATCTCCTCGCACCTGGTGGCCATCGCGACCGGTGGCATGGAGATCGGCGCGCTCACCGTCATGACGATCGGGTTCCGGGAGCGGGAGAAGATCCTCGACATCTTCGAGCTGATCACGGGCCTGCGGATGAACCACGCCTACATCCGCATCGGCGGTGTGGCGCAGGACCTCCCGCCGAACGGCATCGAGAGGCTGCGCGAGCTGGTCGCGTGGTTCAAGAAGCACCTCAAGGAGTACGCCGAGCTCTGCAACGAGAACCCCATCTTCAAGCAGCGGTTGAGCGACATCGCTCACCTCGACCTGACCGGCTGCATCGCGCTCGGCGCCACCGGTCCGGTGCTGCGCGCCACCGGGTACCCGTGGGACCTCCGCAAGACCCAGCCGTACTGGGGCTACGAGACGTACGACTTCGACGTCGTCACCTGGGACACCGCTGACGCCTACGGGCGGTTCCGGATCAGGCTCGCCGAGATGCACGAGAGCTTGAAGATCGTCGAGCAGTGCATCGACCGGCTCGAGGCCACCCCAGGTCCGGTGATGATCCAGGACAAGAAGATCGGCTGGCCGAGCCAGCTCGCGCTCGGACCGGACGGCCTCGGGAACTCCCTGGACCACATTCGCCACATCATGGGCGAGTCGATGGAGGCCCTCATCCACCACTTCAAGCTCGTCACCGAGGGCTTCCGGGTGCCGGCGGGGCAGGCCTACTTCGCGGTGGAGTCGCCGCGTGGCGAGCTCGGCGCCCACGTGGTGTCCGACGGCGGCACGCGCCCGTACCGCGTGCACTTCCGGGACCCCTCGTTCGCCAATCTCCAGTCCGCCGCCGCGATGTGCGTGGGGTGCATGGTCGCTGACGTGGTGGTGGCGGTGGCCAGCATCGACCCCGTGATGGGGGGTGTGGACCGTTGATCACCGAGAAGACGCGTGAGGAGATGCGGGAGATCATCGCCCGCTATCCGCAGAAGCGCTCCGCGTTGCTGCCGATGCTCCACCTCGTGCAGAGCGTGGAGGGGTACGTCAGCCCCGAGGGCATCGAGGTGTGCGCGGAGCTCCTCGACATCACGCCGGCCGAGGTCGCCGCCGTCGCGACGTTCTACACGATGTTCAAGCGGCGGCCGGTCGGTGACTACCACGTCGGGGTCTGCACGAACACCCTGTGCGCGGTGATGGGCGGCGACGCGATCTTCGCCGCGCTCAAGGAGCACCTCGGTGTCGGCAACGACGAGACCACCCCCGACGGCAAGATCACCCTCGAGCACGTCGAGTGCAACGCCGCCTGCGACTACGCGCCGGTCGTCATGGTCAACTGGGAGTTCTTCGACAACATGACGCCGGAGAAGGCTCGCCAGCTGGTCGACGACCTGCGCGCCGGCGTGGAGGTCCAGTCCACGCGGGGCGCGCGACTGTGCACGTGGCGGGAGGCGGAGCGGGTGCTGGCCGGCTTCCCCGACGGCCGTGCCGACGAGGGGCCGTCGGCGGGCGAGGCCTCCTTGGCCGGCCTGCGCGTGGCCGCCGAGCGCGGCTGGTTCGCCCCCACCGAGGGGAACGGCACCGCTCCGGAGATGACCACGCGCCCGACCACCCCCGCCGAGGCGACGCGGACGGCGGAGCAGGCCGACACCACGCGGGCGGCGGACGAGTCGCGCGTGGCCGAGGCCGGCATCGGCGCCGCTGACCAGGACGACACCGACCGCGACGACTCGCGGGGTGGGAAGGAGCAGGGATGACCAATCCGCCGCTCACTCCGGTCCTCACGGCCAACTGGGGCCAGAAGGCGTCGTGGACGCTGCCCGCCTACCTCGACCAGGGCGGCTACCGCGCCCTCTACACCGCGGTCACCATGGACCCCGACGAGATCGTCAACCTCGTCAAGGAGTCCGGTCTGCGCGGCCGCGGCGGCGCCGGCTTCCCGACCGGGATGAAGTGGGGGTTCCTGCCTCCGCCGGGTGACAAGCCGCGCTACCTGGTCGTCAACGCGGACGAGTCCGAGCCCGGCACGTGCAAGGACATCCCGCTGATGATGGCGAGCCCGCACACGCTGGTGGAGGGCGTCATCATCTCCGCGTACGCGATCCGCGCCCGCCAGGCGTTCATCTACGTGCGCGGTGAGGTCCTCCACGTCATCCGCCGTCTGCAGCAGGCGGTACGTGAGGCCTATGAGGCGGGCTACCTCGGGCGCAACATCCTGGGCACCGGCTTCGACCTCGACGTCGTGGTCCACGCCGGCGCCGGCGCCTACATCTGCGGCGAGGAGACGGCGCTGCTGGACTCCCTGGAAGGGCGCCGCGGCCAGCCCCGGCTGCGTCCGCCGTTCCCCGCCGTGGCGGGCCTGTACGCCTCGCCGACCGTCATCAACAACGTCGAGTCGATCGCGAGCGTCCCCGGCATCGTCAAGCGCGGTGCCGAGTGGTTCTCGAGCATGGGGACCGAGAAGAGCAAGGGACACGTGATCTACTCGCTGTCCGGTCACGTCCGCCGGCCCGGCCAGTACGAGGGGCCGCTCGGGATCACCCTGCGGGAGCTCCTCGACCTGGCGGGCGGCATCCGACCCGGCCACGAGCTGAAGTTCTGGACGCCCGGCGGCTCGTCGACCCCGATGCTCACCAAGGAGCACCTCGACGTCCCGCTCGACTACGAGGGCATGATGAGCGTCGGCAGCATGCTGGGCACGCGGGCGCTCCAGATCTTCGATGACACCACCTGTGTCGTCCGCGCGGTGCTCCGCTGGACCGAGTTCTACAAGCACGAGTCCTGCGGGAAGTGCACGCCGTGCCGAGAGGGCACGTGGTGGCTGGTCCAGATCTTGCAGCGCCTGGAGCGCGGCGAGGGTAGCGAGGACGATCTCGAGCTGCTGCTGGACCTGTGCGACAACATCGGCGGCCGGTCGTTCTGCGCGCTGGCCGACGGTGCGATCGCGCCGATCAAGTCGTCCATCCAGCACTTCCGCGACGAGTACATCCAGCACTTCGAGAACGGTGGCTGCCCGTTCGACCCGATGGCGGCCACGTTGTTCGCGTCGAGCGAGGCGAGTGCGGGGGCGGCGGTATGACGAAGCGACTGGTCCAGCGGACGGCCACGCCGGGGCGTCGCGGCGCCCTGGCGACGGCCACCCGCGAGCCGAACGAGGAGCGAACCCGACCATGACTGTGCAGAGCCCTGGTCAGCCGTCGACCGAGGTCGAGAACCTCGTCACCCTCACCATCGACGGCGTTCGGGTGAGCGTGCCCAAGGGCACCCTCGTGATCCGGGCGGCGGAGATGATCGGGATCCACATCCCGAGGTTCTGCGACCACCCGCTCCTGGACCCGGTGGGCGCCTGCCGGCAGTGTCTGGTCGAGATTCCCGACGCCGGCAACGGGCGTGGCTTCCCCAAGCCACAGGCGTCCTGCACGATCCAGGTCGCCGAGGGCATGGTCGTCAACACGCAGTTGACGTCGCCGGTGGCGGACAAGGCTCAGCAGGGCATCATGGAGTTCCTGCTGATCAACCACCCGCTCGACTGCCCGATCTGCGACAAGGGCGGCGAGTGCCCGCTGCAGAACCAGGCGATGACCAACGGGCGGGCGGAGTCCCGCTTCACCGAGGTCAAGCGCACCTACCCGAAGCCGATCAACATCTCCAGCCAGATCCTGCTGGACCGGGAGCGTTGCGTCCTGTGCGCCCGCTGCACCCGGTTCTCCAAGCAGATCGCCGGTGACCCGTTCATCGAGCTGCTCGAGCGTGGGGCGCTGCAGCAGGTCGGGATCTACGAGAAGGAGCCGTTCTCCAGCTACTTCTCCGGCAACACGATCCAGATCTGCCCGGTGGGTGCCCTCACGAGCGCCCAGTACCGGTTCCGCGCCCGTCCGTTCGACCTCGTGTCGACCCCGGGCGTCTGCGAGGGGTGCGCGAGCGGGTGCGCCATCCGCACCGACCACCGGCGAGGCAAGGTGCTGCGGCGGCTCGCCGGCGAGGACCCGGAGGTCAACGAGGAGTGGCTGTGCGACAAGGGTCGCTTCGCGTTCCGCTACGCCTCGGAGAAGGACCGGCTGACCCACCCGCTGGTCCGTGACCAGGAGACCGGCGAGCTGGTTCCGGCGTCGTGGACGGAGGCGTTCCGGGTGGCGGCCGAAGGGCTCGCCGCGGCCGGGAACCGTGTCGGCGTGCTCCCCGGCGGACAGCTGACCGTGGAGGACGCCTACGCCTACGCGAAGTTCGCGCGCGCGGTGCTCGGCACGAACGACATCGACTTCCGCGCGCGGCCGCACTCCGGCGAGGAGGCCGACTTCCTCGCCTCGACGGTCGCCGGTACCGGTCTCGGCGTCACCTACCGCGACCTGGAGCAGGCCGCCTCGGTCCTCCTCGTGGGCTTCGAGCCGGAGGAGGAGTCGCCGATCGTCTTCCTCCGCCTGCGCAAGGCGGCGATGAAGAGCAACACGCGGATCTGGTCCGTGGCGCCGTACACCACCCGCGGGCTGGAGAAGATGAACGGCACGCTGTTGCGGGCGGCGCCGGGGACGGAGGCAGAGGTCCTCGACGCCCTCTCGCTCGGCGGGATCGAGAGTGGTCTGGACGCGGCCGGTCTGGCGTGCGCGAGGGCGCTGCGCGGCGAGCGGTCGGTGATCCTGGTCGGCTCGCGACTGGCGACCATCCCGGGCGCCTTCTCGGCCGCCGTGCGGTTGGCCCGATCCACGGGCGCCCGACTGGCCTGGATCCCGCGCCGGGCCGGCGAGCGCGGAGCCGTCGACGCCGGCTGCCTGCCGCACCTGCTGCCGGGCGGCCGTCCCGCCGGTGACGCCGCGGCTCGCGTCGACCTCAGCGCCGCCTGGGGCTGCGGCGACCTGCCGATCGAGCCCGGCCGCGACACCTCGGCCATCCTCACCGCGGCCGGTCTGGGTGAGCTGGGTGCCCTCGTCGTCGGCGGCGTCCAGGTCTCCGACCTGCCCGACCCCGCGGCGGCGCGGGTGGCGCTGCGGAAGGCGCGGTTCGTGATCAGCCTGGAGCTGCGGCACAGCGAGGTCACCTCCTACGCGGATGTGGTCTTCCCCGTCGCCGCCGTGGCGGAGAAGTCCGGCACGTTCGTCGACTGGGAGGGCCGGCTCCGGCCGTTCGAGACCGCTCTGCGCGACTCCGACACCCAGCCGGACCTGTGGGTCCTCGCCGGGCTCGCCGAGGAGCTCGGCCGACCGCTGGGCTTCTCGACCGTCGAGGAGGCGCGGGCCGAGATGCGCGAGCTCGGCGCGTGGGACGGCCAGCGCGCCGCTCCGCCCCAGCTCCCGGCGCCGGGTCCCGCCCGGGCGCGGGCCGGCGAGGCGGTGCTGGCCACCTGGCACCAGCTGCTGGACCTGGGTCGGCAGCAGGATGGCGAGCCCTACCTCGCCGGGACCGCCCGACCGCCGCGTGCCCGGCTGTCCGCCACCACCGCCAAGGTGCTCGGCCTGGCTCCCGGTGACCAGGTGCAGGTGTCCACCGCCCGCGGCAGTGTCGAGCTGCCGCTGGAGCTGGCCGACCTTCCCGACGGGGTGGTCTGGCTGCCCACCAACTCGCCGGGGTCGGCGGTCCGCGACAGTCTCGGCGTCGACGCCGGCGCCGTCGTCACGGTCGCCCGCGCCAACTCCGCATCGACCTCGACCAACGGTCAGGTCGGCTCCGTCAGCAGTCAGGGAGGTACGGCATGACCGCCGCTCCGCTCGCCGCGCCGGACCTGTCGTCGTTCGGCCATGACCCGTGGTGGGTCATCCTCATCAAGGCGGCCGGTATCACGGTCCTGCTGCTGGTCTTCACGATCTTCAACGTCTGGTACGAGCGACGTGTCGTCGCGCGGATGCAGCACCGGGTCGGGCCGAACGTGCACGGCAAGTTCGGCTTGCTGCAGAGCCTGGCGGACGGGATCAAGCTCTCGCTCAAGGAGACGATCCGCCCGAAGGGCATCGACACCGTCGTCTACGTCCTCGCGCCGGTCATCTCGGCGGTGATGGCGTTCACCGCGTTCGCGGTCATCCCGATGGGCCCGGAGGTGAGCATCTTCGGGCACCGCACGCCGTTGCAGCTGACCGACCTGCCGGTCGGTGTGCTGTTCGTGCTCGCCGCCGCCTCACTCGGGATCTACGGCATCGTGCTGGGCGGTTGGGCGTCGGGGTCGACCTACCCGCTGCTGGGCGGTCTGCGGTCGTCGGCGCAGATGATCTCCTACGAGGTGGCGATGGGCCTGGCGCTCGTCGCGGTCTTCCTCTACGCGGGCTCGTTGTCGACGTCTGAGATCGTGGCCGCGCAGGCGAACGGAGGCCAGGTCGAGGTCCTGGGCCTCACCCTCCACCTGCCCAGCTGGTACGCCATCGTCTTGCTGCCGTCGTTCCTGATCTACCTGATCGCGATGGTGGGCGAGACCAACCGGGCGCCGTTCGACCTGCCGGAGGCGGAGGGCGAGCTCGTCGCCGGGTACATGACCGAGTACTCCTCGATGAAGTTCCTGCTGTTCTTCCTCGCGGAGTACGTCAACATGGTCACCGTCTCCGCGCTCGCCACCACCATGTTCCTCGGTGGCTGGCGGGCACCGTGGCCGATCTCGCTGTGGGAAGGCGCCAACCAGGGCTGGTGGCCGTTCCTGTGGTTCCTCGCCAAGGTCCTGGCCTTCCTGTTCGTCTTCATCTGGCTGCGCGGGACGCTGCCGCGGATGCGGTACGACCAGTTCATGCAGCTGGGTTGGAAGTTCCTGATCCCGCTCGCGCTGGTCTGGACGATCTTCGTCGCCGTCGCCCGAGCCAGCATGAACGCCGGCTACCAGCGGCCGTTCCTCTTCGTGGTCATCGGCTTCGCGCTCGTGGTCTTCGTCGGATCGGTCATCTGGGAAGAGGTGGCCAAGCGGCGCGAGGGCGAGGAGGACGTCACCGCGCGGCGGACCACCGACCAGGCGGAGTTCGACCCGTTCGCCGGTGGCTACCCTGTCCCGCCGATGCCTGGGCAGAAGGTGCCCGGTCTGGTGCCAGCGGCGGTCACGGTGTCGCCGTCCGGGGCCAAGGCCGAGGACGGGACGCCAGGAGCCCAGTCCGAGGGTTCACCTGAGGAGGATGGCCGTGGCTAGTCTCAAGGAGCAGATCTGGGACCCGATCGCGGGTTTCGGCGTGACCTTCCGGACCATGTTCCGG
Organism: Thermasporomyces composti; assembly: GCF_003386795.1. NCBI lineage: Bacteria > Bacillati > Actinomycetota > Actinomycetes > Propionibacteriales > Nocardioidaceae > Thermasporomyces > Thermasporomyces composti. Next base: position 2,914,346 of record NZ_QTUC01000001.1, read on the forward strand.
AAGCCGGTCACCTACCAATACCCCTTCGAGAAGCGGCCCACGGCGCCGCGCTACCACGGCCGGCACCAGCTCAACCGCCACCCCGACGGGCTGGAGAAGTGCGTCGGATGTGAGCTGTGCGCCTGGGCGTGTCCCGCCGACGCGATCTACGTCGAGGGTGCGGACAACACCGACGAGGAGCGCTACTCCCCAGGGGAGCGGTACGGCCGGGTCTACCAGATCAACTACCTGCGGTGCATCTTCTGCGGGCTGTGCATCGAGGCGTGCCCGACCCGGGCGCTCACCATGACGAACGAGTACGAGCTGGCCGACGACAGTCGCGCCAAGCTCATCTACGAGAAGAAGGACCTCCTGGCCCCGCTGCTGCCGGGCATGGAGGAGCCGCCGCACCCCATGCGGCTCGGTGACGACGAGCGCGACTACTACCTCGGCGCCGGGCTCCCAGGATGGTCCGAGCGCGACGCCGGCGGCGCGGCGGATGCCGACGAGGATGTGGAGAGCGAGGCAGTTCGCTCATGACCGTGACGTTCTGGGTGCTCGCGCCGATCGCGGTGCTGGCGGCCCTGGGCATGGTGGTCGCCCGCAAGGCGGTCCACAGCGCGTTGTTCCTGGCCAGCGTGATGATCTGCCTGGCGCTGCTCTACGCGAGCCTGGACGCGCCGTTCCTGTTCGCCGTCCAGGTGATCGTCTACACCGGCGCGATCATCATGCTGTTCCTGTTCGTCCTCATGCTGGTCGGTGTCGACGCCTCCGACTCCCCGGTCGAGACGCTGCGCGGCCAGCGGGCGCTCGCGATCCTCGGGGCGATCGCGTTCGGCGCGCTCCTGCTGACCGGCATCGGGCGGGTGACGTTCGCCGAGCCGGTGGGTCTCGCGGCGGCCACCTCCGACGGCAACATTCCCGCGCTGGCGGCCCTGCTGTTCTCCCGGTACGTCTTCGCCTTCGAGGTGACCAGCGCCCTGCTCATCACCGCTGCGCTGGGCGCGATGATCCTGGCCCACCGCGAGCGGTTGACTCCGAAGCTGAGCCAGAAGGACCTCGCGCGTCTGCGGTTCAAGGAGTACGCCGAGAAGGGTCGGCACCCGGGCCAGCAGCCGCCTCCGGGCACCTTCGCCCGCCACAACTCGATCGCCACGCCCGCGTTGCTGCCCGACGGCAGCGTCGCCGAGGGCTCGGTGTCGCGGGTCCTCCTTGCCCGGGGTGTCGTTCCCGAGCCGTCCCGGCTCACCCACACGGTCCTGGGGTTGGAGCAGCACACCGGCCGGCCGCGTCCCCGGGTGCTCCGGGGGCCGGACGAGCCGGAGACCACCGACCGGAGCGACGCGGGCCGCGACGAGAATGGCTCAGCGAGCACAAGCCGTGACGAGAGCACGAGCAGCCCTGCCAAGGGAAGTGAAGGATGACCACGACCTCCTACATCGTGCTGTCGGCGCTGCTGTTCACCATCGGCGCCGTCGGTGTGTTGGTACGGCGGAACGCCATCGTGGTGTTCATGTGCGTCGAGCTCATGCTCAACGCGGCCAACCTGGCGTTCGTCGCGTTCGCGCGGCAGACCGGCAACCTCGACGGGCAGGTCGTGGCGTTCTTCGTCATGGTCGTCGCGGCGGCGGAGGTGGTGGTCGGCCTGGCCATCATCATGACGATCTTCCGGACTCGTCGGTCGGCGTCCGTCGACGACGCGAGCCTGCTGAAGTTCTGACGGGGCTTTCGGTTTCGATGCGAGAGGCGAGATCTACGTGACCACCTCGGTGAGTGCTCTGGTGCAAGCCCAGGAGCACGCGGCACAGGCGAGCGGCGTCTTCTCCCTCCTGTGGCTGATCGTCGCCATCCCCGCGGTCTCGGCGGCGGTGATCCTGCTGTCCGGACGCGCCGGCAGGTCCTGGGGGCATCTGCTCGGCTGTGCGGCGCCGATCGCCTCGTTCGTCCTCGGCGTGGTGATGTTCGGCGCCATGCTCGGGCGAGACCCCGACCAGCGCGCCGTCGCGCAGGAGTTGTACACCTTCATCCCGCTGGCCGGCTACGACGTCTCGGTCGGCCTGTTGCTGGACCAGCTCTCGGTGTGCTTCGTCCTGCTCATCACCGGCGTCGGCAGCATCATCCACGTCTACTCGATCGGCTACATGGCCGACGACGAGCGGCGGAAGCGCTTCTTCGGGTACCTCAACCTGTTCGTCGCCGCGATGCTGCTCCTGGTGCTCGCCGATGACTACCTGCTGCTGTTCATCGGCTGGGAGGGCGTCGGTCTGGCGTCGTACCTGCTGATCGGCTTCTGGCTGCACAAGCCGTCGGCCGCCACGGCGGCGAAGAAGGCCTTCGTCGTCAACCGCGTCGGTGACGTCGGACTGTCGGTCGCGATCATGCTCATGATCGCGACGTTCGGCACCTCCTCGTTCGAGGGCGTCTTCGCCGGCATCGGTGAGGCCGGCACGGGCGTGGCGACCGCTCTCGGCCTGCTCCTGCTCCTCGGCGCGTGCGGGAAGTCCGCGCAGTTCCCGCTGCAGTCCTGGCTGCTGGACGCGATGGAGGGTCCGACCCCGGTGTCGGCGCTCATCCACGCGGCCACGATGGTGACCGCAGGTGTCTACCTCGTCGTGCGGTCCAACGCGATCTACGACTTGGCGCCCACCGCGCAGACGGCCGTGGTGGTGGTCGGCGCCATCACCCTGCTCATGGGCGCGATCATCGGCTGCGCCAAGGACGACATCAAGAAGGCGCTCGCCGGCTCCACGATGTCCCAGATCGGCTACATGATGCTGGCCGCCGGGCTGGGACCGGTGGGCTACGCGTTCGCCATCTTCCACCTGCTCACCCACGGCTTCTTCAAGGCCGACATGTTCCTCGGTGCGGGCTCGGTCATGCACGGCTTGCACGACGAGGTCAACATGCGGCGCTACGGGGCCCTCGCGAAGGTCATGCCGGTCACCTACGGCACCTTCGCGGTGGGCTACCTCGCCATCATCGGCATCCCGCCGTTCGCCGGCTTCTTCAGCAAGGACAAGATCATCGAGGCCGCGTTCGGCACGAACGTGTGGGTGGGCCTGTGCACGTTGGTCGGTGCCGGCATCACCGCCTTCTACATGTCCCGGGTGATGTACCTGACGTTCCTCGGACGTCAGCGGTGGGCGAAGGACGCGCACCCGCACGAGTCGCCGACCGTCATGACCGTGCCGCTGATCCTGCTGGCCGCGCTCAGCGTCGTCGGCGGGGTCGGTCTGGCCTACCTCGGCGGTGGCATCGTGAGCTGGCTGGAGCCGGTGGTGGGTGAGGAGCACCCGCACCTGCCCATGCCGGTGCTGGCTCTCACCGCGCTCACCCTGCTCGTGGTCTTGCTCGGTGTGGCGGCCGCGGTCGTGTTCGTCGCCCGGCGTGAGGTGCCGGTCGAGGCGCCCACGAAGGTGTCGCCGATCACCGCGGCTGCTCGCGCCGATCTCTACGGCGACGCCTTCAACGAGGCCGTCTTCATGCGGCCCGGGCAGCAGCTCACCCGCGGCCTCGTCGCCTTCGACGACCGGGGTGTCGACGGTGTCGTCAACGGTCTGGCCGCCTTCGTCGGCGGCCTGTCGGCCTGGGTCCGCAGGGTCCAGACCGGGTTCGTCCGCTCCTACGCGCTCGTCATGTTCGGGGGCGCTGCCCTCGTCATCGCGGCCATGGTCCTGGTGAGGCTGTCGTGACCAACTTCCCCTGGCTGACCGTCATCGCCGCGCTCCCCGCGGTCGGGGCGCTCGTCGTGGCTCTCCTCCCGAAGGGCCGTGACCTGCTGGCCAAGCAGACCGCGCTCGCCTTCTCGGTCCTCACGCTGGTGCTCGCCGTCGTGATGGCGACCGGCTTCGACCCGGCCGACCCGGCGTTCCAGTTCGTCGAGGAGTACGCCTGGATCCCGGCGTTCGGCATCCACTACGCGGTGGGTGTCGACGGGATCGGGCTCGTCCTCGTGCTCCTCACGGCGTTCCTGACGCCGGTGGTGGTGCTCGCCTCCTGGAACGACGCCGACCCTGGGGTGGGTTCGCCGAGCGGCGAGCAGCGCGTGGTGCCCAAGCGCAGCGTCAAGACGTTCTTCGCGCTGATGCTGGCGCTGGAGGCGCTGTCGCTGGGGGTCTTCGCGGCCACCGACGTCTTCCTCTTCTACATCCTGTTCGAGGCGACGCTCATCCCGATCTACTTCCTCATCGGAAGCTTCGGTGGCCCGCGCCGCGCCTACGCCGCGGTCAAGTTCCTGATCTACAGCCTCGTGGGCGGTCTGCTCATGCTCGCCGCCGTCGTGGGGCTGTACGTGGTCTCCGCCCAGGAGCTCGAGGACGGGCCGTCGTTCCTGCTGAGCGCGCTCGCCCAGCTCGACATCGACCCCGCGACGCAGAAGTGGCTGTTCCTCGGCTTCTTCGTCGCGTTCGCGATCAAGGCGCCGATGTGGCCGGTGCACACCTGGCTGCCCGATGCGGCGCGCGAGGCCACGCCAGGCACGGCCGTCCTGCTCGTGGCCGTCCTCGACAAGATCGGCACGTTCGGCATGATCCGCTTCTGCCTCCAGCTGTTCCCGGAGGCGTCGAGGTGGGCGACGCCCGCGGTGATCGTGCTGGCGGTGATCAGCGTGATCTACGGCGCGATCCTGGCGATCGGCCAGCGCGACATCAAGCGGCTCATCGCCTACACCTCGGTCTCGCACTTCGGCGTCATCATCCTCGGCATCTTCGCGATGACGAGCCTGGGACAGACCGGTGCCACCCTCTACATGGTCAACCACGGTCTGTCGACGGCCGCGCTGTTCCTCGTCGCCGGCTACCTGATCGCGCGGCGCGGCTCGGCCGAGATCGGCGACTTCGGTGGCGTCGACAAGGTGGCGCCGAGGCTGTCGGGGGTGTTCTTGTTCGCGATCTTGTCGGGTCTGTCGCTGCCCGGGCTGGCGCCGTTCGTCAGCGAGTTCCTCGCGCTCGCCGGCACGTTCCGGCGGTACGAGGTGGCCGCGGTGATCGCCACGCTGTCGATCATCCTCGCCGCGCTGTACATGCTGATCCTCTACCAGCGCACCATGACTGGGCCGACCAAGCCGGCCGTGGAGTCGATGCCGGACCTGCGGCCGCGTGAGGCGCTCGCCGTGGCGCCGCTGGTGGTGCTCCTGCTGGCGCTCGGCCTGTTCCCCAAGCCGGCCATCGATGTGATCTCGCCCGCCGTTGAGCAGACGATGACGCGGGTCGGTGTCACCGACCCGGCGCCGGCTGTTCCCGTCACGGCTCCTTCGGAAGGTGGGAAGTGACTCCGATCAACCTGGCTCAGGAGTTCAGCACCCCGACGATCGAGTACGGCAAGGTGGCGCCGCTGCTCATCGTCTTCGGCGCCGGGGTCCTCAGCGTCATCCTGGAGGCGTTCCTGCCGCGCCGGTACCGCTACGGCACCCAGGTGACCCTCACGCTGGTGGCGCTGGTGGCGGCGCTCGTCGCCACGATCACCATCGCCGGGAGCGAGCTGGTCGTGGCCGAAGGGTCGATCGCGGTGGACGGCTTCACGCTCTTCGTGTGGGGCCTCCTGCTGGCCTTGGCGATCATCTCGGCGTTGGTGATCGCCGAGCGGAAGGTCGACGGCGGCGTGACGGCGTTCGCCGGCCAGGCGGCGGCGCTGCCCGGTACGGAAGCCGAGAGGGAGGCGGCCGCGCGTCGGCTGGAGCACACCGAGGTCTTCCCGCTGTTCCTCTTCGCCGTGGGTGGGATGCTGCTCTTCCCGGCCTCGAACGACCTGCTCACCATGTTCGTGGCGCTGGAGGTGCTCTCGCTCCCGCTCTACCTGCTGTGCGGTCTGGCGCGCCGGCGTCGGCTGCTGTCGCAGGAAGCGGCGATGAAGTACTTCCTGCTGGGTGCCTTCGCCTCCGCCTTCTTCCTCTACGGCATGGCGCTGCTGTTCGGCTTCGCCGGCACAGTGAGCTTCGCCGGCATCGCGGAAGCGGTCAGCGCGAAGGTCGGTCTCGACGGGCTGCTCGTGGCCGGCACCGCGTTGGTGGCGGTGGGTCTCCTGTTCAAGGTCAGCGCCGCCCCGTTCCACATGTGGACGCCGGACGTCTACCAGGGCGCGCCCACGTCGATCACCGGGTTCATGGCGGCGTGCACCAAGATCGCCGCGTTCGGTGGTCTGCTGCGGCTGTTCTACGTCGCGTTGGGCGCGGCTCGGTGGGACTGGCAGCCGATGATCTGGGTGGTGGCGATCATCACCTTGGCGGTCGGCTCGGTGCTCGCCCTCACCCAGAACGACATCAAGCGGCTGCTGGCGTACTCGTCGATCGCGCACGCCGGCTTCCTGCTGATCGGCTTCGTCGGCGTCCGGGACGCGGTCGAGGCCAACACGTCGGCGGTGCTGTTCTACCTGCTGACCTACGGCTTCGCGACGGTGGGCGCGTTCGCGCTCGTCACACTGGTGCGTGACGCCGGTGGCGAGGCCACCCACCTGTCGCGGTGGGCTGGGCTTGGTCGGAAGTCGCCGCTGGTCGCCGGCATCATGGCGGTGTTCCTGCTGGCGTTCGCTGGTATCCCGCTGACCAGCGGTTTCATGGGCAAGTGGGCGGTGTTCAGCGCGGCCTGGCAAGGTGGTGCCTGGCCGCTGGTCGTGGTGGGCGTGGTCGCCAGCGTCGTCGCCGCGTTCTTCTACGTCCGCGTCATCGTCCTCATGTTCTTCTCGGAGCCAGCCGCCGAGGGTCCGACGGTCGCCGTGCCGAGCGTCTTCACCTCGGTCGCGGTCGCGGCGGGGGTCGCGGTTACCGTTGGGCTTGGCCTGATGCCGCAGCCGCTGCTGGACCTCGCGGCACGGGCCGGGCAGCTGGTGGGTTGACGACCGTCGCGAGGGCACGTCCCTCGTGAACGACGCACCTTGAGGGTAGGTGTGGTGATGAGCATGGCCGGGCTCACTGTGCCGTACGTCGACGCCGACCTCGAAGCACGCGTCCGCGCTGGGTTGGAGGACGTCGAGCGCCAGCTCGTCACCGCCGTCGCGAGTCGGTTCGACTTCGTGACCGAGACCGCTCGGCACCTGATCGACGCCGGGGGCAAGCGGTTTCGGCCCTTGCTGGTGCTCCTGGCGGCCGAGTTCGGCGACCCCACGGCGCCCGGCATCGTGCAGGTCGCAGTCATCGTCGAGCTCACGCACCTCGCCACGCTCCATCACGACGACGTGATGGACGAGGCGGTGCTGCGACGTGGTGCGCCGAGCGCCAACGCCCGCTGGAACAACACGATCGCGATCCTGACCGGCGACTACCTGTTCGCGAAGGCCTCCGACCGGATGGTGGAGCTGGGTCTCGAGGCGGTTCGGATCCAGGCGCAGACGTTCAGCCGGTTGGTGGAGGGCCAGATCCGGGAAACGCTCGGGCCCAGCGAGGGCGAGGACCCGCTCGAGCACTACCTCGCCGTGCTCGCCGACAAGACCGGCTCCCTCATCGCCACCTCCGCCCGCCTGGGGGCGAAGCTGGCGGGCGCCTCCCCAGAGGTGGAGAAGGTGGTGACGGAGTTCGGGGAGAAGATCGGTGTCGCGTTCCAGCTCTCCGACGACGTCCTCGACATCGCCAGCGACGCCTCGCAGTCCGGCAAGATGCCTGGCACCGACCTGCGCGAAGGTGTCGCCACCCTGCCGGTCCTGCTGGCGCGCCAGTCGAAGGATCCGGCTGACGAGCGGCTGCGCACGCTGCTGTCCGGGCCGATCACGAACGACGACGACCACGCCGAGGCGCTCGCTCTCTTGCGCGCCCACCCGGCGATGGAGCAGGCCCAGGCGATCGTCCGGCAGTGGGCGGACGACGCCCGGCAGACGTTGAGCATGCTGCCGGACATCCCGGCGCGCGACGCGCTCGACGCGCTCTGCGACATCGTGGTCTCCCGCACCGGTTAGCGACCGGAAGCTCTCAGCGGTGGCCTGAGCGCAGGGCGGCCAGGTCGTCGGGGGTGTCGATGTCCTCTGGGCTGCCCACGTCGTCACAGGGCACCCGGGTCACCAGGTCGGGGTGGGCGCGGAGGAAAGGCCTGGCGCCCACGTCGCCGTGGGCCACCTCGGCCACAGCTGCCCACGTGGGCCGTGCGAGCAGGACGGGGTTGCGGGGCTGGTCGTCGTACGTCGCGACGGCGACGGTGGCGCCGCTCCGGTACGCCCGGATCAGGCGACGAACGGCCTCGCCGGTGACCCGCGGCTGGTCGACCAGCGCGACCACCACCGCGCCGACGTGGGGTGGGAGTGAGGCGAGGCCGGCGCGCAGCGACGATCCCATGCCGCTTCGCCAGTCCCGGTTGTGGACGACAGTCGCGCCGTCGAGCGCGGCGGCGGCGACGACCTGGTCGTAGGCCGCGCCGAGGACGACGTGGACCGGCGTGCAGCCGGCGTCGCGGAGCAGCGTGATGCCGCGGTCGACGAGGGGACGGCCGTCGAGCTCGACGAGCGCCTTGGGCTGGCCGAGACGGCGACCAGCACCGGCGGCGAGCAGCAGCCCCGCGACGGATGGCTCGGGCATGTCGTCACCGTACTGGCGTCACCCGCGACGCGACGAGGGCGGAGGCCGAGCCCCCGCCCTCGTGCCACCGCCGCGTGGCCAGTCGGTGCGTCAGGTCGTCAGTCCCTCCAGACGCAGGCGATGGACGGGCGCGGCTGGTCGCCGTAGGGCCAGCGTGACGCTGGGTTCTCCACGGACGCGCCGTCGACCTCGCCTGGGTGCTGGACGGCGACGAAGACCGTTCGCTGGTCCGGGCTGATGACCGGGCCGCAGGTCTCGGCGCCGATCGGCACCGTGAGGAACTGGCGGACGTGGCCCCGTTCGCGTCCGCGGACCGGTGTGGCGAAGAGCCCGTCGTTGGAGCCCAGCGCGTTGCCGTCGGTGGCGATCCACAGGTTCCCGGAGGCGTCGAACGTGACGTTGTCGGGGCAGGAGATCGGGCTCACCTTGGACTTGTCGTAGCCGCCGAAGTACGTCGACGGGTCCTCCGGGTCACCGCAGACCAGGAACAGCCGCCAGTGGAACCGGGTGGACGCCGCGTCGTCGTGGAGCTCGTCGATCTCGACGACGTGGCCGTGCCGGTTGTTGGGGCGCGGGTTGGCCTCGTCGACCTGCTCGGGGGTGCGCTGGTTGTTGTTGGTGCACGCCACGTAGACCGAGCCGGTCACGGGGTTGCGCTCGACGTCCTCCGGGCGGTCCATCCGCGTCGCACCCACCTTGTCGGCCGCCAGACGCGTGTAGACCAGCACCTCGGCCACCGACATGCCGGGGACGTACGAGGTCGTGTCGCTGGTGAGCGGAATCCACTCGCCGACGCCGTCGTACTCGCCATCGTCCGTGCCGTCGCCGGTGAAACGCGCGACGTAGAGGGTGCCGTGGTCGAGGAGGGTGAGGTTGTGCCGGCGTGCGGCTTCGGAGTTGCCGGGACGGAAGCGGTCGCGGGACACGAACTTGTAGAGGTACTCGAACCGCTCATCGTCGCCCGAGTAGGCGGCGATCCGCCCGTCGCGGGTGAAGGTGATGGTCGCGCACTCGTGCTTGAACCGGCCGAGCATCGTGCGCTTGCGTGGCGGCTCGTCGGGCCGGTAGGGGTCCAGCTCGACGACCCATCCGAAGCGGTGGGCCTCGTGGGGGTGCTTGCTGAGGTCGAACCGCTCGTCGACCCGGGCCCAGGACCTGCCGGCCGCCGGACCGGTGGGCAGGCCGTACCGCCGGAATCCGTCGACGTAGGCCGGGTCGATCGCGTCCGAGGCCCCGAAGTACCCGTGGAAGTTCTCCTCGCCGTGCAGGGTGGTGCCCCACGGCGTGGTGCCGCCCGCGCAGTTGTTGAAGGTGCCGAGCGCCCGGCGTCCGGTGGGGTCGGCCTCGGTCCGCAGGAGTGGGTGGCCTGCCGCGGGCCCGGTGATCACGAACGGGGTGGAGGCGGTGACCCTGCGGTTGTACGGTCGTGGCCCCTTGGTCACCAGGCGCCAGCGACCCGTCCTGCCCACCCGCTCGATCTCGACGACGCTGAGGCCGTGGGCGGCCATGGCGATCCGCAGCTGTTCCAGCGTGGCGTTCTCGCCGCCGCTCCAGCCGCGGAACATCAGCTCCTCGTTGGTGTACTCGTGGTTGACCACCAGGAGTGCGCGTTCCTCGCCCCGCGGCCCACGCTTGAGCGGAAGCATCGCCGTGTAGTCGCAGTTGTAGCCGAACTGGCGTTCCTGGGCGTACGCCGTCTGGTTGTCGAAGTCGAACGGCGGTGCGTCGGGCAGGACCGGGTCACCCCAGGAGACGACCACCGCTTGGTGAAAGCCCTCCGGCACGACGAGGGCGTCAGCGGTGTTCGGTTCGACCGGCGTCCAGTCGAGGCGGTCGACCCGACGACCACCACCCTTCCTGCCCCGCTGGCGCGCGCCGGCGTCCGGCGTGGCCGCGCTCGCCGGTGCCGCGCCCACGCTGAGCACGACTGCGCCGGCCGCACCGCCCTTGAGCAGCGTCCGCCGGGACAGCGCCTGACGCACGATGTCGCCGAAGTACGGGCTGTCGGTGGGGTTCGGCGCGGGATGGTCGCAGGCGTTGGCGCACCGGTAGGCGCAGGTCATCCAGCTCCGCGAGCCGTATCGGGGGAGGAGGGGGAGTAGACGCTTCATGCCGGCTGTCACTCCTATCCGCACTCGGGTGGGGCACGCGCCTGGCCTTGGTCGGCTTCATGGTGACACTAGGTCCGACATGAGAGCAGTGCGTGACGGTGACCTGAACGGCCAATGGCGGCCAGCGGTCGCGACGGAGGACGGGGCGAGATAGCCCGGTCTCGTCATCACTGGCCTTGACGCGCCAGGATGACGCCCAGCGCTGCTCGCTGATAGCTGTGCTGATCGCTGAACGCACACGCAGGGCTGATCAGCCGACGATCGATCATTGAGGGCGGACTACCGGGGGCTGATCTCCGCTGAGCGAGCTGATCAGTGGCGATGAGGGCTGATCAGCCGTTGAGGGGGAAGGACAAGGTAGGACGCACCTGTGGTGGTGCGCCGTGTCGGCAAGGAGGATGGAGGGCCGTGGATTCCGCGCTCGAGATCGCCATGCGTGTCACGAAGGCCTACCGACAGCTTCCCGGCATGGCGTTCGCGTACGGCCAAGGGCCGGTGGTGGCGGGGTTCACGAACGACTCCGATCTCGACATCGTCATCGTGTGGGATGGCCGGACTCCCAAGAACCGCACGGAGGCCCTCAAGGAGCTCCACAACGGTCCGGGCAAGCCGATCCAGTACGACTATCCGACGTACTCACTCGATCGGTTCTGGCTCAACGGTGAGCAGGTCGAGGTCTGCCACAAGACCCACGAGGTGTTCGGCCGTTGGATCCGCGACGTCCGGGCGGGCTGGGGCTGGGAGGACAGCGACGCCTCGATGCCGCTGTACGCCGTCGCGGGCTTCGCCTACGGGCGGGTCTTCGCGGACGACGGCCGTGCGGCCGCCGCGCGCAACGAGCTCACCCAGTTCCCACCGCTGCTGAAGGAGCGGTCGCACGCGATCCTGGCCGGAGAGCTTCCGTCCTACGATCGCGACCTCGCCGCCTGTGCGCGCCGGGGTGACGGGCTGCTGTTCCACGAGATGCTCAGCCGGGTCCTGCGGCACGCGCTCGTGGCATGGTTCGCCGCCGAGAACCGCTACTGCCCCCACCCGAAGTGGCTCCAGCACTGGATCGCGCGGTTCGGCATGGACCCGCGTATCGCCGGCCTGGAGCGGTCGCTGTGGGGACCCATCAGCCTCGAGCGTCGCCGCGAGATCTTCGTCGCGATGGCGGAACGCATCCTCGCACTGAAGTGATCCGGTAGGGATGATCCGGCAGGGATGCCGAAGTGGTCCGGCAGGACGCTGAGATGATGGGGCGGCGATGGTGTCGCCGAGCCGCGTCGGGCGTCAGACCCGGTCGAGCGGCCGGTGCGGCTCGGGCGGCAGCTCCACCTTGATCGGGTCGCCGGGGCGGACCTCGCCACCGGTGCGGACGACGCCCATGATGCCGGCTTTGCGGATGATCCGGCCGTCCTCGCCGCGCAGGAGCACCTGGTTGAGCAGCCCGGGCGCGAAGTCGTTGATCTGGGTGCAGGGGTTCCGCAGGCCGGTCACCTCGACGACCGCGCTGTCACCGAGGTGGAGCAGCGTCCCGGTGGGGAGACCGAGCAGGTCGATGCCCCTGGTGGTGACGTTCTCGCCCAGGTCGCCCGGCTCGACGTCGTAGCCGGCGTCGCGCAGCTCGTCGTGCAGCTCGGCGTGGATGAGGTGAACCTGCCTCAGGTTGGGTTGGCTGGGGTCACGGGCGACCCGCGAGCGGTGCTTGACCGTCGTGCCGGCGTGCGCGTCTCCCTCCACGCCGACGCCGGCGACGAGCCGGATGCGGTCGCGGGTCGGCTTGCTGAAGGTGTGGGTGGCGCTGCGGCACACCGCCACGACAGTCCCGCTCATCGGGTCGTCCTCTCGTCGCGTCGGGACCGGTCGTGCCCGGTGTCCCGACCTCGGCGATCCGTGCCGGCGGACCGCGTCCGGGGTGAGCCCGCCAGGTGGCATCGGACCTTCGACGGGAAGCGTAGCTCGCCGCGGATGCGGGCCCTGGAGTGCGGGCGCGGCCGCCGGACCCTGGTGCGGCTCAGCGTGCCGCGTGCTCGACCTGCGTGGTCGTCGCCGTGACGTCCCGTCGCGTACGGCGTCGCAACCCGTCCCAGGTGAAGATCACGAGCGCCACCCACACGATCGCGAAGCCGGCAAGTCGCTCAGGTGGCATCGGCTCGCGGAAGACGAGGACACCGATGAGGAACTGCAAGGTGGGCCCGATGTACTGGAGGAGGCCGATGGCGGTCAGCGTGACTCGGGTCGCGGCGGCGCCGAACAACAGCAAGGGGATGGCGGTGACGACACCGGTGCCCGCGAGCAACGCCGCGTTGACCCAACCGGCGTGCCCGAAGGTCGCCACGTCGGTCGCCTCGAGGTACGTGAGGTAGCCCAGGGCGAGAGGCGCCACCGTCGCGGTCTCCACCGCGAGGCTCTCGACCGCACCCGCGTTGGCTTGCTTCTTGCACAGCGCGTACGCGGAGAAGCTGAACGCCAACGCGAACGCCACCCATGGTGGGCGTCCGTAGTCGACGGTCAGGACGACGACCGCCAGCCCCGCGATGGCGAGCGCGCACCATTGGGCACGGTTGAGCCGTTCACCGAGGACGACGACCCCAACCAGGACGGTGACCAGCGGGTTGATGAAGTAGCCCAGCGCGGTCTCGACGACGTGGCCGTGGTTGACCGCCCAGATGAAGGTTCCCCAGTTGGCGGTGACGACGAGCGCGGCGACCGCGAGGAATGCGAGGGATCGGGGCTGGCGCCGCAGCGTGGACCACCAGTTCGGCCGTGGCCGCACGCACAGCAGGAGGGCTACGAAGACCAGCGTCCAGAGCATGCGGTGCGCCAGGATCTCCAGCGACCCGGCCGGCTCGAGCAGCGGCCAGTAAACCGGGAAGATCCCCCAGATCAGGTAGGCCGAGGCGCCGTAGACCAGCCCTCGCGCGTGTCGCTCGTGCACGACAGGCAGGCTACGAGGCGACGGTCGTCGGTCCGTGGGCGAGGTCGAGGTCAGGCCTCATCACCCACGACCCACGTGTCGGTGCCTCGAAGGAGCTCGGCGAGGTCTCCCGGACCGTCGGCGGCGCGCGCCGCGTCGAGCTGGTCGCGCGCCAGGTCGTCGTAAGCGGGCCGCTCCACCTGGCGGAAGATCCCGATCGGGGAGTGCCGGAGGGTCTGCGGGTCGGCGAGCCGCGACAGCGCGAACGCGGTCGTGGGGTCGGCCGCGTGGGCGTCGTGCACCAGCACGGCGTCGGCACCGACCTCGTCGACGCGCGCGATGCGCAGGGAGCCGGTGGCCGGATCGCGGACCACGCCGAGCTCGCCGTCACGTCCGAACCGGATCGGCTGGCCGTGCTCCAGCCGGATCACCGCCTCGTCCCGGGTGTCCTTGTCCTTGAGCAGGTCGAACGCCCCGTCGTTGTAGATGTTGCAGTTCTGGTAGATCTCCACCAGGGCGGCGCCGCGGTGGGTGACGGCCGCGCGTAGGACGGACGTCAGGTGCGCCCGGTCGCTGTCGATGGTCCGGGCGACGAAGGACGCCTCCGCGCCGAGGGCGAGCGACACGGGGTTGAACGGCGTGTCCAGCGACCCGAGCGGGGTCGACTTGGTGACCTTGCCGACCTCGGAGGTGGGGGAGTACTGCCCTTTCGTCAGACCGTAGATCCGGTTGTTGAACAGCAGGATCTTGAGGTTGACGTTGCGGCGCAGGGCGTGGAGGAGGTGGTTGCCGCCGATCGACAGCCCGTCGCCGTCACCGGTCACCACCCACACCGACAGGTCGGGACGCGCGGTCGCCAGGCCGGTCGCGATCGCCGGTGCGCGACCGTGGATGCCGTGCACGCCGTAGGTGTTGAGGTAGTACGGGAAGCGGCTCGAGCATCCGATGCCCGACACGAACACGATGTTCTCCCGCCGGATGCCGAGCTCGGGCAGGAAGCCCTGGACGGCGGCGAGGATCGCGTAGTCCCCACATCCCGGGCACCACCGCACCTCCTGGTCGGAGGTGAAGTCCTTGCGGGTCGCGGGAGCGGTGGCGGTGGGCACACCGCGTAGGCCAGGGAAGGGCAGGTCGGTGGTGGTCATGGGGTGGTCGGGTCCTCTCCACGGGTCCGGGCCATCCGCTGGCCGCTCCCGGACCGGTCAGCGTGACCGTTGCGGGAGGGGTCCACGCGGCCTGCCGTCGCGTCATCGTCGAGCGAGCCGACGACCTCGGTGATGGCGTCGACCAGCTCGGCCGCCGTGAACGGCAGCCCTCGGACACGGTTGTAGCTCACGACGTCGACGAGGTAGCGGGCGCGGAGCAGCATGGCGAGCTGCCCGAGGTTCATCTCCGGGACGAGCACCCGCTCGTAACGTCGCAAGACCTCGCCGAGGTCAGGCGGGAAGGGGTTGAGGTGGCGCAGGTGCGCCTGAGCGACCGGGATCCCCAGCTGACGCAGGGTCCGGCAGGCGGCCCCGATCGGCCCGTACGTCGACCCCCATCCCAGGACGAGCACGCGCGCGTCGTTGGTCGGGTCGTCCACCTCCAACGGCGGGATGCTGCGCGCGATCGCGTCGACCTTGGCCTGCCGGGTGCGGACCATGAGGTCGTGGTTGGCGGGGTCGTAGGAGATGTTGCCGTGGCCGTCGCCCTTCTCCAGGCCGCCGATGCGGTGCTCCAGGCCGGGCGTGCCGGGGATCGCCCACGGGCGGGCGAGCGTCTCCGGGTCCCGCTTGTACGGCCAGAAGACCCGCTCCCCGGACTCGGTCTCGTGGTTGGGCTCGGTGGCGAAGTTCGGGTCGATCGTCGGCAGCTCCGCGATGTCGGGGATCCGCCAGGGCTCCGAGCCGTTCGCGAGGTAGCCGTCGGAGAGCAGGATCACGGGGGTGCGATAGGTCACAGCGATCCGGATCGCCTCGATCGCGGTGTCGAAGCAGTCCGACGGGGACGCGGGCGCGACGACGGGGACCGGTGCCTCCCCGTTGCGGCCGAACATCGCCTGGAGGAGGTCGGCCTGCTCGGCCTTGGTCGGCATGCCGGTGGAGGGACCGGCGCGCTGGATGTCGCAGACGACCAGCGGCAGCTCGAGCGCGACGGCTAGACCGATCGTCTCCGTCTTGAGGGACAGGCCGGGGCCGGACGTCGTCGTCACCCCGAGGGCGCCGCCGAAGGAGGCGCCGAGCGCCGCGCCCACGCCGGCGATCTCATCCTCGGCCTGGAACGTGATGACCCCGAACCGCTTGTGCTTGCTGAGCTCGTGGAGCACGTCGCTGGCCGGTGTGATCGGGTAGGAGCCCAGGAAGAGCTTGAGCCCAGCCCGCTGGGCGCCGGCGATCAAGCCGTACGCCAGCGCCAGGTTGCCGGAAATGTTGCGGTACCGGCCGGCCTTCATCTGCGCGGGCCGGACCTGGTAGGAGACCGCGAACGCCTCCGCCGTCTCGCCGTAGTTCCACCCGGCCTGGAACGCCGCGATATTGGCGTCGCGGACCGCTGGGTTTCGGGCGAATTTCGAGCGAATGAACGACAGCGTTGTTTCTGTCGGACGGTTGTACAGCCAGGAGACCAGACCGAGGGCGTACATGTTCTTGGCCCGGGTGGCCTCCTTGCGGGACAGCCCGCCGAGTTTGTCACCGAGCGCCGCCTTGATCGCCTCGGTCGTCCGGGTGGTGAGCGGCAGGGAATGCAGCTGGTACCCGTCGAGGGAGCCGTCCTCGAGGGGATTGCTGGTGTACCCGACGCGGGCCAGATTGCGGGGGGTGAACTCGTCGGAGTCGACGATGATCGTCCCGCCGCGCGGCAGCTCCGGAAGGTTGGCCTTGAGCGCCGCCGGGTTCATCGCGATGAGGACGTCAGGCGCGTCGCCCGGGGTGAGGATGTCGTGGTCGGCGAAGTGAATCTGGAACGACGAGACCCCGGGCAGGGTGCCCGCCGGCGCGCGGATCTCCGCCGGAAAGTTGGGCAATGTTGAGAGGTCGTTTCCGAACGCCGCGGTTTCCTGAGTGAATCTGTCACCGGCCAGTTGCATTCCGTCACCGGAATCCCCGGCGAAGCGAATGATGACCCGGTCGACCTGCAGGACCTGTTTGGTCACCGGTTGAACGACCTCCCTTTGCCGCTCCAGGGCAAACTGCGCCTTCCTGGGCGGCGCATTCCCTTGTCGTGCTTCTATGCTACGTCCGGCTTGGTATGAGTCGCGGGTGCCGCCGGACAGTGGATCACCACCGCAACGTGCGAGTCGACTGTAACTCTCGGTGGATCCCACGACAGCGGTACCGCCAAGTCCGGCCATCGAGAGGGAGGGGAGCCGGTCGATGCGACGGCCAAAGTGGACGGTGGCGGCGGTCATCGGGGCCATGGCGGTCAGTGCCTGCCATGCGATTCCCCTGCCAGACCTCTCCAGGAGCGCGGCACAGTCACCGTCACCGCGTCCCACGTCGGTGACCTACGTCGAAGCCCAGGACCCCGAGGCGCAGCCTCCCGCGCCGCCGGTGCCGAACGCGCGATCCGGGGGCACCCTCCGCGTCCTCTCCTCCAGGAACCCCCACACCTTCGACCCCACGCGGGTCTACCACCTCGACACGCTGGCGATCATGAAGCTCGTCACGCGCAGCCTCACCCAGACCCGGTACGAGAACGGCAAGCCCGTGCTCGTCCCGGACCTGGCGACCGATCTTGGCCGTCCCAACAAGGACTTCACGCGGTGGGAGTTCACACTGCGAGACGGCCTGAAGTACGAGGACGGCACACCGGTCACGGCGGCTGACGTGGCGTACGCCATCAAGCGGCAGTTCGCCCAGGAGGAGCTGCCCGGTGGTCCGACCTACGGGATCGACTACTACCTCGGCGGCGAGACCTACCGGGGGCCGTTCAAGGACGGCGACGACTTCGAGGCGGTCGAGACGCCCGACGACAAGACGATCGTGCTGAAGATGCGCAAGCCGTTCCCGTCGCTGCGCTACTACGCCTCGCTGCCGGCGTTCGCGCCGATCCCGAAGGACAAGGACACCCGGGGTGAGTACAGCAAGCACCCCCTCGCCACGGGTCCGTACAAGTTCGACGGCGACTGGGACGGCAAGCGGCTGACGCTGGTCCGCAACGAGCACTGGGACCCCGAGACCGACCCGGGTCGGCACCAGCTCCTCGACAAGATCGTCTTCGAGTTCGGGCTGGACGGGGACGAGGTCCAGAAGCGGATCATCGCCGACGAGGGCCCCGACCAGTACGCGATCACCTACAACGACATCCTGGTCGAGAACTACCGCGCGATCCGCGGCACCGAAGCCGAGAAACGGCTGGTCACCGGCCCGAGCCCGTGCACGACCTACATGTGGATCGACACCCGCAAGGTGCCGCTGCCGGTCCGCCGGGCGATCGCGAAGGCCTGGCCGCTGGAGTCCGAGAGCCGCGCGGCGGGCGCCGTGCCAGGGCTGACCTGGCGACCCGCCACGACGATCATGCCCTCGGCGACGCCCGGCTGGATCCCGCACGACGCGATCGGCAACGGCGGCAAGGGTGACGGGGACCCGGAGGCGGCCCGCAAGATGCTGGAGGAGGCCGGGCAGCTGGGGTTCGAGCTGTCGTTCTACTACTCCGCCGACGACCCCATCGACACCAAGATCGCGGAGGTGCGCGCGGAGGCGTTGGAGCGGGCGGGCTTCGTGGTGAAGACGCTGCCGGCGCCGTCCAGCCTGGCCCGCGACCTGAGCGACGACGCCATCCGCCCCGCCAACCTCCGCGCCGGGAGCTGGTGCATGGACTGGGGTAGCGGCGACTCGGTGCTGCCGGCCATCCTTGACGGGCGGAAGGCCGACCTGCCCGGCGCCCCGATCCAGTCGTTCCTCAACGTGCGCGAGGTCAACGAGGAGATCGAGCGGATCAGCCGGCTGCCCGCCGACAAGGCGCTCGCGGAGTGGGGCAAGCTGGACCAGATGATCATGGAGAAGTACCTGCCCGTGGTGCCGCTGGGCGAGGGCGGGACGACCCTGCTGCACGGCTCGAAGGTGGCCAACGTCGTCGTCGACACCGTCCTCGGCATGCCGGACTACACCCAGATCTACCTGCTCGAGTAGGACGCCGCCGCCGGACGGCGCCGCCATCGCCGCCCGGGCACGGGTCACCGGTCTCACCTGGCGTCGTGAGTCGACCATGATCCGTGCCGTACCCCTAGACTCGCGTGCACGGGTGCGAGGGGAGGCGGTAAGGCGTGTCGCTGTCTCAGAACGCGAGCTACTACGCGACCTACACGACCGTGCTCGCGGTCATCCTCGTCGGCGTGGGGTTCGCGGGCGCCGCCTTCGCCGCCAGCGCACTGCTGCGGCCCAGCCGACCCACGTCGGAGAAGCTCGTCACCTACGAGTCGGGCATCGATCCGGTCGGCGTGGGGTGGGCGCAGAGCCACGTCCGCTACTACGTGTACGCCTACCTGTACGTCGTGTTCGCCGTGGACGCGATCTACCTCTTCCCGTGGGCGACCGTCTTCACGGCGCCGACGTTCGGTTGGGCCACCCTCGTCGAGATGCTCGTGTTCCTCGGCTTCATCGCGGTGGGCTTGCTCTACGCCTGGCGGAAGGGGGTGCTGCGGTGGACGTGACCGCCTCGGGCACGGGTCGTCGCCCGGTCGACCTGCCCATGCCGCAGGTGGGTGGCCGCGCGGCCGGCACGGCGCCGGTGCGCCTCGGTCCGCTCAGCAGGCTGGCGCCCCAGCCCCTGCGGTTCGTGCTGAACTGGGGCCGTCGCTGGTCGCTCTGGGTCTTCAACTTCGGCCTGGCCTGCTGCGCGATCGAGTTCATCGCGTCGTCCATGTCGCGGCACGACTTCATCCGCCTCGGTGTGATCCCGTTCGCTCCGGGGCCGCGCCAGGCCGACCTCATGGTGGTCTCGGGCACGGTCACCGACAAGATGGCGCCGGCCATCCGACGGCTCTACGAGCAGATGCCCGACCCGAAGTACGTGATCTCGTTCGGCTCCTGCTCCAACTCGGGCGGGCCGTACTGGGACTCCTACAGCGTCACGAAGGGCGTCGACCAGATCGTCCCGGTCGACGTCTACGTGCCGGGATGTCCACCGCGTCCGGAGGCACTCCTGCAGGGCATCGTGACGTTGCAGAACAAGATCGCCGGGGAGTCGCTGGCCACCCGGTACACCCGCGACCAGGGCGCGCAGGGCTCCGGGCACGACACCGCCGACCGCCCCGAGGACGCCAGCGGGTCGGCGGACGCCGGCAGGTCGCCGCGGTGGCGCAGCCCGGCCTCCCTGCTCCGACGGCCGCTGCGGCGAGGTGATCAGCCGTGAGCGTCACGGAGCAGGTGAGGGAGCGACTGGCCACGGCGCTGGGGGTCGACGTCGGCGTCGACGATGCCTTCGACCCGCCGACCTTCGACGTGCCGCCGGACCGGTGGATCGAAGCGCTCACCGTCCTGCGCGACGACGTGGGCTGCACGTACTTCGACTGGCTGTCGGCGGTCGACGAGCTCGAGCAGGGCTTCGCCGTGGTGTGCCACGTCGCGCGGCCACCGAGACCACCGGGTCACGTGCGTTCGCAGGAGGACAGGGCGTCGACGGGGGGCGGAGGCTCGGCGGCGGGCGAGGCCGCCCAGGGTGACGCGGCAGACGACGACTCGCTCGTCCACGTGCTGCTGCGCACGCGCGTGCCACGGGACGCCGCTCGACTGCCGACAGCGACCACGGTCTACGCCGGCGCCGACTGGCACGAGCGGGAGACCCACGAGATGTTCGGCATCGACTTCGACGGCCACCCGAATCTCGTGCCGTTGCTGCTGCCTGACGGGTTCGAGGGCCATCCGCTCCGCAAGGAGTTCGTCCTGGCCGCACGTGTCGCCAAGCCCTGGCCGGGTGCGAAGGAGCCGGGAGAGTCCGACCATGACGCCGCGCGAGCCCCGAGCCGGCGGCGGGTCGCGCCACCCGGTGTCCCGGCACCGGAGGCGTGGGGCCCGCGTCCGCCGGGCTCTCCCGAGCCCGATCCGCTCGCGGTGACCGCGCCGGCCCGTCCGGGCCGTCGTGAGCGACCCGCCCGTGCCTCACGGCCGGCTCGTTCGACGCCGCCCGGCGCGACGGCGCCTCGTTCGACAGCGGACCAGCCGCCCTCCTCCTCGGCCTCCCCGGCACCCGGCTCACCAGCGCCGGGCTCACCAGCGCCGGGGTCCTCGGGGCCTGCTCCATCGGGGTCGGTCCCGTCGGGGCGGGACCAGCCGACGTCAGCTGCCGGCGACGACCGCACCAACGGCCTCGAAGGTGGCGAGTCGCATGGTTGACGTGGTGGACCTCGCCCTCAGGACCGGCTGCGTGTTCGTGGCCTTCCTCGTGCTCCCCCTCGTCGTCGGACAGACCGAGCACAAGGTGATGGCACACATGCAGAGCCGCCTGGGCCCCATGTACGCCGGCGGCTTCCACGGGTGGGCGCAGCTCGTGGCGGACGGGGTGAAGTTCGCGCAGAAGGAGGACGTCGTCCCGGCGAACGCCGACCGCCGGGTCTTCCAGCTCGCCCCCGTCCTCGCGCTCGTGCCGTACCTCGTCGCGCTCGTGGCCATCCCGCTGGCCCCCGGGCTGGTCGGGGTGGACCTGGAGACCGGCCTGTTCTTCGTCATCGCCGTCATGGGGGTCGGCGTGCTCGGCTCGCTCATGGGCGGCTGGGCGAGCGCCAACAAGTACAGCCTGCTGGGGGCGTTCCGGGCGGCCGGCCAGCTGCTGGCGTACGAGCTGCCGTTCGTCCTCGCCGCCGCGAGCGTCGCCATGGCCGCCGGCACGCTGTCGCTCTCGGGCATCGTCGAGGCGTGGCGGCCGTGGTGGCTGCTCTGGCAGTTGCCGGGGTTGTTCGTCTTCTTCGTCGCCGGCCTCGCCGAGCTGCACCGCCCTCCCTTCGACATGCCGGTCGCCGACGCCGAGATCATCTTCGGCCCCTACACCGAGTACACGGGCATTCGATTCGCGCTGTTCCTGCTCGCCGAGTACGCCGGGATCGTCGTCTTGTCCGCGCTCACCACCGTGCTCTTCCTGGGTGGCTGGCGCGGTCCCTTCGATGAGTGGCTGGGGTGGCTGTGGACGCTGCTCAAGGTCTTCGCGGTGGCGTTCGTCGTGATCTGGGTGCGAGTGACCTTCCCGCGGTTCCGGGCGGACCAGCTGCAGCGGCTCGCGTGGCAGCTGCTGGTCCCAGTCGCGCTCGTCCAGCTCGCCCTCACCGGCGTGGTGGCGGTGGCGCTGTGAGGACGGGAGGGCAGACGAGCCCATGGTGGAGGTGAGGTGAGCGTGAAGGAGCTTCCGGGCAAGGGGCTCGCCCGAGGGCTGAAGGTGACGTTCGAGAACCTCACCCGACGGGCGGTCACCGCCCAGTACCCCGACGTCAAGCCCGAGTTGCCGCCACGCTCGCGTGGGGTCATCGCGCTGCTCGAGGAGAACTGCACCGTCTGCATGCTGTGCGCCCGGGAGTGCCCGTGCTGGTGCATCTACATCGACTCCCACAAGGAGACGGTCCCGCCGAGCACCCCGGGCGGGCGGGAGCGCAGCCACAACGTGCTCGACCGCTTCGCCATCGACTTCTCGCTCTGCATGTACTGCGGGATCTGCGTCGAGGTGTGTCCGTTCGACGCGCTGTTCTGGTCACCGGAGTTCGAGTACGCCGCGACCGACATCCGTGACCTCACGCACGAGAAGGACCGGCTGCGCGAGTGGATGTGGACGGTGCCACCCCCGCCGGCCGATGACGAGAGGGCGGAGCCGCCGAAGGAGCTCGCCGCCGCGGAGCGGGCCGCGGCGAGGACGTCGGCGAGAAGCACTCGACCCGACGGCGTCGACCGGTCCGAGGACGTCGAGTCGCCCAGGCGAGGTCGTGATGGGACGACGTGAGCCGCGGCGTCATCCCACCCTGGGACCCACGCCCCGACCCGACGGGGAGGTGGTGGTCGGGTGACCGCGGTCCGCGTGCTGTTCCTGCTGCTCGGTGTGGTGGCGGTGGGCTCGGCCCTGCTGGTCGTCACCACCCGACGAGTCGTCCACGCCGCGCTCTGGCTCGTCGTCACGCTGGGCGCGCTCGCCGGGTGCTACCTGCTGTTGACGGCCGAGCTCGTGGCGTGGGTCCAAGTCCTCATCTACGTGGGCGCGGTCGTCGTCCTGCTGGTGTTCGCGCTCATGCTGACCCGGTCACCGACCGCTCCGGTCGCGGACCTCACCACCGCCAACGCGTGGTTCGCCGGGATCGTCGCGGTCGCGGTGGCGGGAGTCGTCGGGACGACGTTGGTGGCTGGCTTCCGCGGGGAGGTCATCGATCTGGCGGGCGCGTCCATCGGGGGAGCCGAGGCGATCGGGACCGCTGTCTTCGCCACCTGGGTGTTGCCGTTCGAGGTCTTGTCGGTGCTCTTGCTGGCCGCCCTGGTCGGCGCGATCGTGTTGTCCACCGCGCGGGCCCGGCGGCGCGACCGCGAGGGCATCCACGATGGGGTCCGCGATGGGGAAGGGAGCGGTTGATGCCACTGCTGTATCCGCTCCTGGTCTCGACACTGCTGTTCGCCATCGGCGTCTACGGCGTGCTGGCCCGGCGCAACGCGATCCTCGTCCTCATGGGCGTCGAGCTCATGCTCAACGCGGTCAACCTCAACCTGGTCGCGTTCGACACCTGGCACGGTGACGGCCTTCGCTCCGGCCAGGTGCTGACGCTGTTCGTCATCACGATCGCGGCCGCCGAGATCGGGCTCGGCTTGGCGATCGTGCTGCGCTTGTTCCGCGTTCGGGCCCACGTCGACGTCGACCGCGTGCGCGACCTCGCCGATCGAGACGGTGCCGGGCCAGAGACGGGTGCTGGACCAGAGGTGGAGATCGGCGACGAGTGGGCCGGTGACCGCACCGGGGAGCCGGTCGACGGCTCCGCCGGCCGGACGGGTGACGGCGAGAGCGTCGAGGAAGCCGACCGACCGACACAGCCCGCAAGGAGCGGAGGTTGAGGATGAGCGGGCTGCTCCTCGGCGTCGTCGCGTCGTTCATCGCCGCCGCGCTCGCGTTGGCGCTCGGGCAGCGCGGTCGGCGTCTCGTCGCCACCGTCGGCGTCGCCGGCGCGGGACTCGCCACCCTCGGTTCGTGCGTGGTGGTCGCCCAGAACCTGCTCGGAACGCTGGGCACGCAGACGTTGACGCTCGCTCAGGTTCCGACGGGCGGGCTGGCGTTCCACCTCGCGTTCCGGGCGGACGGCTTGTCGGCCATGGTGAGCTTGCTGGTGGCGAGTGTGGCGCTGGCCGTGCAGGTCTACTCGGTCACCTACATGCGCGCCGCCCCCCGCTACCCGTCCTACGTCGCGCTCGTCTCGCTCTTCACCTCCGCCATGCTGCTCGTAGTGGCGGCCGACGACCTGTTCGTGCTGCTCGTCGGGTGGGAGGTGATGGGCCTGTGCTCCTACCTCCTCATCAGCCACCACTGGGAGCTGGCGGCGGCGCGGGACGCGGCGGTGAAGGCGTTCCTCGTCACCCGGTTGGGTGACATCGGGTTCCTCTTCGGCATCTTCGTCCTCGGCACGGCCGCCGACAGCTTCCGCATCAGCGAGATCCAGCACGTCGCCGGGGACCTGACGACCGGAGCGGCGACGCTGGCGACGCTGCTCCTGCTGTGCGGGGTGGTGGGCAAGTCGGCACAGTTCCCACTCCACGTCTGGCTGCCGGACGCGATGGCCGGCCCGACGCCGGTGAGCGCGCTGATCCACGCCGCGACCATGGTCGCGGCCGGTGTGTTCGTCGTCGCCCGGCTCCTCGACGTCTTCCAGGCTGCCCCCGTGACGCTCGTCGTCCTCGCGCTCGTCGCGGCCGTCACCATGGTCGGCTCGGCGTTGGCCGCGTTCGCCGAGGACGACGTCAAGCGCATCTTGGCGTGGTCCACGGTGAGTCAGCTCGCCGTCATGTTCGCCGGCCTGGCCGCCGGCGGGTACACCGCCGCGGTCCTGCTGCTCGTGGTTCACGGGGCGTTCAAGGCGCTGCTGTTCCTGTCCTCCGGGACGCTCACCAACGTCGCGGGGGGCAACGACCTGGCGGCGATGGGCGGCTTGCGGTCGCGGCTGCCCGTGACGTTCGTGACCATGACGGTGGGACTCGCGGCGTTGGCGGCGCTGCCTCCACTGGCGGGGTTCTTCGCCAAGGACGCCGTCCTGGGCGCGGTCCAGGAGGTGGCGCTGCACGGGGGCGCGCTGCCGAGGGGCGCGGCGTGGCTGCTGCTCCTCGCCGGGCTGGTGACCGTCGTCCTCACCGCGGCGTACTGCACCCGCCTGTGGCTGCGGGTGTTCTTCGGCCCCGCGCCGACGAACGAGCGCGTTCCGACGAGCGAGCACGGTCCGACCGGCCAGGACGCCCTGTCCACGGCGGGAGGCGCGCACGACGTGGAGGCGTCCGCCGAGGTCTCCGCGCTCATGCGCTGGCCGGTCGTCGGCTTGGCGGTGCCGAGCGTCCTGCTCGGGCTCGTCGCGCTCGCTCCCATGACCTGGAGTGGTTGGCTGGGCGGTGGGCCCGCGGACGCCGACGACCGGTCGCTGCTCCACGTGAGCACCACGCTCGTGTCGACGCTGCTCGTGGTCGGCTCGATCGCCGCGGTGGTGTGGTTCTGGCGGGAGCACGGCCAGCGCGACCCGGCCGAGCTGCTCGGGCGGGCACGTCCCCTCATCCGGAGCGGCTTCCGGCTCGACGACCTCATCGGCGTGCTCGTCGTCCGGCCTGTCTGGACGCTGTCCCGTGCGGCGATCGCCGGCGACCGCGACGTCGTGGACGTCTACGTGAGCGGCGCCGGTCGGCTCGCTCGGCTGCTCGGCGGCGCCCTGCGCCTGGCGCAGACGGGCAACGTCCAGACCTACCTGAGCCTGCTCCTCGCGGGGGTCGTCGTCCTCGCCGTCGCGGCATGGGGGGCGATCACATGAGAGACCCACTGAGAGGCCCCCTGAGAAGCACAGTCGTCTCCCGGTCGCCGCTCGCTCGCGCGCCGGCGTTCGGGAGGTCCGGACTGTGGACAGGGTGGGTGGCGCGATGAACGTCCTCGTATGGCTCCTGCTGGCCTTGCCGTTGGTCGGCGCCGCCGTGGTGGCCGGCATGCCCCGACTGGTTCCCGAGCGCGCCGTGGTGCCCGTCGGCGTCGGCGTCAGCGGTGCCACGCTGGCCACCGCCGTGGTCCTCGGGCTCGCGTTCGACCGGTCCGCCGCACACCGGGTGCAGTTCGAGACGGACGTGTCGTGGATCGGCGCGATCGACGTGCGATGGCACCTCGGCATCGACGGCGTCTCGCTGCCGATGGTGTCGCTGACTGCGCTGCTCACGTTCCTCTGCCTGCTCTCCCTCACCCGCACCCCGCCCCGCCGCGCGCGTGCGCTGGTCGGCCTGGTGCTGCTGCTCGAGGTGGGGATGCTGGGCACCTTCGTGGCGCTCGACCTCGTCGTCTTCTTCCTCTTCTTCGAGGTCGTACTGGTGCCCATGTGGTTCGTCATCGCCGTCTGGGGTGACCCGGACGACCCGGGCGGACGGCGGCGTGCCGCGACGACGTTCATCCTCTACACGGTGCTCGGCAGCGCCGTCATGCTCGTGGGGTTCCTCGTCGTCTACGCCGGGTCCGGCACGTTCGACCTGGTCGAGCTCGCGCGACGCGGGGGAGACGGCATCGCCCTCGGCACCCAGGTCGCCGCCGCTGTGGCGATCGGGCTCGGGCTGGGGGTGAAGAGCCCGCTGTGGCCGCTGCACACCTGGCTGCCGGACGCCCACGCGAAGGCGCCGACCATCGGGTCGGTGCTGCTGGCCGGGGTCCTGCTCAAGATGGGCACCTACGGGTTCATCCGGGTCTGGTTGCCTGTGGTGCCCGACGGCGCCCGGGTCGTCGCCCCGTACCTCGCGGCGTTCGCGACCGTTGGGATCCTCTACGGGGCGCTGGCCTGCCTCGCCCAGTGCGGCACGCGGCCGCTGCGGCCACTCGCCGGGATCGGTCCAGCGGCGCCCTCGGGGGATCTCAAGCGGATCGTCGCGTACTCGTCCGTCGGGCACATGGGGTTCGTGCTGCTCGGCATCGCCACGCTCAGCCCGGTCGGCGTCAACGGCGCGATCTTCGCCGGAGTGGCGCACGGACTCATCACCGGGCTGCTGTTCTTCCTGGCCGGCGCCATCAAGGACCGTCATGGCAGTGGCCTGCTCGCCGCGATCGGTGGCGGCCTGTACGCGCGGATGCCGCGGCTGGGCGGGCTGTTCCTCTTCGGCGCGGTCGCCAGCCTCGGTCTGCCGGGGTTGGCGGGCTTCTGGGGCGAGATGCTCGCGCTACTGGGGGCCTTCCAGCCGAACGCCGTGCTCACCCGGTCCACCTACGTCGTGCTCATGGTGTTGGCCGGGTTCGGTGCGGTGCTGACGGCGGCGTACTTCCTCGTCCTCGTTCGACGTCTGTGCCAGGGGAGCGACCGGGCGGCGTCCTCGACGGTTCGCGACGTGACCGCCATCGAGGTCTGGTCGTGGGCGCCGCTGGTGGCGCTGACCCTGGTGCTCGGGCTGTATCCGCGGGCGGTCCTGGCTCTCACCGAGCCCGCCGTCCACCTGCTGGTGGGGAGGTGAGCGGGACGTGACGAGTCTGGTGCAGCCGGTCGACTGGCTCGCCGTGGGACCGCCCCTGGTGGTGGCGCTCACGGCTGTCGCCGCGTTGGTGGCCAGCGTGGTCGCCCCGGCTACCGCCATCCGGCGTGGTTTGGTGACGTGGCTGTCGCTCGGCGGTCTGGTGGTGGCGCTGCTGCTTCTCCTGCCGCTGCTGGGCACGACCCGGTCGGTGTTCTGCGCACCGGACAGCAGGGGAGCGGGGGAGGCGTGCTCGTACGTCGTGGACACGACCACGCTCGTCTTCCAGCTCGTGGCGGCGGGTGGCGCGGCGCTGGTGGTGCTGCTGTCGGCCACGGCGACCTGGACGGCGGCGGAACCAGCGAGGCCGGAGACGTCGTCGACGGACGCTGAGGTGTCCGTGGATGGTGGGACGTCGGCGGGGCACCTGCCGACCGGCGAGTACCACTTCCTGCTGCTCGCCTCGGCCGCTGGCGCGATGACGATCGCCGGCGCACGCGACCTGGTGACCCTGGTGGTGGCGCTCGAGCTGGTGTCGTTGCCGGCGTTCGCGTTGGTCGGCCTGCGCCGAGACCGGCGATCCGCCGAGGCGGCGCTGAAGTTCTTCCTCGTCTCGGTGGTGTCGGTCGCGGTGATGCTGCTCGGCGTCTCGCTGGTCTACGGCGTGACGGGCGCCGTCCACTTCGACCGGATCGCCGCCGCGCTCGCCTCCGAGAGCACGGCCGCGGGCGAGTCCCGCCTCACCGGTGTCGCCGCCGTCGGGGTGGTGCTCACGCTGGTGGGCCTGGCGTTCAAGGTGTCCGCGGTGCCGTTCCACTTCTGGGTGCCCGACACCTACGTCGGCGCGCCGGTCGCCGTCGCCGCGTACCTGTCGGTGGTCTCCAAGGGGGCTGGGCTGGTCGGGTTGCTGCTGGTGGTGAGCCTCGCCTTCCCGTCGTACGCCGGCGTGTGGTCCCCGATCGTGGGTGTGCTAGCCGCGGTGACGGTGACCGTCGGCAACCTCGTCGCGCTCCGGCAGCAGACCGCGGTCCGGCTGCTCGCCTGGTCCAGCATCGCGCAGGCGGGCTACCTGCTGGTCCCGCTGGGGGCCGTGTCCGCGGTGACGGGCTCGGGCGGTGTGACGTCGGCCGGCGGGCGGTCCGCGGACGTGGCGGAGGTGCTCGCCGCGACGGTGGCGTACCTGCTCATCTACGCGGTGCTCAACCTCGGTGCGTTCGGTGTGGTGACGTCGGTGATCGGCTCCGGCACCGGCGCCGAAGGGCGTGGGGTGCGGCTGGAGGACTATCGCGGGATGATCCGGCGCGATCCGGCGCGTGCCGTGGCGTTGGCGTTCTTCCTGCTCGCCCTGGCCGGTCTACCACCGGGTGTCGCGGGGTTGTTCGCGAAGGTGGTGATCTTCCGGGCCGCCGTCGAGTCGGGCGCGGGCTGGCTCGCGGTCGTGGTGGCGGTGAACGTGGTGATCGGCTTGGCGTACTACCTGCCGTGGACGGCGCGGCTGTTCATGCCGGCGGTCGGCACCGCGCCGTCGACCGATGCCGACCACGGGCGCCGGGTGCCCTGGCCCGCGATGCTCGCCATCGGCGTCACCGCCGTCCTAGGCATCGTCTTGTCGGTCGCTCCTGGCGTGGCGCTCGACGTCCTGCCGCAGCTACCGCTCGCCCTGTCGAGGTGACCGGCGCGTCGACCTCGCGTGTGAGACGACGGCCCCCGCCGGTCACCCGGGCGAGGGGAGGGTCGTTTGCGGGGCGAGGGCGAAACTGGAAGCCTTTCCCGCGTGGGAGAACGCGCCAGGCACGCCGCCGACCGTGGGCCCACGGCGTGTGAGGTGCTCGTCGTCGGGTCCGGCCCGACGGGTCTCACCGTGGCGCTCGACCTGGCTCGGCGAAGGATCGGGGTCCTTCTCCTCGACCCGGACGACGACCACCGGAGCGGCGCAGGCCGTGACTGGGGTGACCACCGTGGCGCCGGGGTCGTCCGGGCCGCGGCGAGCCGGCGTGCGTCAGCGGAGTCGGTGCGGCTGAACCCGCGGACTCAAACGATCCTCGACGACCTCGGCGTTCTCGACCCGTTGGTGAGCGGGCGTCCGGGGTGTCTGCGCACGTCCACCGGTCAGGACGGCGCCCCGCTTGCTCTCGGGCTCGGCGACGTCGAGGCCGTGCTTCGCCAGCGCCTCGCGGCGTGTGGTGTCGATGCGTGGCCGGTGGACGCGCTCGCCGACCTCGAGCAGGACGACGACGGCGTGACAGTCACCGTCGTCGCGTCCGCGGGCTCGAAGGGCGCTGTCCACACGATTCGGGCGGCGTACGTCGTCAGGACCGGCGATCCTGGTGTCGGGGTGCGGGCGCTGCCGGGCGTCGAGCCCGACCGGTACCGCGACGGGCGGGTCCTCCTCGCCGGCGGAGCGGCGCACGTCGCGTCCGGTGGTCTGGACACCGCGTTCGAGGACGCCTACAACCTCGGCTGGAAGCTCGCCGCGGTGGTCCAGGGTGCCGACGACTTCCTCCTCGACACCTACGAGAGCGAGCGGCTCCCGGTCGCGCGCGCCACCGGCGCGACCGCCACTCCCGCCTCGCCGATGCGGCGGATCCTCACGTTCGGGACATCGCTCGTCGGGAGGCTCACGCGTCGTCGCGACGACGCGTCCGGTGACCACTACCGCACGTCGCGCCTGAGTCAGGAGCTCGGCAGCAAGCGCGACCTGCTCAAGGCTGGCGACCGACTCCCGGACGTGCGGTTGTGGAGCATGACGGACGCCGCCGATGTACGCACATCCGACCTGATGCGGGGCACCCACTGGACGGTGCTCGGCCTCGGCTCGGCGACCGCCGACACCGTGGCTCGGCTGAAGCGGCGCTTCGGGGACGCGGTCCGCACGGCGGTCATCGGGGGAGGCGCCTCGGGGGCCTTGGGGGTGACCCTGCTCGACCGGTACGGGGAGGCGCGTCGACTGCTCGGCCGGCGAGGTGGCACGCTCCTCGTGGTGCGACCCGACGGCTACGTGGGTCTCCGGTCGAACGCCAACGCCGAGATCGCGGCCGCCTACCTGGCCGACATGGTGGGCACGACCGAGCCGCTGGACGTGGGCGAGCCCTACCGCCCTCGACACGCGGGCCGGCCGGGCCCGACTGGGTCAGACCCTCCCGGATCAGGGCATCAGGTGTAACGGTGTAACTCCGCCGCGTAGGGAACGTCGCCCTGGCCGGCGACCGTTTCCTCGGATGGAGGTCTCGGCCGAGGTATGGACGATCGCGCGCACTGCCACCGCAACCAGATCAAGACCACGCTGATCCTGGTCGTGGTGTCGGTCCTGCTCGTGGTCGTCGGTCGGGTCGTTGCCGGGCGCGTGGGCCTCGCGCTGGCGGTCGTGCTGGCCGTGACGGTGAACCTCGGCGCGTACTTCTGGAGCGACCGGATCGCGCTCCGGTCGATGCGCGCGTACCCGGTGAGTGAGGCGAACCGGCCGGAGCTGTGCCGGTTGGTGCGCGAGCTGGCGACGACCATGCGGCTGCCCATTCCCGCCGTGTACGTCTCGCCCCTCCCGACACCGAACGCGTTCGCGACCGGTCGCAACCCGCGTCGCTCGGCGATCTGTGTGACCGAAGGGCTGCTGTCCCTCCTCGACCGGCGCGAGCTCCGCGCTGTTCTCGGTCACGAGCTCGGACATGTCGCGAGTCGCGACATCTTGGTCTCGTCGGTGGCGGCCGCGCTGGCGAGCATGATCCTCTACATCGCGCGATTCGCCTGGTTCGTGGAGGCCCGCGCTGCCCGCCGTGGTCGCCGTGGAGGGCGGCGTGCCGGACGGCTCGGCCGGGCCCTGCTCGTCGTCCTCGGGCCGCTCGCCGCGACCCTCCTCCACCTGGCGATCGCGCGGTCGCGGGAGTACGCGGCGGACGTGACCTCGGCGCGGGTCACCGGTGATCCGGCGAGCTTGGCAAGCGCGCTGCGCAAGATCGACGCGACGGTGCGGCGCGCACCGCTCCCGGCGATCCCCGAGCTGCGCAGCACGGCCGCCCTCATGATCGCCAACCCGTTCCGGGAGCGCGGCCTGATGCGGCTGTTCTCCACCCACCCTCCAACGAGGGAGCGGGTCGCTCGCCTCGAGGCGCTCGCCGGCCTGCCGCGACGGCCGTTCCCATGGCGCTGACGTCAGCGAGCGACCCCTCACCGGCGGCTCGTCCGGCCGTACCGGTCGCTTCGTCCGGTCTCATCGGTAGTTTGTGAACTGCAGGGAGAAGTCGAGGTCCTTCCCCTTGAGCAGGGCGATCACCGCCTGGAGGTCGTCCTTCTTCTTGCTCGACACCCGCAGCTCGTCGCCCTGAACCTGGACCTTGACGCCCTTCGGGCCCTCGTCGCGGATGATCTTGGCGACCTTCTTGGCGTTCTCCTGGGAGATGCCCTGCTGGAAGCTGCCGTGGATGCGGTACTCCTTGCCGGACTGCCTCGGCTCGTCCGCTTTGAGGCTTTTCAGCGAGACGCCCCGCTTGACCAGCTTCTCCTTGAAGACGTCGAGGACGGCCTTCGCCCGCTCCTCGGAGTTCGCGGCGATCTCCACCCCCAGCTCGCCTGACCAGCGGATGCGGGCTCCGGTGTTCTTGAAGTCGTACCGCTGGGAGATCTCGCGAGCCGCCTGGTTCAGAGCGTTGTCGGCCTCCTGACGGTCGACGCGGCTCACGATGTCGAACGACGACTCAGCGGGCATGGGGCTCCCTTCTACGACGGCTGCTGGAAGGCGCCGGCCGCGGTGACGGCGCCAGGACCTCTGCGCTATCCTCTCAACTCGCATGCCGCAAGGCGGCACATGGCAGGTTGCCCGAGCGGCCAAAGGGAGCGGTCTGTAAAACCGTCGGCTCAGCCTACGCAGGTTCGAATCCTGCACCTGCCACACCACGCAAAACGCCCCCTGACCTGCGGAAACAGGCCAGGGGGCGTTCGCGCGTCCGCCCCGGCTCGACTGGCTCCCCACGGTCATCCGTTCCCATAGCCTGCCCACCTAGGCGCCGCACCGGGCGTCGAGCGTGCACCAAGCCCAAGGCGCGGTGCGATGTGGTGGCACCTCGGCGAGCCGCTCCACACGAGTTCGCCGTGTAGCCACGTCGTGGGGCCGGCCGGCGTCGCGCGTGCATTGTGGCTGTGATCCCGTCGCTGCGTCGCTGGACCTGCCGAGCGCAACCGTCCCCACAACTCAAGAGCTTGCTCTGCGTCTGATGCCGTGTGACGCCTCTACGGGGCAAGGGTCCGGCGGTTGGCGCACCTCGAGCCGGCACCTATACTGAATCACGTTGAGAAATCTTGATTCAGGGGGTGGGATGGCCATGACGATCGCGAACGTGGGGGAGCGGATCGAGCGTGCTCGCATGGCCGCGGGCCTCAGCCAGCGTGCCCTGGCGGACGTGACCGGAATCTCGCAGTCCACGCTGTCACGGATCATCTCAGGGGATCGGCCAGCGAAGATGCCGGAGATCGTCCTGATCGCGGAGGCGACTGGGCACACGGTCGCGGAGCTGACAGGGACGGGGACGGTGGCCGACCGGGCGGTGTGCGCGGCTCGCGCGACGAACGACTCCGACATGGAGAGCATGCGGGAGGCACTGCTGCACTTTTTGGAACTGTCCGACTACCTAGATGACCAGGCCATCCCTGCGGTGGTATGAGCGCAGGACGGACGCGGATCATGAGTCCCGAGGCCGAAGGGCGCGCTGCGGCCGAACGCTTCCGCCGAGAGCACCATCTCGGGGTACAGCCGCTGGGTGACCTGGTGGCGATTATCGAACAGACCACCGGTGTCGACGTCGCCGTCCTTGACGCGGGCCCCGATGAGCACGGCCTGGCCATGCGGGACCCGGAGCGGGGTACTGTGTTCATCGGAGTCGCTCGCACGCAGA
Organism: Thermasporomyces composti; assembly: GCF_003386795.1. Classification (NCBI taxonomy): domain Bacteria; kingdom Bacillati; phylum Actinomycetota; class Actinomycetes; order Propionibacteriales; family Nocardioidaceae; genus Thermasporomyces; species Thermasporomyces composti. Next base: position 2,947,309 of record NZ_QTUC01000001.1, read on the forward strand.
AGCCAATGCGGCAGCGCAGTACTCTCGCCCATGAACTCGGTCACGTTCTGTTCGGAGACTGGGTTCCACAGGATGCCGCCGTGAAGTGGAGCGACCAGACCCCTCAGGAGGAACGCTGTCGGGCCTTCGCGCGGCACCTGTTGATCCCCCTCGAAGGTCTGCGGGAGTTCCTCGGAGACCAGGAAGACCAAATAACCCTGGCGACGCTGTCGGCCGTCGTGCAGCGGTTCCTCGTATCACCCGCGATCGCCGCCATCGCGCTGGAGCAGGCCGGGTACATCGACAACGCCACCAAAGAGAAATGGTCAAGGGTCTTCACTCCGCAGTTGGCGGCCCGGTTCGGATGGAGCGATCAATACCACGCGTTGCAGGCCGATTCCAACCGGCGGAGGGCGCCGCAGCGGCTTCTCGCGCGCGCGATCATGGGTTTAGCCGAGGGTGTCCTGTCGGCGCAAGCCATCGCGACCCTGCGTGGTATTCCCCTCCGTGAGGTCGAGGCAGAGCTGGAAGAAGCTGGCGTCGTGGCGCCCGATCAGCCCGTCGAGTGGAGTGCCGCTCGTGACCTCCCCGACGTTGACGTGGATCTGAGCGACCTTGACAGCGACGACTAGCAGGAATCAACGTAAGAGGGTCGCGGGGGATGAGCCGGAGGCCGATCATCGATGCCGGGCCCGGCCTGAACTTTTTCGCCATTAACAAGGAGCGACTTCTTTTCGACACTCTCGGGCCGCTGAGCGTGCCCGAAACCGTTCGTGACGAAATACTCCGCAAGTCGCGACAGGATGAACGCTTCCGCGCTGCTGAGGTCGTCTGGCGCAAGTTGCCGGAACGCTTGATGCAGGTCCTTCCTGATGACGTGACACCCGAGCTCGAGGCAGTCGTGCGCCGGATCAGCCGGCTTCCCATGCGCGAGCGGCTCAAACACCGGAAAGATCTCGGCGAAACGATGGTCATCGCGCACGCCGTTGTCGCCGCCGAAGCGAGCAATGACGTAACCGTGCTCATCGATGACGGCCCCGGAGCAAAGATCGCCACCTTAGAGATCCGCCGACTTCGGCGCTTGCAGGCTGACGGCCGACCGGTAGGTATGATCCGGCTCATCAGCACCCCCACTGTCCTGGAGCGCGCGGCCGGTACGGACTACATCCCAAACAAAGCTGTCATGCGCGACATGTACGCACGGTTGCGCGGCCTCGACGACGGTCTTCCGCCGATCGAGAAGACCAATCTGCTGTCGCCATCCATCTGGCTTTAACGTCCATGTCCGTCGCTGCCCTTGGACAAGCGAACAGGCCAGTACTTGGGGAGCCACGACGGGCAGTAGGAGACCCACGGGCGCTGGCCACGGTCTCCACGCCGAGCTCATCAGGCCCGCGCGAAAGGTGAAGCATTCGACACGTCAGATGGGATACCCGTATCCCTGCTTCAAGCCACCGAGAACGTTCGATGTTCGATCTCGCGTGCGAGTATGCCGATCTGAAGCGGCTTGGCGCAGCAACGTCGGGCCCCGGCACTCACAGAGCTGCTTCACCGTCACCCCGAGCGCTTCGGCACCGACGGCGAGGGGCGGCTGTTCCGCAGGATAAGCGGCGGTCCGCTGGACTCCAGCACCTACGAGCGAGTCTGGGCCAAAGTGCGTATGAAGGCCGTGACAGCGGAGCAAGTGAACTCACCACGCGCTATACGTCCCTACGACCTACGGCATGCGGCCGTCTCGACATGACTCAACGCCGGTGTCGGCCCGGCCCAGGTTGCCGAGTGGGCGGGCCACAGCGTCAAGGTACTGCTCGAGACGTACGCACACTGTCTCGATGGCCACGAGGCGCTCGCTCGGTCCACGGTTGATGCGACGCTCCGGCAGTCCATGTCCGGAGGGAACTTTCCCAATTGGGTCACGCGAGCGCGAGCGTGCTGGCATGATCCGGTCAGCGTTGATCGCTGCTCAGTAGCCAAGTCTTTTTTGGGGGGGGGGGACATGTCGTCTGAGCCTGGTCTACCGTCACCTGTGCAGCCGTCAGGTCTACCCTTCCCTCCAGCCGTCCCGGGGAAGGGACGGGCGCGGCGGTCGTTCCAGGCACCGCGGCCGTTGTGGCTGTGGGCCGTCGGCTACGTGCTGGTCTTCTTCCTTGGGGTCGGTGCGGGCGCGAACGACACCTCGACGACGACCACCACAACCGCAGAGCCGGACCACACTCCCACCGCGGCCGCCTCTACGACACCGACAGGCACGTCGACGCCGACTGTGGCCGCGACACGGTCTGCAGCGCCAGCCGCTGCCGCCACCGGTACCCAGACCCCGGAGGGGGAGTGGCTACCAGTCGTCGATGTCGTCGACGGAGACACGATCAAGGTGCGCCGCGGCGGGGAGGCCGTGACGCTCCGGCTGATCGGCATGGACACTCCAGAGACGGTGCACCCCAACATGCCGGTGGAGTGCTACGGCCCCGAGGCCTCCAGGAAGGCGCACGAGCTGCTCGACGCAGCGTCGGTCCGGCTCGAGTTCGATCCGTCCCAGGGGCGGCTCGACAAGTACGGCAGGACCCTCGCGTATGTGTGGATGCGTGACGGGCGCCTGTTCAACGAGGTCATGATCCGCCAGGGATTCGCAGAGGAGTACACCTACGACGCGGCGTACAAGTACCAGGCGAGGTTCCGCGCCGCTGAACAGGCTGCTCGAGCCGCCGGCGCGGGGCTCTGGGGTGCCTGCTCTACCAAGCCCACCACCAAGCCTGCTGAGCCCAAGCCCCAGCCGAAGCGTCCCAAGCCGCAGGAGCCGAAGAAGCAGCCGAAGAACCCTGGCGGCGACCTCGACCCCAGGTTCAGCACCTGCAAGGAGGCCATCGCCCACGGCTACGGCCCGTACTACCGCGGCAAGGACCCGGAGTACGACTGGTACCGCGACGCCGACGGCGACGGGGTGGTGTGCGAGTCATGACTGCGGCGCTCGCCGCTGCACATACTGCGGCGAGCGCCGGACCGCATTTCTTGTGTTCCGGGCAAGGCTGGCCTAGGGAAGGATTCGATGCTTTGGAGGTGGATCAAGGCGGCACGGGAACGTCGCGCCATGAGGGAGTTCGTCGAGATGCTCGCACCCGCGGTTCTGGTCTTTGGCGAGCCCATTGCACTGTCATATGCCGAGGCCGACGGGGATCCGGACACCCCAGCAGGCTGTTACCTCGTACTGACTATCAATGACCTGTTCCTGATCCTTAGTGACGATATATGGCGGATCCCGATCGACGAGTTGATCTGTATTGGATCGCGGACCATCCTCTCGACTCAGCCGCTGAATCTTGAGATCTGGTGGCGGCCAAGGGGCGAACCTTTTCGTGGACTGTCCTTTACCCTGCCAAGGGACCAACGCGCTCGCGACCTGGAGGAGAAGCTATACGACCTCGTCGAGAAGAAGCGTCCAGACCTGAAACCAACGAGCGAGCCGCCGCCATATACCTTTACCGGCTTGGGAAGCCACCCGGTTCTCCGCAAGGAGGAATCCAATCGGCGGCGCCCCGCCCCGGCCCGTGACGCCCACAGCGAGACTGTCAACGCAAGCAACGATATGCCCGAGGCACCGTCTCGGGATGCTGACGAGGCGCTCGCCACCGCACCGGAGTTGCGAGACTCGGGAACCACCGCGAGCACGACGAGGATTGACTCGCCGGTGCGGCCAGAGAGGGCTGGCCCAGGAGAGCCTGAGAGGCCCGCCAGCTCGCGAAAGACGGTCATCGACGAAGTGATCGCGGACGCGCCGGCGTTGAAGGGTCCGCCGAGCGAGCTCAGGTTGGCTGACAAAAAGCGGCTTATCGTGTCCTGGAACTTCGCGCTCACCGCTGGCGATGCGGGCCTGTGCGACGACGGGTTGCGGCTAGCGCTGACGCGGCTTACCCACACGCACACCTCGGCTCAGTGGTGGAATGACTCGTTCCGCGAGGGCACGGGGAAGTCTTTCCGTGATCTGGTGGACGCTCTCGAACCAGCCCTCACCTTTCATCTGCGCAGGATGACCGAGGTCGACCTGTCGAAGCACCTGGCGAACTGGCAGCCCAAGACCCGCAAAGAACGTGAAGTCATCGCTCACGACGCTACCGAGCGTTTCCGGCAAGCGATCGTCGCAGCCAGCTATGCCGGCGTAGACCGAGCACGGATCGTGTGGCTGGCCACCCAGCCTGTGACGCCGCTCGGCACAACCAACCCCTACATCTTCGACAGGGCGGAGTGGGTTGAGCGTGTCCTCGACGAGAACGCCGCGCATGCCGAGCAGTGGTGGCGCAAGCTTGGCGAGCCAGACGAGTACGACGCTCAGACATGGGTCGTGGACACCCATCGCATGGCCGTGCAGGCCAAGTTTGATGTCCTCTGGCCCCACAGCGTCTACGAGCGGAAGGAGGACGAGCAGAAGGAGGAGGTGCGTGACGCGAACAGCGAGACCGGGAACGACGACTCCGCACTGACGCTGTGGTGAACGTCACCGCCACCTGCGGAAGCTGGCCACGGAACCCTGCAGACGCGCCACGGTCGCGGGTGCAAACGCGCGGCCCGTGTTTGGACCACCATGTACCCCGCACGCCCTGATGCAGGGCGACGGCAACGCAGACAACACAGGGGGGAACCCACACCGTGAAACCGGCCCTGACCGCTGCCGCGATCGCGACGATCGCGGCCCTCACCCTCGCCGGCTGTGGCAACAATGCCGCCCCCACGGGCGGCGCCGGCGACCCGGCCGAGACCACTCCCGCCACCGGGAAACCGCAACCCAAACCGGAAGCGGAGTCCGCCGCCGAGAAGGGCAAGATCCACGTCACCGCCGTGGGCTACGGCTACTCCGACGACTCGTGGGGCACCGCCGAGGCGGTGGCCATCGTCGCCAACCCCACCAAGCTCAAGGCCGTCGTCAACGTTGACTTCGCGTTCTACGACAAAGCTGGTGAGGTGCTCGGGCAGGAGACTGACACCGTCGTGCTCGCTGCCGGCCAAACCGCCGGCATCAGCACCCCGGTTGACGTCGGCGAGAACGCCCAGATCGGCAAGGTCACCGCGGAGGTCGACGTCAGCGAGAGCTTCCCTGACGACCACCCCAACTCGCGTTTGATCGCCTCAGACGTGCGCTACCTCGAGGACGAGGGCACCGCCAAGGTGGTTGGCAAGATGCGGAGCAACTTCCAGCAGGACATCCGTGACTACCGGCTCACCGCCGTCTGCTACGCCGGCGGCAAAATCGTCGGCGGCGGGTTCACCTACCAGGACGCCCTCCACCGCTCCGGCGCCGTGAAGGCGGTCGAGGTAGACAGCATCCTCACCACCACGAGGCCGGACCGGTGCGACCTGTACGGCACGGTGGACTACGCCACCACCGGCGAGTAGCCAGCCGCCAGTGCAGCCACACGGACCGCGCGCCTACCAGCCCGGGTGCGCGGTCCGCGATTTCTCTCGTATCCCACGCAGTTTCGAAAGTTTCCTGCAGCGACCTGACAGATCGCCTGCGAACGACAACGCCGCCGAGCTCAGTCTCGTGTCAAATGTGTCCCAAGATCGGTCGGCCTGAGTGCAAGAGCCAGGTCAGAGCAGGTGACGCGGGTGCCCTGTAAAACCGTCGGCTCAGCCTACGCAGGTTCGAATTCTGCGCCTTGCCACACCAGGCGAACGCCCTCTGGCCTGCGAAAGCAAGGCGGAGGGCGTTCGCACGTCCGTCCGGCTCCACCCGGCTAGGACCGGGGACCCCACGGGCGCCTATGCCCAGAGCCTGCCCACGTAGGCGCCGGTCCTGAGCCGCGAGCGTGCGACCTAGCCCAAGACGTGGCAGGAGATGTGGTTCGGCGTACAGGGGCTAACCCTCCACGCACTCGACCACACCCGTCCCGATCAGCTGCGTCAGAGCGGGCTGCTCAGAGAGCCGGATCCACCGCAGCGGTGCACCGGGCCAGGTTTTAGAGGGCGGCACGGATCAGATCGAGGATGCGCTGCTCGGCTGGTTCGCCCTGGCGGGTGGGGTCGCGAGGCCCGGCGCGAGGAAGGCTGCGCTGCCGACCACGAGCGAGCCGCGCGGCACGGTACGCCGACCGAGTGCTCTCACGCGTGGAATTCCATCTGCTTCAGCAGGGCGGCGAGGGTCGTCAGCCCGCTGGCGTCGGAGCGAGTGTTGGCCCCTCCGGTCCACGAACCGTCCTCGAGCTGGGTGGAGATCTTGGTCTCGAGGTACCCGAGGACCGCGTTGGTGTTGTCGAGTCCTCCGAGCGCTTTCGCCTGGTCCTCCCACAGCAGGAGCGACGGCCGGTCGACGTTCGTCATCCAGGTGTAGCCGTCACACGCCCGCTTCACCCAGGGATCACGGCCCCGCAGCTGTCCCCACGTGAGCAGACCGGTGTAGCAGATCTGCGCGTAGCCGGTCGGCTTGTATGTCGGGGTGTACCAGGCGTACGCGATCGAGGCGTCCGGCTCGATGTGGGCGTACAGGTTGCGTGCCAGGGCGTCGCCGTACCTCAGGAGCTCCCGATCGCGGGTGGTCCGGAAGAGGGCGGCGATCAGCTCGAGCGACGAGCCGTCGATGTTCCAGATGTTCGTGGAGCGGCCGCCGTCCGCGTCGACCGGGTCGATCGTGCAGTACGGGATCGAGCCGCGGGTGTGGTCGTCGTCGAGCCACTGGAACCCGTGGCGGTCGTGCAGCAGGTAGTCGGTCGCGCGTTCGGCCGCCGCGAGGTACTCGGGCCGCCCGAGCGCCTCGTAGCCCTCGAGGAGGGCCTTCGCGGCGTTCGAGGTGATGATCGCGTACGGGGTCCCGGCCGGGTGGTTCTGCCCGTTCTCCGGATAGTGGCCGGCGTACGTGAAGTGTCCGCGGTCGCCGCCCCAGGCCCAGGGGAAGCCGAACCCTCCGTTGGACAGTTGGACGTCGACGAGCCAGTCGAGAGTGCGCACGGCGCGATCGCGGTACTGCGCCTCGCCCGTGACCTGCCACAACCGCAGGTTGCCGGTGGCGACGGCCGCGTTGCCCTGCGGATCCGGCTGCGGGTCACCGGGCCACGTGGAGTGACCGATCAGCACACCGCCGTCGGGCGTACGACGGGTCTCGAGGTAGTCGCTCGCCTTCCGCGCCGCCGCGAGCGCCTGGGGTGCGAGCTGCCGTTCGGCCGCGTGGTCGGGCGTCGCGAAGCCGCCGGCTGCGACCCAGACGTCGTGATCCTGGTCGCCGTGGGCCTCGTGCACCGAGACGCTGACGAAGGCCTCGCGCGCAGGCGGGTGGAAGCGGAGGCCCGTGATCGTGAGACCGCCGTCCTCGTTCGCCGGGAGCGTGACGGCCTTCGCCTTCGCGTCCCAGCGGAACGCACCGCTCGACGACCAGCGCGCCGTGACCCCGCCTGGGCCCGCCATGCGACGCTCGTCGACGAACGTCAACACCGTGCCGAACGCCTCCACCCGATCGAACGCGACCGGGTCGTTCTGCGCCGCGACCCGTACGGTCAGGGTGTCGGTGGCCTTGCCCCGGGTGAGGTAGTCACCGCCCCAGATCGAGACCTTCCACCGGACGACGGACAGGGCGGCATCGTCGAAGAACGCCGTCCCGACGTTCGCGGCCGGGCAGTAGAAGAGCACGGTGGCGTGCGTCGCCTCGGCCGGTGCCTCGGCCTCGAGGGTCAGCTCCTGCCGGGTGCCGGTCGTGGAATTCGTCGCCGTACTCGCGGAGATCCGCCGGCGATCGGCGTTCCAGAACTCGAGGAGCAGCTGGGAAGAGCCGCTGACGTTATAGGAGAACGCGCTCGCCTGGTAGGAGAGGCCGGGGGTGACCGGGACGAACGCGCTGCGCAGGCCGGGGCCGACGGTGTTCGAAGGGTCCTCCAGCCGCACGCTGAACGCACCACCGTGGACCTGCTCGGTCGACGACTGCACCAGGCCCTGAGAGTCGGCGTTCCACAAGCTCCAGGCGGCGGGAAGGCCGTCGACGACGTCTTCGAGCCCCGGATTGGCCAGCAGGTTGTCGCTTGTGAGCTCGACGGGACCGGACGCGGGATGCGGGTGTCCGCCCGCCAGAGCCGGTGCGGTCTGGACACCGAGCGCGCCCGCGACGGTCACCAGACCGCCGAGGCGCAGGACGTGACGACGCCGCATCTTCCCGTTCATCAAAGCCCTCCCTGGATCTGGCTGAGCCAAACCGCTGTCCCGGCCTGCCTGCCCGAAGCTAGAGAAGGTGTCCGGGAGGATCAATGCACGGGCAGGTGGGAACCAGGTCCGAAAACGGTCAGGAGCGAAAAGCAAGTGCAAGAAGCGCAGGTGTCCGCCAGCGGGTGCGGCACCCTCTGCATCGACGTGTCGCCGAGACTGCTACGGCTCACTTGGTGAGCTTTGCGGCCGGTGTGCTCGTTTCGGTGTGATGCAAGCGCGAGTCCTGTGTCGTCAGCGGATTACCATGCTGGAAAGGGGCACGCCGACTTCGTAACTCCTCTACACGTGTGACGAAAGGGCGTTCCTAGCGACCTGGCCGCTTACCCACCCAGCGTGACATGACTAGTGTCCAGGTCCCGCGAACATAGCCATATGTTCTAAACCATTGTTGAAAATCTCTGTGGAGAGCTAGGTAAGTCTGTCGGCCGACACCTCGGTCATTGGCTCGTCTGAACCAATACGATGCTTTGCCAACTCTCCTTGTCGTTCCAGTAGCCTTCCGAATCCCACCATGCACGCTGCGTCACCGGCTTGGGCTCCGCGCTGCCACCACGTCTCCGCGGTTTCCTTGTCCCCCCGCTCGTACGACAACCATCCAAGGTTGAACATGGCAACGGTTTCGCCGGCGTCGACGGCCCGCTGCCACCACATTTCTGCGTCCGCCTCATCCCCCGTTCCTTCAGCAGAAGCCAAGATTGAACATTGCGAGGGTATTGCCGGCGTCGGCCGCGCGCTGGTGCCATGACTCGGCACCTGCTCCATCCTTCCGTTCCTTCAATGTGTATCCCAGGTAGAACATGGCAGAGGTGTTGCCGGTGTCGGCGCGCCATGCTCCATCCCGTCGATGCCCATGTGACGGCCTGTGATCGCTGCCCACGGTAATCGAACGGCAGCCCTCACTGCCGATCCGCGAGCCTGTGGATAACGACCGACGGCGCGTCCACGAAGACGGCATGATCGGTCTGCGCGCTGGTCATGGGGGGTGTCATGGTCACGTACGTCCTGGTCTCGGTGGTTGCCCTTCCCTTCCTCGCGTGGGCGCTGGTCTCACCGAGGGCCATGTGGTGGACGCTGCGCGCCTGGCAGTACAAGAACCCCGAGGCTCATGAGCCGAGTGAGACCGCCTACCGCTTCGAACGGTTCGGCGCCGCGTTCGCTCTGGTGTTTCTCGTCGGGTGTGGAATGATCGTCGCGGCGACGGAGGGCGACCGGGAGCGGACGCGCCAGTGGCGGGAGTACGAGGCGTGCCTCGAGGAGCGTGACGGCCGCGAGAGCTTGTTCACGCCAGAGGAGTGGTGTGAGATCTGGCACCCGCCGCCGGAGGAGTGACCTTCAGTGAACGAGACCGGTGGACGGGTCGAGACAGCTCACGATCCGTGGACGGCTGACTGTGATGGGCGTCCACGAAGCGCTCGTAGGTGTCGGTGAGAGAGTGCGCACGGAAAGGTACGGTCATCGGGGTGCACAGACACGGCGATTCGCTGGCGGCGTTGGTCGTCGTCATGGTGATTGGAATCCCCTTGATGGTGTGAGGGCTCGTCTCGCCGAAGTCGGCCTGGTGGAGTCTCGAGGCGTGGAAGTACAAGAATCCGGAGGTCCACGAGCCAAGCGAGGCCCGCTACCAAGTGGACCGGTTCGTCTCCGGGCTCGCATTGGTGTTCCTGGTGGTGGTGGGGCTTTTTGTTCTTGCAATCAAGGCCGAACAGGCGGTGGAGAAGCGCCCGACGGAGTCGTACGAGAAGTGCGTGGACGACGACTGGAGCGAGGACGTGTGGGGCGAGGACGACTGGGCCAGCGACGATCTGTTGACTGAGGATTCCTGCGACGAACCTTGGAACTAGCCCTGATGCCGCAGCTGCGATCCGGCGAGTCCACTCCCCACAAGGATCACCTTTCGTAGGGTGACCACGACATGGACGTGGCCCAGGTGACGCGTGCGATCGGGACGGCAACATCGGTCGCCTCGTCACCGACGCGGACCGCGAGCTGCTGTGGGGCAGGCTACGCGCTGTGCGGCGGGTGATCGACGAGTGTGGAGCGCTGGAGCAGCTGCTCCATGGAGAGCCGCATCCGGGCAATGTGCTCGGCACGAAGGATGGCCCGCTGTTCATCGACCTCGAGACGTGCTGCCGCGGTCCGATCGAGTCCGGCCTCGCGCATGTCCCCGCGGAGGTCTGCGTGTACCACCCCACGTCGACCAGGGACTGCTCGACCTGTGCCGGCAGGTCGTTCTCGCGACGTCGCCCATAGCCACCCGATCGGTCACGGCGTGGGCGATGGCTTCCTCGGCGTGGCGAGTGGCTGATCGGTCTGTCACGCTCCGACCACGAGTGATCATGGCGTGCCTTGTGAGGGTGCCCCGAGCACTCCGCTAGAGTCGCTTGAAGAGCTGGCTGTTTCGTGACGAGAAACGACAGGATTCGATGGCCGATTCCGACTACATCGTCAAGCCCGTGTACAAGGCGCTGCAGGTGCTCCGCTGCATCGGCGAGTCCGGACGCGACCTGTCCCTCGCGGATGTGTGCCAGCTCGTGGGCTTGCCGAAGAGCACGGCGTTCAAGTACCTCCGCACGCTACGAGAAACTGGCTTCGTGGCCCACGACCCGGAGACCGACACCTACCGGGTCGGTCTGCTCTTCTGGAATCTCGGCAAGCTCTCCAGCACTCAGTCCCGAGTCCGCGACCTCGCGCTGCCGGAGATGCGCAAGCTCGCCCGGGCCTTCGATGAGACTGTCAACCTCGGGCTGCCGGACGGCCAGGCCGTCGTCTACGTCGAGATGATCGAGAGCAGCCGGGCCCTCCGCATGCAGGCCCGCCTTGGCGCGCGGGATCCGATGTACTCCACCGCACTCGGCAAGGCGATGCTCGCGAGCCTTCCCGAGACGGAGTGGCGCGGTTGGCTGCCCAAGCGGCTCCGCCCCCGCACCGACCGAACGATCACCTCCCTCACCGCCCTACGTCGGGAGCTCGCCGAGGTGCGCGAGCGTGGTTACGCGATCGAGCGCGGAGAGAACGAACCCGGCGTCTCCTGCATCGCCGCACCGATCCGTGGCCGGCACGGCGAGGTGCTCGCGGCGATCAGCGTCTCCGCGCCCGACACTCGTCTCGACGACGCGCTCATCGCGCGCATCGCGGCGGCGGTCGTCGACGCGGCGGGTGCCTGTTCTCGCAGCCTCGGCTATTCACCGGGGACGCCGGACAGCGAACCGGCCGTGTAACCGCCGGCGACGCACGCGCGGACCGTGGCCACGCTGCGACCGCGTGGGCTGGGTTTGGTCAGCCCCGCGCGCTCCAGAAGCGTTCGCTCTCGCGAACCATCTGCTCGATGAACGTCGCCGCGTCGATCTCGCCGAAGAGCAACTTGTCGTTGGCGGGACACAGGACCTTGGTGGAGAACTCGGAGTACGCCGGCGGACTCGGGACCCGGTTGACGGCACCCGAGTCGAGGCTCCGCTTCGCCTCGGCCACCACTGGAGCCGCGGGCACGTCGGTCCGCACGGGCATCTCCTTCGCCACGGTCGAGATCTGGTCTTGGAACTTCTTCTGCAGGAAGTACCGGATGAACTCCTTGGCGGGCTCAGGGTTCCGAGCCTTTTTCGGGATCCCGAAGCCGTACGTCGCGACGTTGAGTGTCGGCTGGCGTCCCTCGATCGAGGGGAACGGGAACGAGCGGTACTCGAACCCCTCCTTGGCATAGGGCTGGGTCTCTCTCGGCAGCCAGGTTCCCCCGAAGAGGAAGTCACACTCGCCCGCCGCCCACTTCTGCTGCATGGCGGGGAACCTGCTCGCGTTGAACCCGTCGGGGAAGTAGCCGGCCTTCGCGAAGCGCTCCACGTACTCAGCGGCCTTGACGAACTCCGGCTCTCGCCACGTCTTGCCTGTCGTGTCGGTCACGGCCTCGGCCCAGCCTTCGTCGCCGGCGAGAGCGCGGGCGAAGTGCTGGATGTAGTAGGCGTTGTAGCCGGGCACGCTGCCATCCTGCGCCACGGGCCTGCGACCCCGCGCCTTGCGCTCATCGAGCAGGGCGATGAACTCCTCCCAGGTCTTAGGTGGTGAGTCGGTGAGCTCGGGGAACGCTGCTCCGTCGTAGAACCACGCGTACGTCGACACTTGGTACGGCACCATCACCACGAGTCCGTCGGGTGTCGTGCTGATCTGCTTGTAGGCCTCGCCGACGACCTCGGCTACCGTCCGCGCCTCGCCCGGCACCTCCGCCTCGTAGACGTCGCTCAGGTCGAGCGCCTCGCCGGTCGGCGCGAACATCGTGGTCAGCTGGCTGCCGTTGGCCTCGATGAGATCGGCGGGGACGTTCCGGGTGTTCAGCGACGGGAGGAGCGACTGCATGGCGGTCCGCCCCTTCCACTGGACCGTCACCTTAACCCCCGAGGCGCGGCTGAAGTTGTCGATCGCGGCGGCCAGTACCTTCTGGTTCGGCTCGCCCTCCGACCAGAAGCTCCACAGGGTGAACTCCTTCGACTCCGACCCCGAGGTCGGGCTTTCGTCGCCGCCACATCCGGACGTGACCACCAGGCTCGCCGCTCCGGCCGCCGCGCCGCCGAGGAAGCGTCGTCGTGACAAACCCCTCATGCGTCTCACCTCTTCGTCATCGCGGATTTCTGTCTCTGCCTCTGCCGCGCCACTCCCTGGTCAGTGGGATTCGCGCCGCCGCTCCGACCGCGAGGTCGTACTGGAAGCCGAGGTCGGGGTTCTCGGGGGCGACGTGACCGCGGATCGGGCTGACGTTGCCGATGCCCACCGTCAAGGCTCCCTGGTCACCTAGGAACGCGTCCGTGATGCGGTAGACGGCGTTGGTGGTCCCGTCGTTCTCGACGTAGATGGAGGAACCGACGAGGGTGACATCCGCTGGTACTGGCTCGTCGAGCGCCAGCGTGATGGAGTTGTCGTTGCTGAGCTCCGTCGTGAACGCCGTGACGGTGCCGGTGACGGCCGCCGGGCCGGACCTGATCCCCGGGACAGCGGAAAGCCTGGTGCCGTTGTAGAGCAGGCCGTACTCCGGTCGGCGGTTCCGGAGCGACCACACGCACAGCTCACCGCTCGTCACGTAGGTCCCGTCGACGAGGAGGGTCAGGTCGGGCCGGACCGTGCACACCACGTAGTCGACTCGGCCGTCGGTGAGCTCCACTCGGACGGCGACCGCTTCGTGCGACGCCAGCGCACCGCCGTCGAGGACCTCGACGTCCACGGTTCGTGCGTCGGCGATCGTCGAGGTGCCGATGTAGGGCTCGATGACCGAGACGAACTGGCTGGTGAGATCGACTCCGTGGCGATGGGCGATGAGGTAGCGCAGGCTCTCGGGGTTGCCCTCCTTGTTGCGCGGCGGTATGCCGTCCGCGAGTGCCACGTCGTCGACGGGGCTCAGCATCGTCAACCGCAGGTGGAGGTCGGGGTCGACCTCGTGGACGTTCCAGGTGTCCTGGATCGACCAGTCGACGCTGAACGGGACCGTCGGCTCCGTGTCTCGCTCGACGTCGAACAGCCAGTCGAACCCGCTCGCGCGTGGGCGGGCCGGCGCGAAGTCGTCCGGAGGGTAGACGTCCGGCCCGGCGTAGGTTCCGGTCGGCTGCGGCGTCAACGCCAGCCCGTGGACCGTCACCGGTCCCTCGGCCGCGTGGAAGCTGTAGTGGTGGTCACGGCCACCAGCGACGCGGAAGACGTCGACTGCGTAGCACCGGTCGGGATCGACGTCGACGAGGACACATGACCGCTGGTACAGGCTGGTCTGCGAGTAGACCTTCGGGGCCGCGACGCTGAGGTACTGCGCCCGCTCGCCGACCGCGAACCCCAGCGCCCGGCCGATGTCCTGCTGCTCCTGTGTTTGGGCGTCGACCACCACGGTGTTGTGCGCGATCGTGTTGCTGTTCCACTCGAGGCGGCGAGCGTTGTTGCCGAGGAACTCCGGGTAGCCCAGGTCGGGCAGGAGGTCCACGCCGCCGGCGTACATGCCGAGGTTGAGCGTGTCTGCATGTCCGTGGTTGTAGTTCCGTCCGTAGTAGACCCAGAGCTCTCGACGCCCCGTGCCGGTGCCCGCCCGAAGCGCGGCGAACCCGAACCCGGTGAGGTTCACGCTGGGCAGGTTGAGCGGACCGTCGCGATCGACGATCTCCTGGATCCGCCGCACCGTGCCGGCGACGTCGAGGCTGCTGACGTCGCCGTACAAGCCGTCGGCCGTTCCGCCGTTGAGGAGACACGCCATCTGCGCGAACTCGCGGGTGGGATACTGCTCGAACGCGCGGACGTAGTCCCGCGCGTTGAGGAAGAGGTCTGGAGCGCCGGTCCTCCCGGTGTCACCGATGCTCGGCACGTACGCGTTGAGCATCGTGAACGGATACATGCACTCGAAGAGCTTCTCCACCTTCGGGTGCTGGTAGAGGTTGTCGTCCTCGTCCACGACGAGGACGTCGGCGACGTCCCGGATCTGCAGCATCCAGATCCGGTTGTACGCGAGCGACCCCTCGGTGCCGCATCCATCGTGGTCGACGTCGTCGATCAGGGCGCTCGCGACGTTGCCACCCGTCACTCGCCACTCCGGGTCGCGCACTAGGTCACCGGTCTTGAACAGGAACTCCTTCCACTCCGCGGTCTCAGCGCTCTTCCCGAGGACGACCGCCGCCATCGCGAGCGCCGACTGGTGCATGCCGAAGTTGCCGCGGATCTCGGCGGCCTGGACAGCCGGGTAGATCGTGCGGAGGATGCCGTTCTCGATGTTGACCCGAATCGCCTCGACGCTGTCCTTGGCGGCTAGGTCGTACTGCTCGGCCTTGGTCCGCAGGAAGTCGACGACCTCGGCCTCGTCCCGTCTGGCGATCGCGGGGAAGAAGGCGTCGTACGCCAGGCAGTAGTCCTTCGCCATCCAGCTCTCCCAGATGGAGCCCACGGCCTTCCCTTTGCCGGTCCCACCGTGGCCGTTGCGGTTCCACTCCGCGGGGAACGGGTCGAGGTGCAGGGTCGGGTAGACGTCGGCTATCCGGTCGAGCAGGATGAGGCCAGCGTGCGCGTAGCGCAGGTCACCGGTGTAGAGGAAGGCGTCGCGGAACGCCTTGACGCCGCGCCCGACGAGTCCGTGCCCACCGAGTTCGTTCAGCCATTGGCACCAGTGGTTGTAGTACGCGACGAACGTCCACCGGTTCCCCTCCTCGTCGACCCAGCCGTAGCCGTCGTCGACGCCCCACGTCGGCCCGAGCTCGGGGTAGAGCTCGTTGACGAGCAGAGACCGGTCCGCGAGGTCAGGGTCGAAGTTGCCATGCTGGTCGAGGCCGCTGCGGTAGTAGGCGGCGAAGTCGTTCGTGGGGAAGGTCGTCGGGAGCCCACTCGCGGGATCGACCGCGGGATCGACGATCTTCCACGGCATGCGCAGCGGGTCAGCTCGCCAGGGGTACGTGCCGAACTCGTAGATGTCCCGCCCGCTGATCGGCGAGCCGAGCTGCTCGTTCACGTAGTTCGCGCGGGGGAGCGCCTGGGTCGTGACGAGGTTCCAGATCCAGTCGTCGCCGTGGGACAGAAGCTCCTCGGCCGCGGCGACCGCCTCGTCGCGCAGGGCCCGCGCCCACGGGTACGTCGCGACGTTCGCGCGGATCGCGGCGACCCTCTGCGAGGTGTAGAACGTCGGTTTGCTCTTGGTCGGCTCCAGAACCTGTGGCGTCGCGTTCGCCGAGACGGCGCCGAGCCACCCTCGTCCCTGTCGGGGCGGTAGGAGACCGAGGCCGACCAGCCCGGCCATGGTCATCGAACCAGTCAACAGCGTCCGGCGGCGGAAGGCCGGACTGTCGGACTCCGTGTGGTGCGCCATAGCTCCCCTCCCTTCGGCGCGGGCGTGGGTGCGCCTACCGGCCGTATCCGGCGGCGATTCCCTCGACCAGGCGGCGACCCGTCCACAGGTAGAGCGCGATGAGCGGGATCACGATGATGCAGATGCCGGCGAACAGCACCGACCACTCCGCGCCCGTGTACTGCATGGTCTGGGTGAAGTTCAGCAGCGCCAGCGAGATCGTCTTCTTGTCCTGCAGGAAGACGAGCGCGAAGAACGTCTCACCCCAGTCCCCGATGGCTTGGAGCACGAAGAGCGTCAGGAGTCCCGAGCGGGTGAGCGGCAGCATGATTCGCCAGAACGTGTAGCCGGGACCGGCTCCGTCCAGTGCGGCCGCCTCTTCGAGCTCGTGGGGCAGCGACGCGAAGAACCCGGTGAGGAAGAAGACCGCGAACGGCAGGTTCGTCGCGGTGTAGACGAGGAGCAGTCCCCAGAGCGTGTTCACCAGTCCGAGGCGGTCCATCCCCACGTAGAGGGGGATGAAGATCGACTGTGCCGGAACGCCGAGACCCATCGCGAAGAAGACCGTGACGGGGCCTGACCAGCGCCAGCGGAACCTGGTCAAGGCGTACGCCGCGGGCGCCGCGAGTGACAGTGTCGCGATCCCGCTCGCCACAACGAGGACCAGGGAGTTGAGAACGCCCTCACCGAAGTGCGCGACGTTCCACGCGTCGACGTAGTTGTGCCATCGAGGGCGGGACGGCAGTCCCCAAGGGTCCTCGAAGATCTCGGGCGTCGTCTTCAGCGAGTTGAGGAACAGCCAGCCGACGACGAAGAGGTCGAAGATCGCGAGCGACCACGCGGCGGGGAGGAGGATGAGGTGGAGGGGGCTCCGTCCTCGTCGCGGCCGACGGGAGGGCCGACGGGTCAGCCGCGGTCGCGCCAGCGGCCGGTTCGCTCGGGCGTCTCGCCGAGCGGGCTGCGACGTGGTGGTCGTCGGCATGCTGTCGTCCTAGTACTCCACGTGCGTTCGTTCGGCCAGCACGCGTCGGACGAGGATGGTGAGCACGAGACTGAGGGCGAGCGTCATCACGGCGGCGGCGGATGCCACGCCGAATCCCGCCGCAGCGTCCGCCGCGAAGGCGGTCGCGTAGCTGTAGAGCGGGAACGTCCAGAGGCTCACCGGTGGGAGCTGGCCGGTCGCCCCCGCGAAGGCCAGCATGAACTCGAAGGACTTCAACGCCGAGATCGACCACAGGACGGCGCAGACCCCTGCGACGCCGCTCATGAGTGGCACAGTCACGTGGCGGAACCGCTGGACGGCGGAGGCGCCGTCGAGGTCGGCGGCTTCGTAGAAGTACCGCGGAATCCGGTCGGCTGCTGCCATGAAGATGACGGTGTAGGTGCCGGCGCTGAGCCACACCTTGCCCGCCATGACGGTCGAGAAGAGGTGGTCCGCTCCGAGCCAGAGGGGCGGTTCGTCGACGCCGAGGAGTGTCAAGATATGATTGACGAGACCCTGCGGGTCGAAGAGGAAGCCCCAGAGGATCGCGATCACGAGTCCGGGCAGCAGGCTGGGGAAGAAGACGACGGCTCGCACGAACCGTCGGCCGGCCATGTCCTGCAACAACATGGTGAGGACGAACGCGACGGTGAACGTGATCGCGCCGACGACGAAGAGGATCACCATGGTGGTGACGAACGACCGGTGGAACGCCGGATCGCGCAGCATGAAGCGGTAGTTGCCGATACCCACGTACTCCATCGGCCCGGCGCCCGCCCATCGGTGGAAGCTGATCCAGACCGTCAGCAGCGTGGGCGCGATCACCACCAGCACGTAGACCGCGAGCGCTGGGACGACGAACACGCCGAGCGCTCGTCGCCTTGCGCTGTCGAAAGGGCTCGCGGAACGACTCGTCCGTCGCACAGGGGGCGTGGCGGCGGCCGCCTCGACCGCATCGGCTCCTCGCATCCCGCACCCCCTGCACCGCGTGGCCGCGTTGGCCGGTCGGCACTGACCTGGGGACCGCTGGCGCGTTCGATGCTAGGTCGCCCTCTGGTTCCCTACAAGAACAATTTGTTTCTTCTGATGGAACGCATGACCGGCACAGGACATCGTGGACGAGCGACCAGGGCGACTCGCGACGGTGCCGGCGCGCGTGAGCCAGGTCGGATAGCGGCGGATCGGGTCAGCCAGTCGACGCGAGGCGGTACAGCACCAGCGACTCCGGCGGTAGGACGTCGCGGAGGACCTGCCCGTCGAAGACGCGTCGTGGCTGCGGGCGCAGGACCGGGCGTCGCTGGTCGATCGCCTCGGTCACGGAGCGTTCGTCGACGTGATAGCGCAGGGCTGTCGAGCCGGTGCCGATGAGGTCGAGCTCGACCTGAACCTCGCGGTCCCAGGGGTTGAGGACGTACACGAGCCTGCTGCCGTCACGATTCCGGACACCGTAGGCCAGCACGGTGCGGTCGGGCACGCTCGCGATCCGCGTGATCGTCGCGTCGGGGCGGACGAACCGCGAGAGCAGCTGGACGCTGTAGTAGGTGGGCCGGAGCCGGAGCCCGTCCTCGGCCGAACTCCACATGCCGAACGACATGAGCGGAGCGTCGGGACCGCCGTAGCGCATGTCGAACGCCTCCCAGTACGACACGCCCGTCACCCCGCCGGCGAGTGCCTGCAGGTGGTAGGCGGCGAGCTTCAACGCGACCGGATAACGCTCCGGGAGCAGCACCCCGTCATGGGTGCCTGGACTGTAGGTTCCGGCGCCGACCCCACCGGTGAGGTTGGACTCCCACAGGAACAGCCGCGGCAGGCCGGCGTCCCTCGCTACCTCGACCCGGTTCCGCGCGTGCAAGGTGGGGATGGTGAGCGACGTCCGGTAGTCGACGTACTCGTGGTAGGACGACCATCCCGCGAGTCCTCGCAGCGGCGGGACGACCGTGTCGAAGAACGCGTCACCACCTTGACTGGTGTCGCCGGCCACCAGCTCGATGTCGTCGAGGCCCGCCTGCCTGAGCGCGGCCGCCACCGTCTGGTACATCTCGACGTACTCCGACGGGGATCCCGGGAACTCGCCGTTCGGCTCGTTGTAGAGCGTCAAGGCCGCGAGGTTGCCCACCCCTTGAGCGCGAAGCCACCGAAGCAAGGCGACCATGGCGTCCGCCATCTCTCCATAGCGCGACGGATCCCAGTCCAGCGGACGCCACATGACGAGGTTCGCCCGCGCGCCCAGGCGGTCGTAGAGGCGGAGATCCGCCAGGAGCGCTTGCACCATCGGGCCACTGAAGTCGTACCCCTCCGCCGTGGCCCACCAGTTCGTGTCGGTGAACACCCGGACCCACGTCGGGCGCAGCACCGCGAGCCGTTCCTCCACCGTCCGGCGTTGCTCGCGTGTGAGGACGCCCGGCACGAAGGCGTAGACGTTGTTCTCGACTCCGACACCCTCCACGTCCAGGTTGAGCACGTCCTCGGTCTCGTGCAGCCGCACGTGGGGCGAATGAGCAGGCTCGTCGAGCGAGGCGTACGCCTCCAAGGTGACGTCGTCGAAGACGGCCTGCCCGTGTCCGTTCAGCAGCAGCCGGATCGCGATGGTCGTGGTGTTCGCGGGGACCTCGCCCAGCAGCTCGAGGCGACTCCAGTCCTGGGTACCTCGGACCGATCCCGACTGCGACCAGGTGATCCGTGAACCCGTCGCGTCGTAGTAGTCGATCCCGAGGTACGCGCCGTACCCGTCGGCCACCTCGTTCGTCCGTACCCACGCGGTCAGGCGGAGCAGCGTGCGCGCCGGAGGTGCAGCTGTCCGCTGACCGACGTTCGGCCACGCGACCGGAGCCGACGATGGCACGGTGACGACGGCTCCGCCACTGTCGCCCCGTCCGACGCCGTGTCGAATCTCCACGGTCGCGGGCTCGTCGGCGACCCGCTCCCACTCCGGCGCGCCCTCCTCGAAGGCGGGGTCCTCGACTGGCATGGGCTGGGGGACGCCGAGCGCGTCCGCGCCGAAGACGTCCGGGCCCAGCTCGTCCCGGTACGCCGTGGCCGTCTGCGGAGCGGCTGACTGGGCCGGCGGAGCGGCGAATGCCACCATCAGGACTCCGACCAGACAGCTCGTGGTGAGTGCTGCCCGTCGGACCATCGGACGGCGGCGCGGCCGCTGCCCTCGACGGTCCGGTGGTTCGAACGTCGTGCCCATGAGGACCACCTCGGTCCGTGTGCGGGGGGAGCGGGTGGTCCCATCGTGATCGACGAGCACACGGGGCGTACCGCTCGAGCGAGTCCGATGTCGGGCACGTCCGAGCCTGGCCGTCAGTTCCTACGCCGTCGGCCTGTGGAGCCAGCCCGGCTCCAGAGGCCCGAGTCGTCCACGAGCCACCACCGGCCCACGCCACCGGCCGCCACGACCGGGCCCGTGATCGAGCAAGGGCAGCGGCTGGGCGCCGCTCGGCCTGATCGTGCCCGGTCGCTCGGGCGGTCTCTCCGTCTCAACGTGGTGTCAGCTCGTAATGGAAGGTCTGGCAGCGGTAGTAGTACTTGTGCAGCAGCGGTACCACGATGCCCTGGATGAACGGGTACTTGCGGGCCAGGGCACGACGTACGGGGAGCGCCTCCTCCTCGGACAACAGCCGGGCCGCGCCCGCATGCTGGGGCCGACGACCTTGCCGCCGAACGTCGACGGCGCGATCTCGACGTCGGCGTTACGGCGCAGCCGCTTCACTTTCCCCGCGGTACTGGGTGTCCGGAAGTAGGCGCGATCGCCGTCGACCACGATGTGGACGACGGTCGGAACTGGTGTGCCGTTGCGGCGGTACGTCGTGAGCACGACGTTCTTCTGCGCTGCGAAGCGGTCGAATGCACGTGTCTTCTGCTCCATGTGTGACGCCTTTCGATCACGCAGGGTCAGGGGATGTCAGGCACCGACCCAAGGCGACGCTTCTCGCCTCCCCGGTGCACAGTCAGCACCCGGAGGTGACGTGACTCGTCGCCTTGGGGACTCGCCGTCCCACCGATAGGACGAAGGGCACACGTCCGGTGTGACAGTCCAGCGTTCGTGACCCGGCAGTCCACACTGGAGGGGCCGTTCGCCACCTCTCACGTATGGCATCTCGTCTCGCGTGAGACCCTGTCACCGACGGATGACTCAGCCCACACCTGCGAGATAGTGCTGCTCAATCTCATCGGCGGACAGCGCCCGATCGTAGATCGCCACCTCGTCCAGGTCCCCTCGTAGGCGTTGCGCAGCGTCGTCACCGCGTGCGCCGAGCTTGATCGAGGCTGTACCGTCGGCCGGCGAGATCGTCGTGGCGATGCTGGCGTCTGGCCTGCCGTCGAGGTAGACCGTCAGCTGCGAGCCGTCAAAGACAGCGGCGACATGGAACCAGTCACCGGTCGTGAGCCGGGTGCGTCCTGTCACGACGCTGTAACCTTCATTCGGACCACCCAGCGTCCAGGCCTGGAGGAACCCGTTGTCGACCCGGAGAGCGAAACCGTTGGCGGCGGGTGCCGTGTAGCTCTCGATGATCGCCTGGCCCGGCGGGGGAGCGATCGTGTCGAGGTTCACCCACGCTTCCAGGGTGAAGGGTCCGTTGAGGTTGGTGGCCGGTGTACGCAGCACCTCGACGTAACCGGTCGCCAGATCGGCCGCCGTGTCGTCCGCGATGGCACCAGGCGCGCCGGGTCGAGCCCCGTCGCGGTACACACCGTCCTGACCGGTGGGTGAGCTGTCGACGGCGACGTGACTGTCGGCAGCTTCGCCAAGACGCCAGTAGCCAACGGGGCTCGCGAGACCAACGAGTTCGGGATATGTTCCCTCACCGACCAAGACAACCCCAGTGACCTCGATGGACGTCGCGGCGTCAACGCGGACCGTCACGTGGATCTCGTAGCGGCCGTTCGGCGTGTTATCCGGGACAGTCACGTCCAATGGCACCTGCGCAATGACGGTGCGGCCATCGGACCGTACCCGCACCCGCTGCTTCGCCGGGGCGATGATCCAGCCATCTGGTCCGGTCGCGATGACGTCGCCAGCAAACGTGTCGTCGTCGAACACCTCGAGCTCGACGTGGAACCGTCTTGTCGCGCCGGACTCGATCAGCGCACCTGGCGGATCGAGACGGACCCGACCGCCCAGGACGTCGGCGTACTTGGGGATGATCTCGTAGACCCGGGGCGGGTTGCTGCTCTTGGCCCACCGAAGCCGGATCGCGCTCGCAGTGAGCCCGTTGGCCGGCACCGTGGTGAAGCCGCCGCTGAGCGGGCCGAGGTCGACCCACGTGTCGCCGACCTTCGCCTGGACCGTCGCGTGCGCGGGGGCGTCGGTGTCTTGGACGACCGTGACAGACGCGAGTCGGTGCTGCTTCGTGATCGGTACGGTCACCGCGTCGCCCGGCTCGGGCCGAGACTTGGCAACGTAGGCGGTGTCCACGCGACGGTCGGTCAGGTTGGCCAAGCTCGATCCGTCGGCCGCGACTGGTGTGCCTGACGGCTCACCGAGGTCGCCGTACCAACGGACGCCAAGGTAGCCATCGCTTTGGTGCGCGGCGAAGTCGAGAAGTCGGTCGATCGGCCCAGGTGAGATCTGGTGCCAGGTTTGGTCGAGGATGCTGCGAAGGCGTGCTTGCTCGCACCGGGCTCGCCACACGTCCTCGCTACGGCCGTCGTCCTGGGCGCGCAGGATGTCCAGAGCGGCTTGACCCGCCTGGCCGGTCACGCCTATCCGGTCCAACCACGGCCCGATCTGCGACAGCATCAGCTGGTCATCCAGCTTCTCGCGCAGCGTCGTCGGGAGGTTCTCGAGCCGGCGCAGCTCGTCGTCGAGCCAGTTCAGCTGCCGGGTGACCGGGCGGCCTTCGGTGTACGCGGTGAGCAGCTCGTCGATCACGGCGGCGAGATCAGGTCGCTCGGTGGTATCGAGCAGACTCACCCGGTTGTGCTCGGCGAACAAGCGAAGTTCCTCGTACGCGTCGCCGCCGAGGATACGTAGCGTCTGCGTCCATGACCGCTCGGGATCGTAGGCGTGCGGATTCCACGCGTAGTCGGCTTGAGTTCCGAGGGGGATCTGTGATGCCTGTTGGTCCCGAACAAGCTCGTTGAACGAGATGCCGATGACGTGGGTGGCTAGATCTGGCTCGCGGTTGACCAGTGGCCCAAGGAGCAAGCGATTCGGCGTGTAGTCGTTCACCGGGTAGTTGTCCCAGATTATGATCTGGTGCCGGGGAAACGCCTTCTTGACGGCGGCAAGATCGTCGAGGGTGATCGCCGGCGAGACCACCGCTGGTCCTGTCCAGTAGATGTCGACCTCGGTGCTCAGCAGCTCGTCGAATCGCTCGCGATACGTCGTGCGTTCCGTGCCCCAGTACTCGGTCGGCACGGTGACCAGCCGGGAGGCCCCGGGGTGGGTCTCGATGAACTCGCGCTGGACGAAGTTCGTGACGTCGGCCTGGGCGGCCGCCAGCGGTGACACGTCGTCGCCGTACGCCTCCTGGTCCGCCTCGCAGACGAAGTTCCCGGTCACGTCATCCCACGCGATCACAAAGCTGCGTACGCCGATATCCCAGAGCTGCTCGAAGCGGGCCAGCAGCTTCTGGCGGTCGGACTCGCGCGCGTGACAGATTCCTTGGCTTGGCGCCATCGGGGCTTCGGGGGACACCCGATACACGAAGTCCACATGGCGGTGTCGTGCGAGATTGACGATCTCCTCCAGACGAGCGAGCTCGGCGGGTCCGTATGGCAGGTCCCATTCGCTGCCGGTGCGCAGGTCGTCGGCAGGCCCGTAGAAGAACTGGTTCATCTTGTGCCGGGCCAGAAACTCGATCTGTGAGCGACGGTCCTCCTGCGACCAGACCGGGCCGTAGAAGGACTCCATACCGCCGCGGACGCCGTACGCCGGCCAGTCCCGGATCTCGACACCGTCGACTCGAGCGCCGTTAGCCTGCGCCGTCAGCAGCTGGCGAAGCGACTGAACGGCGTAGAAGGTGCCGGCGCCGTCGACACCGGACAGCACGATGCGCGCTCGTCCGTGGTCGTCTCGGCCGGCGACCAGGACGTAGCCCTCAGCGGGGAGTCCTTCGGGGCCGGCGACACCGAGCGCTTTCAGTGCCTCGACGCTCGCTGGTGTCTCGGTCGGTCCACCGAGGACGACCAGCGGCCGACGGAAGTCGGCCACCGGCTCGCGAAGGACACGGGACCGCAAGCCGTACTCGTCGAGAAGGTCCTGAAGGGCATGAAGGGCTGGCTGGTCGACGGCTTCGCCGGCGATGACGGTCACCTCACCGTCGAGTCGAACACCGCTCGGTCGTGGTCGCATCTCTTGCGGATAGGGGAGGATCGGGCGTAGCGATCCAGCAGGCGGGGCCGGTGCATCACCTGCGAACGAAGGGGGAGCCAGCGGGGCCGCGGCGAAGGCGGCACCGACGATACCGGCCAGTAAGCGTCGCCAGATCCGATGTGTGCGCTGGGGGCGTGCCATGGGACGTCTCCTGGGTTTCGTGCCGGCCGGCTGGATCGAGTTGTCGGGCTGCCGCACAGCTCGCGGCGGATTCCGTGTCGTCATCGCACTCAGTGCGGGAGTGCTCGGCGAGTCCTGACCCCAGCCGCGGACGTGCTCCGTACGAGCGGCTTCGAACGGTATGGTTCAGCGTTCACGGATGGTCAAGATCTGTGTCCGCATGTGGCTCGAGAGGAGGAGGTGCCAGGAGTTGGTGCTCGCTGGCAGCTCGCGAGGGATCAAGACACACTCTTGCAGAACCAGATCAGGCTGGCTTGCGAGCGAGCATCTCCTCCGCGGCGCGGCGGCCCTCCGCCCCGCATGTCAGTGTCGGGCTTGAGCCGACCGTGCTCTTGGAACCACTCCGAGACTTGTCACGGAACGCCTCGACATCCGTCCCCGGAGGAGCGTTGTTCGTTCGCGTCATCGTCGCCCGCAACCTCTCATTGCACAGTCCGCCCGTGACGATCTCGGACGCGCCCGGGATGGATGACGACAGATGCGTGCCCTCGACCACCAACCGTGTGCGGTTGACGGACAGCGGCATCGTCAGGTTCACAAGGATTGTGGGGTCACGGTGTCCAGGTCACGACGAGCGACCCGGAGCGTCGGCTGACGACATACTGCCCGGGCCGACGGGGAGTCACCTCGGCGCTTGGATGGAACTCGAACGTCAGCCGGTGGTCTCGATACCGGGTCCAGCCGCCGATCGCCTCCGCGACCGCCTCGGCCAGGTCCTTCCCTCGAGAACCGTGTCCGATGACGCCGAGCTCGTACGCGTCGCCCGACGCTCGCATGGTCAGGTAGGCGAGGCTGTCGCCCTCGACGGTCGCCATCGACCCCCCGCTCGTCGCCGGCCGAAGCACGCCCGCCTCGACGGCGCGACGCTCGACCTCCATCCAGGAGATCGAGTTGGGCAACGCGCAGGCCAGCCACAGCCACACGAACTCGAGCGTCTCGCCCTTGACGAACGTGGCACCCGTCCACACCTCGGTCGCCGGCCTCGCAAGGACCTGTGACGCGAGCCGCGCGTCGACGTCCTGGTCCGCATAGACGTGGAGGTGGGCCGCACCGTCGAGGAGGTCGATCGTACGTCTCGGGTCAGCCGCGACACTGGCGCGCAGGGGCATGAAGCCGCAGAGCTGGCTGTCGACGGAGGTCCAGGTGTCGCCGGTACGCGCGAACGCGATGGACCGGGTCACG
Organism: Thermasporomyces composti; assembly: GCF_003386795.1. Taxonomy (NCBI): domain Bacteria; kingdom Bacillati; phylum Actinomycetota; class Actinomycetes; order Propionibacteriales; family Nocardioidaceae; genus Thermasporomyces; species Thermasporomyces composti. The sequence continues at coordinate 2,972,911 of NZ_QTUC01000001.1, forward strand.
CCGCCGCGGATGCGGACGGGAACGACCAGCCGGCCGTGCGGGCTCGTCTGCTCCAGCCACGCCTTGGGCAGCTCGGCTGTACCGACCGTGGCGATGAGCCGGTCGTACGGCGCGTGCGCCGGATGGCCCAAGGCGCCGTCGCCGACGACGACCTCGACGTTCTCGGCTCGCGCGGCGGCGAGGTGCTCGCGCGCGCTGGTCACGATGTCGTCGTCGACGTCGATCGTCGTGACCCGTCCGGTCGGTCCGACGAGGTGTCCGAGGAGGGCCGCGTTGTAGCCGGTGCCGGCTCCGATCTCGAGGACGTTGTGGCCGGGTTCGACGGCGAGCTGCTCGAGCATCATCGCCACGATGTTCGGTGCGGACGCCCCGCTGATCGCGCCGGAGGCGTCGTGTTTGGTGTGGACCGTCTGATCGCTGTAGGCCTCGTCCACTGAAGCGGATGGAACGAACACGTGCCGCGGGACGGCGAACAACGCTTGCTCGACTCGCGGGTCAGACAAGAGTCCGCGCTCGCGTAGGTCCTCCACGAGACGCGCACGGAGCTGTTCGGCGTGGCGATCGATGGTCGACGTGGGGGGACTGCTCATCCACACGGCTCCTGACTCGAACGGGCACTGGGGCCGTTGGAAAACGTACCTCGAACCACCCCCGAGTCAGGTGCCGGCGGAGTCGACGTCGGTCGGCACTGCGTAGCTGCTGATGGTGACCGGACGCGTCGCGAGGCCGGGAGGGGAGGAAGTGTCGGACGCCGGTGGGGGCAGGTGGCGCTCCAAGACCTCCGCCAGCTCGGCGCCCAACGCGCGAAGCTGTTCGGGCGTGAGCTGGCCGGTCGACGGATCCGGGCGGGAGACATTCCGACCCTTCTTGGGCAGCTGATGGCGACGAGCGATGATGTTCTCGATGTGCTTGACGTCCCGACCGTGTCGCGTGGGGAAGCTCGCCGGTGGCAATGAGTCAGTTCCGCAGCCATTCGGCCTGGCCACGGCCATCCTGGGAGAGCTCCAAGTCGTCATGGCCAACCAGTCGACTTACGCCCGAAGGCCGCCGGGCGCATTACGGATCAGTTTAGTCGCGTGCTGGCAAGGTCACGACATCGCGCCGGCTACGCTCCGTGGCTCACATCCAGTGCCGCGATTGTGGCCAGCTCACCATGACGTGAGACCCCTACCCAAGCGTTCTGGCATCCGCAATAGTCTGAGACCTCCGCCTCGGATAGCCGCAGGACCTTGATGCGTTCGCTTTTCGAATAGCTCAAGTCGGCGACCATCTCGACGATCGACCGCGCTGGTGTGCTGACGTCGGCGTTCTCTTTGGATCCCCAGATTGATAGGTCGACGACCGGCACGCTCATGTCCGGTTGCGCGATCGGGCGTTCCTCCTTGTCCAGGTCAAGCAGCGGAGGAGTGTCAATGATGACAGCCTGCAGGAGGCGTCCGGTCTCCCCTTCAAACTTCAATTCGACCTGGCCTCCACCAGAGCCCGACAGGCGGAGGTAGAGAGGCTGGTCCGCTGGCCGTGGAAGCCATGAGATCTTCAGCTCCAGCCAGGGATCACTCTCGACGACCGCTCCAGCGCATCGAGCCTGGCCGACAACCCGAATCATCGCCGCTTCTACCTAACCCTTGTAGAGCGCATGGATCAGAACAGGAAGCATACCGGCCTCTCGTGGTGGCCCGAACTTGAGCTCCCAGTCGCCGACCGTGATCAGCTTGTCGAGGGGGAGGCCACCACGCGCAGCCTCAGCCACCGCAGCTTCACGGCTTGAGAGCTGAGCTTGTGTCGCCATATCGATCGATGCCTTGGACGCTCCACGCCTCGCCTTTCCAGCGAGATACTCAGCCATGTGCTCGGTGGCGTTCCCATGCACCCATACCGAGACGTTGTCCGTGTGCAGTTCGAACGACCGGGGCAATTGCGAGCCAGGATAGTTTGATTGCGTCGGCTTGATCCTATCCCAGACGGTTCCGGTAGCCTTAGAGGCTCCAGTGGATTTCGGCCTGTTGCGAGGAGTGCTACTTCCTGTATCTCTGCCGGTCTTCTTGGTTTTCAACCGTACGGCTCTTGCCTTGGCTGCCGCCTGTTCCGCCGCCTCCTTGATGGCTCGTCTGGCGGCCGCTCGAGCGGCCGCTTCTCTCTTCGCGGCCTCTCTCGCAGCGCGAGCGGCCGCTTCCTTCGCGGCTCGGGCTGCGTCCTCGGCGCGTTTGAGGATCGCGCGAGCCCACTTGAGCTCTTCGGTGAACTTGACGACTGCTTTCCCCGCGCGGAAGATCGCCTCGGCGATCTGCGGGGCTTTGAAGAGCTTCGTCCAAGGCACGATGCCGATGACCAACGACACACAGCCGCCGAGGTCACCATTGAGGCAGTTGAGCAGGTCGTTGACGCCGAGGAACTCCATGAGGATCTCGCCGCCAGCCTCGAGGATGACGTCGACCCAGCTCTTGCTCTGGATCTGCTGCGCTCGGGCGAGCTCCTCCGGGCTTGGCCCGCCGAACTCCTCCAGGTTCGGCCCGGGATCAGGCTCGGGGGTTGGGCTGACGCCACCGCCGGCCCCGCTGCCGCCGTCGTATGCCATGAACCTGGCGCCTGTCGGGTCCGTGTGGGCGAGAGGGTTGTTGTTGACGTAGGCGTAGGGCGAGATGGCGGCCAGGTCGCTCGGTGCCGGGTCTACGGCCGTGAACCGACCGGATCCGGGGTTGTAGTTGCGGGCCCGCAGGTAGTAGTTGCCCTCACCGAGGTTCGGGTCCTGGTACGCCCCGACGTACCGCAGAGGATTCTCGGGTGCCGCTGCCGCGGCTGTGGCCTTCGGTGTCGCTGTCGGCTTCGGTGCGTCGCTGTTGGTCTTTCGGGCGGCCTGTGTTGGGCGAGGCGTCGGAGGATTGCGGGTGGACGAGCCTTCGAGAGGCTTGCGGAACGTGTCGGCGGACGCGCCACCCACGTCGCCTGTGTGACCGCCGGCACTGTGGCCGTCGGTCGCGCTTGCTTCAGCCCCACCGCTCAACGGCCCGTCGCGTGGGTTGCCGAACGGGTCGTAGTCGTAGCCGACCTCGACCTGGCCGGTCGGGGAGAGCATGGTGGCGACCCCATCGAGCCAGTCGTGGGTGTAGGCATGCGCGCCGGTCGCCGGATCCAGCAGCGCCAACGGCTCGTCTTCGGGGCCGTAGGCGAATCCCCCTTTCGCGCGGCGACGCCGGTGGTGCCACCTCGGTCGGGGAGTCGAAGGTCGAGGACCGGGGACGCGCCTCAGACAGAGACATCGCAGACGAGGGACATCGCAGACGAGGCAGTGGCCTGGCTCGGGACGCGCCCGCGAGCCAGGCCACCGGATTTCTTGATGATCAGCGGCAGCTTTCAGCCATCTCGTCGCTCATGACGACCGCGGATCGGTTGCCGGCCTCGTCCACTGCCCTGATCCCAGTCGGCGGACCGTCACTCGAGCGCAGTGGCAGGTCGTAGTTGCGGACGTACGACTCCGTCGTGCCGAAGGAGACGGTGGGCTCCACCTGCTCGTAGCGGATGTTCGCCTGCGGTGTGGTGTCGTCGGTCGACTCCACCACGATCTGGAAGCCGGGCTGGCAGCCGGGATCCAGCCCGATGACCCATTCCGGCTCGGTGGGAGGAGTCGTGTCCGCGGACGGTGGAACGGCCAGCGTCGCCGGGTCGCTCACCGGCCCTGGGCTGAGTCCCTTGCTCACCTGCACCGTGTACTCGTGGGTCGTGCCCGGGAGGACACGGGGGATCGTGAGGCTCACGACGTCACCGCCGACCTTGTGGATGGTCTCCAGCTGGCCGTTGATCCGCACGCCGTAGGTGGTCAGGGTGCGCGGGTTCACGGCCGCGGGTCGGTGCCACGTGAGGGTGATCGTGTCACCGTCGAGACTGGCGTGGAGATCAGTCGCTGGGTCGAGGTGGGGAATGGTCGCGACGACCCTGTCGCTCGGCGGAGATTCCTTGCCGTTGGTGACGGCGATGATTTCGAACGTGTAGGTCTCACCTTCCTCGATGCCGCCACCCGAGACGTAGGTCGTCTCCGTCGTCGCACTCGTCAGACCGGTCGTGAGGTTGCGGACGCGATAGAAGACGGGGTCGGAACCACCCTGGCCCGGCTCCCACGAGAGCTCGACCTGGTTCCAGTAGGCCTCCGCCTGGACGTTGACGGGCGCGGCGGGGGCTGGGTCGCCGGCGGCGGACGCCGGGACGCCGACGGCGGCCCCTGCCACGATGACGACGAGGGCGGTCAGGGTCCCGGCGAGCCTCCGTGGTCGGACGTGGAACACGAGACTTCACCTCCGTCTCGACACTGGTCGGGTTCCCCCGTCACCACCGACACGGAGGGCGGCGATCATCGGTTCGCGTCGAGGTCAAAACGTGTCCAAACCGAGAACTGGCGTCGTCGAGATGGTGAGCGTCGGACGATCGCACCGGCTCACCTATGGCCGATGTCCGCCAATCTCGAGGTCCCCGACAGTGCAACCCACGCTTGGCTGCAAGGCTCCGCATAGCCTGAGCCGTCGAACGATACGTCGACCAGAGGGAGCGATCACGCGATGACGAGGCTGACGACGGTCATGATGACCTACAACATCTGGGGCGACACCTTCTGGCCCCAACGCGAGCCCGCCCTCCGAGCGCTCCTCACCCTTCGCGACCCCGACATCCTCGGTGTCCAGGAGCTGCGGCCGCACTCGCGTCAGGTCATCGACGAGGCTCTGCCAGGGCACGACCGTGTACACGACGACTTTCCCGGCTGGTCGGTCGAGGGCAATATCTGGTGGCGCCGCGAGCTGTATGAGCTGGTGGAGTACGGCGCCGAGGACGTCGGGATGCGGGAGACGTATCGTCGGCTCTTCTGGGTCCGCCTGCGTCCGAGGTGCTTCCAGTCTGGCCCCTCGCTCGTCTTCTCCACCGCGCACTTCACCTGGCCCGGGAACCCTCAGGAAGTCGAGGACGACCGGAATCCGCGGGTGGAGCAGGCGCGACGCACCGCCGAGGCGCTGACGCGAATCGCGGGTGACGACGCGTGCGTGTTCGTCGGTGACCTCAACGACCACGCGCGTCCCATCGCCGTGCTGCGGGACGCCGGTTTCCGCGACGCCTTCGCCGCGATGGGCACGAGCTCACCGACGACTCATCCGGTGATCCCGCTCCCGGTCAAGGAGGACGGTGCCGCGCCGGCTTATCTGCGCAAGACCCTGGACTACCAGTTCCACCGGGGTCCGATCACGCCGCGACTGAGCGAGGTGATCGACTTCTTCCACCAAGGCCTCGCGCCGTCCGACCACAAGCCGGTCATCACGACCTACACCATCGACGGCTCGTAGATCGCGAGGTCGCATCACGAAGCCGCGGAACGCCTCGACACGGCGTGACGTTCCGCGGCTTCGCCCATCGCTTGGTCGCAGCACGGGGCACGCCCAGGTCAGGTCGCGGGCTGCGCCCTACCTCCGGAACCCTTGGCCACGCGTGCCTGTGCCTGCTCCACGAGCGCCCGGTCGCCTTCCTCGTAGGCGAGGCGGAGCGTGATCCCGCTGATCCGCCAAGGCGGGGTAGCGCTGGGGGCGGGAACCAGCGAGATCTGGTACCGGCCGGCCACCATCCAGACGTCAGTCCGCCCGTCCTCGACCAGCGTGTGGTAGGCGCGCACCGTGGTCGCGCAGGTGGCACCGGTGTCGTTGGCGGCGGTGACGACGATCGGGCCGGTCAGGTGCTGGGTGGCGTCGAATCCCGGCAGCAGCTGCTGCCACGCCGCCACCACCTCATTGCCGGTGATCTCCTGCGGTGTCCCTCCCCACAAGGAGGTGTAGTCCAGGGCCACCTGGTCGGCGAGCAGCTCGCGTACGGTCTCCCAGTCCAGGTCGTCGACGGCGTGCAGCAGGCGGGTGACCACCGTGGCGACGTTCTGATCGGACATCCAGGACCTCCGTCTCGGTTCAGTGGGCGCCCGGGTCACCCAGGACGCTCCGGAAGTGGGCGTCGACCGCCGACACCGCGAACTCCACCTGGGCGGGCTGGTCGTAGAAGTCGATCTGCGCGCCCTCGCCCCAGGCCACCTCGACCGGCCCAGCCAGACGCTTGGCGAGGGCACGGATGTGGTCGGGGAAGACACATCCGTCGGAGTGGACGAACAGCGAGGGGACGGCCACCGACTCCGCCGCGGCCAGCCCGTCGAAGGTGAGCCAAGGCAGCCAGCTCAGCTCCGCCATCTCGTTGCGCCACTGCGGTATCGCCCCGCGGGACGGGTTGCCGTAGTAGTCCATCTCCAGGAACATCCCGGCGGTCTCGTTGCCCGGATCGTACGCGGGCACCATGCGCACTTCGCCGGTGCGCAGGAACAGCTCCGTGGCCTCCTGGGCGCGACGCAGCCGCATGGCCACGCCCTCGGCCCCACCGTAGAAGGGGGCTACCGAGGGCAGGTCGTGGAACCATCCAGCGACGCTGGCGAAGGCCTTGATCGGCGCCCCCTGCGCGATCGCGGCGAGCGCGTACTGGGCGCTCGCGCACACGCCGAGGTACCCGACGCCGCCTCGGGTGGCCCAGGAGAGCCGGGAGGCGTACTGCGCCGCCGCCACGATGTCGGCGATCTTGCGCTCTGGGAGTTCGGCCTGTCGCGGTTCCCCGCCGCTCTCACCCCAGCCGGTGAAGTCGAAGGTGATGGCGGTGAAGCCGCGCCGAGCCAGTTCCGCGGCGTACCGGTCGGCCATTTGCTCCTTGACGGTCAACCAGGAGCCGGTGACCAGCACCACCGGGGTTCGGGCGGTGAGGTCGTCCGTTGGCCGGTGGACCCGGCCGGCGAGTGTGATGCCGTTGCTCGTGAAGACGATGGGGTACGTGATCACCGGTCAAGAGTCACACGTGGACGGGCTGGTGGGAGGGTCGAATCTTGCTCAGTTGCGGGCCGCCCGCTCCGGCCGGAGCGCCGAGGGTGAATACCCGGTGTGACGGCGGAACAGACGTCGGAAGTGGCTCACGTTCTCGTAGCCGAGAGTCGTGGCGATCGCGGCGATGCTGTGCTCGCCGCGGACCAACAGCGCCTTCGCCCGTTCGATCCGACGGATGGTGACGTACTCGTGCGGCGCCAGCCCGGTGGTGCGCTTGAACGCGCGAGCGAAGTGGTAGGGGCTCAGGTGCGCGACAGCGGCCAGGTCATCCAGGCGGAGCGGATCGCCGAGCCGCTGCTCGACCAGATCGGCGATCCGGTCCACGAGCCTCCTCTCCAGGCGTCCGGGGTGCCGCAGCCGGCGTCCGGGCCGCGGGCTGCAGTAGTGCTCAGCGAGGTGGCCCAGCAGGCGGTGGGCGAGTGCACTGGCGTGCATCGGGTCCAGGTCGTCTTGGCCTACATGGACGCGCCGGAGCACGGTCGCCAGCCCCAGCACGGTGGCGTCGCGCGCGGCCGCGGCTGGAATGATCTCGACCCGGCCTGAGCCGGCCGGTTCCACGATCCGCGCCAGCTGGTCGAGGTCGGGGTAGATTTCCAGCGCCTCGATCGGCTCCACCACCTCGGCCCAGACGATCTCGTCGGCGCCGTTGGCGAACACCGCCCCCGGGGGAACCGTCAACGTCGACCAGCGTGCCCCTAGTCGGTATCGGAGTCGGGAGTGGTGACTGAAGGACACACCCACCTGGTACGGGCGTGTGCGCGTGATGGCGGCGGGGTCAGCCGGCAGGCGAGCGTAGATCGATCGCAGGTGGGGCAGGTCCCGTGTCGACACCAGGGAGACGCGGATCGGCGCTGGTCCCCACGCCTGCGAGACGTCACCCACCACCGACAGCGCCTACCGTCCTCGAGGTTTCCGTTGGGAGACTTCGTAGGACCGATGATCATTCTAGGCTTGGCGGCCACCCGATGACCGGATCTTCGTTGGCGCCGTGCACCCGCATGTCGCCGCGTCGGTCCGCGTTCCCTCGCCGCCGAGGGGATCGACGAGGTCAGCGGTAGGCCCTGGCCTGGATCTCGTAGAGCTCGGCGTAGACACCTCGGGCGGCCATCAGCTCCTCGTGCGTGCCCGCCTCGACGAGCCGGGAGCCCTGGAGCACGAGGATGAGATCGGCCATGCGCACGGTCGAGAACCGGTGGGAGACGAGAATCGTGATTCGCCCGTTGTCCGAAGCCTCGCGAGCCTGTCGAGCGTAGCTCTCGAAGAGAGCGTGCTCGGTCTCGGCGTCGAGCGCTGCCGTGGGCTCGTCCAGCACCTGCAGCAGCGTCCCGTCGCGCATGAAGCCGCGGGCGAGCGCGATCTTCTGCCATTGGCCGAACGACAGGTCGACACCGCCGTCCCACGTCGCGCCGAGCTGGGTGTCGAGCCCGTCGCGGAGGCGAGCGATGACGTCGTTGGCGCCCGCCCGGTCGACGGCCCTTTCCACCGCCGGACGGTCATCAGCCCGCGGAAGGTCACCCACGCCGATCGACCGGCGGGCGGGGAACTCGAAGGTGAAGAAGTCTTGGTAGGCGCCGGCCATGCGGGATCGCCACTCCGCGGCGGGAAGGCGTCGCAGATCGACACCGTCGACCGTGATCCGTCCCGACGTGGGGTCGTAGAACCGGGACAACAGCTTCATCAAGGTTGACTTGCCGGCGCCGTTGTCGCCCACCACGGCCACCACCGAGCCCGCCGGCAAGGTGACGCTGACGTTCTGCAAGGCCCAGCGGTCGCTGCCGGGGTAACGGAACGACACCGACTCGAGGGTGATGCCGTGCTGGAGCCGGTCGGGCACGACGCCGTCGGCGGTATCGCGGTGCCGCTCGGCGTACCTCTCCAGCCAGACCAACCGCTGGGAGGCATCGAGCCACATCCGCAAGAAGTCGGCGCTCCCGGCCGTCATGGCGACGTACTGGGAGAGCCGGCTGCCGGCGGTGAGGATGAGGAGGACTTGTCCGGCGGTGCCGGAGAGGACGGTCGCAGTCAACACCACCGCGGCGACGTAGGCGGCGGCGAACAGGGCCCAGGCCGCGGCCTGCCAGAAGGCGGTGTGCCAGCGCGTCCGTGCGAGCGGCGCGTACCACGCCTCCCACGCGGCCCGGCGACGGCGGACCAGGTCGGGGCCGATCCGCCAGATGCGCACTTCCTTGGCCGGTGACTGGGTGGTGCCGAGCGTGAACAGGTGCCTGTGCCGTCGCTGGTGCGGCGCCACCTCCTCGGTGACCCGCTGTGTCACGGCGGACCGGCGGGCCGAGACCCACACCGTCGGCAGCGCGAACACCAGGAGCAATCCCATGGCCGGGTGCACCGACACCAGAAGCCCGAGCGTGACCGCCAGCCGCACTCCGGCGCCGAGCAGGTCGAACAGCGCGAGGAACATGTGGTCGAGCTGCCAGGTCTGCTCCTTCAGCACCGAGAGCCGGTCGAGGTAGTCGGGTCGCTCCTGGTGCTCGATCGTGGGGACGCGCGCCTGGAGTCGCGCCACGTGGGCCTCGAGCGAGGCGCCGACCCTCATCCGGAACGTCCGCTGGACGCGGGACGCGAGCGTCATCAGCAGCCAGGACCCGACCGCTGATCCCGCGAGTCCGGCGCACCCGGCGACGAGCCGTGTCGTGCTTCCCTGCGCTACGCCGTCGGCGAGCAGCATCAGCCACACCGCGAAGAGGCTGTCCGGCAGCGCTTGGAGGAGCGCCATGCCGAGCGACAAGAGGATGAGCCTCGGCTCGGCCTCGTACGCCAGGCGCATCGAACGCCACAGGGTCGGCAGCGTGCGAGGCAGCTCGTCCGGCGCTCGGTGGCGCGGCGTCCCAGACGGGTGACCGCTGGGAGCGTCGGTCGCGGTGGCGGGCGCGGCGGCGGCACCGGCTTCGGTGTCGCCGTTCAACGGAGTCGTGTCGGTCATCGGTCGCCTCCGATCTCCCCGACCAGACCGGCGTCCTCGTCCAGGTCACGACCTTCCGCGAACCGTGCCGCCTGCAGCTCGAACATCGTCTTGTAGCGGCCGCCGGCCGCCATGAGCTCGTCGTGGCTGCCGATCTCGACGACGCGGCCGCCTTCCAGCACGCAGATCCGATCCGCGTGGCGGACGGTGGAGAAGCGGTGGGAGACGAGGATCGTCGTGAGTCCGCGGGTGGCCTGCAGGATGCGGTCGAAGACCTCGGCCTCGCCGCGCACATCGAGCTGTGCGGTCGGCTCGTCCAAGATCACGACCTTGGCGCCCCGAGCGACGGCGGCCAGCGCGCGGGCGAGCGCCACCCGCTGCCACTGCCCACCAGAGAGGTCGATACCGCCGGCGAACTGCTTCGACAGCACGGTGTCGAGGGCGGCGAGGTCGGCCGCGCCGGCCTGCTCGAGGGCCTTACGGATGACGTCGTCCGGCGCCCCGTCGGGGGCGACGTTCTCCCGCAGCGGAAGCTGGTAGCGGACGAAGTCCTGGAACGCCGCGGCGATCTGGCCGCGCCACGAGTCGGGGTCGAGGTCACGCAGGTCGATCCCGTCGACCCGCACCACACCGGCTGTGGGGTCGTAGAGGCGCGCGAGCAGCTTGATGAGCGTCGTCTTCCCGGCGCCGTTCTGCCCCACGATGGCGAGCGACGTGCCCGCGGGGATGGTGAGGTCGAGCCCGTCGAGGATGGGCCGCGAGTCCGCCCGGTAGGAGAAGGACACGTTCTCGAACCGGATCTCGTGCCTCGGCAGGTCTCGCGCCGACGTGGTGCCGACGGGAAGGTCGCCGATGGCCTTCATGGCCGGCTCCAGCTCCGCGACGACGGGGACTGGGCGCGACGCGTCCGCGAGCCACCACCCGAACTCCAGCGAGGCCACGGCGCTGACGCCGATCGCCGCGCCGGCGTACGTCACCAGGCCGGACAGGCTCAGATCGCCTGTCAGGGCCGCGTGCGCCAGCGCCCACGCGACGAGACCGTTGCCGACGACGAGCACGAGCACGGTGAGCCGGATCGGGCGCTCACGCAGCCGCATCGCCTGGAGGGAGAGCTCGAGGAGCGCGCGGCGCCGTTCGGTGAAGCGTTGCGCCGTCCAGTCCGCCAGGCCGAACAGCCGGATCTCCTTGGCGGCCGGAGCGTCCACTGCCATCCGGTAGGCGTACTCCGCGTGCCGCTGGTGGGCCTTCACCTCGTCGGATCGCCAGTCCTTCCACGCGACGCTCTCCCTCAACAGCAGGTGGGGCGAGGCCCAGACCAGGAGCAGCAGGAGCCCGGCCCACCACCGGAAGCCGCAGACGACGAGCGCCGAGAGGATGCCGGCGACGAAGTTCACCAGCCCGGACGCGATGTAGCCCATGCAGGTCCGCAGCTCTGGCGCGGTGATCCCCAAGTCGAAGTCACGGGCCAGGCTGAAGTCGCCGGCGAGCTCGGGGTCCTCGAGGTGGGCGATGCCGACCGGTGCGACGGCGGAGGTGAGCAGCCGATCCTGGAGGGCCGCGGAGGTTCGGTCACCGAGGTTCGTCGCCAGCTCGGTGTGGAGGGGGCCGAGAGTCTGGATCAGCGTGAAGAGCACACCGACCGTCGCGAGCGGGACCGTGAGGGAGCCGCCGTCTTGGACCGTCCCGACCAGCCAGCCCGTCGCGACGGCGAGCGCCGGGGGCAGCAGCGCTCGGAGGACGATCAGCGCCCACCACACCGCCGCGAGCCGGCGGTCGGCCTGCCAAATGATGTGGAAGAGCAGCTGCCACTCTCCTGAGCGCCGGAGCCTGGCCCACCAGGCTCGTGGCACGCCGCCGGCGAGCCGCGTCGCTATCGCCATGTCCGCCCGGGCCTCCTCCTCGTGGGACACGGGTCGTCACGAGCCAGCCTCCGCCGTCAGGAGCGTCACGACGGGCGTCACCGGTTGCGGCTAGGAGCTGGCTGTGGGGAGTGGCTGGGAGAGGGTCAAGGTGTACCCGTCGGGGTCGGCGACATTCGCCTCTCGGACACCCCAGGGCTGGTCAGTCGGCTCGCTCGTGATCCGGTGACCGTCCGCGCGCAGCCGCTCGACGAGCCCGTCGACGTCGTCGACGGTGAAGGTGCCGAGCTCGTGCGGGGTGACGTCGATGCCCTCGTGCCGCTTGTGCAGCAGGAGCCACGCGCCCTCGGGGTTGCCCTTGGTCGGCAGGGCGAGGGTGATGTCGCCGTCGGACGACTGTCGTCGCAGCCCGAGCAAGCCCTCGTAGAAGGCGGCGGACTTCTCGACGTCCGCGCAGAAGATCACCAAGCCCTCGAACGATACCGTTCCCACGTGCCGAAGTCCTCCTTCGACCACTCTCAGCGTTGCGCTTTGCGCAGTGCGCATGCTAGTAGCATGACGACGCCCCTGCCAGACCTCGCGATCGCGCGACCCGCCCCTGTCCTGCGGGTCGCCGAGCCGAGCCTCGCGGCGACCGTGCCGACGACGATGCTGCTGGTCGACTACGCGCTCGGCTTGATGGCCATGCCCACACCGGAGCTGCAGGCGCTGGCGGAGCACCTGCCGGCCGAGATCGTGGAGGAGAGCTGGCCGGTCCGCGCCGCCATGGCTCACGGCACGGTGTTGCGCGACGTGCTCATGCACCACCTGCCGGCAGGTCATCCCGGCCACCAGGAGTGGACGGACCTGCGGCGGTGGCTCGCCGAGTGGTCGGACGAGTTCACGCATGGCGTGATCGCCTGGGGCGTGGACGCGGTCATGCGCTACGGCAAGCCGCAACCCGACCCCAAGCCCACCGCTGCCGACATCGCGCCCCTGTCGCAGCCGTCACCGGCCGTGCGCCGCGATGGCGTCGAGGTGCTCCGCGCCTGGGGTGTGCGCAACGCCGAGGAACGGCTGGGTGAGCTGCTCGACCCTCGGGTCTTCCGTGCCGCGCTGCTTCGCTTGCTGGACGCCATCTGGGACGGGTGGCTCGACCGCGCCTGGCGCGAGTCCCTCGACGAGATGCGCGCCGTGGTCGCGGCGACGCCTCCGCCACCGCCGGGCTGTGGCGGTGCCCAGTGGATCAGCCTGGTGACCGGGCTTCGGCCCGACGAGCAGTACGCGGCCGAGGCCGAGCGCGCGACCGAGCTCGTGGTGATGCCCACGCCTGGGCTCGGGCGGAGCCTGTCCCTCTTCACGGACCAGACGACGTGGGTGCTCTTCACCCCGCAGCACGAGCCGCGAACACCGGAGAGGACGACCGCGAGGCTGGGGCCAGGTCGGTGGGTCGGCACCAGTGAGCGGACGGGCATCTCCGTGGGGCGGCTCGGCGCGCTGGCACCCGCCATGCACGCGCTCGGCGACCGAACCCGCCTCGCGATCGTGCTGCACCTACTGGAGCATGGCCCGCTCACGATGCAGGAGCTCGCCGAGGCGCTCCAGGTGCACCAGAGCACGATCTCCCGCCAGGTCACCGCGCTGCGGAAGGCGGAGATGGTCACGGTCCGGCGCGACCGCCGGGTCGCCGTCCAGCGAGAGACGATCCGCGAAGCGTGCCAGACGCTGCTCGCCGCGCTGGAGTGAAGGGATGTCTACTTGAGGACGAGTTTCACAAGATCGGGCAGCGCGAGTTGGCCGGAGGCGAACAGAAAGATCGCGAGTGCGGCAAGAGCGACCACGACCAAGGTCTTGAGGCGGCCGAGCTGCTCGGAGAACCTGGCGACCGCCTCGGCCGCGGACGCCAGCCAACTCCTCCTTCCCCTCGACAACCGTCGGCTGACCCTCGGCGTCAAACGCGTCCACCCGGCGGGCGAGACTGGCGTAGGGGGTGGCGGTTGACGAGATGAGCAGTCGCGCCGTCAAGGCGAGGATCTCTCGGACATCGTAGGGGAGCTCGGGGGAGAGCGAGCGCTGGCTGGTCACGAATCTCTCCAACTGCAGCGCTGACGCGCGAAGGAGGGATGAGACCGGGTGCGGCGCCGCGTTCCGCGGCATCCTCCTCTCGACATGTCTGGCCGTCCGTCGCATGAGGATGGCGGCTTCGGCGATCGTCAGGCGTTGCCCTTGGAGAGGATCACGAGGATCACGCGGTGTCACGCTTGGGCGTCGATCATCCTTCTCGCCGGTGAAGATCTCCAGGATCTTCACCAACGTCTCCACGCCGGCGTGACGCTTCTCGAGTAGACGGGTTTGCGCGCGGACGACGAGACCACCTAGGAAGAGAGTGAGCGTGAGCTTCCAGTCCAGATCCACTTGATCTGGTCCGGGCGAAGACCTGGCGGTGACGATCTCTGGTATTGCTATCGCGAGGACCCAGGCGTAGATCGCGCCATAGAACAGCTTGTTGTACCAAAAGATGTTCAGTGTGGCCTGGTAGCGGTCGCGTTCGGCGACACCATCGAGTAGGTCGTATGCCTTGCCCTCGAAGGGTCGTTGTCTCGCGGAATGGACGAGGCCTTGGCCCAACCACAGGCAAGAGACGAGTACCGACACCGCCATCAGTGCGGAGATGGTAAAACGTCGAGCCTTCCCTTTCCGACAGGGTGAGGCCTGGGAGGATCACCGGAGACGCGGTGCCGACGATGAACAGGATCGTGGATATCTGGAGAAATCTTGGGTCTCGTATCAAGCGAAGAAATCGTTTCGAGGGCGTCGCATCCTCCTTCGTCAAGACTGCGAAGTGCTCATCGACGAGAGTCTGATGGATCTCACGCAGCGCTACGACTGAGCATGTCCGGCGGAGGTCGCGAGTACGAGAAGAAGCAGTGCATTGATGCCCTCCGCGATGTACTGCGTCATCGAACTGTTCTCGGGGGTCAGAGCGTCGGGGTCTTCGCAGAAATGAACGAGGACGAGTACGTCTCCCGGGGCATGGCTCCTCGAACCAGCGTCGTACTCTCGGAGGACGTGACTGTCGAGACGGAACCGGTACGGCTGGTACGTCCGCGTCGGCCGGTCGTGGCCGTGGCCGCCGTCGACGTGGTACTCGGGCTTGCCCTCGTCCTGGTCGGCGCCAACCAGGTCAGCGCCGTGGGAGCGGTCCTCGTCGCCGCGGGTGTCGCGCTCGCTCTCGGCGGACCGGTGTGGTTCTGGTTCTGGGCAAGGGTCCGCGAGGTGCGCGTCGACCAGGACGGGATCCACCTGCGTGGCCTCGGCCTGGCGCCGTCGGTGCCGTGGTCGGAGATCAGCGAGGTGCGCGCAGAGCGACTCGGACCGACGACGTTCCTCGTCGCGCGAACCGCGTCCGGGCGCGCCATGCCGCTGCTGTCACCGTTCCGACGACGTTTCGCCCGCCTCCTCGGCGTGGACGACCCGAGGACGCTCCTCGTCGTGCGGACCGTGGACTTCTCCGGCCGGGACGAGGCGTTCGGCGTCGCGCTGCGGGCGCACGTCCCGCCGACGGTGCGACTCGACTGGACGCCTCACTGACACAGCGACACGCTCAGCGATCGTCAGCTCCTCACCACCTCGACGTTCCGGTACGACGCCGTCCCCGCGTGGTGGCGCAGACCGACGAGGCCGGTCGGGAACGACGCGTACGGGTCGACGAAGGAGACGCGACCCAGCTCGGCCCCGTCCATGGTGGCGAGCGAGGCGGTCAGGGTGCTGCCGTGGACGCGGAACGTCAGCCGGTACCACTCACCGGACCGCACCTCCACCGGCACCGCGGCGAGTCGCAGGTACGCGTACTCCTGCCGTGCGATGATCAGCTCCCGGGTGTTGACGTCGAAGAACGCGTGGTAGCCGCGGTGCGAGTCCGCGCCGACGTTCGGGTCGGTGACGCGCGCGAGGACGCCGGCGTTGCCCGACGAGGAGGTGATCTGGACGTCCGCGCTCACGGTGTAGTCTCGCCACCCGGTCGAGCCGGTGAGCGCCTTCGCGCCGACCGTCCCGCCGCACGACTCCACGTAGACGTCACCCTCGACCGACCAGCAGCCGCCGTAGGTGTTCCAGCCGGCGTCGCCGTTCTCGGCGAACGCCGAGCGGAACGGCAACGTGCCCACCGAGGCCGTCCCGGTCGCCTCGCCGCACGGTCCGGAGTCGTCGATGCTGGTCGGCGCGGTGAGTCGCAGCACCCCAGGCGGGCCCTCCGGCATGAGGTGCGGGCTGTAGTTCGCGTTGCACCGCGGCGAGGCGTTCGACACCCGCCACGGCGCCGGCGCCCACGACCACGGACCCTTCACGCCGTTCTCGCTCAGGAACACCGCGCGGTAGTCCTCGCCCACGGTGTCGTGGCCCACGACGGAGAGGACGCGCTGTCCCGCGAGCACCAGGTGCCCCGTGCCGGGTGCGGTCGGCACCCAGGTGACGTACGGGCTGTGGCCGAGGTAGCGGCCGTCTGACGTCTCGGCCCGGACGCCGAGGTCCTCCGGGCGGGACCAGCGGCTGCCGTCGGCCGACTCCTTGAGCCGGATCTCGCAGTGCGGCCGGCCGCACACCTCGAAGGCCAGCACGAACCTTCCCGACGGACCCATGCGGGTCACCGTGGGCATGCCCGGCCGGTCGCCGGGGACGGCGCTGGCCACGTCACGGACGACCGGCCCCCACGTGTCACCGCCGTCGGTCGAGACCGTGTGAACGATCATTTGGCTGTGCTGCGGGGCGTCGCGCTCGTCGGCGAAGAACATGAGCAGTCGGCCGCGTGCGTCGAGGGTGAGGAACGGCTCCCAGATACCGCGGCCGAACGTGCCACCCCGTTGCACGACACCGACGGGCTCCCAGGTGACACCGTGGTCGGTGGACCGCCAGGCGAAGAACTCCGTGAACGCCGCGTCCGCGGGCACCATGTTGCCGACGAGGAGCAGCGTCCCCGCGGGGTAGTGGCCGAGCTGACGCGGGAACTCGAACAGGAACGGCTGCCACATCCGGGACACCGGGTGGCCCGGGCCGTCGAGCGGGTCCGGCACCGTGGTGAGCGTCGTCCAGGTGCGGCCGTCGTCGTCGCTGGCCCGGATGATGAACTCAGCCGGTGAGCCGTCGTCGAACCAGTGCTCGAAGGTCGCGAGCAGCCGGCCGTTGAGCTCGCCGGCGTGCTGGAGGCGGATGACACGGGCGTACGCGTTCGACTCGTTCTGTGTGGTCGGGCGATAGAGGAGGTTCCCGGGGGAGTCCGCCGCCACCGGTGAGCTCGCGAGGCACGTGCCCGCCAGCACCGTCGCTGCGATCAACCCCAGCAGGGACCGTTTGCGCATCCATCCACCTCCCACGCGCACGTGGGGCTGGAGCAGCCCGCGCGTCGGTGAGCAGAGTGCGCGATGGGGGAGGGCGCCGCCTAGCGGTATGTCCCGGGTCGGCCAGGAAGAGCGGAGAGGTCCCACAGGTCCCGTCGTCGTCCCGCGAACCGGTCAGGAATCGAGAAGCACCGCCGACGGCCCGAGCCCTAGCGTGACGGGCGAGAGCAACCTGACCGACAGGAGGCCGCCGATGACCACGAGCCTGCAGACGAAGCGTCGCGCCGCCCGCCAGCCCGGGACGCCCGGGGCGCTGTCGCGATGGTTCCAGCGGACGATGAACGCCCGGACCAACCAGAAGATCCGGCGGGGTCGCGGCACGTTCATGGGCATGGACCTGCTGATCCTGCACACGGTGGGTCGCC
Source organism: Thermasporomyces composti (assembly GCF_003386795.1). Lineage (NCBI taxonomy): Bacteria > Bacillati > Actinomycetota > Actinomycetes > Propionibacteriales > Nocardioidaceae > Thermasporomyces > Thermasporomyces composti. The sequence goes on from NZ_QTUC01000001.1 coordinate 2,990,305, forward strand.
GGAGCGGGCAGCGGCGAGAGACACCGCTCGCGTGGTTCGCCGACGGCGACGACGCGTGGCTGATCGTCGCGTCGGGCGGTGGCAGCCGGAACCCGGACTGGCACGCCAACCTCATCGCCCATCCCGACCAGATCGCGATCGAGCTCCCAGGACGCAAGCCCATCCCTGTCACGCCGCGCGAGCTGCTCGGCGCCGAGCGGGAGCAGGCGTGGCAGCGCATCGCCGCCGCGCAGCCCCGGATCGCCAAGTACCAGGCCAAGTCCACCCGGGTCTACCCGGTGATCCGGCTCACCCCATGGTGACCGCGGCACCGGGTGAGGACCTCAACGAGTGCCACGCTGGGCGGGCTGACGGAGCTGACGCACGCAGCGGCCGTCGAGCCCGTGTCACGTCGGGCCAACGCCGGGGCGGAAGGTGGCGACGAGCGTCGATCGACGCCACCTTCCGTCGACTGTCACTCCATTCCGCACGGCGAGGCATGCGCCCAGGCGCTCACCTACGTGATCTCGTAGTCGGCGCCTGGCTTCCAGTCGCTGAAGATGTAGTCGTCCTCCGAGACGTTCGCTCCGGCCGACTGAGCCTTCCTCATCGCCTGCTCCCGGTCGGCCTCGAAGGCGTCGCTCAGCTTCTTCAGCTCACGTCGCAGGTCGGTGATGGATCCGCCGAGGTACCCCTGGACGATGTTGCCAAGGTGCGGAGTGACTGGTTTGCGTTCCGCGTCGACCGCCGCGATCTCCGGGTTGCGGACGATCGCCTGCGGCATCAGGAAGACGTTCTCCCCGCAGAAGGCGACCGCCTTCTTGTACGCGTCGATCGCGTCGGACTCGGCGACCAGGTCCAGGTTGAGCGGTGGCTGGTCCATCGCGGCGATCATGCCCTTCTGGTACTCGTCCGACATGAGCGAGGCGATGAGCAGGGACGCCTTCTCCGGATCCTCGCTGTCGGCCGCGACGAACCATGTCGCGCTTGGCCTGCCGCGATACGTCCAGGGCTGAGCTTCGGGCAAGGGGACCAGGATGGGGCCGAACGCGATCTTGTCGACGAACTCGGGAACGAGGGCCTTGGAGCCGCCGGCGCACCAGATGCCGTCGATGAAGATCCCGACCGCCCCGGTCGCGTACCGCGTTCGCGCGTCCACGACGCTGAAGTTGTTCGTACCGGGGAGCATGAACTTCGAGTCGTACAGCTCCTTGAGGAACTCGATCACCGTGACGTAGCTGTCGTCGTGGTACGCGTACTCACCCGTGGTGAACTTGAGGCCCTGGTAGCCGGGGAAGCCAGCGGCCTGCGCCATGTCGTCGACCTGGTCTCGGATGCGTGAGCCGTCGGCTCCCAGCGCCAACGTCATGGGTGTGACGCCGGCCGACGCCAACGCCCGACAGGCATCCTTGTACGCCTGGTAGTCGGATGGCGGGTCGTCCGGGTCGAGGTCGGCCTTGGCGAAGTGGTCCTTGTTCAGCCAGACCAAGGTCGTGCTCTGCCGGAAGCTGAACAGCGGAAACCCATAGAGCTTGTCGTCGAGGTTGGTGATCCCCTCCGTCAGGGTGTTCGGGGGGATCTTCCGCAGGACTTCGTCCGGCAGCGTCAGCTCGTGCACCCACTTGCCGCTCACGAGCGCGGCGAGAGGAAGCCCCACGATGTTCGAGTAGACGTCCGGCATCTTGTTCGCCTGATGCGCCAACTGGTACGCCTGCACCGCCTTGGACGCGTCGTAGTAGGTGTGGACGACCCGGACGCCCAGCTCATCCGACTGCTTCTCGGCCCAGTCGTCGTTCAGCTGCTGGAACGAGCTGAAGTGGTCCCACCAGTCCAGCGTCCCGGAGGACGCGCCACCCGACCGTCCGCCGGAGCGGCTGGGCTCGCCCGACTTGGCGCAACCGGTCGCGAGACCGATCGTCGCGAGTGCCGAGGCTCCGAGCAACCCGCGACGAGTGAGTCCAGTCATGATCGACACCTCCCTTCGTGCGGGCCGGTGGTCCCGCGAGTCAGGACTTCACCGCACCCGATATGCCTTCGACGAAGTAGCGTTGGAGGAAGACGAAGACGATGACGACCGGCAGGATCGAGATCACGCCGGCCGCCGCCATTCCCGTCCAGTCAGTTGCCGTCTCGCCGACGAATGCCTGCATCCCCACGCTGACCGTCCGGAGCTCGGGCCGACTGAACGAGAACACCAACGGCAGGAAGAAGGAGTTCCACGTCGTGATGAACGTCAGCACGGCGACAGTCGCCGTGACCGGCATGGCGAGCGGAAGCATGACCGAGACGAACGTCCGGACGAACCCCGCACCATCCACGACAGCCGCCTCTTCCAGCTCTCGTGGGATACGCCTGAAGTAGCCGTAGTACAGGAGCACCGCTGACACGTATCCCCCGCCGCTCAACGCGAGGATCATGCCGGTGAGCGAGTCGATCAGGCCCAGTTGCATGGAGACCTTGACGACCGGGATGATCGTGTAGCCGGTGGGCACGAACAGGGTCGCGACCAGGACGGCGAGGAAGACCTTCGAGCCCATGAAGCGGTACCGGGCGAGCACGTACCCACAGGTGGCGCACCTGATCGTGACGATCAGCACCGTGACGAGCGTCACGATGACGGTGTTGCTCAGATAGGTGCCGAAGTGGGCGTCGTACCAGGCGCGTTCGTAGTTGCTCCAGACGAAGTCGGTCGGGAGGAGGTTGAGGCCCCCGGCGAACATCTCCATGTTGTCCTTGAGCGAGGCCGAGAGCATCCAGACGAACGGGAACACCCACAGCGCGGCCGCGCCGAGCAGGAACGCCGCGGCGATCCACCAGGGCAGGCGGCGCGCGACTCGCCGCCATCGCGAGGATGGCGCGTGGTGCGTGGCGACTGGGAGAGTGGTCATCGGTGCGATCTCCTCCTCACACGTCGCGCGTAGATGGCCCAGAGCTGGACGGCGCCGACGATGGAGACGAGCAGGCCGAAGAGCACGGCCGCGGCGGAGGCGTGCCCGAGCTGGGGGATCGAGGCCGCGAAGGCCCACCGGTAGATGTAGATCTCGATGATCTCGGTGTGGAAGTAGGGTCCGCCGCCGGTCAGCGTGTACATGAGATCGAAGGCACGGAAGGTCTCCTCGATCGTGAGCACCGTGATGATGAGGAGGAACGGCTTCAGCAGCGGTAGCGTGACGTGGAAGAAGATCTGGCGTACGTTCGCTCCGTCGATCCGGGCCGCCTCGTAGAGCTCTTGTGGGATCGTCTGGAGGGCCGCGAGCCAGTAGATCATCGTGATCCCGAAGAACTTCCACACGTACAGGGCCGCCGCGGTCGGAAGCGCGGCGCTCTCGCTGCCGAGGAAGTCGACTCCCTCGAAGCCGAACATCCGAAGCCCGTTGTTGATCGGTCCGCTCGCCGGATCGAGGACGAACCGCATCACCACGCCGATGATCGCGGTCGTGGTGACCACGGGGATGAAGAAGGCCGAGCGGAGCAGGCCGACGAGTGGAAGCTTGGGGGAGTTCAAGACGACGGCGAGGAGCAGGCTGAGCAGCACGCGTGCCGGGACGACCAGCAGCATGAACAGCAGGGTGACCTTGAACGAGTTCCAGAAGAACGGGTCCTCGAGGACCGCTCGGTAGTTCTGGATCCCGACGAGTCGCTGGTCGGCCTCGAACCCGTTCCACTCGACGAACGAGTACCAGTAGCTCGCGATGATCGGGTAAACCGTGTAGAGGCCGTAGAGAACGACCGTGGGCAGCAGGAAGATCCAGATCCAGAGCGTCCGCTTCCAGTCGCGTGCGGCGGGCACGCGCACGACGGTTGTCGAGGGAACGCCGCGCGGTTCGCGTCGGGTGAACGGTATGGATCGGATGGACATCGCCACACCCCCCCTCGTGGCCGTGGCTACCGGATCTGGCTCAAGGAGAAGGTCCGCGGGTCGTTTCCCGTCCGGTTGCCGGACTCCAACGCGGTGATCGAGGCCATCTCCTCGGGCGTCAGGTTGAAGCCCGCGAGGTCGATGTTGGAGCGGATCCGGTCCGGCGAGATCGACTTCGGGATCACGATGTGGCCCCGCTGGAGGTGCCACCGGAGCACGACCTGGGCGGGGCTGACCCCGTGCTTGTCGGCGAGCGCCGAGACGACCGGGTTGTCGAGGTCCTGTCCTCTACCCAACGGGGAGTACGCCTCCACCGCGATGGACGACCGCTGGCAGTAGCTCGCCAGCTCGCGTTGCTGGTAGGTGGGGTGTAGCTCGATCTGGTTGACGGCGGGCACGACCGTGCCCTCGGCCAGCACCCGGTCGAGGTGCTCCGGCAGGAAGTTGGACACACCGATGGCCCGCACCCGTCCCTCGTGGTAGATCCGCTCGAGGGCGCGCCAGCTGTCGACGAGCTTGTCCGCGGCCGGATTGGGCCAGTGGATGAGATAGAGGTCGGCGTAGTCGAGGCCGAGACGAGCGAGGCTGTCGTCGTATGCCTTCAACGCCGAGTCGTAGCCCTGCTCGCCGTTGCGCAGCTTGGTGGTGATGAAGACCTGGTCCCGCGGTAGGCCACTCGCCCGCACGGCGGCCCCGACGCCTGCCTCGTTGTTGTAGGCGGCGGCCGTGTCGATGTGTCGGTATCCGGCCTCCAGAGCGCGTTCCACGACAGACTGCGTCGTCTCAGGCGGAACCTGGAAGACACCGAAGCCGATCTGCGGGATGCGTACGCCGTTGTTCAGGGTGACGTAGGGCTGGCTCATGGGTGCTCCTTGGTGCCTCCACACGCCATGGGACGGTCCCGCGTGGTCAACGGGCGGGCTTCAGGATGAGGAGGGACGCGGCTGGAAGCGGGAGTGAGATGTCCAGGACGACACGACCCGAGTCGGTCTCGATGGTGCGAGCGGGCTCCAGCTCCTCGAGCCCTTGTCCCGCCTTGATGTGAGCGAGCTCCTCGGGGGTCGGGTCCTGCGGCGAGCCGAGGGACTTCCAGCGTGTGTGCGAGTTGCTGTGCTCAGCGTCGATCCGGTAGTGCCGCACGTGGACGGTCGAGTGGGCCAGGTTGCGTATCGTCACCCTGACCGGCGTCTCTCGCTCGCTGGTCTGGTACTGGTCGTCGGTGTGACGCCAGACCAGGGCCGCCACCGTTCCGTCCTGGGAGCGGGAGGCCAGCACGTCGACCTCCTCGCGCATGCTGCTGCCGTCGGTGTGGTCCAGCTCGTCGACGCTCCACGCGGCGTCGGAGGTGGCGCTGAGTCGCTCGTCACCCAGCAGTGACAGCATCCGGTACGCGTTCAACAGAGGCTTCTCGACGCCGCCGGCGGTGAGGAAGGCCCGAGTGCCCTCGAAGTACCGCTCGCCCTCGAAGTAGAAGCTCCAGGAGGTCGCTAGTCGGACCTTGACGGTCTCCCTCGCGTTCAGGTCGAGGATCTTCTTCATCAGCTTGACCTGGAACACGGGGTAGTACTCGGTGTTCTGGAACTCGTAGTTGCGGTTGTCGTATCGACCGAAGTGGGCGGGGACGGCCGCGTCGCACTCGTCCACGATGGCCGGGAGGTCTCGATACCGCTCGTGCTCGGCGATCGCCCGGTTGAACTCCCGGATGTCGTACAGCATCTTCGTGGACATCGGGCTCAGCCGCTCGGTGGGCGGGCTGTCGGCTGGGCGGTACTCGCGGGTCGTGAAGCGGCAGCCCTTGGTGTGGTAGGAGATGAAGTCCAAGGGCTCGTCGCGGCGCGAGGTGTAGTCGAGGAAGCCCTTGAGAAACTCCAGGCCGCCGCTGGTGACCGCCGGCCCACCGACCAGGGCGCGTGGGATCACCTCACGGATGGCGCGCGCCGTGACCGTGTACAGCTCGTAGTACTGCTGTGGTGTGCCCCGCCAGTAGTAGATGTCGGGCTCGTTCCACAGCTCCCACAGCCAGGTGGAGACCTCCGCCTCGCCGTATCGCTCCAGGCAGTGGCGGGCGTGCGCGGCGACCAGGCCGGCCCACTTGTCGTAGTCGCGGGGCGGGTAGCCCCAGGCGCCCGCCTCGTAGGCGGTGTAGACGGTTGGACTGGGCACCACCGTGAGCTCGGCTGCCTCCGGCGGAAGCAGGTCGCGCGGGGTGAAGCCGAGCTCGACGAGCACGTGGTGGCCGGCCCCCACGATGGCGTCGTAGACCTGGTCGACGATGGAGAAGTCGTAGTACGGACGTCCCTCGGCGTCCTCGTGGTAGACGTTGCCGGAACCCCAGTGCGGGATGCCGAAGCCGCTGCCGGAGCAGAACACGTAGTGCGGACGGACGTAGTAGCCACCGCCTGAGAGCTCGGCGAACGTCCGGAGCAGGCGTTTGCCGGTCGGTGTGTAGGTCCAGTTGTTCTCGTCGTACCCGATGCTTTCCCAGATCCGGGTGAGGGGTCCCTGGGTGGCGGACGCGTCAACGTCCACGTGCGCCCGTTCCACGTGTGGCGCATGGGGATCGCTGGGGGCAGCCGGCGGGAAGGGCCCCAAGGTGACTCGGCTGACGTGGGCCGCGGCCGTGTCGGTGCTCTGTGTCATGGGCAGCCTCAACTTCCCTCGGTCGTGAGGCACTTCCGGGTTGGAGCGAGGTCCCGCGAGCGAGGGAGAGCACCCCCGTCGACCCTGGCGGCGGGTATTGGGCCATGAGTGTCTCCTGTTACCAGGAAACTGTCAATGACAAATTGTTTTTGTTGTACAATCTCGGTCAGCTCCGCTGGAGTGTTCGCTTGGTTTCGGTACGTGTTCCCTGGAGGAGGTGGTCCGTGGCTGAGGGCATCTCGCCCCTGCCGTCGCAGCGCCCTCTCGGCGAGCTCGTGACCGACGTGCTCCGCGAGATGATCATGAAGGGCAGGTTCAAGCCTGGCCAGCACCTCAAGGAGTCCGAGCTGGCGAACGCGCTCCAGGTGAGCCGCGGTCCCGTCCGGCAGGCCCTGGCGCGCCTCGAGGTGGAGGGGTACGTCGAGCTACGCCGGCACCGGGGGGCGTTCGTCAGCACGCTGACCAAGGCGGATATCGAGGAGGTGCACACCCTCCGGGGTGCCATCGAGCGGCTGGCCGCCAGCCGTGCCTGCACCCGAATGCAGGGGCAGGGGTTCGCCGAGATGGATGCCGTGCTGGAGTCGATGAAGCGCGTGGACAAGAAGATCGATCCGGACGACGCGGCCCTCCTCGACCTCCGGTTCCACGACATCATCTACGCCTACTGTGACCACAGCCGAGTGCAGCGGGTCTGGTCGTCTCTTCGCGGTCAGGTGATGGCCTACCTCCGCGCCCGCAACGCCTGCTTCCCGGACTTCCTCGAGGTGGGCTACATCGAGCACCTCGAGCTGCGCGACGCGCTGGCCTTGGGCGACCCGCAGGTCGCGCAGGACGCCATCGACAAGCACATCAGTGGCGCATACGAGCGGCTGAAGCGACTCAACCTCCCCGACCGGTGAGCACGGGCAGCGGTTCGCACCAGCGAACCCACCCTCAGGACGTTCCCGTGCCCCGGTGAGTGAGACGTCGCCCTTGCCTTGGCGACATCCCGGTCACCCACCGGCTCTCGGTCGAACGCGTGCTCGATCGTGCGCGGACTTGCGGGACCAGTAGTCAGTGATGCCGAGCAGCATGACCGACACGGCCACGCGGAAGGTCGCAACGTACTCGGGTGGTATGCGTCGCTGGCGCGACATCGCGATGAGCATGATCGGGAGTCCGCCGATCGTCCTTCTCGACGAGCCGACGACAGGGGCTCGACCCGCAGGCGCGCCTCGACGTATGGCAGACCGTCAAGAGACTCGCCGAGAGTGGCACGACCGTCCTCCTCACCTCGATCGAACGACGCCGGGCAACTCGCCGACCGGATCGCGATCTCCCATCAGGGCCGGGTCATGTGGACGGCACCCTCGCTGACTCGAGCAGCTACTCACGCCCGTCATGGTCGAGTACGTCGAGGTGCAGATAGGCGAAACAAGGTGCTTCTAATGACCAAATGCTTCCACGTCCTCGGCTAAGCGGGGGCGTCTAAGCGGTCCTCAGCTGCCTGCACGCCTCCTGTCGCTCTCGCCTCGAGCATGTGAGCTGACGACCTTTGCTGGCCAGGCGTCTTCACCCGCTTCGTGAGTCGCACTAGCGTCGCCGAGCGGGAGGCGCACGATGGCACGGGCACGGACGCGCGTTTCGGACGCCGGAGACCAGGGACGGACACTCACACGGCGCGGACTGTTCGGCGTCGCGGGAGCACTCGGCCTCACCGGCCTAACCCCGCTCGACCGAGCTGGGGCGACCCTCGAGAACTCCGCATCGGACCGTGCCGCCCTGAGAGTCGACGATCTCGCGATGACGGGGCCACGCCAGCCGCGCTGGCTTTCGGTGCCGATGAGCCGGATCGTCGTGAACCCCTACGACTTCAACCAGTCGACGAGTGAGGTCGCCCAGAACAGTGGTCCGCAGCTACCGCTGTCCGCCGGCTACTTCGCGTACGACGACGCCATACGACTGCCATCCCTGCTGACCGTCTACCGCCGACCTGGCGGTGAGCCCGACCCGCAGCCTCCGCCCGAGGCGTTCTCTGACGAGTTCGTCGAGCTCGATCCCGCCTGGTCCGCCGAGCCAGGTGTCTCCGCCAGCGTGGCGGAATCACGACTCACCATGGTGTTGCCTGACTCGGCGCCCAACCCGTGGGGCGCGCTGTCACGTCAACTCACTCTTGACGTCGGCACGTTCCCACTCGTGTCCATCGAGGTTCTCGACGTCGTCGGTGCATGGGCGTTGAAGGTGAACGACGGGTCGAGTGACGTCGACACGGTGCTGCAGGCCGACACCACAGCGACCGGAACGTTCACCTACGACCTGCGACAGCTGACCGGGTGGTCGGGAACGAAGACGTTCACGCTCCGGCTGTTCGTCGTGCAGAGGCAGGCACCGCTCGTCGTCGAGCGGATCGCCGTGCATGGGCGGCCGACAACCTGGCTGCAAGTCGCCGCCACCTACACGACGACCTGGCGGCCGGAGGCGCTCGACTTCAGTGCCGAGTACGCCGGGGGTGGGAGACTCCATGGATACGACGTGTTCCACGACACGACGAGCGTCACGCGCCTTCTCGTCGGAACCGGACTCGACATCGACGGCGGAGGTCTCGCCCTCGCGGGACGGTTCACCGGCGCGGTCCAGTACGACGCCGCACGCGGAGTCCTGTCGGTCAGCCAGGGCAATGTCCGCTACGCCGTGGCTGTCGGTCCCGGCCGACAGGTCACCTACTACCGCAGCGAGCTCGACCTGCTCGCCGGCGGCCCGGCGCTGCCTGAACCACCCTCCACCGGCTTCTGGTCGGCCGAACTCCCCGCGAGTGGGATGACGGTCGGCATCGGATTCGCCCACCGAGGCGAAGGAGGCGGGGTCGCCGCGGATCGGGCCCGTGCTGCCGCGCGCCCGAACGCCGCTCCGCGGGCCCGTGCTCGGTGGCGCGACTACTGGAACAGCTACCTCGCCCGCGTGCCCCGTCCGGCCGACTTCACGCTCACCGCGGTACCCACCGAGGGGGTGAGCGCGGACGACATCGCGGTGACCTACTACCGAGCGTGGCACTTCCTGTCCGCGAACACGCTGCCGGAGATGCCGGAGATCGACTACCCGTTCCCGCAGGTCGCGACGGGCAAGCCGTCGATGTGGGCGTTCGGTGCTGAAGGCTCCCGACCGTCCGCCAGCTGGGACAGCCTGCTGGGGATGCAGTACCTCGCCTACGTCGAACCGGACATCGCATGGCGAGCGTTCCTGGGTCTGATGTCGCTCGTCGACGACACCGGCCGGCTCGGCGGCGAGAGCCTTCCGAGCCGCAAGGCACAGACCGCCTGGATCCTGTACAACGTGACAGGCGACACGGGGCGACTGGCGGCCTGTTACGAGAATCTGCGTCGGTACTTGCTGTGGGCGCGGGAGAATCCGCGGTGGATCTTCGGCGACCACGACATCCCTGACGAGCGGGACGCCGAGTTCGTCGTGTCGTTGCTCCTGGACTTCGACTACGCCGCGCGTATCGCGGCGAGGTTGGGTCGGCACGACGAGGTGACGTTCTGGCACGACCAGTTCGACGCACTGAGCGCTGACTATGGTGCGTGGTTCTTCCCGGTCGACGGTCCCTATCCGACGCTGCAGTACCACTTCGTCGAGGGCAGTCACCCCGACAGCCCCGGCAACACGCTCTGGGTGTGCACCGGACTGCACTTGCCACGACTGACGGAGCGGCAACGGCGACTGCTCATCGAACGTTTTCTCGGCGAGTACCGCCCGGACGCGACACTGGCCGGATGGGGGTTCCCGAACGTCAAGGCGCCGGACGTGACCTACACCGCGTACGGGCTGCTCGACTCCGGCATGGTGCGGGAGGCCGACGTCTTCCTCCAGGCCAACCTGCGGGACGTCGTGCGGGCCGGTGTGTTCGCCGAGGTCTACGACGACCCGCCCGATGGCCCTGTCGGTGTAGGCGTCCGGCCCTCACTGTTCGGCGCGGTGACCGTCATCGATGTCGTCTGGCTGCGCAACGGCTACCGCGCCGATGACGGTGAGCCGCTGTTCGTCCGGATGCCGGGCGCCGATGGAGGCCTCAGCGGGTTGACGTTCCGCGGACGGAAGCTAGCTGTCGACATCGACGCCTCCGCGGGCGAGATTCGACTGTCCGGCAACGCCGTGCGCGGCGGTCGCGCGTGCCGCCGGCTTCCGGCGCCAGTCGGCGAGTCCCTATCCATCCCTGCTGGCTGCGCGATGCCTACGGCCGACCAGTGAGAGGCTTGACCGGAGCGAGCGGCTGCCTAACTGCGTTCTCAGAACGGGTGCGACCCCTGCGTCGACATGAGATTGTCGCCGGTCCACCGTCCGGTTCTGGTCGGGCGGTGTCCGAAACCTGCCCACGTCTTACCGGTCCTCCACGCGTCCCCCTACGTTTGTCATGCCATTCCCTCGCCAGGTTCCTGACGCACGCTTGTGAGAGGCAGGTGGAATCGTGCCCACATCGCCACCACGTCGCGGGGTTCGCGCTGTCCTGGCTGGGATCGCCGCGTTGCTCCTCGGCATGGCTCCGGCCGCGGCCGCCAACGCCAAGGCGCCTAACCTGACCGACGGATCGACCGCGGTGGCGCGGGCCCGCGTCGCGGCGGACGTCTTGATGTCGTCGTACGACTGGGAGAAGGCGTGGTTCCCGTCGAGCTGGTGGAACTCGGCTGTCGCCTTGCAGACGATCGGCGACTACATGCAGCGGACGGGGGACCGGCGCTACCTGCCGCAGCTGGACCGGACGTTCGAGCGGAACAAGGGTCCGTTCCCTGCCGGTGAGCTGTCCACCGACGAGATCTGGGGCAACTTCACCAGCCGCGCCATCGACGACGGTATGTGGTGGGCCTTGAACTGGGTCCAGGCCTACGACCTCACCGGCAAGCGCAAATACCTGCGGATGGCGGAGAAGATCGCCGAGTTCACCGAGGACTACTGGGACACCACCTGCGGTGGCGGGGTCTGGTGGAACGCGGAGCGGACCTACAAGAACGCCGTGACCAACGGTCAGTGGATCCGGCTGACCGCCGCCCTCCACAACCGAATCAAGGGTGACAAGTACTGGCTGACCAGGGCTCAAGCCGCGTGGGACTGGTACGTCGACAGCGGCATGATCAACCAGGACTACCTGGTCAACGACGGCTTGAACGACGACTGCCAGAACAACGGTCAGAACGTCTGGACCTACAACCAGGGCTTGGCGATTGGCGGGGCGCTGGAGCTGTGGCGGGCGACCGGTGACCCGGAGCTGCTGAGCATGGCGCGTCGGCTCGCCGACGCCGCCATCGAGGGCGGACTGACCGTCGACGGCGTGCTCACCGAGTGGTGTGACGCGCTCGACCGTACCTGCGACGACAACGCCAAGCAGTTCAAGGGCATCTTCCTGCGCTACCTGATGGACCTCGCCGACACCACCGGCGACGAGCGGTACCGGGCGTTCATCGCCGAGCAGGCGGAGACCATCTGGGAACGCGACCGCGACGCCGCGAACCGCCTCGGTACGCGCTGGGCGGGTGGCACCAGCCCGGAGCACCCCAACGTGTTCGACTGGCGTACCCAGGCGAGCGCGCTGAGCGCCCTGATCGCCGACATTCCGGTGCCGGCGCCGACGTACTCCCTCGCCGCTACCACGTCGCCGGCGCAGCCGGTCGTCATGCCCGCGCGCACCGGCACCACGAAGCTTCGGATCGACGTCGGGGTGTCGGTCACGGGCCCGGCATCGAAGCCGATGAAGGTCACGGTGAAGGTCGAGGCACCGGACGGCTGGGCGGTCTCGCCGACGACCGGGACGATCACGCTGCGCCCGAAGGGGAGCGCGCGGCCGGTGAGTGGCGCCTTCCCGGTGGAGGTGTCCATCCCCGCGAGCGCCGCGGACGGCCACCACGACGTCACGGCGACCGTCACCGCCGAACCCGGGCTGTCGTTCAGCACCCGGTCAGATGTGCTGGTCGCGCACGAGGCGGACTTCGACACGGGAACGGCCGATGAGCTGCCGTGGCTGTGGGACGCCGACGGCTCGCAGAGCAACGGTGTGCAGAACCGCTTCGCCGACGGTCACCGCTACTTCGTCTACAAGTTCCCGTTCCCGGCCGACACCACGTCGGCGCGGGTCGTCTTGACGATCGACAACCAGTACGTGGTGGAGGTCAGCCCGGACGCCGAGCAGTGGACCACCGTGCTGCGGGAGGACCGGTGGATCACCGACGGCAGCAACAAGGCCGACCAGGTGATCGACCTGACGCCGTTCCTCGGGCCGGACAAGGCGGCCTACGTGCGGGTCTCGGACTCGTTCCCCGAGGACGGCTGGGGTGGCCGCGTCTACCACGTCACCGCCACCGCCTCCGCCGACGAGCGCTGAGGGGAGCACTGCGGCGGAACCGCGGACAACGGTGAGTCCGCGAAAAGCCTTCTCAGGAACCATGGAGCCCAGGTTCGTCGAACCTGGGCTCCATGTGTCACGAGTGGACGGACGTCATCCGACGAGCAGCTCGCTGGCCTCAGGCGGCGCGGTCCCAGTACCCAGGCGGCGGCTCGAGCACACAGAACTCGTTGCAGTCGGGATCGGCCAGGACGACGTGCCCTTCGTCGCCACGCTGACCTACGTCGAGGTGGCTCCCACCGAGCCGCAACACCGTCTCCACCTTCTGCCGCTGGTCGTCGATGCTGGTGATGGTCAGGTGAAGCTGCATCCGGCTGGGCTCGACCTTCGCTGTGTGGCTGGAGACGAAGCGGAGACCGAGCTGTGTCTCGTCGCCGGGCAGCAGCTTTCCATCGGTTTCCTCGACGACCTCCCGGCTCAGAACCGCGGCCCAGAATGCTGCCAGGCGAGCTGGGTCGTGGGCGTCGAAGGCAATCGTCAACGATCGGGCGGCACGCTCCGGACCGTAGGGGCAAGCGGGCACGGTGGCACCGGAGCTTTCCACGGGCCCTCGCTCGCGGGAGGGGCCGAACGGGGCGCACGCCCACGTGCTGGAGATGGACCCGGGCACGTCCTGGCCGCGCCGTCGTCCACGAACCCGGTCTACGTCGTCTCTGGCACGTTCAACGACAGCGCACGGGACCATCCGGCCGGCACTTTCCTCCACGCACCGGCCGGGTCATGGCACGTGCCCGCGACGACGGGCTGCACGCTCTTCCTCTTCTATCCGGAGGGCTGACGGTCCTTCACAGCTCCAGGCCGACGAGAGACGCGATGGGGTCGCCCGGCCGCCGCAGCGGTGCGACAGCGTCAGGACGGGCTCTTAGCGTCAGGTCCCGGGTCGCCACGTCGTGCTTGGGGCGCGACTACCACCTCGACGCGCTCGGTCGACCTTGCCGTCGCGGCCGCAGCGCGTGAGCGGCGAGGCGTCGTCGGCCAGGTCGTGGGTGGTAGGGACCCCACGCCGTCACCTGCCGGACGGCCTCTGCCCGCGGCGTGGGTAGCGACGGGTGACCGCCGGACAGCTAGCGTGCGGCACGTTGGATCGCCAAGCAGTTCAGCTCCTCAGCCGGGCCGGTCTCGGGCAGGCGGACACGGAGACCCTCCTCGACCTGCGCCCACTCGACGTCGCCGTGACCGAGAAGCCGGACTGATCGCACGCGATCCGCTGAGGTGAAGGTACGGATCAGCGCAGTGCGGTCGCTCGGCCAACGCATGAGGAACGCGTACACGGTGCTGCCGCGTTGGGTGAACCGGAAGTCCTGGGGCGTCCAGTCGACTCGGTCCTCCCGGAACCCGTCGATCACGACACGGCTAGGGCCCTCACCGAACACCCGGAACGGCCGGGTGCCGAAGATGCCTTCTCCGCAGATGCTCATCCAGCGAGCCATCTGGTCGAGGAGGAAGCTGCACTCGTCATCGAGCGTGCCGTCGGGTCGCAACGGAATGTTCAGCAGGAGGTTGCCGTTCTTGGCGACGACGTCGACAAGGATCTCGAGAACGTGTCCCGGCGTCTTGTAGCGGCAGCGGGAGTCGTAGAACCAGTTGCCGACGCAGGTGTCGGTCTGCCACGGGTCAGGCCGAATGTCCGGTTCCTGGCTTCGCTCGACATCCAGGACCCCGACACGTACCAGGTTGGGATCCCGAGTCTTCTGCGTGTAGACGGCCTGGTTGACTCCACCGTGCGCGGCTGCGCTGGTGTTGTACAAGTGGGCGACGGCACGCGCGCCCGCCGCGTGCCCGTCGGACTCGAAGGGGAGCGAACCGTCGGTGTACAGCAGGTCGGGCTGGAACCTGTCGATCATCTCGGTGACGAGATCCAGCCAGCGTTGGTGCCACCAGGCGTTCGACGTGTACCACGGGTGTTGCACGGCTTCATCGCCCGCCCGGTAGTGCTCCTGGTTCGGCAGGTAGAGGTCCTCGTAGGCCGGATCGGTTCCGTCGTACGGCACTCCCTTGTACGGGCCGGCCTGGTCGGCACCCTTGTTCGTCGCGAACCAGCTGAACGATGCGCCGAGGTGTTCGCTGATCCCGAACCGTAGTCCACGCTTGAGAGCAGCCTCTCGCCATTCCGCGACGAGGTCACGCCCAGGCCCCACCTTCGCGGAGTTCCATCGGTGGAGGGCGGAGTCGTAGTTGAGGAAGTTGTCGTGGTGCACCGCCAGAGCGACGAAGTAGCGTGCGCCGGCCGCAACGTACCTGTCCATGAGGGCCTCGGGATCGAAGTTCTCCGCCTTCCACAGGGCGACGATGTCCTTGTAGCCGAACCTCGACGGATGGCCGTACGTGCGTACGTGGTGGCGGTACTGTTCCGAGCCTTCTCGATACATGTGTCGGGCGTACCAGTCACCCAGGCGAGGTACTGACTGCGGACCCCAGTGCGCCCAGATGCCGAGCTTCGCGTCGCGAAACCACTCCGGCACCTCGAACGTCGACAGTGACTCGACGGTCGGCTGGAACGGGCCATTCAGCGGATGCGTGGTCACAGTCGAACTCCTCCAGTGCGGTGAGCTGCGTGTCTCGGCAGGTGGGGTCGGTGTCAGCTACCAGAGGCTGGACCTGGCGAACCTCCGGGCGATCTGGTTGGCGATGACCAGCAGGATCAGACCGACGACGGATCGGAACAGCCCGATAGCCGCGGCGTACGAGTACTGTGGCACCTCGGCGGCGAGGCCGATCTTGTAGACATAGGTGTCGATGACCTCCGAGGTCGACAGGTTGAGGCTGTTCTGCATGAGCAGGACCTTCTCGAACCCGATCGACAGGATCGAGCCGATGTTGAGAATGAGCATGATGACGGCCACCGGCATGATCCCCGGCAGGTCGATATGCCAGATCCGCTTGACACGTGACGCGCCGTCGACGATCGCGGCTTCGTGAAGCTGTGGGTCGATGCTCGACAACGTGGCCAGGTAGATGACGGACCCGAAGCCCAGGTTCTGCCAGACGCTCGACCAGACGTAGAGATGACGGAAATAGCTCGGGTCGCTCAGAAAATCGAGTGGCCCAAGCCCGAAAAGGCCCAGCAGGTTGTTCAGCAGCCCGGTACGAGGGTCGAGGAGGACGACCAACATGCCCACGACGACGACAGTCGAGATGAAGTACGGGGCATAGGTGATCATCTGCACAGAGCGCTTGAACCATCGAAGTCGTACCTGGTTCAGAGCCAGCGCCAGGATGATCGGGAGAGGGAACCCGACGAGGAGCTCGTACGAGTGGAGGATGATCGTGTTCCGGATCACCGGCCAGAACATGAACGACTCGATGAAGCGTTCGAAGTGCGAGAAGCCGACCCATGGGCTGCCGGTTATCCCTTGCACCACGTTGTAGTTCTTGAACGCGATCTGCAGCCCGTACATGGGCCAGTAGTGAAAGATGAGAAGGTAGACGACTGGCAGCAGCAGCATGAGATACAGCTGCCAGCAGTTGCGAGCCCTGCGCCAGGTCGTGGTGCGAGGCCGTTGAGGCTGCTCGGCGACGCTCTCTCGGTGCGCATCCGGGCGGCGCAGCAGCGTGACCATCGTTCCTCCTCTAGCTCGCCGGGACCCTGCGCGAGAGTCAGCCCTTGAGAGAGCCGATCATGATGCCTTTGACGAACTGCTTCTGTACGAAGGGGTAGGCAAGGAGCGGTGGGATACTGGCCACGACGATCAGGCAGTACTTGAGCAGGTCGCGCAGCTCCCGCCGACGGGCGAGCTCGGCCGCGTCGGCCATCGTCGGGTCGATGCTGCTCTGGATGAGGATCTCCCGGAGCACGAGCTGGAGTGGGAAGAGCTCCTCGTTGGTCAGGTAGATGAGAGCGTTGAAGAACTGGTTCCAGTGGCCGACCGCGTAGAAGAGAACATTGACCGCGATGATGGGCTTCGACAGCGGCAGCACGATGCTCCAGAAGAAGCGGAAGTCGTCGCAGCCGTCGATGCGCGCCGCCTCGAGCAGTTCGTGAGGAATCGTTACCTGGTAGTACGTCCGAGTGATGATCACGTTCCACACGGCCAGAGCGGTGGGCAGGATGAGCGCCCACCGCGTGTTGAGCAGACCCAGGTCATGCACCACGAGGTAGGTGGGGATGAGCCCACCGGAGAACATCATGGTGAAGACGAAGAGCAGCATGAACCAGTGGCGACCGACGAGGTCGCGCCGTGACAGCGGGTATGCCGCCAGGAGGGTCAGCGTGAGGTTGAGGGTGGTTCCGACCGCGACGTAGAAGAGCGAGTTGGCGAACCCGCGAACGATCGGCTTGTGGTTGAAGATCGTCTCGTAGCCGTTGAAGTTGATGTCGACAGGCCAGAGCCAGACGCGACCCGACGACACGGCGTCCGGGTCGCTGATGGACGCTGAGGCGATGAATATCAGCGGATACAGGATGACGAGGAGCAGGAGAGTGAGGACGATGTAGTTGACGACGGTGAATATCCGGTCGGATCTGGATTCTTGAATCCGCCTGGGAGTCTTCGATCGCGTGCTCCTAGCCTGAAGGGTTGTGGCGGCCATATCGATCCTCCTCGCCGTACCCGTTGGCCGCGACTCACCTGTAGGACTGGTGCTCAGGAGTACTTGGCGTCGTAGGCCTCCTGGTACGCCCGGAGGTAGTTCTCGAGGCCGATCCGGTTGAGCGTGTCGACGTAGGTCTCCCAGGCGGCGTTGTCGTTGATGTCGAGCTCGCCCATGGTGAACTTGGCTTCGTGCTGCAGCACGTGGTTCTCGATCGCCAGCTCGATCTCGCTCGTGATACTGGCCTGCTCCTCGGTGAGGTAGACAAGCGGAAGCTGGAGACGCTGGTCCTGACGCGCCTCGTAGTACTTCTTCGACTCCTCGTACAGCGGCTGCTCGAACGTTGGAGCCTTGGGGTCGACCGCCTCAGACAGCCGGAACTCGTTCGAGCGGAAGCTCAGACCCAGCTGCCCCCACCAGATGCCGTCCTCCGGAGGCCAGGTGATGAGAGCCTTGTAGAGAGCCTGCTTTCCGTTGATACCCTTCTCGCCTTCTTTCGCCCAACGCCAGCCCTCGTTGATGTCGCCGTAGTAGAGCCGGAGCTGAGCTTCAAGCTCGTACAGCCCATCGGCCCATTGCACGGCGAGTCCTGGGTACTTGCACGCGCTGGTCACAACGAAGCCAGCGTTGTTGCCGGCCTTCCCGTAGTAGTTCCAGGACGAGATCGCGGTCCCGTCCGGACCCTTCAGGGTGGGCACGCACACGTAGCCGTGCCAGCGGGCGTCGGGATCCGAGGCGTCGACAGTCATGAAGCTGCCCCAGTCCCACGCGCGTACGACGCCGAGGATGTTGTCGCCCTCGCGGTTTCCGATGCGCTGGAGCGCCTCCAGGTCCTGGGTGAAGGACTCCTTGGCGATCAGGCCCTTTCGGTACAGCCGGTTCTGGTAGCGCCACCCTTCCCGCCACTCGGGCTTGTTCACGACGATGTCGACCTTGCCGTCGTTGAGGTACAGCCACGGGTAAGGACGGTTGCTCGCGGGCCCTCCCGGGTTGTACATGAACGACCCCATGAAGAAGTTGCTCAACGGTGCCGGCCACCCAGGATGTGCGTGGCCCATGAGCGGGAGCTCGTCCTTCTTCCCGTTGCGGTTCGGGTCCTCGTTGACGAAGGCGGTGAGGACGTCCTCGAACTCGTCGAGAGTGGTCGGCATGCTCAAGCCGAGCTCGTCGAGCCAAGGCTTGTAGATCCACATCCGCTGGATGCCGCAGTTGCAGTGGAAGCAGTCATTGACGTAGGGCATCGTGTAGATGTTGCCGTCGTTGGCGGTGACGAGCTCCTTGACGTCCGGGTACGCCTCGAAGATCCGCTTGATCTCGACGCAGTACTCGTCGATCAGGTCATTGAGCGGTACGAACAGACCCTGGGAGCCGTAGAGCATCTGCTGCGCAGGGCTGAAGTCGATGTTCATGAACGCGTCCGGCAGGTCTCCGGACGCGATCATCGCGTTGACCTTCGTCATCGCGTCAGAGGAGCCTGCTTCGCCCGCGACCACGTGCCACTCGATGTGCACGCCCGTGATCTCCTCGTACCACTTCGTGAAGAGGTTCTCCTTCCAGTCGCCGACGGCTGTGTTCTGCGGCACGACGATCCGGAGCGTGACCCTCTCCTTGACGAGCGGTTGCTTGTGCGACGCGACCGGGCCGACGTATCCCTCGGGATAGATCGGGTCGTTGTTCGGTGATGACTTGGGCCCACCCTTCTGCGCCAGCGGATCCTCGGGCACGGAGCCGCCCTGCGGATTGCCGCCGCCGCTGCAACTGGCCAGGAACGCAGCGGTGGAGGCTGCGGAGAGGCCGATGCCCAACGCGTGGGTGACGAATTGCCGCCGCGACATGCCGCTCACGGCAGGGTCCTTCGATGTGCCGTGGTGCTCTTCCGCCATGTCGTTCTCCTCTTCACATGCCGGGAGATGCCTCGCACCGGCTCGGAATGCTTGGTGATCGGTCGGATGTAGAGGGGCGGCAACGCGTCCGGATATCGCACGTCGCCCGCGCACGCTGACCGGAGGCACCGGCGACTCGTATCTGACGTCGGTCATGACGCCAGTCCGGAGCCGGATCGCCGTCATCGGTGAAGGAAAATGTATATGAGATAGATCTACTGTCTAGACTCGTGGCCAAGTCCGGTCGCGCTGTCTGCCCTCCCACGTCGTCCTGGTCGCCGTGCGGAGATGCTGTGGAGCGTCGAACCGGTCGATGGAGGGTGGGCGGTTTGCCAGCCCAGCGCGACGTGCTTCAGGCAGAACGCCTGTCTCGCGGTCGATTTCGCTCGTCGAGGAGATGCGGGGCCGTGGCTCGAGACCGTGGGGGTCCGCTCCGAACGGGTCGGCGTGATGGGTTGATCTCAGGCGTTGAGGCGTCCTTTGATCTCTGTCAAGAGAGACCGTGACGATATAGCGTATATATGTAGGATGCCGCTCATCCCTCATGGGGTTGACGCTCGATGCAAGGTGGTGGCAGGTGTCAGCTGATCCGCTTCCGCTCGAGCGCCTCGCGCCTCGACGGGTGCTCGTCGACGAGGTCGCTCAGGCCGTCCGAAACCTCTTGATGGACCAGACGATCAAGCCTGGACAGAGCCTGATCATCGGACGGCTTGCCGAGGCGCTTGGGGTCTCGCACACCCCTGTGCGTGAGGCGCTTGCCCGTCTCGAGTCCGAAGGCCTCGTCGTCAAGCGGCCACAACGCGGCTACTTCGCGACCGAGCTGCTGACGACGGACGAGATGATCGAACTCTTCGAGCTCCGCCTCCTTCTGGAGCCGTGGGCCGCGGCACAGGTAGCGGCGGCAGCTCGTCACATCGATGTCAGCGGGTTGCGGGCCGAGCTGACCAGGTTCACCAGTGCCCTGCGATCCGGGCCGGAGTCTCCCTACCGCTTGCTCTGTGATCACGACATCAGGTTCCACGGCCTGCTGATGGAGCTGTGTGGAAACCGTCAGGTTGCCCGGGCATTCGAGCGCACACACTGTCATTTGCACCTGCTACGGGTCCAGAGCCGAGCATCGAAGGCCGATGTCACTGTCGCTGAGCACGAAGCGATCGTGACCGCAATCGAACGCCGTGACGTCGACGGGGCAGCTGAGGCCATGCGTCGGCATCTCAACGAGGCCTGCAAGCGCGCTATCACCCTTCGAGACGAGGGTTAGCGAACGGCGACCACGTCGCCGAGTCCGCCGTGGGTACGTGGAGGCCCACGGGCATGGCCTCCTTCCAATCTGGCGCCGCTCGGAGAGCAGGGTCTGGCTCGCCGTCGTCACGGGAGAACGCTCGATGTCGTCGCCGGAAAATCGGATGAGGTCCGGCTGAGCGCTGTCGTAGCGTCGGTCCCGTGACGGATGAGGTGAACACGCACGGGCCGGCCACTCGCCAGCCGTATGACGATCCATCGGACGGTTGGTTCCCCGAGAGCGTCGCGGCGGAGTACGACGCACCTGGCGGTGCGAACGCTCCCGAGGTCGTGACGCCCATCGTGGACGTCCTTGAGGACCTGGCTGAGGGCGGTCCGGTGCTGGAGTTCGCGGTGGGGACCGGCCGGATCGCCGCGCCGCTGGCCGCGCGTGGCGTGCCGGTGAGCGGCATCGAGCTGAGCAAGGCGATGGCGGCGCGGATTCCCGACAAGCCGGGTGGTGAGGCGGTCAAGGTCACGATCGGCGACATGCGGACGACCCGGGTGCCGGGCGAGTTCTCGCTGGTCTTCCTGGTCTTCAACACGATCTCGAACGTCACCACGCAGGACGGACAGGTCGAGGTGTTCCGCAACGCGGCCGCGCACCTTCGGCCCGGTGGGCTGTTCCTGATCGAGGTCGGTCTGCCGAGCCTGCGTCGCCTGCCCCCGGGGCAGGACACCGTGCCGTTCGCGGTGGAGCCTGACGGCCACGGTGGCGGCTACCTCGGGTTCGACCAGTTCGACGTCGTGACCCAGCAGTTCACGTCGAACCATGTGACCGTCTCCCCGGACGGGAGGGGCAGGTTCCGCCGCATTCCCTTCCGGTACGTCTGGCCGAGCGAGCTGGACCTCATGGCGCGAATCGCCGGCATGAGGCTGAAGTACCGCTGGTCGGACTGGGACCGATCCGAGCTCACGGCGGAGAGCACCAAGCACGTGTCGGTCTGGGAGAAGCCCTGGTGAGGTTCAGGAGGAGCTGGCTCGCGGCCGGGACGGGCGTTCGCGGCCACCGGGACGCCTGAACATTCTCGGCGACGACGCCCGGGGAACCTCGCGCCGACCGGTCGGCCCGCTCAGACGACGAGGACGGGCCGCTTGGCGGCGTGGGTGGTCGGTGGACTGTACGCGGACCACGCGGCCGCGAGCCGGTGGACGGCTTCGGTGAGCTTCGCCTGGGAGGCTCGGTAGTGCAGGCGGATGTACTGGTCGCTGCGGCCGGTGACGTCGAGGCCGGAGCCGGGGAGGATGGCGACTTTGTGGCGGAGGGCGGTCTGGGCGAAGGACGAGCCGTCGCCGTACGGCAGTCGCACCCACAGGCACTGCCCGCCGGTGACGGTCGGGACCTCCCAGTCCGGGAGCTTCGTCGCGAGCAGGGAACGCAGGTGGTCGTGCCGAGCCTTGAGCGTCTGGTGCAGAGCTGGGTCATCGAGGAACGGCAGCAGCTGGACCGCGGCCAGCTGCGTGGGCACGTCGCCGCCGAGGTCGTGGACCGCCCGGAGGCGGGCGAGCCGGTTGATCAGCGGCGTGGACGCTCGAACCCAACCGATGCGCAGGCCGCCCCAGATGCTCTTGCTGAGTGAGCCGACCGAGATCACCGAGTCGCCGTACGCCGCGATCGGCGCCGGCACCTGCTCACCGGGGAAGCGAAGGTCCGCCGGCACCTCGTCCTCGATCAGCGGAACGTCGGAGCTCGCGAGCCGTTGCCGAGCGAGCGTCGGGAGCACGGATCCGGTGGGGTTGTGGTACGTCGGGATGACGTAGGCGAGCGCGGGACGCCGTTCACGGACCGTGGCCTCCAGCCCGTCCAGCCCGACCGGTAGGCCGCGGGGGACGGCGCCATGCCTCCGGAACACCTCCAGCGCGCCGGGATACGTCGGTGCCTCGACGAGCACCTGGTCGCCCGGTGAGAGGAGCGCGTGGGCGAGCAGGGAGAGGGCCTGCTGACCGCCGTTGGTGACCAGGATCTGGTCGGGCGTCGTCGGCGCGCCGCGACTGGTGTACCGCTCCGCCAGCGCCGCTCGTAACGACGGATGACCGTACGGGTAGTAGCCGAGGTCGTCCTGGATCCGACCGAGCTCGGGGGCGATCCGCTGGAACGCCTCCGCCACGAAGCTCGGAGGCTCGTCGGGCGCCGCGCACACGGCGTGGAGGACGTCGTCGGGCCTCTCCAAGGAGTCGACGAAGAAGGGATCGATGGGTGCGTCCTTCGCTCGCGCGCCGTTGGGCTCACCGGCGACGCGGGTGCCGCTGCCTTGTCGCCGCGTGATCCGTCCTTCCGCGCGGAGGAGGTCGTAGGCCGCCACGACGGTCGTCCGTCCGACTGCGAGGGCGGCGGCGAGCGCGCGGTCGGGCGGGAGGAGCTCGCCGGGCGGCAGTTCGCCGTCGTCGATCAGCTGTCGCAACCGTGACGCGAGCAGCACGTACAGGGGCCCGCGCCCGGACGACCAGCGGCCCAACCGATCGGCCAACTCAATTGGTCTCATTTGCAGACCAATAGTGCCCGATTGGCACTCCTCTCGGTCGAGACCGCCCAGGACCATGGCGGTATGCCGACGTTCTCGCCGCACGAGATCCTGACGTTGATCGACCAACAGCCCCGGTACGAGCTGGGCGACAGTATCGGCCCGAGCCTCCGGCTCGCCGACCTGCTGAGCCCCGAGCTGGCTGACCTCGAGCTGGGCTACGGGACCTGCGCGGGTGACGCCGAGCTGCGGAGAGCGATCGCCGAGCGGTACGGCGTCGGCCCGGACGACGTCGTCGTCACCGTCGGCGGGGTGCACGGGGTCTTCCTGCTCTCGTACCTGCTCGTGGAGCCCGGTGCTCAGGTCGTCATGACCGCGCCGCTGTTCCCGATCACGCGCACCATCGTCGAGTCACTCGGTGCGGACGTGCGTGTCGTCCCCCTGACGTTCGACGAGGGGTACCGACTCACCGCCGACGCGGTTCGTGCGCACCTGACGCCCGACACGAGGCTGGTCAGCCTCACCACACCACAGAACCCGTCTGGTGTCGCGATACCGCTGTCGACGCTGCGAGAGGTCGCCCACGCGATGGCCGAGATCTGTCCGACCGCCTCCCTGCTGGTCGATGACACCTATCGGACGGCTGTGTACGGCGACGCCCCGCTCGCGCACCCCGCCGTGAGCCTGGGGCCGAGAGTCGTGTCGGTGGCGTCGGTGTCGAAGTGCCACGGCGCGGCGGGACTGCGGATCGGATGGGTCGTGACGACGGACGCTGAGCTGGTGGCCGCGTTGATCATGGCGAAGGCCAAGACGGTCATCTCCCACTCGCCGGTGTCCGAGGCGCTGGCGCTCCGGCTGTTCGCGCGTGAGGACGAGATCCTCGCCGAGCGGCGTTCGTGGCTCGCGGAAAACCTCGCGATGACCGAGGACTGGGTCCGGGCCAACAGCGACCTGGTCGAGTGGGTCCGCCCGGATGCCGGCGCCACGTGCGCGATTCGACTGGGCCCCGCCGTCGACCTCGACCGGTTTCGCCAGGAGACCGCTGAGCTGGGCGCTCACCTCGCGCACGGCGAGTGGTTCGACGACGTGCCGAACGTCTCCTACCTGGGTTTCGGCTTCCTTCCCCCGGCTGACCTGAAGGGTGCGCTCGACGCGCTTCGGCGCGCTCTCCTCGCGTCCTGTGTGCGCCGCGCCGGATAGCGTCGTCGCTGGCCCTCGCAGCGTACCGGTGGGCGGGAGGGGCCAGCCCTTGCCAGCCGCGACCGGCTTCGCGGTGGGCGTCGGTCGGCGGTCACGCCCACGAGCGCGCCCGGAGGGGCGGCTCACCGGCGATCGGGCTCCGACGTCGGCGCCTGATCGGAGCTCGCCGTCGGACCTGGGACACTTCGGTCGATCTGGCAAAAGCCCAGATCAGCGCAGTGCTAGGCGGACGTCGACGGGCTGTGGCACCATCCGGAGCGTGGCTCGTAACTCCGCTGAGGCGCAGCGTCTTCGCGATCTCAAGCTGCTGCGTCGGGTTCGCGACAGGATCGACCGGGAATACGCCCAGCCGCTCAATGTCGAGGAGCTGGCTCGCGGTGTGGGTATGTCCGCCGGTCACCTCAGCCGACTGTTCCGGGCTGCTTACGGAGAGTCACCTTACAGCTACCTCATGACCCGGCGCATCGAGCGTGCGATGGCGCTCCTGCAGCGGGGTGACATGAGCGTCACGGAGGTCTGCTTCGCGGTGGGCTGCTCGTCGCTGGGCACTTTCAGCACCCGCTTCACCGAGCTGGTCGGGGTGCCGCCCAGCGTCTACCAGCGGCAGGTCGCGGGCACGGCGGCCGGGCTACCGCCGTGCGTGGCCAAGAAGGTGACCCGACCGATCAGGAATCGAGAAGCGCGGGCCACACGGCCGTCGTTAGCGTGACGCCATGGACGTCATCATTCACACAACCTTCCTGCCACACGACGACCCCGAGGCGTCCCTCGCCTTCTACCGTGACGCCCTCGGCTTCGAAGTTCGCAAGCAGGTCGAATTCAACGGGCTGCAGTGGAACACGGTCGGACCGCCCGGTCAGCCCGAGGTGAACATCGTCTTGCACCCGCCGGGCGCTGACCCCGGCGTCACCGACGAGGAACGCCGCGTCATCACCGAGATGATGGCCAAGGGCACCTACGCCAGCATCATGCTGGCGACGAAGGACCTGGACGCCGTCTTCGAGCGGGTGCAGGCCAGCGGCGCGGAGGTCATGCAGGAGCCGACCGAGCAGCCGTGGGGCGCCCGCGACTGCGCGTTCCGCGACCCTGCCGGGAACATGGTCCGGATCCAGGAGCTTCGGTGACGCAGGCCGAGACCGAGGTCATGCCTCCTCGCTCCCGCGAGCAGCGGCGACGCGACACCGAGCGCCGGCTCGCCGGTGATGTCGACGTCTGGGTCGCCAGTGCCTCCCCGGACGGCACGCCGTACCTGGTGCCGCTGTCGTTCGACTGGGACGGTGAGGCGCTGCTGTTGGCCACGCCGGGGGACAGCCCGACCGGGCGGAACCTCGCCGCCACTCGGGTCGCCCGGTTGGCGCTGGGCGAGACCCGCGACGTGACCATCATCGAGGGCGACGTCGAGGTTCTCGAGATCGACGCACTGCCGCGGGAACAGGGGGACCGGTTCG
Organism: Thermasporomyces composti; assembly: GCF_003386795.1. NCBI lineage: Bacteria > Bacillati > Actinomycetota > Actinomycetes > Propionibacteriales > Nocardioidaceae > Thermasporomyces > Thermasporomyces composti. Next base: position 3,015,954 of record NZ_QTUC01000001.1, read on the forward strand.
CCGAGCGCACCGGCTTCGACCCACGCACCCTTGCCACGCCGTACCGGTGGTTTCGCGTCTTCCCACGCCGCATCCAGGCCTGGCGTGAGGAGAACGAGCTCTCCGGCCGCACGCTGATGCGGGACGGGCGCTGGCTGGTCTGAGACGTGTCGCCCGGTCGTCGCACCGGCCGGGCGACACATGCCAGAAAGGACGTCAACCCCACAAGGAATCGGCACAGACGAGCAGGAGCCCTGCTCGAACGACCCGGACGAGCTGGCGACCGCGACGACACCACGGCCGCGGCCCATCCGATCGCGAGGTGACCCAACAGCATGGCAACGGACTCGCAGGCGACCCATCCCGCCGACAGCCACGACTGGATCCGTGTGCGGGGCGCGCGGGAGAACAACCTCAAGGACGTTCACGTAGAGATCCCGAAGCGCCGGCTCACCGTCTTCACCGGTGTCTCTGGCTCCGGCAAGAGCTCGCTGGTGTTCGGCACCATCGCCGCCGAGTCCCAGCGGCTGATCAACGAGACCTACAGCGCGTTCATCCAGGGTTTCATGCCGACGATGGCTCGGCCGGACGTCGACGTGCTGGAAGGGCTCACCACCGCGATCATCGTGGATCAGGAGCGGATCGGCGCCAACCCTCGCTCCACGGTCGGCACCGTGACCGATGCCAACGCGATGTTGCGGATCCTGTACAGCCGGCTCGGCAAGCCACACATCGGCTCGCCCCAGGCGTTCTCCTTCAACGTCGCGACGATCAGCGGCGCTGGCGCGGTCACCTTCGAGCGCGGTGGGCGGCAGGTGAAGGAGCGCCGCGAGTTCAGCATCCTCGGTGGCATGTGCCCGCGCTGCGAGGGCCTCGGCCGGGTGAGCGAGTTCGACCTGTCCGCGTTGTACGACGAGAACCTGTCGCTGAACGAGGGTGCGCTCAAGATCCCCGGATACAGCATGGACGGCTGGTACGGGCGTATCTTCCGCGGCTGCGGCTTCTTCGACCCCGACAAGCCGATTCGCAAGTTCACCAAGCGCGAGCTGAGCGACCTCCTCTACAAGGAGCCGACCAAGATCAAGGTCGACGGGGTCAACGTCACCTACGAGGGATTGATCCCGCGGCTCCAGAAGTCGTTCCTCTCCAAGGACCGGGAGGCGATGCAGCCGCACGTTCGCGCGTTCGTGGATCGCGCGGTGACGTTCGGCGTCTGTCCGGACTGTGACGGCACTCGCCTCAACGAGACCGCCCGGTCCTCGAAGATCAAGGGCCTGAGCATCGCGGACGTCTCCGCGATGCAGATCCTCGACCTGGCCGAGTGGCTGCGCGACATCGACGAGCCGTCGGTGGCGCCTTTGCTGGCCAACCTCCAACGCACCCTCGACGCGTTCGTGAAGATCGGGCTGGGCTACCTCTCACTCGACCGTCCGTCGGGCACGCTCTCTGGTGGTGAGGCACAGCGCGTCAAGATGATCCGTCACCTCGGGTCGCCGCTGACCGACGTCACCTACGTGTTCGACGAGCCGACCGCCGGGCTGCATCCGCACGACATCCAGCGGATGAACGACCTGTTGCGGAGCTTGCGCGACAAGGGCAACACCGTGCTGGTCGTGGAGCACAAGCCGCAGATCATCGAGATCGCCGACCACGTCGTCGACCTCGGGCCGGGCGCCGGAACCGCTGGGGGCGAGGTGGTGTTCGAAGGAACGGTGGAGGGGCTGCGGGCCAGCGGCACGCTCACCGGACGGCACCTGGACTACCGGGCTAGCTTGAAGCCCTCGGTGCGGAAACCCACGGGTGTGCTGGAGGTGCGTGGCGCCAACACCCACAACCTGAAGGACGTCGACGTCGACATCCCGCTCGGCGTGCTGGTCGTGGTGACGGGTGTGGCCGGCTCGGGCAAGAGCTCGTTGATCCACGGCTCGGTCGCCGGCCGCGAGGGCGTGGTGGCGGTCGACCAGACGCCGATCAAGGGCTCTCGACGCAGCAACCCGGCGACCTACACCGGTCTGCTCGACCCGATTCGCAAGGCGTTCGCCAAGGCCAACGGCGTGAAGCCGGCACTGTTCAGCGCCAACTCCGAAGGCGCCTGCCCGACGTGCAACGGCGCGGGCGTCATCTACGCCGACCTGGCGCTGATGGCCGGCGTCGCGGTCCCGTGCGAGGAGTGCGAGGGACGCAGGTTCCAGGCGTCGGTGCTGGAGCTCACCTTCGGTGGCCGCAACATCGCCGAGGTTCTTGCCATGTCGGTGGACGAGGCCTTGGAGTTCTTCAGCTCCGGTGAGTCGAAGGTGCCGGCTGCCCGCACCATCCTGGAGCGCCTCGCCGACGTGGGACTCGGCTACCTCACCTTGGGTCAGCCGCTCACAACCCTGTCCGGCGGCGAGCGGCAGCGGCTCAAGCTGGCCACCCACATGGGGAGTGACGGCGGCGTCTACATCCTCGATGAGCCGACCAGCGGTCTGCACCTGGCCGACGTCGAGCACCTGCTGCGCCTGCTCGACCGGCTGGTCGACTCCGGCAAGTCGGTCATCGTCATCGAGCACCACCAGGCGGTCATGGCGCACGCGGACTGGATCATCGACCTCGGCCCCGGTCCTGGCCACGACGGCGGTCAGATCGTCTTCGAGGGCACTCCGGCCGACCTCGTCGCGGCTCGCTCCACCCTCACCGGCGAGCACCTCGCGGCCTACGTCGGCGCCGCCTGATGCGACGTCCCGGGGCCGGTCGCCGAGCGAGCGATTCCAAACGAGTGACCGGCCCCGACCTGCCCGTCCACGACGTGGTGGCGGCCGGGCAGCATGAAGCACCTCGTCACGTTCCAGCCGTCGATCGGCTGGATCAACCACAGGAGATCTACGTGGCGCGGGGCGCCGACCGGGTGCGGACCGACCCGACGTCAACGATGGTGCGCTGGGTCCCGCTGTCCGAGGCGGTCCACATGATCGACGAAGGATGAGATCATCGGCGCGGCGACCGTGGTGGCGATCTACCGCGCGCTCACGCTGTGACCGGGACGTGGCGGCGTGATGTGGTGCCCGCCGCCACGTCCGGCGAATGACCGCTACCGCAGCCGCAGCGAGACGTCGTCCACCTGAACCCAGGCGTCGGCGCCGTTGCCCCAGAAGCCGGCGAAGATCTCGATGTTCGTCGAGTTTCCGGGGTTGAAGTCCACCGTGACCTCGGTGTAGTCGGGCAGGTACCCGAACGTGGTCTGCGCGATCGTGCCGTGCTGGCTCCGCACGCCGAGAGCCCCCGCGGGCGGGAGACGCTCGGATGACCGCAGCCAGGCCGTCAGGCGGTAGTTGCGCCGCGGCGCCACCACGACCGGTTGAGTGAGCGCGTTCCAGCCTTGCGCCGCGCGGACGTAGCCGTTGTTCTTACCGGAGCGGGAGAGCTGCCCGTCGCGGTCGATCCCGCCCTGACCACTCACGTACCACGGCACCCGGACCTGGTGGTCGGGTTGCTCCTCGAAGCCCGGGTCGCTGAGCAGGTTGTCGGTGTCGACGTCCCGGTCGAGCCGCGTGCGCATGAGGTAGACGTTGTAGGGCGGCCACCACGACATGGCGAAGTAGAGGTCCGGTTCGCCGGAAGCGGCCGACCACGGGTGCATGAAGGGCGCGTAGAGACCGGGGTACTCGCCATCGGGGCCACCGCGGACGACCACGCGCTGGCCGCTCCACGGGCCGGTGAGCGAGCGAGCCTCCCGCATGACGATGGCGGCGCGGTACTCGTCCAGGTACATCATGACCCACCGGTCGAGGTAGGCGTTGTAGAGCACCGAGAGCTCGCCCGACGGCGCGGCGACGACGGGAATGGCGTCGGCCTCGTGGCGCGTCCAGGTGGCGCCGTTCCAGTACCGCCAGGCCGCCATGTCGAGGACCTTGCCCTCTGGCACTCGAGCCAGTCGGATGTCGTAGAAGCGTCCGCTTCCCGTCCCGAACAAGTAGACGTAGCCGTCGTGCCGGAGCAGGGAGCCGATCTGGAAGTAGCGGTCCCACCGTGGGGCGGAGTTCTCCCAGCGGACGTCGCTCTTCGTCCAGGTCTCGCCGTTGTCGTCGGAGTAGGCGATGCCGCCGTAGTTCGTGTTCCACGGGCCCCAGTGGTTCTGGGAGAAGTAGTGCAGGTACTGGCGGCCGCCGACGCTCACCCCGGAGTTCGGGATCACGGTGATCTCGTCGTGGTCGACCTTCTTCGAGGCGAGGAGCTCCTTGGCGTGACCGGGCTGGTCGACCACCATGTCGTCGAAGTGCATGCCGTCGGCCAGGTTCCGGTCAGAGGACCGCGCGAGCGTGTTGGAGCGCCAGTCCTCGCCGAACTGGCCGCCTCCGACGTGGCCTTTGCCGAAGGTGTCGCCGAACGCCATGAGGATCTGGCCCGACCCGTTGTCCCACATCACGCCGAGGTCGGTGCCCATGACCTGGTAGCGGGTGTCGGTCTCGTTGATGGAGTCGTATCCGGTGAGCTTCGCCACCATCTCGGCGAGGCTGGGGCCCGGGACGGTCGGCCCTGGCGCCTGCATGGTCGAGACCCCCTCAGCGGGCTTGGGTCGGGGACGTGTGCGCGTGGCCGCCGTGGCGTCGCGCGTGGGGAGGGCGGCCAACGGAGCGGCCAACGCGGCGGCGGTGAGGAGAGCCCTGCGATGCATGGCCACAGCTCCTTCGACGGTTGGAAATCGATTTCTGGCCAGCTGCGAACGCGAGGCTAGGAAGTGGCCAGCGGCGGGTCAACCGAATCCACGTCGCTGACCGCAGGTGGACGGCTGCGCGAGCATCGTGAGCGGACGGGCAAGTCGTCGTGCGCTGACGAGCTCGACGAGCCGGACGAGTGAGCTCGAGGCCGTAAGGTCGGGAAGCGCCAGTCGCGTCGAGAGGAGTGAGATGCCCCAGCTGCGACGAGTCCTGATCAAGCTCAGCGGTCAGGCGGTGGCCGGTCCTCAGGGATCCGGGTTCAGCCCTGAGGCGCTCGACCATCTGGCCCGCGAGGTGCTCGCGGCACGGGAGGTCGGGACGCAGGTCGCCATCGTCGTCGGCGGTGGCAACATCTTCCGGGGATCGTCCGCTGAGGCGTGGGGCATCGACCGGGTCGAGGCCGACAACATCGGCATGCTCGCGACGGTCATCAACGCGATCCTCCTGCGTGGGCGGCTGAGCGTCGTGAGTGACTACGACGTTCGCGTCATGACCGCCGTGCCGATCAGCGCAGTCGCGGAGCCCTTCATCCGCCTGCGCGCGATCAGGCACCTCGAGAAGGGCAGGATCGTCATCCTGGCGGGTGGGATCGGCCAGCCGTTCGTCACCACGGACTACCCGGCGGTGCAGCGGGCGGCGGAGATCGAGGCCGAGGCGATCCTCATCGCCAAGCACGGAACGGACGGGGTCTACGACCGGGATCCCAACACGCAACCCGAGGCACGTCGCTACCGCTTCCTCACCTACGACGACGCGCTCACGCAGGGCCTGCGTGTCATGGACCAGGCGGCCTTCGTCCTCGCCCGGGACCAGAGGATCCCGCTGCACGTCTTCGACATCGAGAGGGAAGGCGTCATCGCCGGCATCTGCCGGGGCGAGGAGCACGGGACGCGCATCGCCGCGGATGTCGAGACGGCATGGGCATGAGGCATGCCAGCCAGTGGGCCTCGTGACGCCGCGTCCACCGCAGCCCAGCCACCGGGTCATCAGGGCGGCACGTGACGTCCAGGTCGTCGGCGGCCACGGCCGCCTCACGACGTCGGCCGGAACGGCGCGATCGGGTTCTCCAGCTCACCGGCGAACTGCAGCGCGCTCGAAGGATCGGCGAGGTCGAGCATCTGCCGGTTGTTCCGCAGCTGGAGTCGGTTCAGGCACGAGAGCGGGAACGTCGTGGCGAAGATGTCGAGTCGACGCAACCGCTCGGCCAGCTGAGGGACCGACGCCTGGTAGTCGGCGACGCACTCCGCCACCGTCCGCCAGAAGGTCTCCTCGTCGAGGACGCCGGCGGTGACGAGGACGGCGTTGAGGAAGCGGAAGAAGCAGTCGAAGACGTCCGTGAAGATCGCGAGCAGCTGCTCGGCCTCGTCCACGTGGGCACGGATCCGCGCGATCTCCGGCGGCACCGGCGTCGACGGGTCCATGACCACGACCTCTTCGCCGATGTCTTTGAGGATGACCCGCTCCACCGCGGCGTCCCGTAAGACGAGGATGACGTTCTCCCCGTGCGGCATGAACGCGACGCCGTAGGCGTAGACGAAGTGCAGCAGCGGCACGAGGTAGGCGTCGAGGTAGCGACGCAGCCACGCGGCGGGGGAGAGCCCTGACCGCTCGATCAACGCGGCGGCGAAGGACTGGCCGTCCTGGTCGACGTGGAGCAAGGAGGCCATGGTGGCGAGGCGGTGGCCCGGCTCCAACCTGGGGATCGGGCTCTCCCGCCACAGTGCGGCGAGCATCTTCCGGTACGGCGAGGTCCTGTCGGTGACGGCCTCGAACTGCCGGTGGCGGTAGCCGACGGCCGCTCTCTCCCGGAGGATGGACACCCTCGTCCGGCGGAGGACGTCGTCGCCGGCGATGAGGTTCGCCACCCAGTCGTTGATCGCGGGCGTGGCCTCCATGTAGGCGGCTGATAGCCCACGCATGAAGCCCATGTTCAGCACCGACAACGCCGTCTTGACATAGTGCTTGTGCGGCGCGCTCACGTTGAAGAACGTGCGGATCGATTGCTGAGGGCGGTAGTCGTCGTCGCCGGGGCCGAGACAGACCAGGTGACGCAGGGCGACCTCGCGGGCGAACGTGACCGCGAGCTTGGTCCACCACTGCCAGGGGTGCACGGGGATGAGCAGGTAGTCGGCCAGGTCGAGGCCGAGGCCCGCCATGGTCGCGGCGAAGCGCCGTAGCGTGGCCTCGCCGAGCTCGGCCCGCATGAGGTCCTCGTAGTCCACGTCCGGCGAGCAGGTGAACGTCGTGTAATCCCGGTGCGCGGCCACCCAGAGGAGGCGAATCGGGTTCGCGGTTTCGGGAGCGTAGGCGTGGTGGTCGTCGACGCCGTAGCCGATCCGTCCACTGTTGGCGATGAAGCACGGGTGGCCGTCCACCATGGCGGCCTCGATGGTCTGGAAGTCGGCCTCCACGAGGTCGGCGGCGCGCAGGACCGGGCGGCTGAGCTTGTAGGCCATGCTCGCCAGGGTCGAGGTGATCTCCTCGAGGTAGACGGGGATGATCTCGTCGGTGAGTCGGAGCGAGTCCCGGAGCTCCACGATGAGGTCGCCGGCGTCGAGTGACAGCTGCTCACCGTCGAGCACCCTGCGGCGGCGGACGCTTCCCGGGGTGATCCGCCAGTGGTCGAGAGCCATCACCTCGGCGGTGAACCGGTACTCCACCGCGTCGTCGTCGCTGCGAACGACGTAGGCACCGTCGCTGACCTGCTTAGGGGTGACGAGACGCTCGTGGGAGAACTCGGCCAGCGCCTTGCGCACCAGTCGCTCGTTGGCCGCTGCCCACGCCTCGGGTGTCAGGTGCGCGACGGCCGCTTGGGGGTCCGAGATCATGTGTCGGCTCCCTCGAGCGTGGCCAGGTACTGCTCGCGCGTGCAGACGCTCAGCAGCGCCTTCTTCTCCGGTTTGGTGACGACACCGACCACCTGGAAGCCGACGTACGCGTTGAGCTTGTGGACTGCCGTGTTGCGGACGTCAGGCTCCACGACGACGCGACGGGTCGCCGGGTCGGCGAAGAGGAACTCCATGACCGTGCGGAAGACGGCGCGGGTGAAGCCGTGGACGGGGACGTCGGTGGGCGCGCACAGGACGTGCATGCCCACGTCGCCCTCCTGGGCGTCGTACAGGCCGACCAGCTCGACGTGCGCTGGATCGTACCGCTCCACCAGGAAGGCGGGCGTGTCGTTGGCGAGTCCGAGGAACGCGTCCCGGTGTGGGTCGTCGAGGACGGCCCGGTACGCAGCGGTGACCGTTGCCAGGTCGGCGTCCTGCATCATCCAGAACACCGCCTTGGGATGGGTCACCCACTGGTGGACGAGTGCGGCGTCTGTGTCCAGGTCGAGCCTGCGGAGGGCGAAGTCACCCAGCGCGGGGTCGTGGCGGGTGAAGACGATCCCACCCACGGCGTCACTCGGAGAGTCGGTCATGGCGCGACACCCTCCGGGACCCCGAACTCCTGGAACGTGACCGTCTTCTCGATCGGGTAGTACTCCCGCCCGAGGATCTCGCGGATGATCCACGCGTTGCGGTAGGCCCCCATGCCGAGGTCGGGGGAGGAGACGCTGTGCGCGTGCACGCCGCCGTTCTGGAGGAAGATGCCGCGGCCGGTGACGTCGATGCTGTAGTTACGCGCGATGTCGATGTGGCCGTAACGGTCCCATCGGATTCGGCCGAGCACGGGATTGAGGAAGCTCGGGACGCGGAACACGTAGCCGGTGGCGAGGATGAGGCCCTGCGTGCTCAGGGAGAAGTCCCGGTCTTGCTCGACGTGGTGGAAGCCGAGCGTGTAGGTGGATGTCGCGTCATCGTAGGCGGCGCTGGTCAGCTCGGCGTTCGTGAGCAGCTGGACCGGCACCGGTCCGTGAACGCTCTTCTGGTAGAGCAGGTCGAAGATGTCGTTGATGAGGTCGGCGTTGATCCCCTTGTAGAGAGCGCCCTGTTCTCCCGCCAGCTTGTGTCGGGTCTCCTCCGGGAGAGCGTGGAAGTAGTCCACGTAGTCGGGTGAGGTCATCTCCAGCGTGAGCTTGGTGTACTCCAGGGGGAAGAACCTCGGCGACCGCGTGACCCAGGTGAGCCGGTAGCCGTAGGTGTCGATGTCGCTCAGGAGGTCGTAGACGATCTCCGCGGCGCTTTGCCCGCTGCCGACGACCATGATGCTGTCCTTGCGGCGCACCTCATCCCGGCGCTGGAGGTAGTCAGCGCTGTGCAGGAAGTCGCCGCCGATCCCCTGACAGGCACTCGGAAGGTACGGCGCGGTCCCGGTGCCGACGACGATGTGCCGACCACGGAACTCGACCGTGTCGCGGGTGTCGGTGCGGACGGCACGCACCACGTAGCACTCGTCGGTCTCGTCGTACTCGACCGACGTCACGTCGTGGCCGAAGCGAAGGGTGTCGAGCTTCTCCGCCGCCCAACGGCAGTAGGCGTTGTACTCGCTGCGCAGCGGATAGAAGTTCTCCCGGATGTAGAAGGGATAGAGTCGGCCGGTCTCCTTCAAGAAGTTGAGGAAGGAGAACGGCGACGTCGGGTCGGCCAGCGTCACCAGGTCGGACAGGAACGGCGTCTGCAGGCGGGCGGACTCCAAGAGCATGCCCGGATGCCAGTCGAAATGCGGTCGCCGCTCCAGGAACACCCCATCGAGTGCGTCGATCGGATCGGTGAGGCAGGCCAGGCCGAGGTTGAACGGGCCGAGGCCGATCGCGACGAGGTCGTGGGTGACGTCGGACATGGCGGGTCTCCGGGGTCAGGGCTCGTCGGGACGTCGGGTGGTGGGTGGGCTGTCATCGACGTGCGGTCCGGCGCCGCATCCGTCGGGCAGCCGCTCACACACGTAACGGTGGGCGTGCTCGGCGAGCAGGTCCAGCACGTACGCGATGTCGTCCAGAGTGGTCGTGGGGTTGAGGAGAGTGAACTTCAAGTAGTGCTCGCCGTTCACGGTCGTGGCGGCGACCATCCCTTCGCCGGAGGCGGCCAGCGCGTCGCGCGCGTACAAGTTCGCGTCGTCGATGAGCTTGCGGCCCGGCCCGTCCGGCGGTACGTAGCGGAACACCAGCGTGCTGAGCTGTGACGGGGCGACGACCTCGAACCGTGGGTCGTGGGCCAGCAGCTCCCACGCCTTCGATGCCAGATCCACGACCTGGTCGAAGAGTCTGCCGAGCGTCTCGGGGCCCATGACGCGGAGGGTGAGCCAGAGCTTGAGCGCGTCGAAGCGGCGGGTGGTCTGCAGGCTCTTGTCGACCTGGTTGGGGATGTCCTGCTCGGCGGCGCGGACTGGGTTGAGGTAGTCCGCGTGATAGGTGACGTGACGGAGGACGGAGCCGTCGCGCACGACGACGGCACTGGAGCTGACCGGTTGGAAGAAGGACTTGTGGTAGTCGACGGTCACCGAGTTCGCGCGTTCGATGCCGTCAAGCAGGTGTCGGCGAGTGGGGGAGACGAGAAGCCCGCATCCGTAGGCGGCGTCGACGTGCAGCCAGGTCTGCTCCGACGCGCACACGTCGGCGATCGCCGGAAGCGGGTCGATGGTGCCGTAGTCGGTCGTCCCCGCGGTCGCGACGACGGCCATGACCCGGTCACCGTGCCGTCGGCACCGACGGAGCTCACGGGCGAGGGCGTCCGGGCGCATGCGCCGCTTCGCGTCAGTCGCCACCGTGCGCACGGCGTCGGCCGCGAGGCCCAGCAGGGTCGCCGACTTGCGGACGCTGAAGTGGCTCGCCTCAGACGCCAGGATGCGGAGGCGCGGCAGAAGGTGCTGTCTGCCGGCGTCGTCTCCAGCGCCTCCGAGGGCTTCCTCCCGAGCGAGCAGGAGCGCCTGGAGGTTCGACTGGGTGCCACCGCTGGTGAAGACGCCATCGGCGGTGTCACCGAAGCCGAGGCGACGTGCCGTCCACGCGATGAGGTGCCGCTCGATGAGCGTGCCCCCGGCGCTCTGGTCCCAGGTGTCGAGCGAGGAGTTCACCGCCGAGAGGATCGCTTCGGCCACGAGGGCCGGGATCACCACCGGACAGTTGAGATGGGCGAGGTAGCGCGGATGGTGGAAGTAGACCGCGTCGCGAAGGTAGACCTCCTCCAACTCGTCGAGCGCGGCGGTGAGGTCGTGGAGCGGCCGGTCGAGGTCGATCTCGCCGATCTGGCGGGCGAGTGAGCCGGGTGTGATCCCGCTGAAGGGTTGCTCCGTACGCCTGATGCGATCCGCGACTCGCTCGATCCCCTCGCGAACGGTGCGTCGGTACCGGTCCACGCTGTCGTTGGTGAGCAAGTACGACGCGGCGTCAACGGCGTCTGGTCGCGTGAGGTCCGCTGGCATGGTGTGGTGAGGGTCCCCGTGCTGCATGGCGGTGTCCGGTCTCGACGGTCAGCGAACCCTGCGCGCCTTCCTGATCGCCTCGGCGAGGCGTTCCAGGTTCGGCGCGAACCCCTTGTAGGAGAAGCGAGGGACGGAGTCCCATGGTGTGATCTGGTCGGCCTTGACGGCAGGTAGCCGGGTCCAGGACGGCATCGCGGCGAGGTCGTCCGGCTGCAGGGCCGTGCTGCGGCTGTCCAGCAGGATCAGGTCGGCGGCGTACGTGTCGGCGTTCTCCCAGCTGAGGCTCTCGTAGTAGCCGCCGGCGTCGAGCTTCTCCGGTTGGACGAGGTCCACGCCAAGCTCGGCGAAGAAGAGAAGGTCGGTATTGACCTTCGGGTTCGACACGTAGAGGAGGTCTTGGCTGCCGGACGCGGCCATGACCTTGATGCCGGGGTTCGCGCGCACCGCCTCGCGCAGGGAGTCAGCGGCGGCCTCGAAGCGCGCCTTGGCTTCGGTGACAGCGGACGAGGTGAGGTCGGCGCCCAGCGCCTCCGCGAGCTCGGCGTAGCGCTGGATCGGCTCGAGGATCGGCACCCGTGCGACGTTGATCGCGACACTGGGGGCGACCCGCAGGATCGCGTCCTTGCTCTCCTCCAGCACGTACCACAGAGAGCCCGGGTCGTACATGTGGGTGACCAGGAGGTCTGGTCGCAGGGCGGCGTACTTCTCGACGTTGAACTCGCCCCAGACGTTGCCGAGGATCGCCACCTTGTCGACGTCCAGGTCGCCGGCTTGCGGGTGGGGCGTGCCGTCCTGGTTGGTGGTCTCGCCGAAGACTCCGACGATCTTGTCCTCCAGCCCCAGGTCGACGAGCGCGGCCGCTGTGCCGGTGAAAGCCACGATGCGGGAGGGGGTGGTGTCGGCGGTGATCGTCTCGCCGCGGTCGTCGGTGAACGACCAGCGCGTGCGCTCGTTCGGTTGCGAGGTCGAGGGGGTGGCTGACGAGCCGGCGGCGTCGCCACCCGTGCCACAGCCACTGAGCAGCGAACCGGCCGCGGCAGCGGCGCCGAGGGCGAGGAGTCGCCGCCGGGATGGTCGGGCGTCGATGGGGTACGACATGCGAGGACGGGCTCCTTCGTGACGAACCGAGGTTGGTTAGGCATACCTAACTGAATGTCCGTTAGGTTAACCTAACCTAAGCCTGTTCGCGACGCAGCTGCCTGTGCGGATCCTCACGGAGTGCGATCCACGTCACGTGGTGCGGGTCACCTGTGTGGGTCAACGGTGGTCGCACGGGGCACGAGCCCCGTGAAGTGAACCCGGCAGCCTTCCGGACGGTGGGCGAGCCGGGTTTGCGCTCTCTGGGCGCCTGTCAGACTCGCTGACCTCGGCGACGAGAGGCTCCACCGCAGTGCGCCAGGTGCCGCCGCGGGTCCAGCACCACGCCACCGCGTCCGGGACGGCAAGGAGACACTCCTCGTGCGCTCGGTGGTGTAGGTACGTCAGCGTGTCAGCGCAACCAGCGAACCGGACCGATTGGCAGAGCACCCGGCGGTCGCTCTCGACGAGTTCGCTTCAGACCTTCCGCCCACCTCCAGCGTGGGCGTGGCCGGCAGCGACGCGCCGTGATTCCCGGTGAATTTACTCGGCCGATTTCGGCAGGGGCGGGCGCTTGTCATCACCACGGTGTACCAAAGGGAAAAGCTCGCCGCGTCCAGAGGGGAGAGCCCCATGGATGTCCCGCGTTCCCCTGTCGCCCGTCGCACTGTCGTCAAGGCCGGCCTTGGTGCGGCGACCGCCGCGATGATAGGAGCTGATGTGGTGTCGGCGGCCGCCGCACACGCCGCGCCCGGCGATGAATTCCCGTGGATTATCAGCTGTGAGGAATGGGGCGCCCGGCCGCCGAACGGCACGATCGAGCTGAGTGACATCGCCACCAACAAAATCATCGTCCACCACATGGCCTTCCCCAACGTCACCGACTACTCGCGGGAGCACGCGATTCAGCTCGCGCGCGACTGCCAAGACCTGCACATGGACGGCAACGGCTGGGTGGACACCGGGCAGCACTTCACGGTGAGCCGTGGCGGTTACGTGCTCGAAGGACGGCATCGCAGTCTCGAGACGCTGTCGTTGGGGGAACGACAGGTGATTTCCGCTCACTGCCCTGGTGAGAACGGCCGGGCGATCGGAATCGAGAACGAGGGCACCTACATCACCGAACGACCGCCGGAGGCGCTTCTCCGTTCCCTCACGCGGTTGTGCGTCGTCATCTGTCAGCAGTATTCACTTCACGCCTGGGACATCTTCGGGCACTGGGACTTCCGGGACACCCAATGTCCGGGCATCGCCTTCTACGCGATGTTCCCGCAGCTGCGGCGTCGGGTCGCCGAAGGCCTTGGGGAGGGACCCGGTGACGCGCCCGCCCGTCGGTGGCCGGATATCTGGCGCTTCGTCGGTGGGCCGGTGGTGAGGCTCGTGCAGTACCTGCTCAACCACCACGGCTACCAGCTCGACGTCGATGGTGTCTTCGGTCCGTTGACGACGGCCGCGGTCCAGGACTGGCAGGCCCGGAACGGCATTCCGGTGGATGTGGACGCCACAGTGACGCCACCCACGTGGGAGTCGCTCGTCCCGTCGCTCGACCACACCGCCCAAGGCGTCGCGGTGACGGCCGTCCAGTACATCCTGCGGTGGAAGGGCTACACCGACGTCGCCTTGACCGGTCGGATCGACCAGCCGACGTGGCAGGCGATTCAGCACATCCAACGCCTGCATGGACTTCGACCGAACGGTGTCGTCGACGCGAGCACGTGGTGTGTGCTCGCGGGCGGCATCGTACGTGAGTCGCTTCGGTGAGGAGACCGCGCGAGGCTCCCTCGCCGCCTGAAGGCGGTGGTACGCCGTCGGAATGTGATCGAGGAGTTAGGGGGCGTGGCATGCGCCAGGTGGCGTTTCCCGGTGTGGCGTCTCGCGGTGTGGCTGGCGTCGTCGCGACGGTCCTCGCACTCGTCGCGACGGTTCTCCTCACACCGTCCTCGGTCGCCCACGCGGCGACCGACACCTCGCCGGCGTGGAGCGGCTCGGCGTCGGTGGTGTCGGAGGCGTCGGCGTCCTCGGTCGAGGGCCGGTGCACCGACGCGGGCGTGCGGACGTTTGGCCCGGCCTCGACGACGGCGGCGATCGTCGGCGCGACCGTCCACGACGACAACGTGTACGTGGTCAGTCGGGGTCTCGTGCCGCCGGTGCTCGCCGAGATCGACGGCGCGACGAAGAAGGTGGTCCGCACCGTCGAGCTCCCCAGTGGGGAGGGTGGCTGGGCCACCACCGTGTCGGGCGGCCAGATCTACGTGGGTATGTACCCCGTACCAGACGTCCACCGATTCGATCCAGCCACGGGCGAGGTGCTGACGGTGGCGCGGCTCGGCGGCTCGTCTGGCTACGTCTGGGCGTTGACCACCGCGCCTGACGGCACCGTCTACGCGGCCACCTATCCCGACGGTGGAATCTGGGAGATCCGGACCGACACGCATGAGGCTGTCCTCATCGCGCGACCCGTTCCCGGGGCGCAATACGCGCGATACATCGCAGCCGACGACACGCACGTCTACGCCTCCGTCTACACCCCTGGGCGACTCGTGGCGATCGACCGACGTGACCACTCGGTCCGCTACCTCAACCCACCCGAGCTCGGTGACCAGAGCTATGGGCCGATCACGGTCGACGGCGATCGGCTCATCACCACCTCGTCCCACAAGCTCATCACCATGCGCACCGACGGCTCCGAGGTGCTGATGGTCGAGCTGCCGGACTCCGAGGTGCTCATCGACGCTCTCGCGGTCGGCCCGGACGCCACGATCTACGCCACGACTCGTCGGTCCGGCAGCCTCTACCGCTACCGCCCGGGAGCCACCGAGATGGAGCGAATCGCGACACCAGCGCCCTACGACGAGCACCGAGCCATCGTTCTCCTCGACGAGAGCACCATGGTCGGTGCGGCCGGCAGTGGCGCCGTGTGGTGGCTGGACGTGAACGGTGGAACGTTCACCTACGTCGACCTGATCGAGGCCGGCTTTCCGCCCGGACCGGAGCGCCCTCAAGCCATCGCGGTGACGGACGACGGCACTGTGTACGTCGGCGGCCACTGGGCGGTCGAGGTCCACCAGCCGAGCACGGGGACGTCGACACGTGTCCGCGTACCGGGCGAGGTGAAGGCCATGCTGGTCCACGACGGGCTGGTTTACATGGCGCTGTATCCGAGCACGGAGCTCGTCGCCTTGGATACCGCGACGCTGGAGGTCCACCGGTTCGGGACGATCCTGCACGACCAGCAGCGTCCGTGGGACATGGACTACGACGAGCGCACCGGTCTCATCGTCGTCGCCTCCGCGCCGGGCACTGGCCTGCTCGAGGGTGCGTTGACGGTGTTCGATCCTCGAACCGGCGACATGGACGTCTACCCCGGCATCATCGAGGGGCAGTCCATCATGTCCGTGGATGCCGTCGACGGAGTGGCGTACCTGGGTGGAGACGTGCTTGGCGGAGGCGGCGTGTCGCCCACCCGCGACAGCGCGTCCGTCGTGGCGTTCGATCTGCGAACTCGTTCGGTGCTGTGGGAGATCCAACCTTTGCCTGGCCACCGCACCACGCAGGACGTCATCGTCGATCGCGGCATCCTGTACGGCGTCATGAAGCGAGAGGCTGGGACGTGGTTCGCGCTCGACCTACCGAGCCGGACCGTGCGACAGCAGGGCTTCATCGGCAGCTATGGCGAGACGTTCGTCCACCGCGGACGAGTCTTCGCCACCGTCTTCACCGGTCAGATCTTTCAGCTCGGACCCAGCCTGTCCGAGCCACTCGTCGTCGCGGATGGGCTCGGCGACATGTGGTACACGAACCCACAGCTGGCCCCCGAGGCCGGCTGGTATGGCTGGGGGATCAAGGATCGGGACCTCGCGTGGATTCGCATCGATCCACGGTGCGGAGTGCCCGTCTCCGAGGCCGGCGCGCTACGGGACGATGCCGCCGTTCGGATCGGCGACGTCATGTGACCGCCGCACGAGAACGGCCACGAGGCGGTGAGGGCGTCAGTGTCCTCACCGCCGCAGATGACCACAGTTGACCCACCCGGCGAGGGCCCTCTTGCGCACCCGCCGTGCGGGTGCGACGGTGCTTGTCATCGGAGAACGTGCCGGGAGACGCGATGGATGCCAAGCACGGCGAGACCCGTGGGATGTCCCGGAAAGATCTGCTGCGAGCCAGCGGGATCGTGAGTCTGGTGACCTTCGGTCTACCAGGGTGTCAATTCCTGTCGACCGACCCGGACACTCGAGGGCGGTCTGGAGACGGGGAGGCGGCCCGTGGCGTGGAAGCGCCCGAGCTCGCGCGTAAGGTGAAGGCGGGCGAGCTTCCTCCTGTCAAGGAGCGTCTGCCCGAGAACCCGGCCGTCGTCCAGCCCGTGGAGCGCCCTGGCCAGTACGGTGGGGAGTGGCACACGCTGTTGCAGGGCAGTGCGGACACCTCGTGGGCGGCGCGGATCCTCTTCTACGACTACTTGCTCCGCTGGGATCCAGAGTGGACCCGGGTGCTCCCGAATCTGGCCGAGGAGTTCGAGGCAAGCGACGACGCCACTGCCTACACGTTCCGCCTGCGGCGTGGTGTCAAGTGGTCGGACGGTGCGCCGTTCACCGCTGACGACATCGTCTTCGCGCAGAACGACGTGCTCAGCAATCCCGAGCTGTACCCCGTTCCGCCGTGGCCGGGGCGGGCGGAGAAGGTCGACGACATCACCGTCCGGATCACGCTGGATGAGCCGGACGGCTTGTTCCTGCAGCGTCAGTGCACCGCGTTGGGGCGCCACCTCATCGGACACCCCCGACACTACGCCCAGCGCTTCCACGCGGCCTACAACCCTGACGCCGACGAGATGGCGAAAGCCGAGGGGTTCGAGGACTGGGTCGCGTGGTACGGAGCGAAGCTCGACCCCTACCGCAATGTCGAGCTCCCTGTGCTGTCGGCGTGGAAGTTCACGAGCGCGCCGGGGAGTGGCACCCGCGCCGTCGCCGAGCGAAACCCGTACTACTGGAAGGTGGACACCGAGGGACGTCAGCTTCCCTACATCGACCGCGTCGTCTTCGAGTTGATCAACGACGTGCAGGTCATGGTCACCAAGGCGATCGCGGGTGACTTCGACATCCACTGCCGGCACTTCAACACGCTCACCAACAAGCCGGTGCTGGCGCGGGGCCGAAGCCGGGGCAACTACGACTTCTTCGCCCTGCGGTCAGGATCGATGAACCACACGCTGATCCAGCTCAACCTGACGCACAAGGATCCGGTCCTCCGAGAGGCCTTCCAGAACAAGGACTTTCGCATCGGACTGTCGCACGCGATCAACCGCCAGGAGATCATCGACGCCGCCTTCCAGAAGCAAGGACGACCCTGGCAAGCCGCTCCACGGCCGGAGTCGGAGTTCTTCGACGAGGAGATGGCCACCCAGTACCTGGAGTACGACGTGGAGTTGGCCAACCGCTACCTCGACAAGGCCGGTTACGCCGCCCGAGACGGGGAGGGTCGTCGACTCCGACCGGACGGCAAGCCGCTGGCCTTCACCCTCGAGTTCAGCGCGGAGCTGCGCCCGGAGTGGGCCGACACCGCCCACATGATCGCGGCCTACTGGAAGGCCGTCGGCTTGGACGTCATGGCGCAGCCACGCAGCCGCTCCCTGTGGATCGAGCGCGTGGCGGCCAACGAGCACGACGTCGTGATCTGGCAGGGCGACCAGGGTGGGTACAACGCGATGGCCACCCTGCTGGAGCCGTTCTACTTCTTCCCGCAGCTCCCCGGCGGGTCACGGTTCGCGGTTCGCTGGGCCGAGTGGTACCAGACCGGTGGCGCGTCGGGGGAGGAGCCGCCGGAGTTCAACAAGCGTCAGATGGCCTTGTACGACGAGATCCTCGCCACCACCGACCAGGAGCGCCAGTTCGTGCTGATGAAGGAGATCCTGGCCATCGCCAAGGAGAACTTCCAGGTGATCGGAGTCGGACTCGAGGCCAATGGTTACGGGATCGTCAAGAACAACGTCCGTAACGTTCCCGCGGAGATGATCGACACCTACACGGTGCAGACGCCGGGGCACACCCATCCTGAGCAGTACTTCATCGAATCGTAGCCCGGGTCGGAGCACTGTCGCGGCACACGAGGGATCCGGGGGAACGGGGAAACAGCCGTACGGCCCTTGTTGCGACCCTCGCGAACGTCGGAGGTGGCGGAGGTGTCATGGGGATGGCCGATGTCGGACTCCGGCGTGACAGATTTCGGCCACATTGCGTTCCGTCCGCTCCTTGCCACCAGGCCTTACAACGCTGCAACATGCCGGGTCATAGGTGTGCGGGGGCGATCGGCCTCGACGGTCGGCCGTGGGGTACTGGGAGGGGCTTGCGGTTCGGTGTGTGCTCGGACGTCGACCCTGGCGAACGCTCGCCGTGACCACGCGAGCGACACGTCATCGCACCCTGTCATGGTCTGTGTGAGCGTCCCGATGACCAACGGCTTGGAGAAGCCATGAGCACAGCACGGCGAGATGTCCACCGCGTCAGTCGCCGAGGACTCCTCCTGGGAGGTGCGGCGTTCGCGGGTGCCACCATGCTCGGCGGCTGCGGAGGCTCGGTGTTCCGTGGTGGCGGCAAGGTGCGCTACTGGAACCTCTTCGGTGGCGGCGACGGCGTCCGCATGGTCGAGATGCAGAACGCGTTCCGTGAGCAGCACCCGGAGATCAACCTCGAGGCGGTGACGCTGTCGTGGGGCGCGCCCTACTACACCAAGCTCGCGATGGCGGCGGCCGGTGGCCGAGCACCTGAGGTCGCGGTAGCCCACCTGACCAGGCTCCCGCAGTACGCCGAGGACCTGCTGGATCCGTTCGACCTCGACCTGCTGGCCGAGTTCGATGTGCGGCCCGAGCACTTCCCCTCGGTGCTGCTGGAGCACGCCACGTACGGCGACAAGCTCATGGCGGTGCCCCTCGACGTCCACACCATCGTCCTCTACGTCAACCGACCGCTGGTCGAGCAAGCTGGCCTGCTCGCCAGCCCGGACGCCCTGGTGGAGCTCAGCAGCCCGGAAGACTTCCTGTCCGCTCTGGACGAGCTGTCCGAGGTGGCGGGAGGCGTGGCGCTGGCCACCGCGAACGACACGGCGACGCTGTGGCGGTGCTTCTGGACCTTCTACCGTCAAGCAGGCGGCGACATCGTGCTCCCCGAGGGCGGCACGGTGGAGTACGACCGGGAACGGATGCGCGAAGTCCTCGAATTCTGGTTGCAGGTCTTCGACGGCAAGCGCGCCTCGGCGACGATGGACTACGGCGCCGGCGTCGCGGCGTTCGCCAGCGGCGAGACACCGCTGCTGGTGAACGGGAACTGGGAGCTGCCGACCTTCGTCACCGCCCAAGAGGAGACCGGCAAGCCGGACTTCACGATGGTCCCGATACCGGCGCTGTTCGGGCCGGAGCCGTTGGTCTTCGCCGACTCCCACGCGCTGGTGCTGCCACGCCAGTGGTCCCGTGACCCCGAGACGGATCGCTCTGCCTACTTGTTCATCTCCAGCCTGCTCAAGGACATCACGTGGGCGGGAGGCGGGCACGTCCCGGCGTACCAGCCACTCGCCACGAGCGAGGAGTACCTCGAGCTGCGTCCTCAGTCGAACTACCGCGGAGCGGCCGAGGTGGCGCAGCTCGACCCTCCGGCATGGTTCAGCGGAGCCGGCTCGGAGTTCGAGAACCAGCTGGGTCAGGCGCTCTTCGCGGTCTACCGGAGGACGCTCACGCCTGACGAAGGGATGGACCAGTTCGAAGCGGCGATGAACAAGCTGCTGAAGACTCCCTCGCCCGTCTAATGTCGTCTCGAGTTAGCTCACGGACGCGTGCGATGACCGGTGCTCGCCTCACGCGACGAGGAGGTGCGGCATGGCCGCCCAGGAAGTGGTAGCTCAACAGCAGTCGGCCACAGTACCAGTGACGGGGTCGGTACGGCGACGGGTACCGACCGGCCTGTGGTTCATCCTGCCGTTCTTCGTCCTCTACGTCGCGTTCCTCATCGTCCCGGTGTTCTTGGGGCTGGGTATCAGCTTCTTCAACACCAGTCTCTCCGGTGGCCTCGGTGAGTTCGTGGGCTTCGCGAACTACGCGGAGCTGTTCGCCGACGAGGCCGTCTGGGACAGCTTGTGGAACACGGTCAAGTTCACCCTGCTGAGCACGCCACCCTTGGTGGTGCTGGCGTTGGTGATGGCGCTGCTCACCAACAACGCGATGCCGGCGCGGTGGCTGCTGCGGCTCTCCTACTTCATGCCGTTCCTCGTCCCCGTCACGGTCGTGACGACGGTGTGGTCGTGGATGTTCCGCACCGACTTCGGCTTCGTCAACGGCATGCTCGAGGCTATCGGGCTGGAGAAGGTCGACTGGCTCGGTCAGCCCGGGACGGCCATGATCTCGATCGTCATCACGACCACGTGGTGGACGATCGGCTTCAACTACCTGCTCTACCTTGCCGGTTTGCAGCAGATCCCGCCGGAGCTGTACGAGGCGTCGGCGATCGACGGTGCCAACGCGTGGAAGCAGTTCACCAACATCACCCTGCCTCTGCTCGGTCGGGTGACCGGTCTGATCCTGGTGCTGCAGCTCATCGCGAGCCTGAAGGTCTTCGACCAGATCTACCTGCTCACCGGCGGCGGCCCGAACTTCTCGACCCGCCCGATCCTCGAGTACGTCTACGACATGGGCTTCACCGGGTTCCGGCTGGGCTACGCGTCGGCGATCTCCTACGTGTTCTTCCTCATCATCTTGGTGTTCGCCTTCATCCAGGTGCGGCTGTTCTCGTCGAAGGAAGGATCCGGCCGATGAGCGCGACGACGACCATCCCGACGTCCCAGCGACAGGCCGCCAGGGAGCTCACCGGGCCTCGGATCTTCACGCCGAAGGTCGGTCGGGTCCTGATGTGGATCGCCGCGGCCGTGTTGGCTGTGCTCTGGTTGCTGCCTGTGCTGTGGGCGTTCGACACCTCGCTCAAGCCGGAGTCGGAGACGACGGTCTATCCGCCGACCTGGATCCCGAGCCGGTTCACTGCCGAGGCCTACTCGGCCGTTCTGGCCCAAGGGGACGTGCTCGTGTGGTTCGGCAACTCCGTCATCGTCTCCACCGCCGTGACCGTCATGACGGTGCTGACCTCGGCGTGGGCCGGTTACGCCTTCTCCCGGCTGCCCTTTCGGGGGATGAACATCCTCTACGCGATCACCATCGCCGGCATCATCGTGCCCGGCAACGTGCTCGTGGTGCCGCTGTTCCAGGAGATGCTCGCCCTTCGGATGGTCGACACCTACTGGGGCATCATCCTGCCCCAGGTGGCCGCGCCGGTCATGGTCTTCATCTTGAAGAAGTTCTTCGACGCGCTGCCGAAGGAGCTCGAGGAGGCGGCGCTCGTCGATGGTGCGAGCCGGTGGCGCATCTTCTGGCAGATCGTCATGCCGCTGTCGCGGCCGATCCTCGCGGCCGTGTCGATCTTCACCTTCATCGGGGCGTGGAACAACTTCTTCTGGCCGTTCCTCGTCACCTCCGACCCTGACCTGATGACGCTGCCTGTCGGTCTGGCGAACGTGCAGTCGTCGTACGGTCTGCGGTACGCCCAGATCATGGCGGCCGCCATGATCGCCGCAGTGCCGCTCGTGGTGGTCTTCATCTTCTTCCAGCGGCAGATCATCCGCGGCGTTGCGACGGCCGGCCTCGGCGGCACGTGACGGGCCCCGGTCGAGAGGGAGGTCGACAGTTCGACAGGTGTGGGGGTCTCAGCGATGGCTGAGGCCCCCAGCCTCATGAAGGACTCCTGCGACGGTGCGCGCGACGAGGACGACGGAAGTGTCGCGCCACGCGGAGCCCCGTCAGGCGCGTGCGGTCCACTCCCGAGTCAGCGGGATGCGGACGGCTGCGCCGGAAGCGACGTCGTAGCGGTATCCCTGGTCGAAGTCGTACGGATCCACGTAGCCACGCACGGTCGTGACGTCGCCAATGTCGAGGACCAGCGCTCGCGGGCTGCCGGCAGTGGCGGTCGCGCCGTGGATCCGGTACACCGCGTTGCGCTCGCCGTCGTTCTCGACGTACACGTAGCTGCCGACGAGAGCGGCGGGTTCCGGCACGTCCTCGGTCAGCTCGACGGTCAGTTGGTTGGTGTCGCTCAGCTCCCGCGTGAAGTCGCGAAGGGTTCCGACAAGCGCCGCTGGCCCCTCGCGGGCGGGCTCGGTGCCGATCAGCTGAGTGTCGTGTCCCAGCACGTACTCGGCCCTGCCGTGGCGCAGCGAGTACACGCCGAACGCTCCGCGGAAGCTGAACCGGCCGTCCACTCGGAGCGCGACGTCGGTCCGAAGCGCGCTCACCACGTAGTCGACGCGACCGTCGGTGAGCTCGACGCGCACCGCGGTTGCCTCGTGTGGTGCGAGCGATCCGCTGATCGGCTTGACCGGCACCTCCCGCACTGACCGGATGTACGGCGTCCGACGATACGGCTCGATCACCGAGACGAACTGGCTGGCGAGATCGTCCCCAGTCCGGTGCGAGATCACGTAGCGCAGCTTCTTCGGGTTGCCTGGTTTGTTGCGCGGCGGGATGCCGTCGCACAACGCCACGTCGTCGGCGTGGTGGACGGCGCGGAGGCGGACGTGCGCCTCCGGATCCGTCTCGTGCACCCGGTAGGTGTCGACGATCGACCAGTCGACGCGGAACGCGCCTGGCGGCGCGGTGTCGCGTTCGACGTTGACGAGCCAATCGAAACCACTCGCACCCGCGCGGGGAGCAGCGTCGGCGGGTGGCGCCTCGACGGTCGGGCCGGCGTAGCTGCCGGTCGAGTGGGGACTCACGGTGAATCTCGGCGCGTTGGTCTCGGTGCGCCAGGCGGTGGAGCTGGCGTCCTCGAAGTCGGGGTTCTCGATCCTCGCTCCGGTGATTCGGACCTCGTCGAAGAGCACCGCGACACCGAAGTTCGACACTCCGCGCTTCTCGAACAGACGCAGCGTCAATGTCGCTTTGCTCTTTCCGGCCAGCGCGTCGGTGACGTCCGCGGTGAGCTCGCGCCACCCCGACGTCGTGGCCACGTCCTCCTCCGCCACGACCTGGCCGTCGAGCAGGACCTGGATCGTGTGGTAACCCGCGGTGGGCCCGTCGAAGTCATCCCACACCCGCACCGACAGCTGGTAGGAGTCGGCCGGTTCCACGGTGATGTCCTGGTGGAGCGCGCCGAACTGTCCGGTCGTCGAGGGCGTGCCCCACGGGAAGCTGATCCGGCCGTAGGCGGGCTGGCCTACGAGCGTCAGCCCTTCCGGGGTCGCGGCGCCTTCCGCCGCGTGGAACGAGAAGTAGTGGTCGTGACCGCCGACGACCCGGAAGACGTCGACGAGGTAGGAGTTCTGTTCGTCGACACGAATCTGGGCGACCGCCCGGCGGTAGACGCTGGTCTGGGAGTAGACCTGCGGCGCCTCGATGTCGACGTACTGCACCCGCTCGGTGGCGGCGAACCCCTTGGGAGTGCCCACCCACTGGGTCGCCTGCGGAGCCGCGTCGACGACGACGGTGTTGTGCGCGATCGTGTTGGACGTCCACTCGTGGCGACGCGCGTTGTTGTCGGCGAACTCCGGGTAGCCCAGGTCGGGCAGCAAGGACATCCCGAAGCCGAACAAGCCGAGGTTCAGGGCGTCGCGATGTCCATGGCCGTGGGTCCGACCGTAGTACACCCACGCGGTCCGCTCGTGCTCGCCGGCCCCGTCGCGCAGTGCCGCCAACCCGTAGCCGGTGAGGTTCTCGCTCGGCAGGCTCAGCTCGCCCCGTGTCTCGATGATGTCCCTGATGCGTTCCTGCGTACCCGCGACGTCGAGGGCGAAGACGTCGCTGTAGAGGCTGTCGATGTCGCCGTCGCCGGCGAGGTAGGCGAGCTGTGCGTACTCCGGTGAGCCGAACCGCTCGAACGCCGCGACGTGCTGGCTCGCCGTCCCCGCCAACGGGAAGAGGCCGGTCTGGCCGCTGTCCCCGATCTCCGGCTGGTAGCGGCGAAGCATGGCCAGCCGGTACCGCATCTGGAACATCTTCGCGTACTTCGGGTGCGCGTACAGGTCGGCGTCGGGGTAGCGGGTGTACCCGGCGAGGACGTCGGCGACGCCCTGGACGTGGCCGATCCACAGGTCGTTGTAGTGCGGTGCGGCCTCGTTGCCCGCGCCGTCACGGTCGACCAGGTCGACCAGCGTCTGGTAGAAGGCGCCTCCGGTCACCCGGTAGTCAGGGTCTTGCACCCGGCCGCCGCTGCGGAACACGAAGTCGATCCACGCCGGTGACTGCTCGGGATCGTCGAGCACGACCGCCGCCGAGGCAAGTGTGTTCTGGTGCATGCCGAAGTTGCCGAAGATCTTGGCGTCGAGCACCCCGGCGCAGACCTGCCGCAGGATGCCGTTCTCGATGTTGAGCCGGATCTGCTCGGGTGTGTCCTTGGGCGACAGCCCGTAGGTGCGAGCTTGCTCGGAGAGGAAGGGAACGACGTTCGCGACGTCCGACTCGGCGATGGCGGGGAAGAACGCGTCGTAGGCCATGACCCAGTTGCGAATCAGGCCTGTCTCCCAGATGCAGCCCACGACACGACCGTTGCCACTGAGGCCGTCGGAGTGGAGGAAGCCGTCCTCTCGCTTGTAGGGAGCGGTGTCCATCGACGGGTACACGTCCGCGACCCGGTCGAGCAGGATCAGGCCGGCGTGGGCGTACATCGGGTCGCCGGTGTAGATGTAGGCGTCGCGGAGCGACGTGATCGCCTTCGCCAGCACGCCGGTGTGCCACACACCCCAGTGGTTGTAGTAGGCGATGAACGTCCACTTCCGACCGCTCTCGTCGATCCACCCGAAGCCGTCGTCGACTCCCCACGTCGGGCCACGCTCGGGGTAGAGCTCGTTGACCAGGAGACTTTCGTCCGCTCGGGACCGGTCGAACCGGCCGTGCTCGTCGAGCCCGCTGCGGTAGAACGCCGCGAAGTCGTTCGTGGGGTAGATCCGGGGCAGGTCGGAGTCTTCCGGTACCGACGGGTCGACCAGTTTCCAGGGCAGGGTGAGGTGGTCGATGATCCAGGGATAGTTGCCGTACTCGTAGATGGCTTGCCCGGTGATCGGCGACCCCGCGTCCTGGTTGACGGCGTAGCTGCGGGGGAGGCCCTGCGTGGTGACGAGGTCCCACAGCCACTGGTCGTCCGCCTCGACGAAGGGACGCGCGGCCTCGACCGCGGCGTCGCGGAGCTTGGCGGCCCAGTCATACGTCGCGACGTTGCGGCGCGCGGCCTCGACCTTCTCCGGTGTGTAGAACGTGGGCGCGGTCTTGACCGGACTCGCCGCGGGGTCGTGGGGGATGTCCTGCGAGGCGACACGGGTCGCGGCGAGAGCTGGCCCACCGAAGCCGGACAGGAGCTTTCCGGCGGCACCAGCGACACCCGTGAGCGCTGTGGCTCGAAGAAGAGCTCGCCGACTCATTGAATGGGCGCCCAGGCAGCGTTCGAGACGGTCCATGGCACGGGCCTCCTGCTCCCGCCGACTTTCGGTCGTAGCCGGAAAGGTTGCCTCTTTATAGACGCGGTCTCGCAGCCGATCAACCCCGGTTCACACACGCGTCAGCGAACTTCTCGAGCAGGCGATGAGCGCGCGACGAGGCGCGGGCACCGCTTTCGTCCGAGACCGTGGCGGACGAGTCATCCCGCGGTGCCGTGGATTCGCCCGTTCGTCAGCGCCGATGGCATGCCTGGTCGCGCGTGGCGGTGTCGTGGCCAGTCGCGTCAGCGAGTCCTCGAACAGGGTCCAGGTGCTAGCGAGTCGTTGAGGAGGGCGACGGAGAGCGGAAGGTGAGGCGCAGGATGCGGTCGTCTTCGGGTACCGGCTGGTTACGGCCGTCCCGGTTCGACGTCGTCAGCCAGACGCTGCCATCGGGCGCGCGGACCGCGTCCCGGATCCGCCCGTACCGCCCGGTCAGCGCCTCCAACGGTCGACCGGTGATACCAGCGCCCGGCCGCCACCGAATGCTCGCCTCGCCGACACCGGAGCCGACGATCCGCTCGCTTCCGATGTTGACCGGCCCACCCAAGCCGACGAGATAGATGCGCTGGCCTCGCAGGCACGTGACGATCGCGGTCTGACCGACGATGGCGATGCCGTTCGTCACACCGATCTCGGGGCGCCAGACCACCAGCGGGTTGGTGAGGCCTCGTCCCGTGCCCATGCCCTGAACCTTGGGCCAGCCGTAGTTGCGTCCCGGCAGGATGAGGTTGAGCTCATCCCAGACCGCCTCGCCGATCTCGGCGGAGTACATGGTCCCGTTGGCGTCCCAGGCGATCCCCTCCGGGTTGCGGTGTCCGTACGACCAGACCAGTGAGCCCTTGAACGGGTTGCCGGGGGCCGGCTTCCCGTCCATCGTCATGCGGAGGATCTTGCCGCCCAGATCGTTGAGGTCCTGGGCACCTCCGGCCCGCGAGGCGTCGCCGGTGGTGGCGTACAGGTAGCCGTCCGGACCGAACGCCAACCGGCCACCGTTGTGGACGCCCGCCTGGGGAATACCGGTGACGATCGGAACGGGCCTCGGGCGGCGGTCACTGAGCCGCAGTTTCGCGATGCGGTTGTCCTTCTTCGTGGTGTAGTAGATGAAGACCGTCTGGTCACGCCGGAAGTGAGGCGAGGCGGCGATACCGAGCAGACCGCCCTCGTTATTGGCGTAGACGCCCTCGATCGTCGTGACAGGACGGACGGTGAGCTCGCCGTCGGCGCCACGGCCGGGCCCGACCCGCAGGATCCGGCGCTTGTGGCGTTCGGTGACCAGCGCACTCCCATCGGGAAGGAACGTCACGCCCCACGGGATGTCGAGTCTCGTCACCAAGGTCTCGACGGTGACGAGATCGTCGCCTCGCGCGGTGCTCGCCGGCCCACGGTGGAAGTCGGTCGGCGTGGGAATCGCCGCCGCGGCATTAGGACTCTTGGTCGCCGCGGGCTCGGGATCGCCGACGCACGCGCCGAGGCCCCCGACGGCGAGTGCCGCCACGGCGACGACCGCCCGCAGGCGGCGCGACACGGCGACGGAGTCGTGCGCAGGTCGCGACGACTTCTCCACCCGCTGGACGGTAGCGGGTGTCCGCCCGCCCGCGGCGTCAGTCGGCGTTTCCCGGATTCGCGGACAGGCCCAAGCTCACCAAAGCCGGGCGTACCTGGGACCAGGTCCGCACCAAACCGAGCGGGAGGGGCGTGCCGCCCGGGTCAGGGCTTGCGCCCCACCCCGCACAGCCAGTAGCGGGAACCTTCGCTGTCCGCGTCCTCCGGCACTTCCGCGCCCCACAAGCCCGCGTAGGTGAGGGTCGCCGGTGCGCCAGGGTAGGGCGGAACGAGCTCCAAGCCCTCGAACAACCGCTCGATGTCCTCCTCCGAGCGCATGTAGAGCTGTGCGGAGGCGCTGGAGTAGAGCTTGGTGGCCTTCTCGACGAGCTCTGGGCTGGTCCGGCTGGTCGTCCCGTGGGACAGCGCCACGTAGCTGCCAGGCGCGAGCGCGTCCTTGTAGCGGCGGAGCAGACCCCAGGGGTCTCTCTCGTCAGGGACGAAGTGCACGACGGCGGCGAGGATGAGCCCGACTGGCTGGCTGAAGTCGATGAGCGCACGGACGTCGGAGTTGTTGAGGATCGAGTCCGGGTCCTCGAGGTCGGCGCAGAGGTAGAAGGTGTTCGGGGTGTCCTTGAGCAGCGAGCGGGAGTACTCGCAGATCACCGGGTCGTTGTCGACGTACACGACGCGAGCGTCCGGAGCGACGGCACGCACCGCCTCGTGCGTGTTGTTCCGGGTGGGCAGCCCGGCGCCGATGTCGATGAACTGACGGATCCCGGCCTTCTCCGCCAACCACCGAGCGGAGCGCTGCAGGAAGCCTCGGTTGGCCCACACGCCATCCTCTGCCAGTTCGGGCGCGAGCTGCTTGAGCCGTTCAGCGGCCATCTTGTCGATCTCGAACCACTCGGTGCCCCCGAGAAGGTAGTCCCAGATGCGGCCGACGTTCGGCTTGGTGGGGTCGATGCCGGGAGGGATGGTCTTCGAACCGTCCATGCACAGCCTCCAGCAGGGGAAGATCGTTGCCGGTAGTCTGCCAAAACTTTGCGCTCCCGGCACTCGTCGTGATCCACGGTCTCCTATCGGCCAGCCTGCAGGGCTCCCCAGGTCTGAGCCCCGACGATGCCGTCGACGTCGAGTGACCGGCTTGCCTGGTAGTCGCGGACGGCTTGTTCGGTCTGCGAGCCGAACACCCCGTCGATGGTGACGGTGCGCCCCAATGCCGCGGTCAGCGCGCGCTGCAGGCGCGAGACCGCGCTGCCAGTCGAGCCGAGCCGCAGGGTCGGCGTGCTGCCCGCCGAGAGCAGCGCCGTCCAGGTGCGGGGACCGACGATGCCGTCGGGGTCAAGCCCTCGGCTGCGTTGGAACGACGTGACCGCCGCCTGGGTCGCTGGACCGAACAGTCCGTCGATGGGCCCGGGATCGAAGCCGAGGCCGTCCAGCAGGCACTGGGCGGCCCGGACCGCTGCCCCGGAGGAGCCGGAGCTCAGCGTCGGATAGCTGGTGAAGTCGAGGTTGACGTTGGAGCACCCGGTGGGTGGCGGTGTCGAGCCCTTCCCGACGTCCAGGTAGTCGTTGTCGATGTTGATGGTCACGCCACCGTGGGTTTCGTTGTGGTCACCCCGGTACTGGTGGATGCGCTGGTGGTTCGCCCAGTACGAGTCCGGGATGTAGGAGCCGCCGTCGACGTCGGCGCGGCCGTTCCACCATGCGAAGAAGATGTGGTCGGGACGGGAGTAGGTGGAGCTGTTGTAGGCGGCGACGAGGTCGGCGACACCGGACGCGGCGCTGGAGTACACCCCGGACAGGTATCCGCGGGCATGGAGCTCGTCGGTCCAGCCGCTGAGGAACGACAGCACCGCGGTGGTGCAGGAGCCGCCTCGGGTGTAGGCCTCCATGTCCTCGTAGATGACGCTGCCGGGCGCCAGGCCCAACGCCGCGGCGAGGTTGGCCGCGTCAGCGCCGGCCTGGTGGCCTTGGCTGCGTGCCGTGGCCGGATCGGAGGACATCCTGTTCCGGAAGTTGGTACAGGGGGCCTGCAGACCGACGTAGATGGGGATGAGGTGCCACCCCTTCGACGTCTGTGTCGAGACCCAGCTCGCGGTCAGGTTCGGCTGCGCGCAGGCCCGGGAGACGCCGCCGATGTAGACGCCCACCGCGCGGTACGGCGAGTTCAGCCAGGCGTCCATCGCCGACTGCGACGGCGCGGCGCAGGCGTCGAAGCCCGCGCCGGTGTAGTCGCCGGGATGGATGACGGAGGCGGTCGCTTTCGGTTCGGTGCGCACCGCCGACAGCGAAGCTGGGCGCGCGGCCGACGTCAGCGTCGCGGTCGCGAGGATGCGCCGGACCGTCGCCTCGGTCTCGGGGGTGTGCGCGGCGGTCACCAGGACGCCGGCGGCCTCGACCGCGACCTGCACCGTGTGGCCGAGAGACGGCACGACCGCCGGCGCCTTCGCCGATCCGGCGACCGCGGGGACGACGTTCGGAGCCAGGTGCTCTCGGGCGGTGCGGTCGAGCGGTTGCAGGATGAGGCCGGCGGTGCGTCCCACGAGGTCGGTGGGGCAGTCCTGGACGTCGCCCGGACGACCGAGGTAGACCGCGGGGCGATCGAACCGCACGCAGGCCCTGGGGTTGCGGCGGAGGTCCACCACCCGCCAGGTGCGTGGCACCTGCACCTGGTACCCGCGATAGGTCACGGTGGTGTCGGACGTGGGAGTGGTCGTGGGCTGCGCGGCCTCGGCGGATGGGAGAGCGGTGGTGGTCACCGACGCACACATCGTGGCCACGGCGGCGAGCCCGGCGATCAGCGGTCGAGCGGCCCTGCGCATGGGTCCTCCCCGGAATACGGCCGAGCGGGGACAAAGCTCCTCTTCCGGTACTTTCCCGCCATGATCGGTCGTAGGCCAGACGTCTGGCGAATACCGGTCACGACACGGCCCTGCCGTGGCTCGGTTGGCCCAGTCCTCGGCGGGAAGAGAGACCGGTGTGGCGTGGGCGGCGGAGGCGCTGGAAGCAGAGGGATCAGGCTCTTCTGGCGCTTCTGTTGCTGTCGGCTGGCACCGGTGCCACGGACGTCTTCGCTTTCGCCGTGCTGGGTGGGGTGTTCACCAGCGTCATGACCGGCAACCTGGTCCTCCTCGGGCTCGGTGCCGGACGAGGGGAACCGCTCACCACGGTCAGGCCAGCGCTCGCGATCGTCGCGTTCGTCGTCGGCCTCTACCTGGTCGCCCGATGGCTTCGCGACCTCGAGGTGGCGGGGGCGTGGCCATGGCCGCGGCGCGCCCTCGTCGCTCTCGATGTGGTTCTGGTCGTCTTCGCCGCTGTGTTCGTGGCGTGGTTCGCCACCGGTTCCACCCCACGACCGCTGCTTCGTGAGGCGATGGTGACCTTGCTCGCGGGCGCGATGGGCTTGCAGTCAGCGACGGTCAACAAGCTGGCGATCCCCGGTGGCGCCACGACGTACCTCACCGGCACCCTCACCCGGCTCGTCGATGACCTGGTGACCAGGCGGAAGCCGTCAGTCGTTCGGCGCCGGCAGGTCGGCGAGCTGGTCGCTCTGCTGTGCGGGGCGGTGGTGGCCAGCGTCCTCCTCGTGGTGGCGCCCGTTCTCGTACCGGCCGTGCCGCTCGTGGTGACGCTCACCGCGAGCGTCCTCGCCAGGCGCATGGCTCCCCGAGGAGACGAACCGGAGCCCGGCCGGTGAGCGGTACGGGACACGTCGCCGACGCAGTGATCAGTGGTCGCGTCGCAGTTGCTCGTAGACGGCGAGGGCGGTCTCGTAGGTGGCTTGCCCGAAGAGCACGAGCCGCGCCTCCGCCACCACCGCGGGTGTGGCGGGCAGCAGGACGCTCAGCGCCTGGCGTACCGCGTCGTCGACCGGCCAGCCGTAGATGCCGGCGGAGATCAACGGGAACGCGATGGTGGTCGCCTTCAGCTCGTCGGCGACGTTGAGCGCGTTGGCGTAGCAGGCGCGCAACAGCTCGCTGCGGTCCTGCGAGGCGCTCCACACGGGGCCGACCGTGTGCACCACCCAGCGCGCCGGGAGCTGACCGGCCGTGGTCGCCACCGCCTGCCCAGTCGGGAGCCCGTCGGGGTAACGGGAGGCGCGCAAGGCCTCGCACTCCTTGCGGATGGCCGGGCCGCCAGCCCGGTGGATGGCACCGTCGACCCCGCCACCGCCGAGCAGGGAGGAGTTCGCGGCGTTGACCACGACGTCGACGACCTGTTTGGTGATGTCGCCCTCGACCAGCTCGACCCGCATGTCACCCCCTCGCCAGCCGTGGCCAACTCGAGTCAGTGTGGTAGCCGCGAGGACTCGTCGCCGGCCACAGTCGTGTCCGGTACCGCATGGTGCCAGGACTGGCGGAGGGAGAGCCAATCGTGTCGTGGTCGGACCACCGTGTCGCCACCGTGGAGGTCGCCCGGGTCACCACCCGGTACCCCCGAACCGTCGGACGGAACGCACGCCTCGGGAGTCACGGTGCCGGGCCCGAGCAGACGGTCGTGCGCGTGCGAACCGACCAAGGCGGGCAGGGCTGGGGGTTGGCGGCGGGGGATCTCACGGACGTGGCCGCGCTCGTCGGCCGGCGGGTCGACGAGCTGTTCGACCCGAAGGTCGGCGTCGTCGAGGCGCTCGCGACGCCGCTGGACTTCGCCCTCCACGACCTCGCCGGCCGGCTGCTCGACCAGCCTGTGCACCAGCTGCTCGGCGGGCATGGGACGCGGGCCGTGCCTTGGTACGACGGGGCGATCTACTTCGACGACCTGGACCCCGACGAGGCGCCGCGCGGCCTGGACGCCGTCCTGGCGAACTGTCGGGACGACTACGCGTTGGGCTTCCGCGCGTTCAAGGTCAAGATCGGGCGTGGCCATCGGTGGATGGCGCCCGAAGCCGGACGGCGACGCGACGTCGACGTGACCCGGGCGGTACGTGAGGCCTTCCCCGACTGTCGCATCCTCGTCGACGCCAACGACGGCTATACCTGCGCCGACGTTCTCGACTACCTCGACGCGGTGGCCGACTGCGACGTGTTCTGGCTGGAGGAGCCGTTCCCGGAGAACCGGGAAGACCTGCGCCGGTTGCGGGAGCACCTCGCCGATCGAGGCACCCTCGTCGCGGACGGCGAGTCCGAGCCGGACGTGCCCTTCCTGCTCGACCTCGGCAAGGAAGGCTTGCTCGACGTCCTTCTCATGGACGTCGTGTC
This sequence comes from Thermasporomyces composti, assembly GCF_003386795.1. Classification (NCBI taxonomy): domain Bacteria; kingdom Bacillati; phylum Actinomycetota; class Actinomycetes; order Propionibacteriales; family Nocardioidaceae; genus Thermasporomyces; species Thermasporomyces composti. Next base: position 3,048,241 of record NZ_QTUC01000001.1, read on the forward strand.
GTTCGGGCTCACCCGGTGGCGGGCGCTCATGCCACGGTTGGCGGAGCTCGGCGTGCGAGCCTCACCGCACGCCTGGGGCCTGCCCCTCAAGTCGCTGTACGCCGCGCAGATCGCCGCCGGTCTCGGCAACGTCCCCCTCGTGGAGGGCGTTCCGGGCACCACGGATGGCGTCGACACCTCCGCCTACCGCTCGGTCGACGGCGTACTGCACGTCCCGGACGCTCCCGGTTTCGGTCTGGACCTGCTCGTGGACACCACCCGGTGAGGTGAGCGTCACCGGGGTCGCCGTCGGTTGCGGCGGAAGTACCCCTTGAGCAGCTCCAAGCGAGGTGTGGTCGGGTAACGGGTGAGGTCGTCCTTGTCGGTGTTGCTGAGCTCGGCGTCCCAGCCGTGCCACTCCCGCCAGGCGTGGTAGGCCCAGCTCCACCCGAAGCGCTCGAACCAGTCGATGGTGTCGCGGAGGTAGCGGTTGCCGCTGTCCCCGATCCAGCGCGGCGCGCTGAACTCGCCGACGAAGATGGGCACCTGGTAGGTCTGCTGGTATTCCAGCGCGGGGGCGAGGTACCGGCGGATGGTTTCCGAGTCCCAGTACACCGACGCGGGTAGACCCTCCCAGGCCTCCCCTGGCACCTCTCCTGGGTACGCCACGCCTTCCGGGTAGCTGACCCCTTGGTGGGTGAAGGCGTGCGGGGCGTACATGTGCGGCGTGATGACGATGTTCGGGTCGGGCGGTGGTGGCAACGCGTTCACCGACTCGAACCGGGTGTACCACAGCGGGCTGTCACGCCGTGGGGAGATGGCCGAGGCCACGAGGATGGGCCGGTCCGGGTCGTGTGCTCGAATCGTGGCCACCAGGTCGAGGACCAGGGCGTTCCAGCTCGCCGGGCCTTCCTCGGCGTGGATGTCGGGGACGGCTGGCTCGTTCAGCAGGTCGTACCCGGCGAGGACCTCACCGCGGTCGTGGTACCGCGATGCGACGGCGTCCCAGAGCCGCATCGCCAGCTCGTGGTACCGAAGGTCCTTCCAGAACTCGTCGTCGGGGAACGTGGTGTAGTCGTCGCGCAGACCCGGGAACGTGTGTGGGTCGATGACCACCCGCACACCGTGGCGCTCACAGCTGTCGAGGATTCGGTCGAGCTGTTCGAAGGCCCCGGGGTCAAGGTCGAACGGCTCTTCCTTGCGCATCAACGGGCGGTTGCTGAAACCGACCCGCAGCAGGTTCCCGCCCGTGGCCGCGAAGGCGGCGATGTCCGCCTCGGTCAGGGACGACGGCGCTGTCATGCCGCGCATCCGGCTCCAGGCGTTGCGTCGGAACGTCGCCTTCGCGGACGCGGCTTCGGTGACCGCGTGGGCGGTGCTGGCGGGGATCGAGAGCGTCGCGGTTCCGACCGCGGCGCTGGTGACCTGGAGGAGACGCCTTCTCGTGAGCGTCATCGGTTCTCCCGGAAGCTTCCCACAGTGGACGCTGCCACGGTAATGAGCGGGAGCCGCCGCCTCCCACAGTCGAGCGGAGGATGGCCCAAACCGGCTACAGTCCCCGCTGTGCTGGAGACGATCGCGTACGACGAAGGGCCGCAGGGTCAGGTCGCGTTGCGTCGACGGACCAACGACGTCGGGGCCGACGTCTACGAGCTGATCGTCAACGGGACGTTCGTCATGGATACCGTCGAGACGTCCACCGAGCGGCTCCTGGCGTCGGAGGCACTGCGGCGGCTCCACGACGACGACCTCGTCGTGGTGGTCGGAGGGCTGGGTCTGGGGTTCACCACCCGCGCTGTCCTGTCCGACGAGCGAGTGCGGCGGGTCGAGGTGGTCGAGCTGGCCCGCGTCGTCGTGGACTGGGTTCGGGCCGGGCTCGTGCCGGAGACACGAGGCGCGCTGGACGACCCGAGGGTTCGCGTCCACGTCGCTGACATCCGCGCCTTCGTCTCCACCCTCGAGGACACGAGTGTGGACGCGGTCCTGCTCGACGTCGACAACGGGCCGGAGTTCCTGGTCCACACCGCGAACCAGCAGGTGTACGAGCGCCCGTTCCTCGCCGCGTGCGCGCGAACGCTGCGGTGCGGTGGCGTCCTCGGCGTGTGGTCGGCCGACCGCTCCGGGCCGTTGCGAGAGACGCTGACGAACGTGTTCGGCGCGTGTGAGGAGCTGTCTCGAACGGTTCGCCGCGAGGGCCGAGTGTGGGACTACTACCTCTACCTGGCCACGAGGATGCCCGAGCCCGTCGACGGAGCGCCCAGGGCCCGGTGCGCGGGTGAGGTGACGACGTGAGCGGGGCGGCGGGTCTCACCGCCCGCCACCCCGCGTCTGGTTCCTTCCGCTCCGCGACGACCCGGCTTACTCGCCGGCTTCGTTGAGCCGACGCATCTGGTCCTCGGTCAGCTTCAGGTCAGCGGCGTCGAGCGCCTCGTCGAGCTGGGTGACCGAGCTGGCACCGATCAACGGGATGACGACGGGGTCGCTGTGGAGCATCCACGCCAGCACGACCTGGTTCGCCGTCGCGCCCGTCTCCTTCGCCACCTCGTGGAGGGCGTCCAGGCGACGCTGGGTGTCGACGGTCTGGTAGGCCTCGGTGAGCGGCTTGTCCGCGCGGCCGCTGTAGGCGCCGCCCAGCAGCGGCGAGTACGCGATGAGGCGCAGCTCGGGAGTCGAGCGCACGTAGTCCTGCAGCTCGGGTGTGACCGGTAGCTGCGCGCCGAGATCGGCGTCCGGCTTGGGACGCAGGTAGGAGTGGCGCTGCTGGATGACCGTGTAGGCGGGCCAGCCGTTGGCCTGGCAGATCTGCCGGGCTCGCTCGATTCGCCACGCCGGGTGATTACTGACGCCGAGCAACCGCACCTTGCCGTCGGCGACCACCTTGGCGAAGGCGCCGACCTGCTCCTCCAAAGGTGTGCGACGGTCCTCGATGTGCGCGTAGTAGAGGTCGACGTGGTCGGTGCCGAGTCGGCGCAGGCTCTCGTCGATCTGGGCGCGAATGACCTTCTCCGAGAGGCCTTCGGCGTTGTTGGGGAAGTCTTTGGGATCCCCGTCGGGACGGGCCCCGACCTTGGTCGCGAGGATGACGGAGTCGCGGGTGCCACGCTCACGGAACCAGCGACCGAGCAAGGTCTCGCTCTCGTCGCCCCGACCGTCCTTCTCCCAGAACTGGTAGCAGTTCGCGGTGTCGAGGAAGTTCCCGCCGCGTTCGAGGTAGCGGTCAAGGATGGTGAACGACGTGCTCTCGTCAACCGTTGAGCCGAAGAACATCGTGCCGAGCGCGATCGCGCTCACCTCGACGTCCTGGGCGAGGTTGAGGTGTCTCATGGGCTTCGATCGTACGGCCGCAGCGCGCTCACGCCCGGGCCAATCCGAGGGCGGCTCACCGGACCAATCGAGCCGGGCTCACCGTTCGGTGTCCACCTCGTCGCTCGGAGTGTACGGCGGGTCGCCGATCTCTTTCTGCAGCCGAGCCAGCTCGGCAGTGAGCTCGGCACGGACCGACGCGTAGGCAGGGTCGTCGTAGACGCTTCGCATCTCCTTCGGGTCGGTCTGGAGGTCGAACAGCTCCCACTCCGGCTCGTAGCGCTCCGATGACGTGCCGGGGAGGCCGAGGCCGTCGTTGTAGTAGTAGATGAGCTTGTAACGAGGCGTTCGAATGCCGTAGTGGGCGCGCACGTTGTGGCTGCCGTCGCCGTGCTCCCAGTAGCGGTAGTAGATCCGCTGTGGCCAGTCGTCCGGCGTGACGCCGCGCAGGACCGGTCGGAAGCTCCTGCCCTGCATGCGCGGGTGCGCCGGAACACCAGCGAAGTCCAAGAACGTCTGGGCGAAGTCGACGTTCGAGATCATCGCCGTCGACACCGAGCCGGCGGGGACCTCCCGCGGATACCGGACGAGGAACGGCATGCGCAGCGACTCCTCGTACATGAACCGCTTGTCGTACCACCCGTGGTCGCCGAGGAAGAAGCCCTGGTCGGAGGTGTAGACGACGATCGTGTCGTCGCGGAGCCCTTCGGCGTCGAGGTAGTCCAGCACCCGCCCGACGTTGTCATCCACGCTCGCCACGCAGCGCAGGTAGTCCTTCATATACCGCTGGTACTTCCAGTAGGCCTCCTCCTCGGGCGTGAGGCCAGGCGGGACCGGCTCCTTCAGGTCGGTGGGTGTGAGGTCCCGCGCGACCCTCATCAACGCGGCTTTGGCGGCCTCCGAGCGGTTGGCGTAGTCGTCGTGGAAGGTCTCCGGCAGCGGGATGTCGGTGTCCGCATAGAGGTGCATGTGTTTCTCATCCGGCTCCCACGGGCGATGCGGAGCCTTGTGGTGGACGAGCAAGCAGAACGGTCGGGTCCGGTCCCGGCTGTCCAGCCAGGACAGCGAGAGGTCGGTGATGATGTCCGTGGCGTAGCCGTCGAAGCGACGCTCGACCCCGTTATCGAAGAACGTCGGGTTGTGGTAGTCACCTTGGTCTGGCAGGACGACCCAGTGGTCGAAGCCGCGCGGGTCGTGGTCCGGGCCGTGACCGAGGTGCCACTTGCCCACGATGGCGGTCTGGTAACCAGCGTCCCGCAGCAGCCCGACAAAGGTCGGTTGACGGTTGTCGAAGTACGTGGAGAGTGTCCGCACGCCGTTGACGTGGCTGTGCGTCCCCGTGAGGATCGTCGCCCGGCTCGGCGCGCACAGCGCGTTCTGGCAGAAGACGTTGTCCAGGCGCATGCCCTCGCGGGCGAGGCGGTCGATGTGGGGCGTCTCGTTCACCCGGCTCCCGTACGCGCTGATCGCGTGCGCCGCGTGGTCGTCGGACATGATGAAGACGATGTTGGGGCGACGTGACGAGGACTGATCAGGCATCAACTTCCTTCCTCGCGTCTTGGTGTCGAGCGCCGTCGTGAACGTGTCACTGAGTCCCAGGGGAGTGCCACTCAGTCCCAGGGGAAGCGAGTCCGGCCGAGGTGCGGTTGGCCGTCACGGAACCGGTCGTCACTGGAGATCAGGACGTGGCACTGCGCCGCCGGCGCGTCGGCGTTCCGAACGAGCTTGACGAGCAGCTCGTTCCAGCCGGCGCGCAACGTCACCGAGCTCGCCGAGTCGGCGCGCCCGCCGTAGTTGGGTCGGATGGGTTGGTACCGCTCGGCGGTGGCCACGTGGTCGTCGTTCACCCAGAACCGCACGGGGCAGTTCGCGTCGACCGCGAGCCACACGCGCTGCGCCTCCGGCGCGTGGATGAAGCTCTGCACGTAGAGCACGCCGGGTCCGTCGAAGACCTCGTCGAGGGGGAGGGCGTTGTCGTGCGCCGACAGCTCTCGCCACTCGCCGCCACGGCTGTCCGGCTCCTCGAGCGCGCCGGTCCGCTGCTCGGGCGGGAAAGCAGTGTCGAGCAGCTCGGTGTCGCTCCGACCGTTCCGGTCGTACGGGCCGCTCACGCGGATGGCCGCGGCGCCGACGAGGACGAGCGGAACGGCCGGCTGCGCGGGGCGTCCGCGTGGCGACACCGCGACGAAGCAGCGGTTGCTGTTGTGGAGGAGAGCGCGTCCGGGTATGTCGATCCGCCAGGTGAGCTCGGTGCGGCCACGCGCGGGAACCTCCACCTCTTGCGCGGCTGGAGCCTCCCACCCTGTCGGCACGGTCACCGCACAGGTCGCGACGATCGGGTCGGGGTGCGGGTTCGTCAGCGTGGTGACGATGGTCTTGGTGGTGTCGGGTGCGACCGCTGGCGTGTCGACGTAGTCGACCCCCACGTGCAGGTCGGGTGAGGGGAAGCTCACCAGCGTCGGGCTGGAGTCGCGCAGCGCGCGCACCTCGTCGTCGGCGTAGAGGTCCGTCTCGGAGACACGCACGACGCCGTCTGCGTCGAGGGCGCCATGGGTGGAGAGCACGGTGCGGGCGACGCGTCGGATCCGGGTGACGAGCTCGTCCAGGTTGGCCGGGATCGGGTTGTCGCCGTCGGAGAGGTGCCGCACGCCACCCCAGGATTCGTTGGTCGCGATGGTGTCGCCGAGCGGCTCGATCCACTTCGCGGGCAGGCCGGAGCGTCCGGCGAGGATGCCGAGGTAGCTGCCGATCGCGGCGCCCGAGGAGTCGGTGTCGTAGCCGCAGTTGACCGTCTTGCAGATGCCGTCGCCGAAGTCCTCGCCGTAGAGCAGGCCGATGACCTGGAAGCCGAGGTTGATGGGGGAGTACTGCGCGTTGTAGTGAGGCGTGGTCTCCAGCACCCGCCGTCGAGCCGCCTTCCAGTCCAGACCCTCGTCGTGGGCAGCGAGCACGGCGCGGATGGCGGCCGCGGTCTTGCTGTCGTCGGGGACGTACGACAGGCCGATGTCGACGAGCGCGCGCCGGTCGCTGACGACGAAGGCCGCCGACTCCACCGCGACGTTGAACAGCTCGCCGTAGACCGACTCACCACCGGCGTGGTCGCAGATCGCGTCCTGGTAGGCGTACCGAGCCGCCACCCGCGGGGCTGCGGGAGCCACGCACGCCCAGATCTCCGAGCGGATCGGGCAGCCCATGCAGTCTTTGAACCAGTTGTTGTAGTGGCCGCTGATCGGCGGTTCGAGACCCAGCCGCAGGTTCGTCTTGGACAGGCCGTACTCGTCGAAGTTGTAGCCCACGTGGTCGAGCCAGTACCTGGCCAAGTCGCGCGCGGACAGGTGAGGGCCGACCTCCTCGAGGGCTTTCAGCCAGGCGAGCTGGATCTCGAGATCGTCGTTGGGGAGACCGCCACCGCCCTCGGCGAGCTTCGGGTACCACCACACGTCGAACGGCTCGGGCTCGCCGAACGTCTTCTCCAGCGGGGTTCCGAGCGTGCCGCCGGCGTTCTTCCCCAGCCAGCACCCGTACACCTTGTCGTAGAAGAGCGGACCCTCGATGTCGAGCTCGAGCACGGTGTCTCCCTCCACGCCGCCGGACGGCGGCCGGGTCTGCATCGGCTGCACGACTCGGCGCCCGTCGACCGCCGCAGCCGGAGTGTAGTTCCGGTTCCGCGCTCCCACTCCCGAGAGGAACCGGCTTGGCCGTGAACGGCACCCTCGCGGGTCGAGGCTCACGAGCCACCGATCCGGGCCCAGGCCGAGCGAGCTAGGGTCCTCGCAGTGGCGGCAACAGCGCGCCGCCGCCGGTTGGAGGAGCTACGCACCATGAGGAGCCGTGTGGAAGAGGCGGAACGTGCGGACGTCGCGGTCACGTCGAGACCGGTCCTGCCGTTCTTCGTCCTCGTCGTCCTCCTCTCGGTTCCTCTCTGGGTCCTCGGGTTGTTCGTGGAGAGTCCAGAGGGCACCCCGATGGACCTTCCGGTGAGTGCTCTCATGTTCGCCTGCCCGTTTCTCGCCGCGTGGATCATGCTGTGGCGGCAGGGCTCGGCCGGTGAGATCCGTCACCTGCTCAGGCGAGCGGTGGATCCCCGAACAGTTCGGCCCAGAACGTGGTATTTCCCCACGTTCCTGACGATCCCGGTGATCGTCGCCGCCGTCGACTGGTGTTTGCGGCTTACTGGCAGCGCGGATGGAGAGCGCGGCTCGATCGCCGCGCTGCCTCTGCTTCTCGTGCTGTTCCTCGTCAGCGCCGTCGGCGAGGAAACGGGCTGGATGGGCTACGCCGTGGAGCCGATGCGGGCCCGGTGGGGTGCACTCGTCGCGGGCCTGTTCATCGGCGCGTTCTGGGCGATCTGGCACGTGCTGCCGTTGGTCCAGGCGGACCGGTCGTTCGTCTGGATCGCTTGGTGGTTCCTCGGCACGGTCGCCCTTCGCGTGCTCATCGTGTGGCTCTACGTCAACGCCGGGCGATCCGTCGTCGTGGCGGTGATCGTCCACGCGTTCGTCAACGTGGGGATGGTCCTCCTTCCGGACTACACCACCCACGTCGCTCCCGTCGCGTTGTTCGGCTGCCTCTCCGCGCTCTCCGCGCTCGTCGTGACGGTCTTGTGGGGCCCGACCTTGGCCCGCTTCCGTCTCCGCAGCTGACCGTCTGTGGTCCGGCGTCACCTTTCACACGTCCCCGAGCCCGGAGGTCGACAGCCTGAGCGCTCAGCCCTTGTAGGTGAGCACACGACCCCACGTGCTGGCGGTGCCCCAGATGCCCGCGCGCATGCTCTCCAGCTGCACGATCTGGCTGTGGTCGATGAACAAGTTGACCTCGGGACCGTAGCTCTTGACGTACCAGGCGAACACCTCCGGGTCAGCGGCTTCGAACATCACGTGCTCGATCCCGATCTCGCTGGCGATTCGCGCGACCACGTCGGTGCGCCAGGTCCGCACGCTCTCGGTGATGCCCTCGGACTCGATCATGACCAGGTGCGCGCCGGCCTCCAGGTGGCGGCGGATGAGCGCGATCGCCGCGGTCACGTCGCGCGTGCCCTCCGCCTCGAGCGCTTCTGCGGTCGTGGTTCCGCCGGCGCCGAACTGGATCCCGACCTCGGGCTTCGCCTCCAGGCCCATCTCGCGGACCCGGTCGGCGAGCCGGACCAGGTCGTCCGGCGACATCATGACGAAGCCGTTCGACACCTCCACGATGTCGAACCCGAGGTCGCGGCATTCGCGCAGGTAGTCGTCCACGGCGGCAGGCCCTTGGGTGACGACGTACTCGAGGAAGCCGCCGGTGGAGACCCGCACGTCGTAGCGGTGGGCGAGGTCGATGAGGGATCGCAGAGCAGAGCGGGGCATGAGGCTGAACGAGCCGCCGGCGAACTTGAGGATGTCGACGTACTCGCCCATCGTCTCCAGGACGTCCGCCAGGTAGCGGGGCCCCATGACGCTGTAGTACGGCCCACGGATTTCGGTCAGACCCCGCGAACGCGGTTTGGACTCGCGCTGGTTGCGACGGATGCCGGTGAACACCCGCTCGTCCTTGGTCATGGCCGGTCCTCCCTTCCGAGATGACGGGCGATCGCCCCGTTCAGGTCGGCCAGCAGGCTGGTCACGTCGGCTCGGGACGCGTCGTCGAGCTGACGGACCCGTTCGGCGACATCCGCGGTGGCCGGCTGTCCGAGCACCGGCTCGGCGAGCCGGGTGAACTTCTCCGTCACGGTGTCCCAGCTCATCGGGCGGGTGTGGAATCCCTCGTAGTCCCGCTTGTCCGCGGTGAGAGAGCGGCCGTCGCGCAGGCGGACCGTCAACCGACAGGCATGGTGGTCGGGAAACAGGTGGGACAGATCGTCGGCCGGGTGGATGTGGACGCGCCGCAGCAGCTGTTGGACGTCGTCGGCGGCGATGCGCTCGGGAGCGTACTGAGCGGGGAGGACCTGACCGTCCAGGGCGGCCACCGCGAGCAGGTAGGGCAGCGAGTGGTCGGCCTCCTCCTTGG